>NZ_QQBA01000001.1:0-201396 GCF_003350545.1 Flavobacterium glaciei
CGCTTATAACGGATGTTTAAAATCCTGTTATAAGCGTTTCTTTATTGTCTAAAAAACGACTCTAATCAAAATAAGCGAAGTTTTTCAGTGCCCTCAATATACCCTTACGTTTTCTTGAATTGAACCGTAAGGTTCTTGCAGATTTAGCAAAGAACCACCCAGATGCTTTCAAAGCAATTCTTAACAAAGTAAAATAAACGTTTTATAAACTCAATTTAGATTACTTACTTATATAGAAACCTCAATCGAAAGATTGGTTTTTTTTTGTTTTCTGTGAGGTGTCTTTTTTTGCTAAAATAGTCAATCCATAGTCTTTTAGGTAAAACCACTTTAGAATCCCTTTTTCTCACAGCTAAAGCTAAAGGCAATTCATGCTGGATGGAATTAAAGAGAAGATGCAAAGACTAGATTTATCTTCAGCTCCAAATGGTATCCTCATTCCTTCAAATTGTATTTCTTAATCATATATTTAGTTATAGGCTTTAATGGTTTCTCATTTATAGGATGTAATCCGGGAGCATTAAAAAGTTCTACAACTCCATCATGTTTGTAATACCAAACAATAGGCTTATCGTTATTAAAGAAATTCAGCTTCTTATTAGAATCCAATTTTTTTAACTTCATCACATTTTCATCAATAGGGATAATCTGCCCTAGTACTCCAGTATCATTTAAACATTCAACTGCGACGTAATGATTTTCTTTCCACATCATGCATTCCTTTTCCGGAAAAAACAGCCCTTTTACAGTATATCCCATAAAAAACAAGGATAACAATACAGCAAAAAAAATGGTTGCTTTTTTTGCTAAACTTTTATTTGTTGCTCCTGCTTTCTCGTCCGTTCTTCTTTCTTCAGAATTACTCTCTATCAATTCCTTTACTTCGACTAATGTAGAAGCTTCTGATTTTCCTCTTGCATCAATTTTTCCATTAAGCAAATATTTATTATAAGGTCTTGGATTAAAATCAATAAGAATGGCTGCCAATTCAATTCTTGTTGTATTCTCAGAATCTTTTTCCCCTTTTAAAAAAGAAATTATAGGCCTAAATCTTGCAATATCATAATTTTCAATACACTTCCTTATACACTGTTCTTCTTTTAAATTAAAAAATAATTTAAATACATTTTCATCTGATTTAGACAACGAATTATCGAAAATCATTAAGCAAAGATTTCGCAATTGAGCTGGTGTAGGATTTAATAAAATACCCGAAACATCTACATATTTATTTTCTTCATATTGGCTTTTAATCGCACTCTTATACTCTTCAAAAGTAATTTTATTCATAAGCATTTACAGGCATTAACAAACATTAAACGGAATCTAACCGAATTACTGGAATTACCGGAATTTCTTAGAAATCAACTAACAAAGACCACATTCCTTTGCTTCAGAATTAGTTCATGTCTTGAATTGCAATAAGGACAAATGTACAAAACTAGTTCTAAAAAAAGTGTCGCTAAACAGTATAGCAAGTTTATTCGGGAAGTATAACCAAACGATTCTGTTACAGCTCACTTCACTTCCCAAAAAGCAAAACCGCAGTTCATAGATTTCACAATGATTGCTACTAGCATGATTCGATTTAAATATCGAACAGGCCAAACTATGTCTAATTTTTAAAATGAAAAAATGAAAAGAATAATTTTAGTATCATGCTATATCATCGTAAGCGTTGGGATGGTTTCCTGTACCAATGATGAAATGGAAACAACTCCAAACAATAATGATAAACAAATAGTTGCAGATGTCCAAGCTGACGATATTGGTGGACAAAATGGGCAAACTCCCATTCCTCCTCCAAAACGATAATGTAAATTGTTGATTAGACCGTTTTCATATTCTAATTAAAATCTGTATTTTCGGGAAATGGTACAAAAAAAGTTACATTTCCCGATTATCATTCTTTTACTGGCAACGTTTTATACGTTGTCCTCCTGTAAAAAGGAACAACCAAATAATAGCAAACCTAAAACCAATACTAATTATTCTGCCTATTTAACTCTTGCAGAAAAACACATGGCAAATCAAGAAAATGATAGTGCCTTTTATTATTACAACAAATCAAAATTAGCTTGTAATGTAACTACGGATAGTGAAAAGATAATATATTCATTACTGAAAATGTCCATTATTCAACAAAATGAAGGCGATTATTCAAGTAGTGAAACTACGGCTACTGAAGCCATTTCTTTTTTCCAAAAAACCACAAATCCCTATTACAAGTGTGCTGTTTACAATATATTGGGTATCAATTATGAGAACCTATTGGATTTTGACAATGCTATTACTAATTACAACCTAGCTTATCAAGAAGCTACAGATGAATTACAAAAAGCAATTCTTCAAAACAATGTCGCAGTTGTATATATGGACAGGCACGAATATCAGCGCGCCATACAAACCCTTATGCCTCTGACTCTAAAAAAAGAAGTTCTTAATAATTCCGAAAACTATGCCCGAGTTCTCGATAATTTAGGCTTTTCCTACTATAAAATAGGTAATTCAAAAAGTCTTGACCATTTAAATCAATCTTTAAAAATAAGAAAACAGATAAAAGATGACTTTGGAATGATCGCAAGTTATATGCATCTTTCAGAATTTCATAAAAAAAACAAACCCAAACCATCTAATGATTATGCACATTTAGCGTATGAAAAAGCAACTAAAATAAATAGTGTAGATGATCGCTTAAAATCATTAGCATTATTAATAGAGAACAGCTCGGGAAATGAATCGAAAGAATTCTCCATATTACACCTGCACATCAATGACAGCATCAATAAAGTCAGACAAAAGGCCAAGAATCAATTTGCCAAAATCAAATACGATTCCAAGAAAGAGAGGGAAGAAAACCTAAATTTAAAAACGCAAAAGGCGGAAAATGCACTTCTGTTAGAACGACAAAAAAACAGAAATTTAATATTATACTTAATTATTGGAATTATAATTATGATAAGTGTAACTATATATAATTATCTAGTAGCCAAAAACAAAAGAGAAAAAATAAAAACCTCGTACGATACTGAAACTCGAATTGCTAAGAAACTTCATGATGAGTTATCGAATGATGTCTATCATACTATGGCTTTTGCGGAAACACAAGATTTATCTACCAGCCAGAATAAAGAAATATTACTAACTAATCTGGATACTATTTATTCCCGAACACGAAATATATCCCGTGAAAACAGCACAGTAGAAACAGGAACATTATTTGTGTCTCATTTAAAAGAAATGATGTCAGGATTCAATACTGATAATGTCAATGTTTTAACAAATGGTATCGATTTGGTTGATTGGTTGGCTATAGAGAGTAATAAAAAAATTATTGTTTATCGAATACTTCAAGAATTGCTTGTCAATATGAAAAAACATAGTCAATGCAGTTTAGTTGTACTGACTTTCAAACAAAATGAAAAAAAATTACAGATAAATTATACCGATAACGGAGTTGGAACAACAATAGAACAATTAAATTCAAAAAATGGTCTTCAAAATGTGGAAAACCGTATTCAGGCTATAAAAGGAATAATTACTTTTGAAACTAAATCAAATAAAGGATTTAAAGTACAATTTATTATTCCAATATAATAACTCAATTCAATGTTCCACAAAGTTTTAATAGCCGAAGATTTAGATAGTATTAGCATAGCAGTTGTTAAAGCTTTGGAAGAAGTTTCTATATTAGAAATTCACCATGCCAAATACTGTGATGATGCTTTTTTAAAAATAAAAAAAGCACTTCATGACAATCAGCCCTATGATTTATTAATTAGTGATTTATCATTTAAACCAGATCATAGAGAAAATAAGCTGAACTCCGGTGAAGAATTAATTGAGGCTGTAAAAAAAGTACAACCCAACATCAAAACTATTGTATTCTCTATAGAAGACAAATCTTTTAGAATAAAATCATTATTCAATAACTTGGGAATTAATGCCTATGTATGTAAAGGAAGAGATAGCATTCCTGAGCTAAAAAAATCGATTCAACACCTATACAATAATGAAGAAATAAAACCATCAGCTGAAATATCTCATGCTTTAAGAGATAAGTCACTTTTTGAAATTGAATCCTATGACATTTCACTTTTAAAATCATTGTCCAAAGGCTTAACTCTGGAAGAAATTTCATCAGAATTTAAAGATTCCGGAATAATTCCAAATGGGAGCAGCAGTCTCGAAAAACGTATCAATAAATTAAAAATCTATTTCAAAGCCAATAATAATGTACACCTAATAGCTATTACAAAAGATTTAGGTTTAGTTTAAAAAACTCAAAAAAAAGAAAAAAAGAAAAATTGATAAAACAATTTATGAAAATAGACAATTTCAAATCTTACAGTTGAATCTGCTCTATTTTTTAAAATAAACACCTCTTTTACGGTTTCCCGTAAAAATATGATTTCTAAAGATATTAAGTTTGACTAATATAATTTTAAATCATATAAAATGGCAGATTTTACTAGAGAAGACTTAGCATTTACTGGATATTCACAAACAATAGATTCTAATGATATTCCTAAAACCATTGAAGTTCTTGATAAGATTTATGTTGATAAATCAGAAGAGTTGGAAGTAATTCATTTCTGTAATCAGTTTCTAAAAAAATATAAGGTCCCTCAAACCCGAGCAAGTTTTCAAAGAGTAGAAAGTTTTTTACAACATCCCAATTTAGAACAAGAAATCTACCGAACTCAATTATTAGATTGGATTGCTAGTAATTGGATAAAAATCTAATGCTCTTTAATTTAAATGTACTAATTCAGAATATTTAATAAGTGGCGTAACACCATACCTTCCTAAATTATTATATTTTATTAATAGAGTACGGAATCCCGTAAGATAATCTCTTTAATCAAAGCTACTTTTGATAATCTAAAAAAATTTAGGTCATGAAGAAAAGCGAAACTAATACCTTTCAGAACGTGCAAGAAAAAAATAAAGAGGAAATAATTCTTGATAAATGGGATAAAAAAATCAAGGAATATAATAATTATGTCAAAGAATACCTCTTACATTATAAAAAATCTCTTAAAGGTAATAGCGTTTCATTATCAAAATACCCCTACTTAAAAGTAAAATCCGAGGTCTTAAGCGAAAAACTGAATAAAGGCGTAAAAAAAGAGTTATTAACCAAAAAGCAAATTAATAAAGTTTTTAAAATTCGAGAAAAAATAGTGAATGCATGTTGTAGTTAAAAAACCATTTAAAAATAAATGAAAAACATAATTATTCTAGGGCTATTATTATTCATAGCAACATTCGCTTATACTTCAAAAAAACAACCTGAAAAACTAAGGAATATGCAATATGACAAGGATGAAAAGTATCCAATAATCAATAGAAACAATTATACATTAAAAAAATTTGACGATCCAATAGAAAACACTTTCGACCTATCTGACGAAAAACCTCGAGTAAAACATCTTTCCAGACATCAAAAAGGAAAAATTATCTACTCCAAAAAAAATCATTATGTTTTAGAATAAACCCTAATTATATTTTACAGCTAATACAAAAAAAGTAAAACTATATTTTTAAATATCTCGTTTTAACTCAATAAAAAATCAAACCTATGAAGTCGTCACTTTTTATTTTAAAATCTAATTTTTTATACGCTGCACATATCACAATAATTATTTTAGGTTTTATTTTTATTATTTATTTAGTATATAGTATTTGGAAAAGGAGATAAAATAAAATTTCATTATTTTGATTAGTCATAGAACAAAAAAATAAAGAATAGAATTGAAAATCACAAAATATAAATTTCACAGTTATTTCACTATTTTTACAATAAAATCAGTTTTAGCATGAAAGGTAAAACCTGAATTTACTGAATATTACACTTCAATAATCATTAAATAGTGGGATACTAATAATTCATAGCCCGTAATTTCAACTATTCTTAAATTAAAAAACTTTAAAATAAAGTCCCTATAAATTGAAATCTCTTTATTCTATTCTACTTTTACTTGTTTCCATTTATTGTTTTTCACAAACCAAGCTCGTTTCTTGGAATATAGAAAATCTTGGTAAATCAAAATCAGAGAAAACGATAAACTTTATCGCACAAACACTAAATGACTATGACATTATTGCTATTCAAGAAGTTGTTGCTGGTTATGGCGGTGCCCAAGCTGTAGCCCGATTAGTTAATGAGCTCAATCGCAAAGGAGCGCAGTGGGATTATACAATTAGTGACCCTACAAGCAGTAGTGCTTACAAAACAGAACGTTATGCTTTTATTTGGAAAACCAGTAAAATAAAAAAGATTGGTAAGGCTTGGCTCGAAAAAAAATACCATTTAGAAATTGATCGAGAGCCTTATTTTTGTACGTTTAAATATCAAAAAAAGGAATTTACCGTCGTTAATTTTCACGCTATTACAAAAAATAGACAACCTGAAACCGAGATAAAATACTTTAAATTTTTACCAAAAGAATATCCAAACTTGAATTTAATATTTGTTGGAGATTTTAATTGTCCGCAATCGCACACCGTATTCAACCCTCTGAAAACTATGGGCTATCAATCTGTTTTGTTTAACCAGAAAACATCTTTGAAAAAAGAATGTAAAAATGATAAATGTCTGGCGTCCGAATTTGACAATATGTTCTATAAAATTACAAAAATGAACATTATAAATTCAGGAATTATCCCATTTTATAAAAACTTTAGTTCATTAAAAGAAGCCCGAATAATATCTGACCATATTCCTATTTGGATTGAATTTTCTTTGAATTAAATCAATCGAAGACTTCAAATTTATCTCCGTCAAAACTGGCAAAAACCATACTGGGATGCGAGTCCTGGTGAAACATATTTCCTTTACTATCTATAGCAATTGCGCCCGCAAAACCATCGTAAGGCTTAAGTTCATTAAACGTTTTAGCAAATGCTTCTTGTAGTGTAAAACCATCAGTAACACGAGTCACAATTTTAGTTGCGGTTGCATTACTAACAATGTCCTCACCTACTCCTGTCAAACTCACTCCACAAAAAGAATTGGCATAATTCCCCGCTACTGTGGCTGAATCAGAAATACGTCCTGGAATTTCGAATCCTTTTCCTCCTGTTGAAGTAGCTACCGCTATCTCACCATTTGAATCCAAGGCTACACAACCCACAGTACCAGTTCCAAGTGATTTTAACTTTGCTTCGTATTCAGCTCTACGTTGAGGAGTTTCTGTAGAAAAAGGTTCAAAACCGTTTTCTCTTGCAAAATTAGTCGCTCCACTCCCACCTAAAACTCTATCTTCATATTGCATTAACAATTGAGCTACTTGAATCGGATTTTTAACTTCTTCAATATTGATAACCCCACTCATTTTTTGCGTTACACCATCCATAACTGCAGCGCTCATTCTGATTTTTCCATCACTTTGAATTTGGGAACCTAGTCCCGCATTAAACAATTCATCATCTTCCAAAAGCGAAACTGCATAAACAACAGTTTCCAATGAAGAATGCGTTTTCAAAAAATTGTACGAATCCTTTACGATTTGTTCTAATGCATTTTGTTTGGCAACTTTTGTTTCGTGATTGGTGGATGATTCCGAAAAAAAACCTCCATGTATGATTATCTTCATAATGTAATGGGTGCAAATTCCGTATTTAGACAGTTTTCTAAATACTAAATTGCTATATTATTTATACGTAGTGTGATGATTGAATGTGCATTTTATGGGTTTCGAGATTGTAAGTATCAAATTTACTCATAACATGCGTTACTAAATGTGAGATTGATATCGGCTGACCTAGTTCAACTTTTGTTAAATTAGTATCTTTTATTTCACGACCATCAACTAAAATAACCAGACCAGAACCTATAGCCTCCATTTGCATATTATTGGTAATCAACAATCCCGTATCTTCGCCAAGTCCTATCCCCAATACTCTTGGATTACCAACAACCGCTTGAAAAAGCCTTCCAATTCTTCCGCGCTGTACAAAATGGGTATCAATAATAACCCCATCTATTAAACCTAATCCACTTGAAATTTTTACTTCACCTTTTAATAAAGCTTCAGAGCTACTGCCTTGATAAATCATATTATTAGAAGCCGCAGCTGCACCAGCTGAAGTTCCGGCATAAATAAACTCTTCATTATGGTATTTATCCAGTAAAATATCATGAAATTTTGTTCCACCAAGAATAGATGTCAATCGCAATTGATCTCCTCCGGTAAACATAACAATATCTGCTGCTTTCAGTCGTGCTAAAACTTCTTCATCCGCTGCTTGTTCCCTTCTTTCTATAGTAAGCACATCTACATTTTTAGCATTTAAATATTCAAAAGCCTTAACATATTCTGGACCTATTTCGCGTGGAATGATTGAAGCAGTTGTAATTACTTCGATTCGTGAATTTTCTTTGTGTTTTGACTCGTTTAATATCCTTTTTAAAATACCTGTTTCAAAAAAGTTTAAATTGCTAGTTGCATTTTTATCTATATCGGTTTCAGTAAAACTTCCTTTATCTACTGCACCTCCTATTATTATTAGTTTTCCTAGTATATTCATTTTGTAAAAATAACTAAAAAGTTAAAAGAAGCCACTGAACTAGGCTTTTTTTTTAAATTATCGCAAACTCAATATTTAATATTTATTTTTAATGCAATAAATTTTGATACCTATTTTTAAAAAACTAATTTAGTTGGATTCTATACTTTTTTTCAAAAAAAAAAAAAAACGTGTCAAATCAGCTCATTTTCTAAGTTAGAATCTATTACATTTAAAATTAATTCATTTATATCCATTTTTAGTTCAAAATAATCTTTCCGTTTTTATGAAAATAATAAAAGTACAAGCACTTCGTGGTCCTAATATTTGGAGCATCCAAAGAAAAAAATTAATCCAAATGCGATTGGATTTAGAAGAAATGGAACAGTTTCCTACCAATAAAATAGAAGGATTTAAAGAACGCATCGAAGCTATGTTCCCTTCGATGATTGAACATCGTTGTTCAGAAGGTTGTCGTGGTGGATTTTTTTCCAGAGTGGAGCGTGGCACTTGGATGGGGCATGTTATAGAACATATTGCACTTGAAATTCAGTCTTTAGCAGGAATGGAAACTGGATTTGGAAGAACTCGAGAAACTAAAACTCCAGGAACTTATAATGTAGTTTTTAGTTACACCGAAGAAAATGTAGGCCTTTTTGCAGCAGAATCTTCTGTTGCTATTGCCGAAGCATTAATAGCTGGAACAGACTATGATTTGAATGCCGACCTGCAGAAAATGCGTGAAATACGCGAACGAGTAAGACTCGGGCCAAGTACTGGTAGTATTGTGGAAGAAGCAGTTTCTAGGAATATTCCTTGGATAAGATTGGGAACTAATTCCTTAGTACAACTAGGATATGGTATCAATCAAATGCGCTTTCAGGCCACTATCACCTGTAAAACAAGTAGTATTGCCGTAGATATAGCTTGCAATAAAGAGCTTACCAAAAAAATGTTGGACATGGCTTCCATACCTGTTGCCAGCGGAAGTATTTGTGTAGACGAAGACGATTTAGCAGAGACCATAAAAAAAATTGGCTATCCAATAGTGTTAAAACCTTTGGATGGAAATCACGGAAAAGGAGCTTCAATCAATGTTACTAATTGGGAGGATGCCGTTTCAGGATTAGCTTTTGCTAAAGAATATAGCAAACGCATTATTGTAGAAAAATTCATTACCGGATTCGACTTTAGAATATTGGTAATCGATAATAAATTAGTTGCTGCTGCAAAACGAGTTCCTGCTCATGTAATTGGAAACGGAACAGATACAATTCAGCAATTAATAAAAACAACGAATCTAGATCCAAGAAGAGGTTACGGACATGAAAACGTACTTACACAAATAGATGTCGATAGAGATACCGAAGATTTATTAGAAAAATTAGGCTACACATTAGAAACCATACCAAAAATTGGTGAAATTGTATTCCTAAAATCTACGGCGAACTTAAGCACAGGAGGAACTTCAGTTGATGTTACTGATATGATGCATCCAGAAAATATATTTCTTGCCGAAAGAATTTCAAGAGTTATTGGACTCGATGTTTGTGGAGTTGATATAATGGCCGAAAATTTAACACAACCCTTAAAGGAAAATGGCGGTGTAATTCTCGAAGTCAATGCAGCTCCCGGATTTAGAATGCACCTAGCTCCTTCTGAAGGATTACCTAGAAACGTTGCTGCACCGGTAATTGATATGCTATACCCACCGGGAAAATCATGCCGTATTCCAATAATTGCTGTAACTGGAACCAATGGAAAAACGACCACTACACGACTATTAGCACACATTGTAAAAAACAATGGTTACAAAGTAGGATTCACTACATCTGATGGGATTTATATTCAAAATCACATGATGGAAAAAGGCGATACTACAGGACCTATTAGTGCAGAATATGTTTTAAGAGATCCAACGGTTGAATTTGCAGTATTAGAAACTGCTCGAGGAGGAATCCTCCGTTCTGGCTTAGGTTTTAGCAGTTGTGATATTGGAATTATCACTAATATTCAAGAAGATCACCTCGGTTTAAGTGATATTCACACCTTAGATGATTTAGCTAGAGTAAAAGCTACTGTAGTCAAAAGCATCAAAAAAAATGGTTGGGCTGTATTGAATGGTGATGATGAACATTGTGTAAAAATAGGACACGATTTAAATTGCAATGTCGCTTATTTTAGTTTGAGCGAAGACAGTGATTTTATTAAAAAACTTTGTGCAGAAGGAAAAACAGTTGCCGTATATGAAAACGGATACATTACCATCAAAAAAGGAGAATGGAAAATCCGAATAGAACGCGCGACTCACGTTCCATTAACATTAGGAGGTAAAGCAAAATTCATGATTGCTAATGTGCTTGCTGCAACCCTAGCCAGTTATTTATGGGGTTTCAAAACTGAAGATATTAGCTTGTCATTACAAACATTCATTCCAAGTGCTGCGCAAACACCAGGACGTATGAACATTTTTGAGTTCAAAAAATTCAAAGTATTAATTGACTTTGCACACAATGCTTCTGGATATAAAGGTGTCGAAGAATATTTACAAAGTGTTGAAGCTACCAAAAAAATAGGAATTATTGCCGGTGTTGGGGATCGTCGTGATGAAGACATTAGAGATTGTGCAACTATTGCAGCCCGAATGTTTGACCATATTATCATTCGTCAGGAAAAATATCTAAGAGGAAGAACTGAAGATGAAATCATTAATTTAATCCTTGATGGAATCAAAAAAACAGGCAAAACGGTTACCTATGAAATTATACCTAAAGAAACTGAAGCGATAAAACACGCTATAAATTGTGCCGAAGAAGGAAGTTTCATCACCGCATTAAGCGATGTTGTTACTAATGCCATCGATATTGTACAAGAATATTTAGACAAAGAAAACGAACACGGAATCGTGTAATTTTTTTTGGAGCTAATCCTGCTGTCCGTTGTATCTTTCTCTGCCTAAAAAGGCAAAGAAAGGATGTCACTCCCATCAGGGCTAAAACACAAAAGCCAATCGATTACGAACATGCCCCAAAAAGTTTGACACTATTTGGGGCATTTTTTATGGAAAGAAAAGTTAAGTATGATTGGCTTTTGTATTATACTACGTTTTAAGTTTTTTCTTTCTCGCTGCTGGAAACAATACATTATTCAAAATCAAACGATATCCTGGCGAATTAGGATGTAAATCCAAAACCGTAGGAGGATCGCCCACCTGATGCTGGAAATCTTCTGGATCGTGACCACCATAAAATGTAAACATTCCTTTTCCTTTTTGGCCATGAATGTAACGTGCTTCACCATTGACCTCACAAGTACCCATAACCAAAATATTTGATTTAATTAGAGGGACATCAAATGCAGTGGTTTGACCCATAAATCCTTTTACAAGTTGGGTATGATTTTGACATAACATACTAGGAATTGGGTCCCATTTTGCCGAAAATTCCATTAATGAAAAATAATCTTTCTCCATAGGAACTCTTCGTTTAGAGGTCATATCAATATCTGAAAATTCATATTGTTCCGGTCTTCTTTCTAAAGTAAAATCTTTGAAAGCAAATGAATTGCTGTAATTCATCTTTGATTGATAATTTCCTTCACTCGGGTCTCCATCAAACATTGCTTCACAAATATCTACCCCATCCGCTGCTAGAGCAATATCAAAACTATCCGTAGCAGAGCACATGGCAAACATAAAACCTCCTCCTATTACAAAATCCCTGATTTTTTTTGCAACGGCGCCTTTTTCTTGAGACACTTTAGGAAATCCTAATTTACTTGCAAGTGATTCTGCATCTTTCTTTTGCTCAATATACCAAGGTACATTTTTATAAGCACCATAAAATTTACCATATTGTCCTGTAAAATCCTCATGATGCAAGTGCAACCAATCATAAAGTAACAATTGATCAGTTAAAACTTCCTCATCATAAATGGGAGTAAATGGGATTTCTGCATAAGTCAGTACCAAAGTCACAGCATCGTCCCAAGGTTGTTTCCCTTTTGGAGTATAAACTGCTATTTTAGGTGCTTTTTCTAATACAACAGATTCCATATTTTGAGAGGGACTAGAAATTTCATTCAGAATTGCTAATTCATCACCATCTGAAATAACTTCAAAACTCACTCCTCTAATTTGGCATTCTTTGCGTATTTCCTCCGCATCTGGCAGTAAAAAAGAACCTCCACGATAGTTAAGCAACCAACTGGCTTTATAATTTTTATCTAAGCACCAATAAGTTATTCCGTATGCTTTGAGATGATTCTGTTGACTTGATTCATCCATTGGCAACAAAATAAAAGAAGCTTTTGCTGTTATACTCAGCAAAAAAATAAGAATATATAGAAAGGATTTCGACATCGATTTTTAATTTTTATACCTCAAAGATAGAAAGTAAGCTATTTATAAACGTAAAATTTAACGATTAAATCTATTCCTAAAAAGTTTATAGATAAAACACGTAAAAATACGCATAACCAAGCAATTTTCTATTCATACTTTAGTAAATGCTTACAATTCATTAAATTAAAAAAAAACTATGAATTCAACAGAAAAAAATAGACCCGTCAATTTTAAAAATATTATTGTAAATGCTGCAATATTCATATTGGTAATACTTATAATTACATTTTATGTAATGTGTTATCACCATATTTTTAATTAAAAAATCACTTTAAAGTATATTTACGATAATCCATTATTGCAAAATTTTATACCTCTTTATCAGAAAAGAACCTTGCTGATACTAAATCAGGATGGGATATTGTCAACAATCAGAAATTTTTATATCAAACCAAACTTAAAATAGTGTAAATAGGGATGAATAAAAAAGATTGTATGACTACTTTGAATTCTTATTTCCATAGCACCTTAAAAAAATAGAAAAAGAAATTTAAAAATAAAAAAATCAAAATGGCACGAGCTATATTTTATTAATTGATTTTGAAATAAATTAGAAAAAAAACAATTGGAAACAATTTATCTTGAAGTATTAAGAAATATAAAACTCCCATTTAAAACCTACAAAAAAGCTTCTGATTACTACAAAATTATTGAAGCTTACTTTCAAAAAAACGTAATCAATTCCTTTATAAAATTAATTATTCAGTAACATTAATCCGTTTTGGATGGCGTAGACCACTAATCCAGCAATATTTTTAGATTCGGTTTTCAGCAACAAATTATTTCTATGCCCTTCAACTGTTCTTGGACTGATAAAAAGTTGCTCCGCAATTTCCACCGTGCTTTTTTGGATACAAATTAATTTAAGAACTTCAATCTCGCGTGGACTAAGAAAGTTGCTATCAAAATTACTCTTGGTCTTTTTATTTGTTAATATATCAGACTGAATGATTTGCATGACATAATCCGTATAATAAAATCCCTTTGAGGCAACTTCATTTATTGTAGTGAGTAATTCTTGTGGTGTTGCATTTTTTATCAAATATGAAACAGCACCTACATCAATCACATTAGCTACAAAAGATTTTGAATCATAACTGGTCAACGCAATGATTTTGATTTCCGGGAATTCTTTTCTAATGATTTTAGTAGCCTCAACTCCATTTATTATTGGCATTTTTAAATCCATGATAATAATATCTGGATGACTATTTTTATTGTTTTGGAGAAAAGAAATTAGTTCGTCACCATTAGAAGCCTCAAAGATAATCTCAATATTTGAATCGCGTCCTAATAAAAAAGAGATTCCTTTTCTAAAAAGAATCTCATCATCAACCAGTATAATTTGAATAGTTTTACTCATTTCTTAAAAATTAAAAACTACTGAAATTCCTTTATTTATCGATGATTCAAAAGTTATCTTACCATTTAAAAATGCAATTCTACTTTCTATATTTTTCATTCCCAAACCTTTCTGATTTTCGTTGTTTTTCATTTCAAAACCAATCCCATCATCCGAATAAAAACACCAATACACATCATTTTTTTTTTCGAAAACTATCGAAATCGTAGATGCTTTTCCATGACGTAATGAATTGTTCATTAATTCCTGCAAAATTCTAAATACATGCAAGTGCCTATCGTTATCAGTAATATCAAAGCTCGTTTTATTTTCATACTGTATTTCAACTACTTTAGAACTGCTAAATTCTAAACACAACTCTTCGATTCCAGCATGAAGTCCAAATTTTTCTAAAACGGGAGGCAACAAACCGTGTGCAATTTTTCTAGAATTATCAAGTGCTTTGCTCGTGAGCTCAATTATAGTTTTTGTAATCCCAAGTGTTTCATTTTCGGTTAAGTTAGGTGCCGTAAGTAGGTAACTGTTTAAAGAAACTATATTTAGCTTAGAACTAATATCGTCATGTAAATCTTGTGCAATACGTTTGCGTTCCTCTTCTTGCGTAATAATTACAGCACTTAAAAGTTCCTTTTGATACTGAATCTCTAGGTCTTTCTTTTCTAATTCTTTTTGAATTATTTTCTTTCTTGAAAAATAGAAAAATAAAATTAAAGTCACCGCAATGACAATAAAAAAACCAGAGATGTAAAAAATGATCTCTACTATTTCTTTCTCATTCGCTAAATTTTTCAACATAAGTTAATTTTTAATTGCTTTTTTGTAAAAACTTTTTTTCCATTCAACTAAAATAAGCAATTGAAAAAGAATTATTAAAAACGAATTTAACGTCCAAGTCAAAAACTTAACAGCATCACTCAAACCAATTGTTAAATTTCCTACAAAAAATAAAACAGTACTTGCTAATAAATAAGTAATTATTCCTATAGTTAAATAATAATACTGCTTCTTCTCTAATAACATGTTGTACAAATGCATTACGGCATACAAAACTACAAGTAGTGAAGTAAGAGCAATTTCAAGTAAATTAAACTTAAAAAATTGTTCAGGATTGATTGTATAATCAACTATAAGTATTACACAACCTGCAAGCATACTGTATTGTATTATAGCAACTTGTGTTTTTGTCTTCATTAATGATTTGTAAAAAAATCCCAAACACAAAAACTGACCTATAAAGTAAACATGAACGAAATATAAATTATCTATACTTTGAAGTACTAAAATTTCCATACTTACTTGTGCAATTACCAAAATTGTAAGATAATAAACAAGATACTGAAAGGTTTTCCCATATTTAGAAAAACCTCGCCAATATAAAAAAAAGTTTAGTAGTAATATAAAATATCCTAAATAAACAAATATCAAATTTATTAGTATCAATTTTGAAGTGGACTGTTAGGATCTCCATATGGAGGGCAAGGTCTAGAAGCATCATACACAATACTAATATCTTCATCTTCGTTAGGTTCTTTTTCAGTTTCCGAAGTTCCAAAAACGTCTCTATAGATCCCTGTTTCATCTTTGTTTGCTCCTACAAACAAGAGTGTTTTTTCATTATTATCATTTATACCCATATAAGCACGCACAGCTTCTGTTTTAAGAGCTAATACTGCTTCAAGACTTTCTCTTGGAATTAAAAAAGCATTTACTTTCTTTTTAGAATCCTCAATTTCAATATTGTTTTGAAACGCTTTGGTCCATTTTTCGGCAGTTTGTAATGAAATTTCAATTGACCCTGGGAAATTTTCGTTGTCCATAATCATGAGTTTATTTTAGGTTAGTTTTGTAGTACTTAATTTATTAAATAAGCGAAGCTAAGTTATTCAATTTTTTTCAATAAAATAACATTATGATTTCATTAATAACATAGTGATAATTTTTTACAAAAAAATGCCCTCAAAAAATATTCATTTGAGGGCATTTTTATACAATTACAATATACTATTAAAAGGGCACATCACTGTCATCATCTAAATCATTCAAATTACTGCCAAAAGCTTCATTAGCCGATGGTAAGTTTTTAGTAATAAAAGGATTATCATCTTGATTCATACTTGAAGGTAAATCATCATATCCTCCACTAAAATCTTCTAAATTATCAAACTTTCCTAAATGTCCAATAAACTTCAATCGAACGTTTTCTATACTACCATTACGGTGTTTAGCAATCATTATTTCTGCCTGTCCAGTCGTTGGTGAAGCTTCATCATCATCCCATTCGTCAATTTTATAATATTCCGGACGGTATAAAAACGATACAATATCGGCATCTTGCTCAATCGCCCCAGATTCACGTAAATCCGATAACAAAGGTCTTTTACTAGATCCACGCGTTTCTACCGCACGCGACAATTGCGAAAGTGCTATAACCGGAACATTTAATTCCTTGGCCAATGCTTTTAAGTTTCGGGAAATGGTTGAAATCTCCTGCTCTCTATTTCCGCCACCTTTTCCGTTTCCTCCGGCTGTCATCAATTGCAAATAATCAACAATGATGATTCGGATGCCGTGTTGCGAAACCAAACGTCTTGCTTTAGCTCTTAAATCGAAAATAGACAATGAAGGTGTATCATCTATAAACAATGGTGCTTTTTCTAAATTTTTAACTTTTGTACTCAATTGTTCCCATTCGTGTTTTTCTAGTTTCCCGGTTCGCAATTTCTCTGAAGACAAACCTGTTTCTGAGGATATCAAACGAGTAATCAACTGAACCGATGCCATCTCAAGAGAAAATAAGGCAACTGGCATCCCAAAATCAATTGCCATATTTCTAGCCATCGATAATACGAATGCGGTCTTACCCATTGCTGGTCTTGCCGCTATAATAATTAAATCACTAGGTTGCCAACCCGAAGTAATCTTATCTAATTTATCAAATCCGGTTGCAACACCGCTCAATCCTTCTTGGCCGGCAATTTCCTCGATTCTTTTCTTGGCCTGTAACACTAAACTCTGAGCTGTTTCGGAGCTTCGTTTGATATTTCCTTGTGTTACTTCATATAATTTGGATTCCGCTCTGTCTAATAAATCAAAAACATCTGTCGTTTCATCGTAGGATTCTTCAATGATTTCTGAAGAGATTCGAATCAAACTACGCTGAATAAATTTTTGCAAAATGATTCTGGAGTGAAATTCAATGTGTGCCGAAGAGGAAATCTTTTGCGTAAGCTGAATTAAGTAAAAATCACCGCCTGCTAACTCTAATTTTGCATTTTTCTTAAGTTGAGCAGAAACGGTTAATAAGTCAATAGGCTGTGTTTCTGTAAACAGCTGTACAATAGCCTCAAAAATATGTTTGTGTGCATCTTTGTAAAAAGCATCAGGCTGTAAAATATCAATTACATCATCAACTCCTTTTTTATCAATCATCATGGCACCCAGCACTGCCTCCTCTAAATCGAGAACTTGAGGTGGCAATTTCCCTTTTTCTAAGCTTATAATTGTTGTTTTATCCACCTTTACAGGGTTTATATTTCTGAAGTTTTCCATAGAACGAAAGTAGCAAAAATTAAAAAAATATTGTCATTGAGTTGTTACAAACTATTGTTCATAAGTAACTATTTTTTGTTTATAACCCAAAAAAAATCCGTCTAGTTCTAGGGTTTTAGCACGAGACGGATTAAAGATTGATTTGTAAGATTTTACTCTTTATATTCGCCCATTCTGCTGTATTTATCCATTCTTTGAGCTATTAATTCTTCTGTTGATAAGTCTTTCAATTCATTAAAACCTTTCATGATATATTGCTCCACCGTTTTGAAAGTAGTCTCTTTATCATAGTGTGCACCACCTAAAGGTTCTGGAATAATATCATCTACTAATTTTTGTTTTTTCATGTCAGCAGAAGTCAACTTTAAGGCCTCAGCAGCCTGTTCTTTGTATTCCCAGCTTTTCCATAAAATAGACGAACATGATTCTGGAGAAATAACAGAATACCAAGTGTTTTCCATCATATATACTCTGTCACCAACACCTATTCCTAATGCTCCTCCAGAAGCTCCTTCACCAACAATTACTGTGATAATAGGCACTTTTAGACGAATCATTTCAAATATGTTTCTAGCAATCGCTTCACCTTGTCCACGCTCTTCGGCTTCTAATCCAGGATAAGCTCCCGGAGTGTCAATCAAAGTCAAAACAGGAATGCCGAATTTCTCAGCCATTTTCATCAATCGCAACGCTTTTCTATATCCTTCTGGATTTGCCATCCCGAAATTTCTATACTGACGCATCTTAGTATTGATTCCTTTTTGTTGACCCACAATCATGAATGATTGTCCATCTATCTGACCTAAACCACCAATCATGGCTTTGTCATCTTTAAAATTTCTATCACCAAAAAGTTCTAAGAAAGTTCCTTTTGTAAGATTAGAAATGTGTTCTGAAGTGTAAGGTCTATTAGGATGACGAGAAAGTTGGACACGCTGCCAGGCAGTAAGGTTTTTATAAATTTGCTTTTTAGTCTCTTCTAACTTTTTGTTGATTTGTTTGCAAGTATTCGTTACATCAACATCTGATTCCTGACCAATAACGAGACATTTGTCTAACTGCTCTTCTAGTTCTTTTATTGGAAGCTCAAAATCTAAATATTCCATAGGATTTTTGCGTTTTTGTTTTTATTTCGAACCGCAAATATAAAATTTTATATCGTTCGAAATGGTAAATATTCTATTTATGTGTAAAAGTTTGCTTCTCAAAACAATGAGAAAATTATTCTTTTTTGTTCTTTTGATAGTGTTTTATAACTCCGTTAAGGATTACAGTGATTACAATTATTAATGCACCGATGTAAAACTCAAAGCTCATTTTCTCTTTTCCGCCAAGAATAAAATACGCCAATACTATCCCATAAACGGGTTCTAGATTAGTAGTCAGCATTACCGTGTACGGCGTTAACTTTTTCATCACTTTTACTGAAGCCGTAAAGGCATAAGCTGTACAAACAGAAGCCAAAATCAGAATTAAAATCCAATTATGAGCCGTGAGTACAAAAAAGTCTGTGGTGAATTTCCCTTGGAACAAAAAATAAATCGAAATAAAACAAACACCTGCTAGAAATTCATAAAAGGAAATTACTGAAGGATCGTGATCTGCAATCAATTTTCCGTTCATTAACGTAAATAAAACACCTAATATTATGGATGCCAAAGCGTATAACATACCATTGAGATAGTTGATTTCGACTTTCATAATCAGTGCTAGTCCAGCGATTATGATGAGTCCAAAAAAGACTTCGTACCACAAAACCTTTCGACCAAAAAACAAAGGCTCAAGAATTGATGCAAAAAAAGCACCCAACGAGAAAACGGATAACGTTATTGACACATTAGAAACATGAATCGCCTTGAAAAAAAAGATCCAATGTAACGCTATCAATAACCCGACGAAAATCAATTTGAAAAACGATTTTAAAGGAATTTGAAATGATTTTTTTTTGAAAACCAAAAACAACGCCAGAAAAACACCGGCAAAAAACATGCGATACCAAACTAAAGCATCTGCTGTTATGGTAATTAAAGCGCCTAAAATAGCTGTAAAACCCCAAATAAAAACAATCAAATGGAGGTTTAAATAACTTTTTAAATTATCGTTTTGCATTTCGTAGTAGATAAATGGCTAAAATTCCAAAAGCAATATTAGGCAACCATACCGCTAACATGGGAGGAATACTGGATTTTTCGGCCATTACGCCAAATATTTTATCAAAAAATACAAAGGCAAAAGCCAGAGCTATTCCTATGGCCAGATTTGTTCCCATTCCGCCTCTTCGTTTCATAGAAGAAACTGCAACCGCAATAATAGTTAGTATAAATGCGGAAACCGGAATACTATATTTCTTATATAAAACCACTAAATACACATTGATATTAGAAGAACCTCTTTCTCTTTCTTTTTCAATAAAAGCATTCAATTTTCCTAAACTCAAGGTTTCTGCGATATAAACCACTGGCGTTAAATCCTCTAAATCAAAAGTGAAAACAGCATCTTTTTGGGGAAGTTTTTCAATTTTATCATTCAGTACACCCACAGTTCTTTTCGTGTAATCATACATCGTATAAGTACTGTCTTTAGGATTCCATTTAATTCTGCTGGCCGTGATTTTATGAACTAATTTTTCGTTTTTAAACTTTTCTAAGGAGAAATTAAATGCGGTTTTAGACTCAGTATTAAAACTGTTTACATAAATAAACTCATTGTCGTTGATTTGGCGATACACATCCGTATTATCACCGCGCATGGCTTCCCTTCCGCCTCCTTTTAAGTAGGTGTATCTGAAATTATTAAAACCTTCACTTGCCGCCGGAACCACAAAGAAACCCATTAGTAATACAAAAACAGAAACGATAGATGCGCCTATAATATACGGTCTCAAAAATCGTGTAAATGAAATTCCCGAACTTAAAATAGCAATAATCTCCGTATCATTGGCCAGTTTTGACGTGAACCAAATCACCGATAAAAACAAAAATATAGGGAAAAGAGAATTGGCAAAATAAACCGTAAAGTTGTAATAATAAAGTGCTATCTCCATAAATGGAACTTTATTTTCCAGCATTTTATTGATCTTCTCCGATACGTCTACGACAATTCCTATGGGGATAAACAACAATAGCATCACCGCAAATGTGGCTAAATATCTTTTTAGGATGTATTTGTCTATTATTGTAAGCATGTTTTAAATTATGAGTTATGAGTTATAAATTATGAACTACGAGCTAACTCATAATTTATAATTCATAATTATTTTACAAACGCTGGCTCATATTTTTCACCATCATTTCTTTCCATGGTCTGAAATCGCCTGCTAAGATATGTTTTCTGGCCTCACGAACCAACCACATATAAAAACCAAGATTGTGTATCGTTGCAATTTGTTTTCCCAAGTATTCATTGGCAGCAAAAAGGTGACGCAAATACGCTTTCGTGTATTCTGTATCTACAAACGTAATTCCCATTTCGTCAATTGGAGAAAAATCAGCTTCCCACTTTTTGTTTTTGATATTTATCGTACCATTTGCTGTAAACAACATTCCGTTTCTGGCGTTACGCGTAGGCATCACACAGTCAAACATGTCGATTCCAAGAGCTATATTTTCCAAGATATTTATAGGAGTTCCCACGCCCATCAGGTAACGCGGTTTGTCTTCCGGCAGGATTTCACAAACCACTTCAGTCATTGCGTACATTTCTTCGGCAGGTTCCCCTACTGATAGTCCGCCTATCGCATTTCCTTGCTGGTTAGAATTCGCAATATATTCTGCTGATTGTGCGCGTAAATCTTTATAGGTACTTCCTTGAACAATAGGAAAAAACGTTTGTTCGTACCCATATTTAAAAGGTAAGGTATCGAGGTGATTGATGCAACGATCCAGCCAGCGATGCGTCATTTTCATCGAGCGTTTTGCGTAGTTGTAATCACACGGATACGGCGTACACTCATCAAAAGCCATGATAATATCGGCACCAATGGTACGCTGAATTTCCATCACATTCTCTGGCGTAAAAAAGTGGTAGGAACCATCAATATGCGATTTGAACTTCACGCCTTCTTCCTTAATTTTTCTATTAGCCGAAAGGGAATACACTTGGTATCCACCAGAATCCGTCAAAATATTACGGTCCCAGTTCATAAATTTATGCAAACCACCGGCTTTCTCTAAGATTTCCGTTTGTGGTCGTAAATATAAGTGGTAGGTATTTCCCAGAATGATATCCGGGTTGATATCTTCTTTCAGTTCCCGCTGATGCACTCCTTTTACCGAAGCCACAGTACCCACAGGCATAAAAATTGGAGTTTCAATCACCCCGTGATCAGTAGTAATGCTTCCCGCTCTGGCTTTAGACTGCGGGTCTTTTTTTAATAAATCAAACTTCATAGTAACGTATTTCACCCGATTGTTCGGCTGGCAAAGATAGGTTAATTTGAAATCTACATCAAAAAAATGTTTTTCAACCTATAAAGTAAAAAAGTGTCCCAAAAGCTATCGGAATGAAAATCAAATTACACCAACTTTTTAAGAGAAAAAGGAGACAATTATAGCGTTCAAAAATGCATGTACAATTTAGTGCTTAGGCTTGGGCGTGCCCTAAAAAGGTCGGGCTATTCGTTGTAATCTTTTACTCCGCTGCGCTTCATAAAAGGATTTCCACTACAAACGAAGTTCACTGAACTCCTATGAAAAATATCAAAAAAGTGAAGTAATCCATCACGCGATATTTGGTTTAACAACAACTAAAATCTTAATATTATTATTCAAAAAAGCACCTTATTAAATAAAATACCTTTTGATAATTTGTAAGAAAATTTGAATATATTTGGAAATCAATAAAGCGAAACAAACCTTCGCCTATCTACCCATATTTGGGTGTATATACGAAGGTTTGTATCGACTATAATCAAGTTATGCACAATTTAACCATAAACGATAAAAACAAATAAATAGATGAATATACTAAATTGGTTTTATAAAAAACCTAATATACCACAACGCAGTTTAGACGATATAAAACGTGTAACTAAAATTTTGTTTATAGATGATATAAAATTTGAAGTTGTAGAAAAAATTTCTACAAATGGATGGAGACAATGTTCAAGAGTTAAAGATATTGAGGATCTTGACCATGCAGATGTAGAAAAAACTCATATTTTTTTTGTTGATATTCAAGGTGTTGGTAAAAAATTAAATTTTCCTGACGAAGGTCTTGGATTAGCAAGAGCATTAAAGGAAAAATATCCATCTAAAGCTGTCATCCTTTATTCTTCTGAAGGTAAAAGAGATATTTTTGATAATACCTTATCAATTGTTGATGCTCGAATAAGGAAAAATGCGGATACATACGAATTTTTAAAATTAACCGAAAAATTTGCAAATCAAGCTTTTTCTCTCGAAGAATGCATTCAGAGAATTCAAAAACTTGTAAAAGACGAAACAGGAGAATTTTTAGAATTAAGTTTAATTAAAACTAACTTATTAAAAGTTCAAAATAAAGGTGAAATAGATTCCGATAAGGTCCTTAAAGCATTTAAAGTAACAGCTCAGTCTGGTTCTATAATTGGAACAATAATAAAAACTTTTTTAACACATTCTGTTTCACCATGAGGTTTATTATTAAAGAAAACGGTAAAATATTAGTTAAAAATATCGATTTAAATGATTGCTGTTTAGACAATTTAATTCCAAATCAGACAGAAAAGTATTTTTGTAACAAAAAAAAAGAGTTCAGAAGGCGTGGAGTTTTTAAGAAAGGAGATATTGAAGTATTATTATGCATAAATGAAGCTGTTGATTCTACAAGAATTTGGAAAAGCAAAGCGATTTTATTGCATGATTTTATAGAAACTTTCAAAGATTTAAAGATAGAGCTTTCAAAAGATTTTATAACTATTACCGATAGACTAACACATAATTTAAAAAAATATAACGCACATTGCATACAAGCATCCGAAAATATTTTAGACCCATATTCTAATTCGTCAGGAACTAAATCACAAATCGATACAATTAAAAGTAACTTAACTTTAAATGTAAGTAAAAGTAGTAGTTCACTTTTAAAAATAATAAAAAATAACAAATTAATTCAAGCAGAATTAAGTGTATATGACAGACTTTATAAATTTAATAATGAAAAATTAGAAAAGTTATCACATTCAATTCATAGATTAATTAAAGCTACTTTATCAGCATTTTGGGATTCATTTATAGAAAACAATGTCGTTGTCGAAATTGAAAATTGCTACGATGAAGTAAATGTTGATTATGAAACTATTACTGTTGCTTTAGTTCATTTAATTGACAATTGTACAAAATATACTTGTCCCCACTCTACTCTAAATATAACTTTTAGCAAATTAAATTCAAAACAATTAATAATTACTTTTAAAATGTTAAGCCTAAGAATTTACGAATATGAATTAGATGAAATATTTAATGAAGGTTTTTCAGGTGAGCTTTCATGTTATTTAGGTCTTAATGGTAGTGGAACAGGAATGTATATTATAAAAAATTTTATTGAATTAAATGGAGGTATTTTAAATCTAAAAATAGATACAAATCATTCGAAAAACATGAAATATAATGGAAGTGAATATGAAGAAAACATCTTTGAAATAATACTTCCATTAACATAAACTGTGCATAACACACGCCTTGCACCATTTGCGAATTTAGTGGAATTACCGTTTTTAGATTGTATTTTCGTTTAAAGGAAAATACTCGTCTTCGTAAGTCGCAAACGGCTCAAGGCGCCGGAACGTTTACCATGAAATCAACAGACAAATAATAATAAAGTTATCCTTTTTTTAACACAAGCCCAATTTAGAGGATGGTAAAAATCAATATAAAAAAAACCGAACTACTCTTAGGTTTCTACAAAGTGAGTAGCGATAAATTATCTATGAACCACTAATAATCATTAGATTACGTGCTATGAACCCATAAGATAGTTAAGAAACACATAAAAATAATATACTGTCACGGGTTGAAAAAACGATACAAATAAGTGAGTAACAAAAAATGAATGCTCTAAAAAATAAAATCCTAAATAATTTAACCACCAAGATGTTTCAATATAACCGCAACTATTTTATACTAACAATTTTACTTTTCCTGACAGAAATCGCCATAGCTATGTATGTTCATGATGACTTTATAAGACCTTATTTCGGAGATTTTCTAGTGGTTATTTTACTGTATTGTTTTCTGAAATCCTTTGTAAAAGTTTCGGTTTTGGTAGCAGCAAGTGTTGTTTTGGTTTTTTCATTTGGTATCGAAATCGCTCAGTATTTCAATATGGTGGAAAAACTGGGATTGCAACATTCTAAGATTGCAAGAGTTGTGCTCGGGAATTCATTTGCTTGGATGGATTTACTTGCCTACGTTCTAGGAATTCTAACCGTAATTGGTATCGAAATATTCCGTTTAAAACGGAATAATAAAATCCATAAGTTGTTGTAACTTTAGAAACAATACATTATTTCGTACTTCAAAATCTTGAGAAAAAATCTTATGTTTGTCTGAACAAGATTCTAAAAACTTTAAAAATATGATTCAAAAATTAATTTCTTCAAGTACATGGTCCGCTAAAGCAACGGATTGGGCTTCGCTTATTTTACGTCTAACATTTGGTTTATTGATGTTGAGTCATGGTATTCCAAAACTAATGAAGTTAATGGATGGCAACATGGAATTTGGCGATCCAATAGGCATTGGCGTTCCGGCATCATTAGCTTTGACGGTTTTTGCCGAAGTTTTATGCTCCGCATTACTAGTAATTGGATTATGGACCAGACTGGCTTTGATTCCGCTTATTATAACTATGGCGGTTGCCGCATTTATTGTTCACATCGCTGATGATTTAGGATCGATGGAGCCTGCATTACTGTATTTACTATCCTATTGCGCGCTATTTTTATTAGGAAGTGGTAAATATTCTATTGATGCTGTTTTGAAAAAATAAGCCTACTTAAATTCTTCTTATTCTTAGGATTTAAATATCAAAACCTTAATTATGCTGCTCCTATCAATATGCTTAGGGTTTTTTCTTATTGTTCATTTCCATAAAAGCAATAATTTCGTCAAATCGATTGCTCCAAGGCGAGAAATACTGAAGCACCATTGGGACATGTTTTTTATTCAACCGAATTGGCTTTACATTGGGTTGATAAGGTTGCAAAGCAGTTACAAAACGGCTGTTGGCAATTTTTATGGAATTATAGGTTTTGTCTCCAACATAAATTAAAAAAGGTGGCGTGTTTTTATTTAGGAAATAAATAGGCGAAGCATCTTTCCATTGCTCTGGATTTGAGGTCCATGTTGTGATATAATCATCTTCTAAAGTAGGTGGATTTCCATCTAAATAATTTTTCATATCTAATCCTGCAGCATCATTCAGGATAATTCCAGCAATAGTTCCAGCATCAATTCCATATTTTGGATTCATAACTGCCAGAGCACCTAGATGCCCGCCTGCTGAATGACCCGTGATATAAATCGAACTGGGATTACCATTATACTGGCTTATGTTCTTTTTTGTCCATTGGATTACAGACGCGATTTGCTGTGCCATATCATCATAAGAAGCCTCAGGACTTAACGTGTAGTCTGGAATAACTGTAATCACGCCTTTGCTGGCAAAATTTCTACCAAGTAAATCGTAGGTACCTTTCTTACCGCTGTTCCAATTGCCTCCGTGTACAAAAATAATAACGGGAACCTCAGTCGCACTTGATTTTCGGGGAACAAAAACATTCAGTTGTGGTAGTTTTGAAGTATTCTTTTCGGTAGAATTGAGGTACGAAATGTCAGTGTTTTTTTTAGAACCGCAGTTGACCAAAAGAAAAGCATTCAATAAGACGATGATAAAGAAGGAGAAACGCATATTCATTTTTTTACGAATATAAGATTAAAAAAATAGTCTTGACATCGCTTATTCTATAAAAATAGAACAAAAGTTTATAAATGAATGTATATGCTAAACCAAAATTATCTTCTTGGGACAAAACATTTTTCCCTAATTTAATTTTTAAAGAAAATTAAAAAAAATACAGCTGCTTTTGATAAAATGTTAAATAGAATTTTAAAATAAATTACTACACGAAGTATTTTCAAAGCAGTCTGATTATTATGTGATAATTTCTTTATGTATCAGCTGCTTTTAAATAATACAAACTCAAAATTTTTTTTGTAGCGTAACAAATGATACCAAAAACCAGCTGTGTAATTGTACCTTTGTCAAACCAATAAAAAATACTAATTCTAAAAATAAAACTATGGAAGTAGCTCAAATAATTAAAGAAAAACTGGGAACTATTGTCGATGTGCGTTCCTATGATGAATTTATGGGTGGTCATGTAGCAGGTTCAATCAATATTCCGTTGAATGAAATTCCGCATAGAATGCAGGAAATACAAGAACTTATGGCTCCATTAGTTTTGTGTTGTGCATCAGGAAATAGAAGTGGTCAGGCACAAGTTTTTCTAACCGCACATGGTGTAGAATGTTATAACGGCGGCTCATGGCTGGATGTGAATTACTTGCAATCTCAATCAATATAAAATGATTGAAATACTAAAAAAATATTCGGACTTGGCAGAAAGACACTAAATACTCAAAAATTCATAAAAATATTGTGGCAACTAAAAAACTAAAATCCTTGATAACTATTGATAATTCTAAAAATGGAACCTTACAATAATCAAATTATCTGATTATATTTGCGCAGTCTAATTTTAACACACAAATGAAACCGAACACACAACAATTAAACGATTTAACAATCCAAGTCAGAAGAGATATTCTTCGAATGGTACACGCAGTCAACTCAGGTCACCCAGGTGGTTCTTTAGGTTGTGCTGAATTTCTTGTAGTTTTATACCAAAATATCATGGAACGCAAAGAAGGTTTTGATATGGACGGAATTGGAGAAGATCTTTTCTTCCTTTCAAACGGGCATATTTCTCCAGTTTTCTATAGCGTTTTAGCGAGAAGCGGTTATTTTCCGGTTGCTGAATTAGCTACTTTCCGTTTGATCAATTCAAGACTACAAGGACATCCAACTACGCATGACGGTTTACCGGGAGTTCGCATTGCGTCTGGTTCTCTTGGACAAGGATTATCTGTAGGGATTGGAGCTGCTCAAGCTAAAAAATTAAATGGTGACAACCATATTATTTATACGCTTCACGGTGATGGTGAATTGCAAGAAGGTCAAAACTGGGAAGCCATTATGTATGCTTCTGCAAAAAAAGTAGACAATCTTATCGCTACAATCGATTTAAACGGAAAACAAATTGATGGCTCTACTGACGAAGTACTAGCTATGGGAAGTATTCGTGCTAAATTTGAAGCTTTTGATTGGGATGTTCTAAAAATAGAAAAAGGGAATGACATCGAAGCTATTATTGCTGGTATGAATGATGCTAAATCAAGAACTGGAAAAGGAAAACCAGTTTGTGTATTGTTGCATACTGAAATGGGTAATGGTGTAGATTATATGATGTACAGTCATGCATGGCATGGTAAAGCACCAAATGATACGCAACTTGAAATTGCTTTAGGTCAAAATTATACTGAAGCAGAAAGCGACTATTAATCCCCACCTAGCCTCCCCCAAGGGGAGTAACAGCTACAGAATCATTAAATAAAAATTTAAAACCCTATTTACCCCAATAGGAGCTCCCCTCCTTTGGAGGGGCTGGGGGAGGAAAATGAAAAAATATACAAATACAGGAAGTAAAGATACTCGTTCGGGTTTTGGAGCGGGAATGACTGAATTAGGTCAAAAAAACGAAAATGTTGTGGCACTTTGTGCGGATTTAATTGGGTCCTTAAAATTCGATGATTTCAAGAAAAATCATCCAGAGCGTTTTTTCCAAATTGGAATTGCAGAAGCCAACATGATTGGAATTGCAGCAGGTTTAACCGTAGGAGGGAAAATTCCTTTTACCGGAACTTTTGCTAATTTTTCTACGGGAAGAGTGTACGATCAAATTCGTCAATCTGTTGCTTACTCGGAGAAAAATGTGAAAATTTGTGCTTCACACGCTGGATTAACTTTAGGAGAAGACGGTGCGACTCACCAAATCCTAGAAGATATCGGTTTAATGAAAATGTTACCGGGAATGACCGTAATCAATACCTGTGATTACAACCAGACTAAAGCAGCTACATTAGCAATTGCAGATCACCATGGTCCTGTTTATTTGCGTTTTGGACGTCCAGTAGTGCCAAACTTTATGCCAGCTGACGAACCTTTCGAAATAGGAAAAGCTATTGTTTTAACTGAAGGTTCAGATGTAACTATTGTAGCTACCGGACATTTAGTTTGGGAAGCCTTAATCGCAGCTGAAGCATTAGAAGCACAAGGTATATCTGCTGAAGTGATTAATATCCACACTATCAAACCATTGGATGAAGAAGCTATTTTAAAATCATTGGCAAAAACCAAATGTATAGTTACTGCTGAAGAGCATAATATTTTAGGAGGTCTTGGCGAAAGCGTTTCCAGAGTATTAGCATTAAACAGTCCTGCTCCACAAGAGTTCGTAGCGGTTAATGACAGTTTTGGAGAATCTGGAACACCAGAACAATTAATGGAAAAATACAAATTGAATAATCAAGCTATTGTTGAAGCAGTAGAAAGAATAATGAAAAGAAAATAATATTTTCATTTCAAACCAAAAAAAATCCAGTTCAATCTAAATTGAACTGGATTTTTTTTTAGTTGTAAGTATTAATTACATTTTACTAAATGTCTTTTCACTCTCGCTGGATTAGTAGTATTGCCATCACAGCTTGGTATGTCAGCAAATGGAATTATTTTACCGTTTGCATCAGTAATTTCTTTTCTTGTACTTACGCCGTCCCCATCATCATCCGTATCTAAAAAGTTTGGGATTCCATCGCCATCTGTATCATCCGGATTTGCAACACCTGTTGCCAAAATTCGCATATAACCATCACCATTTAAATCCTCTTGAAAGTTCGGAATTCCATCACCATCAGAATCAATCCTATTAACTGCAAATAACTTGAAGTTAAAAATCAAAGGAGCATAAGGCGGAATACTGGCGCTTCCAGAATTGTAATACCCTAAACCTGATGGGATAAACATAATTCCTGCACCAAAGTCATTATAAGAAACAGTACCATCAGCTTTAGAGGTAAATGTACCTGCTTTGAATTCAGGGAAAGATTCTCCCCATCCAGCTATTGTATTAAACAAATTTAAAAATTGTTGTGGGTTTCTAACTTCCTCAAATTGAGTTGTAGCCAATACCTTAACATCAGAAACAGTTTTACGATCTAAATATTTCCCATTGTACGAGGTCCATACACCATCTACATTTGAAGGTCGCTCTCCTACTCCTTCTCTTAATACTAAATAATACAATGTATAAGTTATGTCATGCAGTTTAACCTCTTTACTCAAAAGTTTAGGAAAAGTAGCGCTGTTCAAATACGAATAAATTGATGGTTCTGTACCGCCTGCTGGAATTTTTGTAAAAGTAACATCTTGATCATCAGCAAAACCAGGATGATTTATAACAGTTATAGAATAGGTTTTTAAATATTCTTCAATGTCCGCAATATCAGTAGCATACTGAACGGCGTATTCTCTTGGTGGGCTAAGAGTAGCAGCTTCATCCTTTGAACATGAAAATAAAGACGCAGTTGTAATCAATAGAATAAAATAATACTTAAATTTGTTCATTATAGCTAAATTTTTAAGTGCGCAAGATACAATATTGATTGATTTTTGTAAACTATTTAACTCCGATTTTAGAAAATTTATGAGAATAGATAAATATTTATGGTGCATGCGGTATTATAAAACGCGAAACATGGTTACCGAAGCCTGTAAAAAGAATCATATTACAGTAAATGGTCTTGTTGCCAAGCCATCAAAAGAGGTTTTTCCTACTGACAGAATTACATTCCGGAAAGACCAAATTACACAAATCATAACCGTTCTGGATATACCTGAAAACCGTGTTGGAGCAAAATTAGTCGATATTTATAGACGAAATGACACTCCAGCGGAAGCCTATCAACATCTAGAATTACTAAAATTATCCAAAGAACATTACCGAAAAAATGGTACGGGAAGACCTACCAAAAAAGACCGTAGAGACATTGACGAATTTCTCCCCTCCCCGACCCTTTCCGAAGGAGAGGGAGACGAGCCTTCGTAAATTAAGTGAAATATCTAATAGCCTTTGCAAAACCCAGTTTCCGCCCAAAAGGTATGATGGGAAGACAAGTGTTGACAAATAAAAATTAAGTAAAACATCGAATAACCTTTCCCAGACCTGGCTCCCTCCCCTTCGGGGAGGGCTGGGGAGGGGAAAAAACCTTTAAATAATGAGCAAAAATATCATTTTAACGAATCAAGAAATCGAGCATAAAATAAAAAGAATTGCTTACCAAATCTATGAAACCTTTGTAGATGAAGAAGAAATTGTAATTGCAGGAATTGCTTCTAACGGTTTTACATTTGCATCAAAAATAGCTTCAATCTTAGAAACCATTTCTCCTATTAAAGTTTCACTTTGCGAAGTACAAATAAATAAGCAAAATCCCGAATTACCAATTCACACCTCATTATCAAAAGAACAATACGCTAATAAAGGCTTGGTTCTGGTTGACGATGTGTTAAACTCTGGAACTACATTAATTTACGCAGTAAGGCATTTTATTGACGTTCCTTTGAAAAAATTTAAAACCGCAGTGCTGGTTGACCGAAATCACAAAAAATACCCCGTAAAAGCTGATTTCAAAGGAATATCTCTTTCAACATCATTATTAGAACACGTACAAGTCGTTTTTGATGAAAACGACAACAATTATGCTTATTTAAGCTAGAATTGCTACGATATCAAGTACAGTTTGGTCGATTGTCTTATCATCAACATTTACTTTGTATTGAGCTTGATTGTAATAAAAACTTCTTTCGAAGAGGTGCATTGCAATAAATTCTTTCAATTCAGCGTCACTTTTATTTGCAATAAGAGGACGCTTGTTTTTATTATGACTTAATCTGTCAAACAAAGTCTCGATTGATGCTTTAAGATAAATAGAAACAACATTATCTCCTTTTAGCAACTCATGATTATTGGCATAACATGGCGTTCCTCCGCCCAATCCTATTATTAATTGCTCTGGTAAATTTAATAATTCGACAAAAACTTCGTGTTCTAGCTTTCTAAAATAAATTTCACCATACTTTTCAAAAATAGCATTTATGGACAAATTTACTTTCTCTTCAATCTTTTTATCCAAATCCACAAAAGGAATTTCGATATTTTTTGACAACTTATTTGCAATTGTGGACTTACCACAACCCATATATCCTAATAATATAATTTTTTTCATCTGAATAAAACCTTACAAATTAAGGTGTTGAGTGATTTTGTTAAAAAAAGACAAATTTATAATAAAATTGCTTGGAAAACTCCAAAATAAGTCCTTATATTTGCACCCGCATTCAAGGGAAGAATATGACTCGATAGCTCAGTTGGTAGAGCACATCACTTTTAATGATGGGGTCCTGGGTTCGAGCCCCAGTCGGGTCACAATTTTAGTGATCAACACATAATTTTCTTGAAAGCATTGACTCGATAGCTCAGTTGGTAGAGCACATCACTTTTAATGATGGGGTCCTGGGTTCGAGCCCCAGTCGGGTCACAAAAAGGTCGAGTAATTTATTACTTGACCTTTTGTCTTTTTAGGCCACGTGGAGAAACGGTAGACTTGCCAGCTTGAGGGGCTGGTGCTCGCAAGGGCGTGCGGGTTCAAATCCCGCCGTGGTCACGAATAAATAAAAATGCTTCAAAATAATCAAGTTTACTTGAAATTATTTTGAAGCATTTTTATTTTCTAAGCAGAGCTTTGTTGCAATAAACGAAATCGATCCTATCTTTTCAAGTACACTACTAAACTAAAACTCTTTTAGCTAACATATCTATGAAATTCAAATCTCCGTATTTTTTTGGTTCCAATAGTTTAAAATATAATCGATATCAATTAAAACATACAGTATAAATAAATTTCCTATAGATAAACAACGCACTACCAAAATAACAAAAGCGCCTTGAAATAATTATCAAGACACTTTTTTGTTATTCAAAAACACGTTTACTTCATTAACTGCTGCAATGGCTTCAACTGCTCTAAATCAATATTAGATTGTTGTAAAACGCTCATCATATTCATCACACTGGTAGGGTTCATATCTTTACCTAAAATGCGAACCACTGCAAAACCATTTTCTTTTTTATTGGCAAAGAAAACAAACTCTTCAATATGCTCATCAGTTCCCACAAAGCTAACCGAAGCACCCTCTTTTCCTGAACCAAACTTCATCAATTGCTTGTATTTTTTATCTTTCAAAATCAAGTCAACTTTAGCACGTTCTGCTTCAAACTCCGCTTTGTTTTTATCATTTAATTTAAAAGCTAAAACATTCATTTTTTCAAAAGACTTCAAAGCATCACTCTGTGCAATGGATAATTTTGTTTTATCAACATTCAGAATATTAGGTGACACATCTAGTGCAATGAAATTTTTGTTTTCAGTATTTTCTACAAAATACTTTTGTAAAGTCGGTTCCGAGTTACAGCTCACGAGAAATAAACTCAAAAGCAGCGCTAGTCCATAAACTAATTTCATCTTAATTCTTTCCTTTAGTTGCTTTCTTCAAATCTTCCCCACCAGGAATTTTCATCTTATTAGTCAGCACCGAAATTTCATTTAAATCAAAATTACCTTTTAAAGACATTAAAACTGTATCTTCATTTTTAGCGCCTTCTATAAACATAAACAACTCTCTTATTTGAGAATCACTCACACCAGATTTTACAAGAATTTTAATGCTTTTTCCATCCTCGTTTACGCGCATCAGTTCTTCTAATCCAGCTGATTTTATATATTTATCAGCTACAACTTTCATTTCGCCTTCAATTCTGGCACTTTTAGTAGTAAATACTTTTAAATCATCCAGTTTCTTGATCAAGCTCTGGTATTGTTGTGTTTCTTTATCCGAAGCATCCATTTTTACTTTGCTCATCAAATCAAACATTTTTTTATTGACAATAATTGATGTTACGCCTTCTTGCCCATCGAATTTATCAAAAATCGCTTGTGCAAAAAATGTGCTTGAAACTAATGTAAATACTAATGTCAGTATCAACTTTTTACTCTTATTGAAATTATTTTTCATTTTGTTATTATTAATTGTTGCTTTCATTTTTTTTTAAATTGTTATGGTTTAAAATTGTTTTTTTTCGGTTTACTCAAGGCAATTATAATCCGCCAGGGTGTTTACTTGTATTAATAAATATTTTGTCCTTTGTGGTTTGATATTCTTGAATATACAATACACTTTCTATGCCAACATTTACATTATTTGATAATAATGACAAAGCTTTTTGTGTTGCTCTGAAAGCTTCTTGAGGGTCGTCATATGTTCCTAAATCCTCGTTTTTATTTACAACATCAGTACTGTAATAAACATAGGTTCCTATTCCCAGCAAAACAACAACCGAAGCCGCAATTGATATCCACGCAACAGTACGTTTTTTATCTCGAGGCCTCGGTGGTAGTGAAATTTCTGGCGTAAACTGACGTCCTTTTGCAAGAGAGAAACACTCAAAAATAGGTTTGTACTGCTCTAAATGCGGCGCCACATTCGATGAAGAAAAATAATTACGTAATTCATTTTCTTCTGCAATACTGGTTTCTCCCTGAAAGTATTTTTCTAATAAATCTTCTATTTTAGCTAATTCCATAATTGTGTTTTTCAGTCATATAATCCCGTATCGTTTTTCTTGCTCTTGAAAGCGCCACCCGAATCGCGCTCTCATTCATGTCGAGTATTTTTGCGATTTCTTCAAATTCATATTGTTCAAAATCACGCATTTGAATTATTAATTTTTGTTGAACGGGTAACTTATCGATTATTTTCTCCACCCAGTTCAAACTATCTAAGTCTTCCATCTTCTTCTCCAGTCCAGAATCTCTGTCAAGATAATTTGCATGAACGATTTTGAGATTCCCTGTTCTTTTGGATTTTAGCTGATCCAAACAATAATTTTTAGTCATTGTCATTGCAAATGCTTCTACGCTGCTATACTCTAATAAATTTCCATTTTTACTCCATAATTTGACTAAAATTTCCTGAGTAGCATCTTCGGCTTCTTCAGTACTTGTAAGCAATCGCTTAGCCAGCCTAAAAACTTTATCTTTAAAAGGAGTGACGAGAAGTACAAACTCATTTTGATTCATAAAAAATTAAGTTTTTAAACTGGTTATATAATCAAGACGACTCATTTTTATTTTTGTAACAAAAAACATAAAATAAAACTAAAGTTAGTATTTTTACGTTAATTATATTAAAACCTACTTATGAGAACAAGTTTCAAAATTACGCTTTTATTATTTATCTCGATATTTACGTTCCAAAGCTGTCAAGATAACGATGATGTAGCTCCACCAGCTAACCTTGAAATTCAAGATTTTATCTGGAAAGGCATGAACCAATACTACTTGTGGACAGATGAAGTTCCTAATCTTGATGAAAATAGATTTGCTGATCAAGCAAGTCTTAACAACTTCTTGAAAGCTTTTGATACTCCTGAAAATTTATTTGCAGCACTACGTGTAGACGCAAGCAAAGATAAATTCAGCTGGATTGTAGATGATTATTTAGAACTTGAAGGTCAACTTCAAGGAACAACTAATAACAATGGCGTTGAATTTGGTTTAAGCAGAAAATCAACTGGTTCTTCAGAAATTTTTGGTTTTGTACGCTACATTATCCCAGGTTCTAATGCCTCAACCAAAGATATTAAAAGAGGAGATATTTTTACAGCAGTAAATGGTACGCCACTTACGGTAAGTAATTATCAATCCTTACTTTTTGGGTCTAATAATGAATATACACTAAACATGGCTGATTTAGTAGGAGGTGCATTTGTAACCAATGGCAAAAACATAGACCTGACAAAAACAGTCTTAACTGAAAATCCTATTCATGTAAACAAAGTAATAACTTCAGGCACACACAAAATAGGTTATTTAATGTATAATGCTTTTACAGCAAATTTTGACGCACAATTAAATGAAGCTTTTGGCACGTTAAAAGCACAAGGAGTTACAGAACTAGTGTTAGATTTGCGTTATAACGGTGGAGGATCTGTACTCACAGCAACTCGTTTAGCAAGTATGATTACGGGACAGTTTACAGGTAAGGTTTTTGCAAAACAGCAATGGAATAAAGAAATTAACGATTACTTTGAAAAAGAAAGTCCCGAATCTATTGTCAACAATTTTACAGATAAAATAGGCACTACACCCATAAATAGTTTAAACTTAACTAAGGTTTACATTTTAACTAGTGCTAGTTCCGCATCTGCTAGTGAATTAGTAATTAACGGATTAGAACCACACATCAACGTAATTCAAATAGGTGATGTTACCGTTGGGAAAAATGTAGGTTCAGTAACCTTATACGATTCTCCAGGTTTTGGGAAAGAAAACAGAAACCCAAAACACCGTTATGCTATGCAACCTATTGTACTTAAAATTGTTAATTCTCTAGGTTTTGGAGATTACCAAAGTGGTCTACAGCCAGATTTTCTGCAAAAAGAAACTGTGAGTACACTTGGCGTTTTAGGTGATGAAAATGAACCATTATTAAAAGCTGCAATTTCAAGAATTACAGGAACAGCACGCGTAAGCACTCAAAAACAAAGAGCTGATTATGAAAATTTCACTAGTTCACAAGCCATAAACGGATTGAACCAAATGTATCTTGAAGAAGCTCCATTAGGTTTGCTAAAAGCATTGGAATAAAAAATTAAGAATATAATTTATGCCACAAATTGAGAAGATAAAACCTTTGAATTTGTGGCATTTTTTTTTAATGCTAAATACTTTTTTAAACCATTTGTTTTCTAATCCTTGTTTAAAAAAAAAATTAACTCAAGCAATAAATTGTTATTTTGTAAGTTTATATTGTATAAACCATTCAACAACTATCTTATGAATAAATCAATTCCCCTATTTTTAGCGTGTGCTACTTTAGTTTCTTTTTCATTTGTAAAACCAATTACTAAAACGACCAAGCAAATCAATGTTGTTATCGATGCTGGGCATGGTGGATCCGATTTAGGAGCAACTTCTAGTTTTGGTACTGAAAAATTGATCGTAGAACAAATAACGAAAAAAATAAAATTCTTGAATAAAAATGAAAATGTGATAGTGCATCTTACGAGAAATGAAGATAAAAACCTATCCTTATCCGATCGTGCTGTTATTATTAACACCATCAAACCGGACTTAGTTTTGTCTTTGCACGTTAACATAAGTACGAATGTCGCTAAATCTGGAATGGAGTTTTATGTTGCCAATGAATCTGTGGCATTTGAAAAATCAGCTGAAATTGCTAATGCGCTTCGTACTAAATTTACGCAGAACAACAGCTTACCATCATCTGAAGTAAAAAAAGCTCCATTTTTTATTTTGAAAAAATCAGTTGTTCCTGCTATTGTTGTTGAGTTAGGCTACCTTTCCAATCTTACTGACAGAGCCTATTTAACGGATGAAAAAGAACAAGATAAAATTGCATCTACGATACTATCTTTTGTTTCAGAATTAAAATAAAAACTGTTGTAAATAAAAAAGAGAGACTTTCACCGCTGATTGTCTCTCTTTTCGTTTCCAATTACAACTAACCTACTTATTTAAAATTTTAGAATAAGAAATTTAAACCTAATTTAAAATTTCTTCCTCTTGTACTGTAACCTCTACTTTCGACAAAGTCTTTATCTAAAATATTATCAACCGCACTAAAAATATTCAATCTGTTTTTGATCAATTCAAAACGAACATTAGCATTTACTAATTGATAGTCTTTTAGAATTTCTGAATTTAAAACAGGACTAAAATTTGGGGCTGGATACGTTGTGTATTCTAAATATCTGTCAGACACAAATTGGTAAGCCAAATTAAAGGCAAGACGTGCAGTTGCTTGTACATCTACAGTAGCATTAGCTTTATGTTTTGGATTTAGAATTCGTGATTGTCTTTCAAGCTCTGTAAAAGTATAATTGGCATTAAATTTTACTTTATCATTAAAAGCGTACGATACCATTGTTTCAAAACCTTTAGCTTTGTTTTTACCATCAACATTAAAGTATTTGTAAGTCATTAAATCAAAACCTATTGCATCTTCCTCTTCTCTTTGAAAAGCAACTGCATTTAAGACCAATTTTTTATTTGCTAAACTTACTTCAAAACCTATTTCGGCTGTGGCATCTTTCTCCGGAGATAAATCTAAATCGCCATATGGAGAATACAATTGATACAAACTAGGTGTAACAAATGCAGTGCTATACGAAGCCAATACTTTTAAAGACTCAGAAAAGCTGTACGAAGGATTTACGTTATACACTAAATTATTCCCGTATTTGCTATGAATATTGTAACGCGCACCAGCATTTACGTTTAATCCAAAGTCTGAATTATACACTGCAGTTACATAAGGATCAATCATATTAAATTTTGCCAAATCAGTTGTAATTGCATCATACAAGCTCATGTTTGACATTTCGTGAAACTGAAATTGAGCTCCAGTAACTACAAATAATTGAGATGAAATTTCATATTTATTAAAGGCATCGACATTAACACTTCTAGACTTTGCCTGAAATAAAGAGCCAAAATTAAAAATATCACGATTAATTACATTTGCTCCAGAATTAATTACAAATTCTCCTTTGTTGTATTTGTATTTTGGAGAAAAACCAACTCTAAATTGCTCTGAAAGACTGAAATTAATTGGGTCATCTGAAAATGAACCTGCATCAAAATCACTTTTCATTCGGTCATAATTAGCAAAGAAATCCAAGGATAATTTTTTAGTAGGTGTAAATCCAATTTTGACTACAGAATTTAGTCTTGAAAAATCATCGTTTTCAAATTGAGTATTCGAATTTAAGGGTCTTGCTTCAGAAATTCCTGTAGTTTCAGTACTATTCAAGGAAGCAAAATAATTTACTTTTTCGAAACCACCGTTTACAGCAAATCCCTGATTGTAATCCTGCACACTATAATTTGCTGATTTAGCAACCGTTTGTGTTCCCACATTTAGGTATGCATTTCCTGCAATCGCTTTTTTACCTGCTTTTTTAAGTGTAATATTAATAACCCCAGTCGCAGCTCCAGAACCGTATAATGTACTGGAAGCACCTTTCATAATCTCGATACTTTCAATTTGCTCCACTGGAAGCAATCTCAAATCATACGATAAACTAATTCCAGAAGCATCTGTTACCGGAACACCATCAATCAAAATTAAAACCTGATGATTTCTTCCTCCTCGAATGTAAAGTCCTAAATCTTTACCATTACGACTCTGATTTCCATTAATTTCAACTCCAGCAACCGTACTTAAAATGGTAGCTACTGACTGTCCAGCTTTTTTCTTCAAATCTGCAGCAGTAATTTGGACGATTACTTTACCTGATTTTTCTTTTGGCAAAGAAAATTTCGAATCAGATACAACAACCTCTTCAAGTTGTTTTGGTTCTTGTTCTTGTGCATAAGTGTTCATTGCAAATAACATTGCAATCGCACTAAAGCGAATGAATTTTTTGTTCATTTTAAAAATGTAAAAATTTAACAAATTGGGAGAAAAGCACAGAATGACCCATACCCAAACTTTTTTTCCCGAAAGTTTGATACTCGATGTACTAGGCAGGTCTCCTGGCTTGCGTCTTGTTGTTTACCTTCTCATCTCGTCTTTAAGAACGAAACAATGGTTTTGTAGATAACATCAAGCTTGATAGCTTACAGTTGCGGGTACAGCTCAGGATTTTTGATTTAAGATTTATGATTCGTAATTTAGGATTTGAACCCTGAAATTTAAAATCTAAAACTCGAAATCTTTCACCTGATTCCCTTTTAATGGGGTTTGAAAATAAACAAACCTCAACCTCAATACGGCGGCAAAGATAAAATTATATTAAGTTAATAACCTAAATAATTGCAAATTTTATAATTCAATTTTAATTACTGCTCCAAAATCTACTTTATTCTGAAAGGCATCTTTTAGAGGTAAATTTGAAATTTTACATAAAAAACTTCGTATAACTCCTGCATGTGCCACAATAATTACTGGTTTTGAATTGGTTACTTGAAGTTCATTGTACATAAAATCAATTACTCGATTGTATAAATCCGTAAATGATTCGCCATTGGGCACGCAAACATTTACAAAATCAGTCATCCAAGGCGTAAAGTCATCTGGTGGAATTGCATCCCAATTTTTCATTTCCCAATCGCCAAAATTCATTTCCATAAGGCGAGAATCTGCATTTACAGCCGTAATTTCTGTATTGTCTTTGATGTAATTTGCCAAAAGAACACAGCGAAGTAAAGGACTGGAATACAAAATTGCATCCTTAGGCAATAGACTCAAAACAGACTGAAAAACAGCACCATAAGGCTCCATGATTTCCACATCGGATTGTCCGTAACAAATTCCTTTTTCGCAAACCGTTTCTGTGTGACGTACTAAATAAACTTCCATAATGCAATAACTGATATATAAAAAACCACTTCGCAAACCTGCTGGGTTGCCCCCAAACAATCTCCGGTATACCCGTCAATCCATTTCTGGAAATAACGTGCTAAAAAGAATCGAGTCAGAAAAATAGGGATTAAAACCAACAGTATTTGCCACTGAAAATAGGACAAAATAACTAATGGAAGAAATCCAAAAAAGAAAGCTCCCACCACTTCTTTCCATGAATAATTTTGTGCAATAGGTTTGCTTTTGCTGGTAGCATCCTCACGAGAATATTCATGGGTAAAAACAATTGAAATTGCCGCCAATCGACTGATAGAATGCGCGGAAACAAAAAGCAACAGGATTATAAATTGTGGACTATAAATTATAAATTTAGGATTATCAGAAACATCAATTAATTGAGTTAACCCTTTAAATTTAAGCACTAACAACAGTACTAAACCAATTGCTCCATACGCACCAATGGCACTATCTTTCATGATCATCAGTATTTTTTCTTTGGTCCAACCGCCTCCAAAACCATCGCAAACATCAGCAAAACCATCTTCATGAAAAGCTCCGGTAACTAAAACAGAAGCAATCATAGAGAAGATTACCGCAATTTCTGGTGAAACTAAAAAATTAAAAACAAAGTATACTCCAAAAGCCACACTACCCACAATCCAACCAATTAATGGAAAATAACGGGATGCCTTATTTAAATAATCCGGGTCATGATTGATGTTTGCAGGACATGGAATCCTGGTATAAAACATTAATGCCGTAAAAAATATGTGTAGTTCTTTTTTCATTTCTTTTATTTTGGCTAAAGCCAATTTATCTTTTTACTAATACATTAAATTTAAAGTTCCCGGCTACTCACACCCGCTGAATTAAAACTGGCCATATCATTCAAGAATGCTACAGCCGACTCAATTAAAGGAAAAGCAATCGCACAACCCGTGCCTTCACCCAATCGTAAATCTAGTTGCAATAGGGAACGAACTCCTAGATAATCTAATATTTTTTGATGTCCTTGTTCCGCAGATGAATGGCAAAAAATAGCATTTTCAATAATGGATGGATTCTTTTTAAAAGCAATTAAAAAAGCAACACTACAAATAAAGCCATCCACAAGAATCAGCATATTTTCTTGTTTTGCCTGAAGCATCCCTCCTACCATTTGCATGATTTCAAATCCCCCAAAATAAGCTAACTTACTTTGTATATCATCTGAACCATAGTAATTAGCAATACATTTTTCAAGAATACTAATCTTTTGAATCAACTGTTCATCATTTACACCAGTACCTTTCCCAACGCAATCTTCAATTGGTAATCCTAAAATAATGCTCATCAAGACTGAAGCAGTAGCCGTGTTACCAATACCCATTTCGCCAAAACCAATACAGTTACTACCCGTTTTTGCAATAGAGGCAACGATTTCACTTCCTTTCATAAAACACAATTCAACTTCTGTTTTACTCATTGCGGCACCATGTAAAAAAGAATGTGTTCCCATGCCTATTTTAGCCGAAATCAAATTCGTGTTCATAGGAAAATCATAATTGACACCAGCATCCACAATTGCTAATTGAATCTTATTTTGTTTACAAAACACATTTATTGCTGCTCCACCTGTCAAAAAATTAGTCACCATTTGTCTGGTAACATCTTGCGGATAGGCACTTACACCATGATTTGCAATTCCGTGATCCGCTGCAAAAACAACCAGATTAGGTTTTATAATTTTAGGTTCTAAAGTTTGAAACACCATCCCAATTTGTTTGGCAAGCACCTCTAAAACTCCTAAAGAGCCCGTAGGTTTCGTTTTTTGATCGATTTTATGTTGTAAGGCATTTGCAAAAACAGCAGAATCAAACTCCTCTTTTATTCCAAAAGATACTTTCTCCGCCTTACTTTCATGCATAACAGTGATTTGCTCAACTAATGGAAACTCTTGCTTTTGTTTCCAATTCAGTTGTTGTAACATGGGTTGATTATCATAATTGGTAGCTGGTTTTCCCACACAAAAATACCCCAACGGCTCCATGTTTTCGGGCAATCCCAATAATTGCTTGAACTGATAGTAATTCAATATAGAAACCCAACCCATAGAATAGCCCTGCTCCGTTAATGATAACCAAATGTTTTGCGCAGCGCAAACGGAACTGAACTTTATCGCTTCATTACTCCCCACGGTTCCTATAGTGAAATTATTCAGAACGGAACGATCGTAACAAATAACTAATCCCAGTGGAGCTTCCTCTATTGCTTCTAATTTTAGGGTTTTGTAAGCTATTTTTTGTTCTTCGCTATCTGTTAGCGCAACTGCTTTTTCATCATACTCTAAAAACAAACCTTTTATGGCTTTCTTTATTTCAGCTGACTTAATCAGATAGTATTTTGTAGCATCAGTCAATCCCACAGAAGGCGCCCAATGCCCCGCTTGCAGTGCTTTTTCAATAACAGCATCTGGGACTTCATCTTTAGTAAAATGACGGGTGTCGCGACGGGATTTTAAAATTTCATCTAAGTCAGTCATGTTTTTTATTTAAAAGTTCAATGACAATTTCAAAAATAAATTTCAAAAAAATTGCTTAGAAATTGATTTTTGACATTGACATTACCATTGTTTTTTTATTATTGAAAAGTTATTCTTCCCAAACTATGAAACAATAATTCTCATAGGTAATTTTAGTAAATTCGGGTAATTCAATTGCTCCAGAAAACAACGGACAATTAATTACCAAGGTATGAAACTCACCATTTTCACCACAAGGGTCTATTCCTTTTTCGGATAATTCTTGAGCTAGTTTTTTGGTCAAAATTTTACCAAGATACTGTTCTCCCATTATTAAATTGCAAGAAACTATCATCGTTACAATTCCATTTTCAAGCATTTCATTTACTAAATCCATTCGATTCTGTTGCCACAAAGGAAGAATTGCTTTTAACGAAGCTGAGGCACATACTTTGTCTTCCCAATCTTTATGTTGTTGCAAATCAATGTCTCCAAAAACTGCTGCCTCTAACTCATATTTGGTTTTTAGCATTTTCAAAACGGCAATAAATTTGGCTTCATAATCGCCCCAAGTTGCTGGAATTCCTTCCAGAGGCAAACCCATTTTTTGAGCTTGCTGATTCAATATAGACAATGGCAATCCATGAGAACGGGATACTTTGCCGTTTTCATTCATCATATTGAGTAACACTTTTGGACTAAATCCTTGCTGAATTGCTTGCATCATTGCATAACAACTATCCTTTCCACCACTCCAAGAAGTTACAAAATTCATCTGTAATTATTTATTGATTTTTATTTGAATATGTTATGCGCGATGAAGCTCTATTTTCGTTGAATCCAATAATGTAAAATCATAGCAATTTTATATTGTTCCTTTTATCGTTACCGGAATTCCAGAAACCATAAGCACCACAGAATCGGCAGTTGCAGCTATATATTGATTCATCCAACCTTGAAGTTCTGTGAATTTTCTGCCAATATGAGTTTCGGCATGAATCCCCATCCCTATTTCATTTGTCACAATAATAATTGTCGCATTTTCTTGATTAGCAATAGCATCAAATTCGGCTTTAGCCTGTTCTAAGCATAAGGAAACATCATTTTTAGTATCCACAAAAAAGTTTGTTAACCAAAGCGTTACGCAATCGACGATAGCGACTTTTCCAGAAAAATCAATTTCGCTCAAGTGTTTTTCTTTTTCTACGTTAATCCATCGTTCGTCACGGTCTTTTTGATGGCGATCGATTCTTTTTTGGAAATCATCATCCCATTTCCGAGCTGTAGCCACATACATTGGTTTATCCGACAATCTTTTTGCTAAATTTTCGGCATAACTACTTTTGCCAGAGCGTTCGCCCCCAGTTATTAAATATATCATTTTAATATTTTTTTAAATCCATACGGACAATGTCGACATCCATTGCCACAACAATACCCTCTTTTGAGATGAAACCAAGCCTTGAAAACATAATTGCCATTTTCTAAATAATAGTCAATTCCTTCGATGAGATTCGTTGTTTTAGGTAAATCTTTCGCTTTATTATCCGTTGCAGTTTCAGAGGATAATGTCGCTACATACTCGTCAATTTTAATGGAACAAGCAGTTGTAAAGCAATTGAAACAGAGACAATCTACTACTTCTGTTGGTGCAAAAATGGGTGGAAAATTGCTACACCAGCATTTACCTCCTTCTGCTGTGTCACCACAATTAAAGAGAGTTCCGCAAGTAGAACAGTTTTTGACTTTAATGCTATTCATTTCGTAAAGATAGTATTTGTTCAATTTTTTACTACTAAAAATAAACAAGAAATTTTATAAATTTGGTATACCTTTGTCGGTATCGAAAAATTATATCATGAAATTCTCCTTTAAATTAATCCTTTTTATTTTCTCTTTTTCAACTTTAGTTGGATGTAAAAAAAGCGAAACCTCAAAGATAAAAGAAAGCACAAATTCAAATAATACAATAGAATATGCCTCGGGATTTTCTATTAATAAGTATAAAGGATATTCAGTAGTTACGGTTTCAAATCCTTGGCCTAAAGCCAATAAAAACTATACTTATATTTTAAAAGAAAAAACCGGTAGCATTCCTGATAGTCTACAAAAGTACACTACAATTTCAGTTCCTTTAGAATCAATCGTAGTTACCTCAACGACCAATATCCCTTTTTTAGAAATGCTGGAAGTTGAAAAATCTTTAGTGGGTTTCCCTCATACTGATTATGTTTCTTCTGAAAAAACCAGAAAACTAATTGATTCCCGCGCAATAAAAAATATAGGACAAAATGAAAAATTAAATGTCGAGCAACTCATTGATTTGAATCCCAACTTAATTGTAACCTTTGGCATTGACAACAACAATCCGATGATTGATAATTTACAAAAAAGCGGGCTTAAAGTACTCATACAAGCGGATTGGATGGAACAAACTCCACTTGGCAAAGCAGAATGGATTAAGCTTTATGGCGCTTTATTTGGAAAAGAAAAAGAAGCCAAAACGCTTTTTGATGGAATCGTTAAAAATTACAATGATGCGATGCAATTAGTTGCAAATCAAAAACCAACAGCAACCGTACTTTATGGATCTATGTACCAAGACCAATGGTATGTAGCACGAGGAAGCAGCTGGGTAGCGCAGTTTATGAAAGATGCCAAAGCCAATTATTTGTGGGCCAATATTGAAGGAACAGGAAGTTTAAGTTTGCCTTTTGAAAAAATATTAGAAAAAGCAAAAACAGCAAAATATTGGATTGCAACAGGCTCATTTAAAAATATTGCTGAATTCCAAAACAGCAATCCGCATTACATTCAGTTTGACGCCACTAAATCTAAAAATGTATATACTTTTGAAAGTAAATTAGGTGCCACAGGAGGAACTATTTATTATGAATTAGCCCCAAGCCGACCTGATTTAGTATTGAAAGATTTTATTAAAATCTTCCATCCAGAATTGCTTCCAAATTATACTTTTACTTTTGCACAAAAATTAAACTAAATTGGCGAATCAAAAACGAAATACAATTCTATTTTTCTTGCTTGCTTTAGGGCTTGTTCTTTTGTTTTTTGTAAACATTAGTTTTGGTTCTATCACGATTCCTTTTAAAGATATTTATACCAGTTTAACAGGTGGTCAAGCGAGTAAATCTACTTGGGAATATATCATCATCAATTACCGTTTACCCAAAGCTATTACAGCAATTCTAGTAGGAATGGGACTGTCCATAAGCGGTCTATTAATGCAAACTTTATTTCGAAATCCATTAGCAGGACCTTATGTTTTAGGGCTGAGTTCTGGTTCGAGTTTAGGTGTCGCTTTCGTACTTTTAGGAGCGGGATTACTACCGCCTTTTTTGAGTACAATTTTACTGTCTTCATACGGAGTGGTATTAGCATCAACTATAGGAAGTTCTGCTGTATTACTTGCCGTTTTAATGGTTTCCCAAAAGCTACGTGATACCATGGCAATCCTAATTGTGGGATTAATGTTTGGTAGTTTTACTAGCGCTATAGTAGGCGTTCTTACCTATTTTAGTTCGGCTGAACAATTACAGAAATTTACGTTTTGGTCCATGGGTAATTTAGGCAGTTTGTCTTGGTCTTCTATTTTAATTCTTACTGTTTGTGTGGGGATTGGCTTGTTATTAAGTCTGTTTAGCATCAAACCGTTAAATGCCTTGTTATTAGGCGAAAATTACGCTCGCAGTTTAGGATTGAATTTCAAGAAAACACGATTGATTATTATTTTTGCAACGAGTATTTTAGCAGGAAGCATCACGGCGTATGCAGGTCCAATTGCCTTTATAGGATTAGCGGTTCCCCATATAGCAAAATTAGTATTTCAAACCAGTAATCATTCTGTTTTGTATTGGAGTACGTTACTTTTAGGCGCTTCGATTATGCTTATTTGTGATGTCCTATCAGAATTTCCAGGATTAGAAATCACTTTGCCTATAAATGCTGTGACTTCAATAATTGGTGCTCCTGTAGTTATTTGGTTATTGGTTAGAAAACGAAAAATGATAGCCTAATGGAAAACAAAATCATCTTGCAAGTATCTCAAATGAGTATCGGTTATTCTCATAAAAAAGAGAAAATCGTTGTGGCTACGGATATTTCTATTACTTTAAAAAAAGGAAAACTAATAGCTCTAATTGGAGCTAATGGCATTGGAAAATCAACACTTTTAAAAACAATTACTGGAATCCAGAAACCGCTTTCAGGTGCCGTTTTCTTGAATGAAAAAAAAATCACTGATTACGAACCTTTGGATTTAGCTCAAAACTTAAGTGTTGTTTTAACCGAAAAACTACCTCCCAGTAATTTAACTGTTTTTGAACTCATTGCTTTAGGAAGACAGCCCTACACTAATTGGATAGGAACTTTATCCGATGTTGATATTGTCAAAGTAAACGAAGCTATGTCCTTAACTCAAATCAGTCATTTAGCCACCAAAAAACATTATGAAATTAGTGACGGACAATTACAAAAAGTATTGATTGCACGCGCTTTGGCACAGGATACTCCATTAATAATTTTAGATGAACCCACTACCCATTTGGACTTATTACACAAAGTAGCTTTATTTAAACTTTTGAAAAAGCTTACTCATGAAACGGGAAAATGCATTTTATTTTCTACTCATGATATTGATATGGCGATACAATTGAGTGATGAAATGATTATTATGACTCCTGAAACTGTGCTTCAAGACGGGCCTTGTAATTTTATTTCAAAAGGAAGTTTTAATACTTTATTCAAAGACGAGCATATTGTTTTTGATGCTGATAAAGGAAAATTCATAATTGTTTAGTTTCAAAATTACACTATCCATTTCCTTTAAATAAATTTATACTCACTGTTGCAATAGTAGCATCCGGGAATCTTTTGAAGAAATTAGTATCAGGATATAAGCCAGCTTCAGCAGCGATTTTGTGCAAAACAGGAATTTCAACAATATATTGGTCTGAAAAACCATGCGTGGCATCATAAGCCGTAGCAGCCGTTTTCCCCAGATTAGCAGCTGTCAAATTTGGAGCAATCGTATGCAATTCAATCATTAACAATCCAAATTTTCGAACATAAGGCGACCATTTATACAAATGTTCCAATAGATTATCTTCGATTAAACTATTACTGATTCGCTCTCCCCTATGTGCAAATGCTCCTGTAGAATGACTTACTCTTTCTTTAGTAATCTGTTTTGGAATTTCCCAAATTCGGTTATGATCTAAGAAGGTTCTCACATTCAGCAAATCCTTCAAATCAATGTTATAATTTTCCAATAAATCATTGGCCAACACATCCGGTCGACCTATATCGCCCCAAATTACTTTAGCCCAAATATCAGCTTTGATTAAATTAGCTCGGGTTACTTTCAAGGCTGCTTGATTATAATCGGCACCCACAAGGAACAAAGGATAATCATCCAGCATTTTTCCGCGAAGGGTTTGTCTTTCGATTACAGTGTAAATATGTTCTATAAATGCTCCATTGCCACAACCCATATCGAGAATTCCTTTCGGCTGATCCTCAATTGGTAAATTGAATAATTTGATAATAATCTCATCGACTACTTTAAAATACGTGTCATGCGCACCTCCGCTTCCCCAAACATTCATTTCTCTATCCACATGAATTTCATCTTCGCCTTCAGCAATCGTTCGGAGTATATTAGGGTTACCAAAAATCAAATCTTCAATCTTACTAAATGTAGGCAAATAGGAAACTGTCACTCCATAAGCAGAAGCTCTTTTGGCAAAAAACAATCCCTTTTCCGTAAACTGGTAATTGCCTTTTTTTTGAGTAAACCAACCTAAATCAACTAAAAAATCCAATATAATTTTGAAATTTTCGGGAGATTTATGAAACTCCTCGGGACGAAATGATATCTCCATAAAATATTTATGAAACATGCCACTCATACCTAATTTTACTAATATTGGCCCAACGAGACAACCTTCAATATGAGTTAGAATCTGATGTTGAATATTATTAGTCAGCGCATCATTTGAAAATGAAATTCCATAATTTTTTTTATACAAATCGAAAATTAAACCCAATCGAACAAACGGAATATCGTCTAATGATCGAGTGCTAAATTGCATCGTGAAATGTAGCAAATCAAGCACGTCTTCATACAAATAGAACATAGGAAAAGCAATTGTGCTTTTTCCGTTTATCGTAAACGCAATTTGGTCTGTGGTAGTATTGATATGATAATCTAGGAATCCCTGCGAGCACAAAACTCGCAAACCTACATTGAGATAGCCTTCATTAGCTTTAAAGTGTTCCGTGAGTTCTGTAAGTGTGACTTCTTTTTTGTCGAGAATATAGGACAGCACTCCTTTTTCATGCAAAACATAGGCTACTGGAGCCGTAACTAAACCATCCAAATGTTTAAAAATGGTGCTTCTAAGAGTATTTTTATCAATCATAAAAAGTGCGTTTTAAAGGAGAAAAAAACTCAATTCAATCCAGAATGAACTAATCAAATATATGCAATTTCAACTACAAAAACACCTACCTTTTTACAATTTCAATATCGTAATTTACAACTTAACAGCTATTTGCCTCTTAGCTTCGCCAATGATAAACGCTACAGAATTTGCAATATTAAAACTTCTAATAAGCGGCGACATAGGAATTGTAAGATGATTGGGGAACTCGTTTAAAACAGCTTCACTCAAACCTTTACTTTCTTTCCCAAAAACCAACCAATCACCATCCTGAAATTCAGTTTCTAAATATGATTTTTCGGCGTGAGAACTCGTTAGAAAAACTCGGGATAAATCAGGAATTTGTGCTTTCCATTCAGCTACATTTTGATACTCGGTTACATCGAGATGCACCCAATAATCCAAGCCAGAACGTTTTAAATTTTTATCATTAATGACAAATCCAAAAGGATGAATTAAGTGCAAACGGCTTTCGGTACCTACACACAATCGGCCAATATTTCCGGTATTATTTGGAATTTCAGGTTCTACTAAAACAATGTTTAACATTTCTTATTGGTTAATCGGTTATTTGTTTATTCGGTTATTTGAAAATCTTCAACTTCTAAAACTTCTCCTGCCTGTAAATTTTTGAGATGCACGTTACCTATTCGAACACGCACCAGGCGCAACGTAGGAAAACCTACTGCGGCAGTCATTTTTCGAACTTGGCGAAACTTTCCTTCATTTACCGTTATTGAAGCCCAAGAAGTAGGACCATGACGTTCATCCCGAATTTTTTTTCCTCTTGTACCAAAAGCGGGAATTTCATTTACTAAAGATGCTTTGCAAGGTTTAGTGACGTATTTCGTGCCATTGAAACCTATTTCAACTCCTTTTTGCAATTGCTCAATGGCGTCCTGCGTTATAATGCCATCGACTTGGACATAATATTCCTTGTCCACTTTCCTACTCCGAATTATTTCGCTCATCATTCCGTCCGTTGTGAGCAACAATAATCCTTCTGAATCTTCGTCAAGACGACCTATTGCCATTGTACCTTTAGGAAAATCGTGTAATTCCCCCAGCAGTTTCTTTTTTCTTTTTAATTCATAAATAAACTGACTCAAATACCCGTAAGGCTTATGAATGATGAAATGAGAATGAGACATTTAAGTGTATTAGTTGTAAATGCAAAGATAGCTTTGTTTTTGCGGGATTTAAAAAAATGCAACCATACATTTATTTGCTTAAACCAAAAGCTATGTTAAATGATTGAATTACTTAAAATTAATAGCGTAATCTTATAAAAGTTATGACTATTAACTTTAAATAAAAAAGTATGGAAAGTAATGATTTAGGTTCGAAAAAAACTAATAATAAGCAAAACACTAACGAAGGATTTAGCGGTCAGAATATAGCCAAAAATACGTTTCAGATGTATCACATCTAAAATCAGAAGTAGAAACTGATGCACACGGGAATCAAAAAATTGTTCAAAGAGCTCGAAATATTGATGGAACTTTAGAACAAAATGAAGATAATACACCCGTAAATTTAAGTTCTGATATTGCAAATGTTTCCGAAAAACAAGCACAGAAAATGGTGGAAAATAAAGGTCATAATTCTGATATCACTCCAAATCGATATCCTAACGAACACCCTGATAATAAGGAAGACCGTGGAAACATTAAACTAGATGAATCGTAATTCACTTGTTTAAAAAAAGCCGATATGAAAAACGATTCATATTGGCTTATTTTTTGTAATCGAGCACCACATCACCACAGTTATAATAACAAATAACTTCGTATAGGCTTCAATTTCAGTAATACTAAAACTTCCGTTACTATTTTGCTTTCTAAAAGGAAACCAAAAAACTTTTGTTTATTTTTACATCCTTACAAAAATAAATTCTATGTCAAATATGCTTCCGTTTTTAATTATTTTTATCGTTGCGCTCGCAATTGGTGTTTTTATTGGAAAAATCATTTTCTCTGCTAGATTCCAATCCGAAAAAATTAGTTTAGAAGAAAAATTAATCGCTTTAAATTCCCAATTCAATCAACTGAAAGAACAAATTATAGTTGACAAAACAACATTTGAAAAACAATTAGAAAACCTTAATCTCGATAAAGAAAATATTAGAAGTGAAAAAGACAGCTTAGCCATCCAACTTTCAAAAAAAGAAGTAGATTTTGAAAATCTTTGGGAACGCAACAAAGAACAAAAAGAAGAAGTCGAGAAACTACAAGAAAAATTCACCAAAGAATTTGAAAATCTTGCTAACAAAATATTAGACGAAAAATCCAATAAATTTACAGAGCAAAACAAGGAAAATATGAAAAATATCCTGACACCATTGCAGGATAAAATTCATTTATTCGAAAAGAAAGTCGAAGACACCCATAAAGAAAGTATTGATTATCACGCGGCTTTGCGCCAACAGATTTTGGGCTTGCAAGAAATGAATATACAAATGAGCAAAGAAACCATCAACTTGACTAAGGCTTTAAAAGGCGATAGCAAGATGCAAGGAAATTGGGGCGAATTAGTATTAGAACGCGTTCTTGAAAAATCAGGATTAGAAAAAGGCAGAGAATATGAAGTACAACAAGCCTTCACTACAGAAGATGGAAATCGTGTATTTCCAGATGTTGTTATCAATCTGCCGGACGGCAAAAAGATGATTGTCGATTCTAAAGTTTCATTGACGGCTTATGAGAAATACATCAATGAGGAAGATGATATTCTAAAAATTAACTATTTAAAAGAACACGTCAATTCCATCAAACGCCACGTTGAACAATTAGGAAATAAAAATTATCACGATTTATACCAAATAGAAAGTCCAGATTTTGTTTTATTATTTATCCCTATTGAACCCGCTTTTGCGATGGCGCTAAATGAAGATCCGAGTTTGTACAACAAAGCATTCGAGAAAAACATTGTTATTGTTACACCTGCGACATTATTAGCTACTTTGCGAACGATAGACAGCATGTGGACCAACCAGAAACAACAGGAAAACGCACTCGAAATTGCAAGACAAGCGGGCGCTTTGTATGATAAATTTGAAGGTTTTGTGGGCGATTTAATCAAAATTGGAAAGAAAATAGACGAGAGCAAAATAGAATACAGCGGTGCGATGAACAAACTCGTAGAAGGAAAAGGAAACCTGATTGTAAGTGTCGAAAAATTAAAAAAAATGGGAGCAAAAGCCAAGAAGTCACTTCCAGAAAGCATATTAAATAGAGCCGTCAAAGACGAAAATCAACTTTTAAATTAAACAAAAAATGAGAAAATTTTTAATGATAATCACAGTTATTTTAGTAGTAGCTGTTGCAGGATATTTTGCTTTTTTATACAGTGCCACATACAGCGAAGGGATGCGTTCAGGCGAATTAATAAAAGTAAGTCGCAAAGGAGTAGCATTTAAAACTTGGGAAGGAGAAATAAGTCAGGGAATATCCGGCGCACAAATATTTTCTTTTTCAGTTTTAGACAGTGAGGAAAAGGTGATTGCTGACTTACAAGAATTCGAAGGTCAATATGTACAGGTCAATTATGTAGAGCGATACCGCACATTTCCGTGGTGGGGTGACACTCGCTATTTTATTAAGGAAGTCAAAAAAGTAAATTCTCCATTTAAAATAAAATAAAATAAATGAATCGCACTTTTAAAACTGTTGCCTCTTCAAATATTCGAATTTCAGAATTGATGTTGCCTTCACACACTAATTTTAGTGGTAAGATTCATGGTGGTTATATCTTATCGCTTTTAGATCAAATTGCATTTGCCTGCGCCTCTAAATTTTCAGGGAATTATTGTGTAACTGCATCAGTAGATACAGTAAATTTCCTTAAACCTATAGAAGTGGGCGAACTGGTTACAATTAAAGCCTGTGTAAATTACGTAGGCAATAGTTCCATGATTATTGGTATTCGTGTAGAAGCTGAGAATATTCAAACGGGGAAAATCAAACATTGTAATTCATCCTATTTTACAATGGTCGCCAAAGACAAAGAGGGAAACAGTATGCTTGTTCCAGGATTAATTTTATCTAATAATTATGAAGTCCGTCGTTTTTTTAATTGTATCAAACAAATAGCATTAAAAAAAGAAAAAGACCTGCATGAAGAAGAGTTTGATTACACCTCTGAAGAAGCTTTAGAAAGTTTAAAAAAATATAATATCAAGCTGGAAATCTAATCCATGAATCCTTGATATCGAACGAATTTTAAGAAATTATCTTTCTATTTAAGACAGTTAATTTCAAATTAAAAATCGTTTCAGAAATTAACTGCTACTCCACGTATTTCCGTGTACGAATGCTTCTATTTCATCATTTTTTTTGTAACTTTAAGTAATTTAATTCATAAATCAATATGAAAAAAATAACCTTAATAGCACTCCTTATCTTTACAATAGCTACTTCTGCTCAAGAAAAATTGGTATCGAACATTGGAATTATAAACTTTGAAGCTTCCATACCTTCATTTGAAGAAGTAAAAGCAATGAATAGCAAAACAACTTGTGTTTTATTGACCAATACAGGTGAAATAGAATGTTGGGCTAACATCAAAGATTTTAAATTTAAAAGAGAATTGATGCAAGAGCATTTTAACAAAAATTACATGGAAAGCAATCGTTTTCCTAGGGCTATATTTAAAGGTAAAATTGATAAATTTGATTTAAATAAAATTAACTCTAAATCCATTCCTTGCCAAATTACTGGTAAAATAACCATTCGCGGACGAACTAAAAAAATTGTGATTAATGGCACGCTCAGAAAAGTAAATAAAGGAATTGAACTCTACTCCGCATTTACATTAAATACGGATGATTTCAATATTGAAATTCCTTTTATGGTCCGAAGCAAAATCTCTAAAAAAGTGAATACACAACTGATTTGTGTATTACAATAAATACTATTTTGCTACACAATCCCTTAAAGCCTCCTCTAAATTTTTGTATTTAAATTTAAAACCAGTTTGTTCCACCTTCTCCGAAGAAATTCTTCTTCCGGTCAAAACAATTATAGCCATTTCTCCCATGACTAATTTTAATATAAAAGCGGGAACATTAGGTAACCAAATTGAATAGCCAAAAACACGCGCTAAAGTTTTTGAAAAAACTGTGTTGGTCGTATTATCACAAATTGCTGCATTATACGGTCCTTCCATATTAGAATTATAAACTGCTTGCAAATACATATTACACAAATCATCTACGTGAATCCATGGCATGTATTGCGTTCCAGAACCCAATGCAGAACCCAATCGGAATTTAAATAACGGAATAAGTTTTTTTAAAAAACCATCATTTTTTCCTAGAACTAATCCAGTACGAATCTTGATGGTACGAATGTTTAGATTTTCGATAAAATCCAATGAGTCTTCCCATTTCTGGCATGTGTAACCTAGAAAATCATTTGCAGGGGTCATATCCTCTGAACAAATCTCTTCTCCATTTACAGCGCCATAAATTCCAACCGCTGAAGCTGAAATAAATGCATCCAGTTTTTTATTATGCTTTTTTAAAACAGCATACAATAATTGAGTAGATTTTTCCCTACTATCTATAATCTCAGCTTTGCGTTTAGCAGTCCATCTTTTCTCTGCAATATTTTCTCCAGCTAAGTGAATGATGTAATCTGCTTTTAAAACTGCTTTTTCATCAATAGTCTGATTGCTAACATCCCATTTATAATAGAAAACATCTTCTTTGTTTTGTTTTACTGACCTACTTAATATAGAAACTGAATATCCTTTAGATACCAATAAAGCAGTCAAATTACTCCCAATAAATCCCGAACCGCCGCTTATTAAAACATTTTTTTTCATGATAGTGTAAAGCTAATGATTTATAATGGTATAAAATTATATTAAATTTTGTTTAACTTTATTAATATATCGTTAAACATTTCATACCTTTATACTTTAATTAGAAAAACAATCAAAATGGCAACTAAAAAAACAACAATAACAAAAGACAAAATAGTTTCAATGTACATGGATTATGTATTGGAACATAGTGAAAAACCTAAGTCAGTCTATCATTTTACAAAAATAAATGATTTTACTGAAACAGAATTTTATGCATTTTTTGGAACTATTGAAAGTATTGAAAAAGAAATTTTCAAAATGTTTGTAGAAAAAACTATCGATTTGTTAAACAAAAACAAAGAGTACGAGATGTATGACATGAAAAGTAAAATGCTAAGTTTTTACTTTACCTTTTTTGAAATATTAACTGCTAACAGAAGTTATGTAGTTCTTGTTCTAAAAGAGCATAACAATCAGTTGAAAAAACTAATGCAATTGTCCGGACTCAGAAACAGTTTCAAAAATTTTCTGACGGAAATCATTTCAGATGATTTTAGAACGCAACAAGAAAAACTTCAAAATTTCCAAGAAAAAACATTTCAGGAATCATCTTGGATTCAACTTTTATTGACACTGAAATTCTGGTTAGATGATTCTTCGCCTTCATTCGAGAAAACAGATATATATATCGAAAAATCTGTAAAAGTATCATTTGAACTAATGAACATTGCTCCTATTGACAGCTTAATCGATTTTGGAAAATTTATTTTCAAAGAAAAAATATACAACAAGTAATGAAAACTATTGACTACATCCCGACTTCAAAAATTGAAAGGGCTACAAAACTGGTACAAACCGGTGCAAAAGTAGGTGTAAACTACCTAAAATATTACGGAGAAAAAATGGTCAATTCTGATTTGACTCGTGATAAATTAAATGAAGACAATGCCGAAGATATTTACGACGGTTTAAAAAGCTTAAAAGGAAGTGCGCTAAAAGTTGCACAAATGCTTAGCATGGATAAAAGTTTTTTGCCGCAAGCTTACGTAGAAAAATTCTCGCTATCTCAATTTTCTGTACCACCACTTTCTGCTCCATTAGTATTAAAAACGTTTAAGACAAACTTTGGAAAAACACCTTATGAAATTTTTGATGAGTTCAATGCTGAGTCAAAGAATGCAGCGAGCATCGGTCAAGTACACATTGCGGTAAAAGATGGTAAAAAACTAGCTGTAAAAATTCAATATCCTGGTGTTGCTAATAGTATTTCATCAGATTTAGCGATGGTAAAACCTATTGCTATAAGAATGTTTAACCTTCAGGGGAAAGACTCTGATAAATATTTTAAAGAAGTTGAAGACAAATTAGTTGAGGAAACTAATTACTTATTAGAATTAAAACAAAGTCGCGAAGTAGTTGCTGCATGTGAGAAAATTCAAAATTTAGTATTTCCAGAATATTATCCTGAATTCTCTTCTGAAAAAATTATAACGATGGACTGGATGAGTGGGAAGCACCTCTCAGAATTTACTAAAATAAATACCAATCTAGAAGTAGCCAATAAAATTGGTCAAGCGTTGTGGGATTTCTACATGTACCAAATTCATGTTTTGAAAAAAGTACACGCTGATCCACATCCTGGAAATTTCTTAGTTAATGACGAAAATCAGTTAGTGGCATTAGATTTTGGTTGTATGAAACAAATACCAACTGATTTTTACACGCCTTATTTTGAATTGATTGATAAAAAAGTAATTAACAATACAAAACTGTTTAATGCAAAATTGTTTGAACTGGAAATTTTACGTGTAGATGATTCAGCAGCAGAGGTAGCCTATTTTACTGAATTATTTCATGATTTACTGTCTTTGTTTACAAAACCATTTCAAGCAGAAACATTTGATTTCTCAGATGAATCTTTTTTTGAAAGCATTGCAGCATTAGGAGAACGTTTTTCAAAAGATACGAATCTTAGAAAAATGAACGGAAATAGAGGTTCTAAGCATTTTATTTATATGAATAGAACGTTTTTTGGTTTATACAATTTGATGTTTGATTTAAAAGCGCAAATTGTTGTGAATGAATATCAAAAATACAAATAGTGAAAAAAGAGCATCTTCCTTCAAAAATGTGTCTGGTTTGCAACCGTCCATTTAACTGGAGGAAAAAATGGGAAAAAGTTTGGGAAGAAGTTAAATATTGTAGCGAAAAATGCAAAAGAAACAAAAAGGGTTAGTTTGGTTTAGAAATGATTTAAGAGTTCACGATAACGAATCGGTGACAAATGCTATTCAAGAAAATGATAGCGTAATTGCTGTGTATTGTTTTGATCCAAGACATTTCGAAAAGACACGTTTTGGATTTAAAAAAACAGAAAAATTTCGGGCTAAATTTCTGATCGAATCGATAACTGCATTGAAACGGAATTTGGAAAAGTTGAATATTACGCTTTTCGTATACCATCAAAAACCAGAAGATTTGATTCCGCAAATTATTGCTAAAAATGAAATTAGTTCCGTCTATCTTCAAGAAGAATGGACAAGCGAAGAAATGGAAGTTTTAGAGAACGTAAAGTCTCAAGTTTCAGATACAGTAGTGTTCAAAGCAACTTACAATCAATTCTTGTTCCATCCTAATGCGATTCCGTTTGCGATTGAAAAGATTCCTAATGTTTTTACACAATTTAGGAATCAATGCGAAAAATCGACTAAAGTAAAACCTGAATTTAAGGTTCAGCCACTTTCTAAAGAAAATTTCGTAACAAACGAAACTGAAATTCCCAGCATGGAAACATTGGGTTTTACTGATTTCAAAACAGATTCAAGAACCGCATTCCCTTTTGCTGGTGGTGAAGATGAGGCATTAAAACGAATTCAAAATTATTTTTGGGAAACTAAAAAACTAAGCGTTTATAAACTGACCCGCAACGGATTAATTGGTACTGATTTTAGTTCGAAATTCTCACCTTGGTTAGCCAATGGATCAATTTCGGCAAAAACTATTTATTGGGAGATTATTAAATATGAACAACAAATTGGAAAAAACGATTCTACATATTGGTTGATTTTCGAATTAATTTGGAGAGATTATTTTAAATACGTTTCTATGAAAAATGGAAATTCTATTTTTAAAATAGGCGGAATTTTAGACAAAGATTACGATTGGAAAACCAATTCTTCTGCCATAAATAAATGGATAAATGGCGATACGCATGAGCCTTTTGTAAATGCCAATATGATTGAATTGCAACAAACAGGGTGGATGAGCAATCGTGGCAGACAAAATGTAGGTTCTTATTTTTCAAAAAATCTCCTGTTAGACTGGCGCATCGGAGCTGCTTATTTTGAGGCCATGCTTATAGATTACGATGTACACAGCAATTATGGGAATTGGATGTATGTTTCAGGAGTTGGAAATGATCCAAGAGACCGAAAATTCAACATAAAATTACAAGCCGAAAATTACGATGGAGAATCAAAATTCCAGAAATTATGGCTGCAACAACAATTATTTTAAAAAGTAAATGAATACAAACAAGAAACATATCAATGTGGTTTGGTTTAAAAGAGACCTTCGTTTACAGGATAACGAAGCGATTTTTAATGCAACAAGAACAGAAATACCCACTTTGTTGCTTTATGTATTCGAAAAATCTCTCGAAAATGATTCACATTACAGTTCCAGACACTGGAATTTCATCAAACAATCACTAGTAGATATTAACAAACAACTGGAGCAATCAAACACTCAAGTTTTAGCAGTGACTTCGGAAGTGATTCAGGTTTTCAACATTCTCGAAGAAACATATAAAATCGAAACGGTCTATTCGCATCAGGAAACTGGTTTAAAAATCACGTATGAAAGAGATAAAACTTTCAAGCGATTTTGCAAAAACAATCAAATCAATTGGATTGAAAACACAAATAATGGAATTTTCAGGGCGTTAAGAAACCGAACGAATTGGGTTACCATGTGGGAAGATTATATGAATCAACCGCAATTGATTTTTGATGCTAAATCAGAAAATTTCCTTGCTGTATCAGAAATTGTTGAACTAGAAAAAGTATTAGAAAAGACCAATTTAGAAACTGTTCCGGATGCAATTTTTCAAAAAGGGGGAAGCACCATGGCTGGAAAATATTTACAAACTTTTTTTGACGAACGGTATCAAAATTATAATTCTCATATATCGAAACCATTATTGGCTCGAAAAAGTTGCAGTAGATTGTCACCATATATTGCTTGGGGAAATTTATCTTCCAGACAAGTTTTGCAAAAGGCAGCAACATTTAGATTGACGTGTTCCCATCAAAAGCAAATTGATTCATTTGTTTCCAGACTGACTTGGCAAGCACATTTCATACAAAAATTTGAAATGGAAGAAATAATGGAGTTTGAGAGTGTCAATAAAGGTTTTCACTCATTGAAAAAGAAAGTAAATGAAAATTATATTGAAGCTTGGAAAACGGGACAAACCGGATTTCCATTAATTGATGCTTGCATGCGATGCCTAAATGAAACAGGTTATTTGAACTTTAGAATGCGCGCCATGTTAGTTTCTTTTTTTACTCATAATTTGTGGCAACCTTGGCAAGAAGCAACACAACATTTATCACAAATGTTTTTGGATTTTGAGCCCGGAATACATTTTCCACAGTTACAAATGCAAGCTGGTGAAACAGGAATCAATATGCTACGTATTTATAATCCAATAAAGAACAGTTACGAACACGATCCCGATGGTGAGTTTATAAAAAAATGGGTACCTGAACTGCGCAATTTACCTCGAGCATTTGTACACGAACCATACAAAATGACTTATTTAGACCAAAAGTTTAATGATTTCGAAATAGGAACTAGTTATCCAAAACCAATTGTAAATATGGAACGAACTAGAAAATTTGCCAGTGATTTTTTATGGAAAATGAAGAAAAACCCATTGGTCAAAGAAGAAAGTTCTCGGATATTAAAACTTCACACTATGGCAGACATTGGCGACACTGAATAATTTTAAAAGAAAGAAAAGAAAAAACAAAATCAAATAAATAAAATACCGTGACTATAAAAAAAGAACTTACTGATTTAGACAAAGACCGAATCATAGAAATGGCTTGGGAAGACAGAACAACTTTTGATGCCATTTTATTACAATTTGGATTAAAAGAACAAGAAGTAATCGACCTGATGCGCGCTGAAATGAAACCTTCCAGTTTTAGAATGTGGCGCGAAAGAGTACAAGGCCGTAAAACAAAACATGAAAAATTAAGAGATTTTCGAGAAGGACGTTTTAAGTGTACGATGCAAAGACAAATTAACAATAATAAGATTTCCAAACGATAAAAATTAGTGTTCCATGAGCATTAATCCGTAAAAACTATAATAAATATACAAAAATGAAAAACATAGTAATCATTGGTGGTAGTAAAGGAATTGGCAGTGCCATTTTGTTACAACAATTAGAAACAAACATGGTCTACAATATCAGTAGAAATGCGCCAGATATCACACATCCAAACCTAAAACATTTTAGTGTGGATGTTTTAAAAGATGCACTTCCAGAAATCGAAAATATTGACACCTTAATTTACTGTCCGGGTTCTATCAACTTAAAGCCAATAGGAAGTTTGAGTATAGATGATTTTAGAAATGATTTTGAAATCAATGTCATTGGTGCTGTAAAATCCATTCAAAAATATTTACCGGTTTTAAAAAAAGGGTCAAACCCTTCCATAGTTTTGTTTAGTACAGTAGCAGCAAAATTAGGAATGCCTTTTCATGCGAGTATCGCAACTGCAAAAGCTGGAATCGAAGGATTAGTTAAATCACTGGGAGCAGAATTGGCTTCAGTAGTTCGCATTAACGCCATTGCTCCTACCATTACAGAAACATCGCTTTCAGCTGGAATTTTGAGAAATGATCGAATGAAAGAAAACATGGTGGAACGCCACCCAATGAAAGGCTATCTGAAACCAGAAGAAGTAGCGAATATGGCCAACTTCCTAATTTCAGAAAACGCCAAATCAATTTCAGGTCAGGTATTTGAAATGGATTACGGAATCGTAACTTTTAAAATCTAAAGAAGTTATTTGCCGCATAAAGAAATCTGAACCATTAAGAAATTAAGTTTATTTAGAAAAGATTCCTTAATTTTTCTTAATTCATTAATGGTTCAAAAAAAAATCAATAAAATAATTAGCCAAATTTAATATAGAAAGACAGAATAACATGATAAAAGAAATGAAAAGTTACGAGAAAATTGAACAATACGATACTGAAATAACGGAAATACTAGCTGATAATTATAAAGTAATCATTGAAAATTTAGGCGAAGATGTTACACGCGAAGGGCTGGAGAAAACACCGGAACGCGTGGCAAAAGCGATGCAATACTTAACACACGGCTACGGATTAGATCCATTAGAAATCCTGAAATCAGCAATGTTTACTGAAGATCACCAGCAAATGATTGTCGTAAAAGACATAGAAGTATACTCTATGTGTGAACACCACATGTTACCGTTTTTTGGAAAAGCGCATGTGGCTTATATCCCAAATGGTAAAATTGTAGGTTTGAGTAAAATTCCAAGAGTAGTGGATGCTTTTGCAAGAAGAATGCAAGTACAGGAACGATTGACAGATCAGATTAAAAATTGTATTCAGGACGCATTAAACCCACTTGGTGTAGCGGTTGTAATTGAAGCGCAACACATGTGTATGCAAATGAGAGGAATCCAAAAACAAAACTCTGTTACTACAACATCATCATTTACTGGAGCTTTTGAAAAAGATAAAACAAGAAAAGAATTTATTAGTTTAGTTTCCAATAAATTAAGTTAATTTTAAATACTGAAATACAACTTAATCAATAAAATAGCTTGCAGATTTAACAGAAAAGCACTGATTTTAGAACTGGTTTAAAATTGAAGTTAATTCGTAGAATCTCTAGCAAAAAAAAGAAAAAAAATGAAAATTCTCTTAACTGGCGCAACAGGTTATATCGGTAAGCGACTTTTGCCTATGTTGGTGGCACAAGGACATGAAATAATCTGTTGTGTAAGAGATAAAAACAGGTTTTATTGTCCAGTTGAATTTCAAAAAAATGTTACGGTAATCGAAGTTGATTTTTTGAATCAAGAAACAATGGCTGCTATTCCTGAAGATATTGATGCAGCATATTATTTGATTCATTCTATGTCGGGTTCAGCTTCAAATTTTGATAAATTGGAAAGTGAATCGGCACTAAATTTTGTTCAGCGCCTTAATGAAACTACCGCAAAACAGGTCATTTATCTGAGCGGAATTGTCAATGACAAATCGTTATCCAAACATTTATCTTCCAGAAAAAAAGTAGAAGAAATTTTAAACACAGGAACTTTTTCAGTAACTACTTTAAGAGCAGGAATTATTGTCGGTTCAGGAAGTGCATCATTTGAAATCATTAGGGATTTAGTCAACAAACTCCCAATAATGATCACTCCAAAATGGCTTAATACCAAATGTCAGCCAATAGCAATACCGGATGTTCTTGAATTTTTATCAAAATCGCTATTAAATCCTGTTACCTATAATCAGAGTTTTGATATTGGCGGACCCGATATTTTGACTTACAAAGAAATGCTTTTGGGTTTTGCTGAAGCAAAAAAATTAAAGAGATGGATTTTTACTGTTCCAATAATGACACCGAAATTATCGTCCTACTGGCTCTATTTTGTAACCTCAACATCGTATAGACTCGCTTCAGCTCTTGTCAGCAGTATGAAAGTAGAAGTAGTTTGCAGTGATAACAGAATCAATGACTTATTAGGAGTAGCGCCCATGACTTACAAACAAGCTTTATCGCGTGCTTTGATAAAAGTAGATGAAGATAAAGTAGCATCGAGTTGGAAAGATTCCTTAATCAGCGGACGTTTTAGCAGTAATATGTCAGATTATTTGAAGGTACCAAAGAAGGATTGCTTTATTGACCGTCGAAAGATGGAAATTATTGACCGTGATTTTACTATCAATAGGATTTGGTCCATCGGAGGCGAAACGGGTTGGTATTATGGAGATTGGTTGTGGGATTTACGCGGTTTTATAGATAAACTATACGGAGGAGTAGGTTCTCGGAGAGGTAGAACAAACCGACACGAAATTCATTCTGGTGATGCGTTAGACTTTTGGCGCGTTTTGTATGCCAATAAAGAAGAGGGAAAATTAATCCTGTTTGCAGAAATGAAACTCCCAGGAGAAGCTTGGTTAGAGTTCAAAATTATTGGAAACACATTGTATCAATCTGCAACTTTCCGACCTGAAGGTATTTGGGGGAAATTATACTGGTATTCTGTTTTGCCGTTTCACGGGTTCATTTTCAATGGAATGCTTCAGAAACTGATTAAATAATTTTCTTTTTAAACATGTAAGTCATTTAAGTTTTTAGAAAATGCTAAAAAACTTAAATGACTTATATGTTAAATCTTTTATTTCAAGATTCCCTCTTTATATGTTGCAATCGCTCTGTCTCTAGCCATAGCGTGCTCTACCATAGGTTTTCCATATCCTAAATCGAATTCTTTAATCCATTTTCGGATGTAGATTCCTTTTTCATCAAATTTCTTTAGCTGAATATCCGGATTAAACACACGAAAGTATGGCGCTGCATCACAACCCGTTCCTGCTGCCCATTGCCAGTTGCCTACATTGGCAGACATATCGTAATCGAGTAGTTTTTCGGCAAAATAGGCTTCACCCCATTGCCACTGAATCATTAAATGTTTAATTAAAAAACTAGCAACAACCATACGAACTCTGTTGTGCATGTAACCTGTTTCATTGAGCTGACGCATTCCTGCATCGACCATAGGATATCCAGTAGTTCCCGAGCACCAGCGCTTGAAATCTTCTTCATTATTGCGCCACTGAATTCCATCATAAGCGGATTTAAAATTTTGCGTAACCACTTTTGGAAAACTAAACAAGATTTGCATGAAGAATTCTCTCCATATCAATTCGCTCAAAAAAACATCATTTTTATGAAATGCCCAATTTACTAATTTGCGCACGCTTACCGTTCCAAAACGCAAATGTGGCGACAAATAAGAAGTTTTATCCAAGGCTGGAAAATCTCTTATATCTTGGTAATTTGCAATAAATTTTAAATTGTGTGGCTTAACTTTTATGTTACTTTCCTGGAAACCTATTTGCTCTAAAGTGGGAAAATCAAAACTGTTTTTATGAAAATTAGAAAAATGAGATTCCGTGTCGTATTCCTGAACAGGAGCCATTGACTTGTATTTTTCCAGCCATTTATTTTTAAAAGGAGTGTACACCGTGTACGGCAATCCATCTGCTTTTGTGATTTCTTTTTCTTCGAAAATAACTTGGTCTTTAAACGAATATGCAATGCTTTTATTGGTTTCTAAAAGTTCACATATTGCCGTATCACGTTGAATCGCATACGGTTCGTAATCTTTGTTGAAAAAAACTTCTTTGATGTCATATTCTTCTAAAAGAGATTGCCAAGCGTCAAAAGTTTTTCCTTTTTTGACCAAAAGCGAACTTCCAATTTCCTGTAATTGCGAATTTATTTTCGAAAGTGATTCGTGAATAAAACCTACTCGAGCATCGTTTTTTGGTAAATTATCCAAGATGGCTTCATCAAAAATAAACAATGGAATTACCGAATATTTTAACTGTAAGGCTTGAAATAAACCCACATTGTCTTCCAAACGCAAATCGCGTCTGAACCAAAAAATAGAAACTTCTTGCTTGCTCATTACTTAGAATTAAACATTTCGTCCACCTTTTTTACACGGTATTCAAAAATAGATTTCAATTTATTTTTAACAACTAATGTGTTCATGATTTGGCCCAGAAAACCAAGTGGTAATCCATAATGCACGACATCGGTCATTTTAGTTCCGTTTGGAGTTGCTTCAAAAAAGTGTTTATGATGCCAAAAACTGTATGGTCCAAAACGCTGTTCGTCTATAAAATAACTATTTTCCTTTACTTGCGTTATTAATGTCATCCACGACAAAGTAATTCCAAAAAGGGGTGTTACTTTATACTGAATAATTTGTCCTGGATACATGGATTTATTATCAAAATCCGTAATTTGAAAACCCATTCCTTCCGGTGTGATTTTCTGAAGGTTTTTTGGGTTCGAAAAAAAGGACCAACACTCTTCTATTGATGCATTAACATTCTGAACAGTTTCTTGTTTGTATATTTTCATGGTTGTGTTTTAAAATTGAATGCCATCTTGCAACACTGGGTTTGCGTGAGGGATAAAAGTGGAGCTCTTTTTATAGTTGGTCTCGTTTTTTTTGACGAGACCAAATATAAAAAAGCGGGAACGGATAGCCCGACCCCGCTGTAACGCTAGTGAAAGCTGGGTCACGCCCAAATTAAACTTTACATTTTGTAGTACTTGAAAGGTACGAAAAGCATTCCGAAACATTCTCCGTGCTCTTTGCCCAAGTGTTTGTGATGTACTTTATGGGCTTTTCGCAAACCTATTAAATACTTATTGTTAGTGTGTTTGAACCACTTAAAACGTTGATGAATTAAGACGTCATGAATCATGAAATAACACAAACCGTAGAACATAATTCCTAGTCCGATGAAGAATTTATAATTCAAACCACCTTCGACACCATAATAGAAAAGCACTATACTTGGCACGGCAAAAATCACAAAGAAGATATCATTTCGTTCGAAAACATTTGCGTATTTAGGCTGGTGATGATCAGCGTGAAAATACCACATTGAACCGTGCATTACATACTTGTGTGTAAGCCAAGTGACGCATTCCATTATTAAAAAAGTACCTAGAAAAATCAAAAAAAATATCATTTTATTCTATATTTAAGTATAACAATTTATTAAAACAAGCTGTAATTTAAACTAATTTCAATTTATAAGACACAAAAGATTTAGCAAGTAAACCGGCTTTTGTGTAATTAGAAACTCGGATTCTTGCATTTCCGATTTCATGGCAAGGTGTGTTTTCCAACTTTTTTAATAGTTTTTTATAGTACACAAACGCAGTGTACACACCAAACTTTGCTTCGATTGGAAGTTTTACAATTCCTTCATAAGCCACTCTAAAATCTTCTTCGATTTCATTAATGATTGCGGTTTTAGCATTTTCATCGAAGGAATTCAAATCGACTCCTGGAAAGTAATTACGATTCAAAACCAGATTGTCATCCTTCAGATCACGTAGAAAATTCACTTTCTGGAACGCAGAACCCAATCGCATGGCTTCGTCTTTGAGTTGCTCATATCGTTTGTTATCCCCGGCCACAAAAACCTTAAGACACATCAAGCCAACAACATCCGCAGAACCGTAAATGTAATCATCGTACTCTGCTTTGCTGTGATAGTCTGATTTTATCAAATCTAATTTCATACTTTTCAAAAAAGCCTGAATAAGATCATCAGATATGTTGTTTTGCTTTACCGTCTGTTGAAAAGAATTTAATATAGGATTTAAACTAATCCCTCTGTCAAAGGCTTTGTAGTACTCGTCCTCAAACTCTGTGATTAAACTTTCTTTGTCAAAACCGTGAAATGAATCGACGATTTCATCTGCAAAACGGACAAAACCATAGATACTATATATAGCATCCCTAATACTTGGCGAAAGCATATATACCGCCAATGAAAAAGAGGTACTGTAGTTTTTTGTAACTAACTTGCTACATTTAAAAGATACATCATCAAATAATTGCTTCATACTATTGCTCTGAAAATTGCTTATTAATTAATTCCGACACTAATTTTCCAGAAATTAATGCTGGTGGAACACCAGGTCCCGGTACGGTCAATTGACCAGTGAAATATAAATTTTTCACTTTTTTACTTTTCAATTTTGGTCTCAAAAACGCAGTTTGCAATAACGTATTAGCCATTCCGTATGCATTTCCTTTGTACGAATTGTATTCTGACACAAAATCATTTTTGCAAAACGATTGTTTAAATATAATATTATTTTTTACACTTTGTTGTGTTAATGTTTCAAAACGATGTATAACTTTATCAAAATATTCTTCTCGTAATGCTTCAGTATCATTAATTCCAGGAGCTAATGGCACCAAGAAAAAACCAGATTCCATTCCTTCTGGAGCGGCAGTCTTATCAGTGATAGATGGAAAATTAGCATAAAACAAAGGCTCTTGCGGCCACTGCGGTTCATCGTAAATATCTTTAGCGTGTTGGTAAAAGTCAACATCAAAAAATAATGCGTGATGAGAAATATTATCTATTTTTTTGTTGAAACCAACATAGAACAATAATGATGATGGAGCAAAAACGCGACTGTCCCAATATTTCTCAGAGTACGCTCTATGTTCCTGATCCAATAACGTCTCGGTATGGTGGTAATCTGCACCACTCAAAATTAAGTCTGAAGCAATGATTTCGCCATTGATCTGAATGGCTTTTGCCGTTTTATTATCAACGATTATTTTTTCGATATTGGCATTCGTTTGAAACTTCACTCCTAATTCTAACGCTAAATTTTCCATGCCTCGCACCACATCAAACATTCCTGTTTTAGGATGCCAAGTTCCTAGACCAAAGTCGGCATAATTCATAAAACTATAAAATGAAGGCGTATCAGAAGGTTTGGCACCGAGAAACAAAACGGGAAATTCCAGAATTTGAATTAGCCTTTCGTTCTTAAATTTCTTGCGAACATCCTTACTAATGTTGCTAAAAAACTGTCCTACTTTTTTTGCTGTTTCAACTGTTATTAATTCTAGCGGAGAAACTCCAGGACGGTAGACTAAATCTTTAATAGCAATATCATAATTACTTTTGGCCTCAGCCATAAAGTCATTTAATACTTTTCCGCTACCTTTTTCAATCTCTTCAAAAGCAAAAATAATGTCCGTTAAATTATCCGCAATAGTAATATAATCATCAATCCCATAATACACACGGTAAGCTGGTGATAATTTAATTAACTCATAATAATCAGAAGTTTTCTTTCCAAAATCAGCAAAAAAACGATCGAATACATCTGGCATCCAGTACCAACTAGGTCCCATATCAAAAGTGAAACCATCTATTTTTAATTGTCTTGCTCTTCCGCCAATTGTTGCATTTTTTTCATAAACGGTAACATCATGGCCACTTTGTGCTAAATAACAGGAAGCAGCTAGCGAAGAGAATCCAGAACCTATTATTGTAATTTTTTTTATTTTTTCCATTTGTTTAGCAAATATACGAAAAGTTTAAACAAAAATCAAATTTCATCCACTAATTCAGAAATAGAATTGAAAATTGATATTTTGTCTGAAAGTCCTTCTTTATTAATAAATTCAACCAATCTTCCCGTAAACCACAACTCAGTATTTTCATCTAGTAATTCATCTGACATGTTTTGGATATATTCGTCCAAAATGTCTCTCTCAGGCTGCACAGTTAAGTAGGACACAAAAATAATGGAGTTAAAATGTTTTTTTAAATCTTTCAAATTACTAACAGGCATACTTTCGCCTAAATAAATTGTTTTGTAGCCCAACAAAAGAACTTCATAATTCAAATACATTAAACCCAGTTCATGAATCTCATTCATAGGAAGTGAAAGCACAAAAACTTTATCGGTTTTTGTTGGCTTTAGAACTTGTAATTTTTCAGTATTTATGAGTAATTTTTGCTTGATTAAATAACTGATAAAATGCTCGTGGGCTGGCGTTATTGTATCAGATTGCCATAACAATCCCAGTTCATTCATCAAAGGTATAAAGACTTGATGAAAAATTTCCTTGAAAGATTTCTCGGCAATTAACCAATTGTAAGTATTAAAAAATAACTCTTGGTCAAAATTCATCATCGCCATCTTAAACTCACTAATAGCGTGACTTTTAGCCGTCTTACTTGAAATTATTTCTCGTACAAGAGATGGTATTTTATCCTGCGGATATGTAGCTATTTTTGAAATTTTATAGCCGTAATCGTGAAGCAAAGTTATATTTAACAGCTTTTGCAAACTAGCCAAATCATACAATCGGATATTAGTATCTGTTCGCATTGGTTGAAGAATATCATATCTTTTTTCCCAGATTCGTATGGTATGTGCTTTGATACCTGAAAGATTTTCAAGATCTTTGATACTAAAGACACTTTTTACATTGTTCATCGTTTCTATAAATTTATTAAACAAATGTAAAATAAATTTTATTATAAATTTGAAATATTTTTAAAACAATTGTATTATTCTAGTTTGACGCTATAAAAGGCATTTAATTTGTCTAAATAAAGGACAGTTTTAGTATTATCTGTACTTCTCTCGTACATAGGTTCAAATTTAGCTCCGTATATAACCTCCTCAAAGGTATAAGAAGTCCGAATGGCAACAGTATTACTAAACATGTCATCAAAAGTTTTAACAAAAACAAGAATTTCTCTATGAATACTATTAAAATCAGATTTGGTAAAGTTATACAGCGGGCTATTCTCAGTTATTGGATGGACCAAAGTCCAGCTTAACGTTAATGCATTTATTCTTTCCAATTCCAGTTCTAAATCATAAAATTTATTCGTTTTAGTTCCATTCTCCTCCACACTCATCCCGAGAGTCATTTTAGCAACTGCATCTGTAAAATAGTATTTTTAAAAGGTGTAATTCTAATCATTAAACCTCTAGTTTCTCCGTAAGGAGCGATAAGTGCATTGTGCGAAAATTTCAAAAAAGCGGTAGGCTTGCTGAAACGTCCAAAGAATAAACCGGTAGCAATTGCAAAACTCAGTAACCCAATTAAGGCCTCTACAGCAGCTAATAAGCTAGTAAAAAAACCAGAAGGACTAATGTGTCCATATCCTACTGTTGTAAATGTTTGCGCACTAAAAAAATAGGCCTGACCAAATTGTGCCCAATTTGATCCAGAAGCGTCAATCCCATTTAAATTTTCAATTCCGATGGCATAATATAATGTGGCAAAAACAAAATTCATTGCTACATAGAACAACAAAAGAATCAACATAAATTTCCATCTTGGCAAATCAATCAAAGTATGATACCAACTAATGCAGTTCAAAAAGTGCATTCCGCGCTTCTCTACATTGGCCGCTCCATTTTTATTAATAAAACGTCCACCATAATTATTTGCATTTGTTCCAAAACCAGTATTTTGTTGTGACTCCCCTTTTAAAATCATAGCGTGTTATTTATTAAAATTCTAAAAAATATTCTGTTATAATTTACTTGAAAATGTACTTAACACCTCAAAAATATAAATATAAAGCCACTAAGAGAATACTTAGCATAAAAACGTTTTTTAAACGTATGATAAAGACCGTCAGTAAAAGTAATTTGTAACCACTTTTTTTTTTACTTTAGTACAAATTATTCACTATGAAACAATTAACCAAAGCAGATATCACTCAGGAAGTATTTGACTTATACGATGACTACGCACACAATAAAATTGAGAGAAGACAATTTATCGAAAAACTATCCTTGTTTGCGGTAGGAACGCTAACCCTCCCATCGCTCCTGAGCTTTATGACACCTAATTACGTAGATTCTATCTTGATAAAACCCGGTGATCCCAGATTAAAATCAGAATTTATAACATATAAATCACCCAAAGGCGGCGGAACAATCAAGGGCCTTTTATCCCAACCCACAGGAACCACAAAAAAATTACCGGGAATCATTGTGGTACATGAAAATCGCGGACTGAATCCTTATATCGAAGATGTGGGAAGAAGAGCAGCCGTAGATGGATTCATCACTTTGGCACCCGATGCCTTATCCCCTTTAGGAGGTTATCCTGGAAATGACGATGCTGGTAGAGAATTACAAAAAAAACGCACCCGAGAAGAAATGCTGGAAGATTTCATTGCTGCCTATAAATACCTAAAATCGCACAAAGATTGTAATGGACACATTGGTGTAGTAGGATTTTGTTTTGGCGGTTGGATTGCCAATATGATGGCGGTCAAAATACCAAAATTGTGTGCCGCAGTTCCATATTACGGAGGTCAGCCCACAGCTGAAGAGGCTGAAAAAATAAACACGCCTATCATGGCACAATATGCCAGTTTAGACACCCGCGTAAATGAAGGTTGGCCCGCTTACGAAGCTATCCTCAAAAAGAATAAAGTAGAACATATCGCATATTTCTATGAAGGTGTAAATCACGGTTTTCATAACAATACTACACCCAGATACGATGAAAAAGCAGCGACTTTATCGTGGACACGAACCATTGATTTTTTTAAGGAGAAATTGAAATGATGATAATTTTAGAGTGTTGATCTAAACAAGAAATTATTATGTTTTATGTTTAGTTCAACATTTTTAGAATACCGCAAAAAACGTAACGGATACTTACCTTAAGTACATTTACAGATACTAGTACAAAATAATCATAACCGAGTTGGTTAGGGAACTACTTGCGTTCAAAAATCCTTTACTTTTTTACAAACATTGTAAAATTCAAAATTTTCTCAACCTACATTTTTAGTAATAAAACCTCAGTTTACTTTCAAAAAAAAGAAATACTAAATAAATTAACAAATCTCAAATGATGTATTCTTGAGATGAAAAAAACTTTATCCTTATTCCTTATTTTAAAATTAATCAGGAAGTTCAATTTTAAAGGTGTTTATCTAAAAAAAACATCATGAAAATTCTTCTTTAAGTTCATAATGAACGAACTAAGTTTTGTGTATTTTTTTTTATTAATTTTTAAATTGTAATTAAAACTATTTTTATACAAATATTTGTTATACATTTGTTTAACATTAATCCAAAAAACTTAAACAAAACATGAAAAAATTTTTAAAAATTTCTTTTTTACCGTTATTGCTTTTAATAAGCATGACGCTTTTTTTAAGATGTGATAATGATTCTAACATGCCAGAACTATCTGGAGAATCAAAACAGTTTGTATTGTTTGCAAAATCAAATCCTGCAATAAATGGTACAGTAACATTCTCAAAAAAAAATGATGGAAGTACCTTAGTTACAGTACAACTAAGTGGTACTAGAACAGGAGAAAATCATCCAGCCCACATTCACACAAGTTCTGCAGCTCAAGGTGGTGCAATTTTAGTTGACTTAAACGCAATTGATGGCAAAACAGGCAAAAGTGAAACGGTGATTAAGACCCTTAATGATGGTTCAGCTATAACTTATGAGCAGTTATTAGCTCTTGACGCTTATTTCAATGTACACTTGAGCGCTACTGACCTTGCGACTTTGATTGCTCAAGGAGACATAGGAATAAATGAACTTACTAGTACCAGTAAAACATATACACTTAGTTCAGTAACTTATCCTGCTATTAGTGGTACAGCAAAGCTTACAAAAAGGGTAAATGGAAAAACTTTAGTGAGTATTTCGTTAACTGGAACTACTCAGGGTGTAAGCTCTATTGCACACATTCACTTAAACACTGTTGCTCAAACTGGTGGCGTTGTGGTCGATTTAACTCCGGTTAACGGCACAACTGGAAAAAGTGAAACTAGTGTAAATAATCTAAATACAGGTGTTGCCATCTCTTATGACGAACTTTTAAACTTTAATGGATATATTAATGTTCACGAGAGTGCTAGTGCAATTTCGACATTAATTGCCCAAGGTGATATAGGTAAAAATGAACTTACCACTATCAGTAAAACGTATGCACTAAATGCTGTTACTAATAATGCAATAAGCGGAACTGCTAAATTCACAAAAAGAGTAAGTGGTGAAACATTAATAAGTATAGCTTTAACAGGAACAACTGCTGGTGTAATTTCACCAGCTCACATCCACCTTAATAGTGTAGCACAAGGAGGTGGAATTGCAATTGATTTAACTGCTGTAAATGGTACAACAGGTAAGAGTGAAACGAGTGTGAGCAAACTAAATAATGGCACAGCAATAACTTATGATATGCTGTTAGACTTTAATGGATATATCAACGTACATCAAAGTGCTACTAATTTATCAACGATAATTGCACAAGGAAATATTGGATCTAATACTGGAAATAATACTGCTTTAAATTATAATGTTACTAACTCAGGAGCTTCATCTTATATTTTTAATGGAAATGGTTTAACCAATAGCAATAATCCAAATCTAACATTGCAAAGAGGAAAAACATATACTTTCACTGTAAATACACCCGGACATCCTTTTCTAATCAAAAGTGTTCAAAGTACAGGAACTGCAAACCCATATAGTGATGGGGTTACTAATAATGGGTCATCAAATGGAGTGATTACATTTACAATTCCAAGTAACGCACCAAACACGTTGTACTATATTTGTGAATTCCATTCTTCAATGACAGGTGTAATCACAGTTACTAACTAGCACAAATACATCAAGTCCAAATATTTTAATCATATTTAGGCATAAGTGATATGAACTAATTTGCACTAGATTATTAAATCCTTTTACAACAATAAACAGAAAAAGCCCCAATCGGGGCTTTTTACATATAACAAATTAAGATTTTATCTACTCAAATATATTTTTCTTCTAGAGTACAATTCATAGAGCTGATTGTCTTTCAATTCATCAATAAAAAAATACTTTCCACTGTTGATTTCAATTCTGGTCCTAAAGTCTTTTTAAACTTAAAAATAGAATTAAAAAAGTAAGAAAAAATTTAATTACATTTGAAGGAACAATTTAAATTACGATCAGCAATATTCATTTATAAAATTGATTTTCAAACACTTATACAAAAACAGTATTGAACAATAAAAAACAAATTATGATGAAATTATATGTACTTCGCTCTTTATTGCTACTCTTTTTGATTCCCTTGTACGCAAAGGCACAAACAGTATCCATTGCCGAAAAAACAAAAACAATGAAAGTTTACAATGGCTACAAACCTTTTTATTGGGATGAAACTACAGGTAAAATATGGCTGCAAATTGATAAATTTGACGAAGAATTCTTGTATCAAACCGCTATTCCAGCTGGTTTGGGATCAAATGATATTGGACTCGACCGAGGCAAATTGGGCGCAACGTATATTGTTAAATTTAGTCGGGTTGGAAACAAAATTTTAATGATTCAACCCAATTATTCCTATCGAGCCATAACAAATGATGCAGCCGAAAAGAGAGCTGTCGAACAATCCTTTGCACAATCAATATTATGGGGATTTACAGTTGCTGCCGAAACTAACGGAAGCGTTTTAGTAGATGCCACCTCTTTTTTCATGCGTGATGCTTTAAAAATTAGCGCTATTCTACAAACAAATAGCCAAGGCACCTACACGCTCGACGAAACACGCAGTGCATTGTACTTAAATCGTACAAAAAACTTTCCCATGAATTCTGAATTTGAAACTACGATGACTTTTGTTAATAACAGCGGAAAATCTGGTGCTTATGTCAATGCAGTAACTCCTGCTAGTGAAGCCATTAGCCTAAGGATTCATCATTCGTTTGTTGAGTTGCCTGACAGTAATTTTAAAACTCGTACGTATGATCCGCGCTCCCCTTACAATACTAATTCTTATTTTGATTACAGCACTCCCATTTCAGAGCCTATTCAAAAAAACTTTATTAATAGACATCGACTAGAAAAAAAAGATCCTTTGGCTGACCGAAGTGAAGCCGTTAAACCCATAATTTACTACTTAGACAATGGCATTCCAGAGCCTATACGTGGTGCTTTATTAGAGGGTGCTAGCTGGTGGAATCAAGCTTTTGAATCGGCTGGATTTATAAATGCTTTTCAGATAAAAATTTTACCAGAAGGTGCTGATCCAATGGATCTTCGTTACAATGTGATTAACTGGGTCCATCGTTCTACCAGAGGCTGGAGTTATGGCTACTCCATTGCTGATCCCAGAACTGGTGAAATTCTAAAGGGAAATGTTAGCTTAGGTTCCTTACGTGTTCGCCAAGACTATCTTATTGCGCAGGGATTGCTTGCACCTTTTGAAAATGGCGATATACCCGCTGATAATAAAATGTTACAAATGGCCTTGCAACGCTTAAAACAATTGGCTGTTCACGAAATTGGTCATACGCTAGGACTCATGCATAACTATATTTCAAGTTCACAAAATAGATCCAGTGTTATGGATTATCCACCGCCAATGGCTACCCTAAACAGTAATGATGAAATAGATCTCTCTAATGCGTACACCAATGAAATTGGGGATTGGGACAAAGTCAGTATTCAATATGGATATAAACAATTCCCTAATGGAACCGATGAAGCAGTTGCATTAGACAATCTATTGACTGATGCCACTAAAAAAGGACTCACCTTTATATCCGATCGCGATGCTCGCGATGCTGGCGGACTACATCCCAATGCTAACTTGTGGGATACTGGAAATGATCCTGTAACTGAACTAAAAAGGGTTATGCAAATTAGAGCAAAAGCACTCTCTAAATTTGGAGAAAACAACATTCGCAAAGGCACTCCGATGGCTATGCTGGAAGATGTATTAGTACCGGTCTATCTTTTTCACCGCTATCAAGTTGAAGCTGCTACTAAAGTGATAGGTGGACAATATTATTCTTATGCTATAAAGGGTGATGGGCAAATGGTGACTAAATCAGTTTTTAAGGAAGAGCAACTTAATGCTTTAAATGCTGTTGTGGATTGTATGGATCCAAAAGTACTAGCACTGCCAGAACGTATCATAAAATTAATTCCGCCTCGTCCAGCTAATTATGACTATGATCGGGAACTATTTAACCGCAAAACCGGTCTAGCTTTTGATCCATTAGCCGCTGCTGAGGCCGCTGCCGATATTCCACTTTCTTTTTTATTCAATACCAGTAGACTCAACCGGTTAGTAGAATACCAAGCAGAAAATGGCGGTCTTGGAATTGATGATATGATTCAAGTCCTTACTACTAAACTTTGGAACGGACAAAAATTAGTAGGATTAGAAGGATTGATACAACAACAAAACGAACAAATGTTGCTGACCTATTTGCTTGCGGTTTCCGTGAATGATAGTGCCTCCTTTGCCACAAAAGCTGGACTATTAAAAGCAATAGACGACCTCAAAACGAAGGTGACAGCCCAACTTAAAAAAACTAATAACAATACTCAAAAAGGATATTTACTTCTAACACTAGAGCGGATTAAATCACCCGAAAAAGCAAAAGCAACTTTGCATCAAACAGCACCTCCAGGAGCTCCAATAGGATGCGGTACGAATGAAAATTAGAATGTAAACATGCTGGGTACCATTTATTCTTAACACTTCTAAGAAAGAAAACTAACCAAAGTTTCGATTCAGCAAGAAGCAAAGTCGAAGTATATTTATTAAAATAATTGAGTTAAAGTCATTGGGATTGCTATCCTGATTCTGTTTTAAAGCAATAATGTATACAGAAAAAGCCCCAATTGGGGCTTTTTACATATAATAAATTAAGTTTTTATCTACTTAAATACATTTTTCTTCTAGAGTACAATTCGTAGAATTGATCGTCTTTCAAGTCATCAATAAACAAGATGCTTTCCCCTGTTGATTTCATTTCTGGTCCTAATGCTTTGTTTACATTTTTGAACTTGCTGAAAGAGAAAACCGGTTGCTTAATAGCATACCCTTTTAATTGTGGATTGAAAGTAAAATCAGTTACTTTATTGTGTCCTAACATCACTTTAGTAGCATAGTTTACATAAGGTTCTCCGTATGCTTTTGCAATAAAAGGAACCGTACGAGAGGCTCTAGGATTAGCTTCAATGATATAAACCGTATCATCTTTAATCGCAAATTGAATGTTGATTAAACCAACAGTTTTTAGAGCTCTAGCAATTTTAACCGTGTGATCTTTTATTTGTTGCATCACAAATTCTCCTAAGTTAAAAGGAGGCAAAGTAGCATTACTGTCTCCAGAGTGTACTCCGCAAGGTTCGATGTGCTCCATAATTCCTATGATGTACACATTACCATCAGCATCACAAATCGCATCGGCTTCTGCTTCGATTGCTCCGGCCAAATAATGGTCTAAAAGTAATTTATTTCCAGGAATCGTTTTCAATAAATTGATAACGTGCTCTTCCAATTCTTTCTTGTTAATAACGATTTTCATTCCCTGACCACCCAATACATAAGAAGGACGAATCAATAATGGAAAGTCTAAAGTATCTGCTAGAGCAGCCGCTTCATCTGCAGTTTCTGCAATTCCAAATTGTGGGAAAGGAATTTCTAAGTCTGTTAACAATTCAGAGAAACGTCCTCTGTCTTCGGCTAAATCCAAAGCGTCAAAGCTAGTTCCTATAATTTTTATTCCGTATTTAGAAAGCTTATCCGCTAATTTTAAGGCCGTTTGACCACCTAACTGAACAATTACACCTTCCGGTTTTTCATGCTGAATGATGTCGTAAATATGCTCCCAGAAAACAGGTTCAAAATACAATTTATCAGCCGTATCAAAATCAGTCGAAACCGTTTCTGGATTACAGTTAATCATTATCGTTTCGTAGCCACATTCTTTGGCGGCAAGCACCCCGTGAACACAAGAATAATCAAATTCTATTCCTTGACCTATTCTGTTTGGTCCGGAACCTAAAACTATGATTTTCTTTTTATCTGTCACAACACTTTCATTATCTACATAACGTTCACCGTTTGCTTTCTCGATTTCAGCTTCAAAAGTAGAATAATAATAAGGTGTTTTAGCTTTAAACTCAGCGGCACATGTATCAACTAGTTTAAACACACGTTTGACATTTTTATCCATTCGTAAAGTATGCACTTGGCTTTCCTTACAACTCATCATGTGTGCAATTTGTCTGTCTGCAAATCCTTTTTGTTTTGCTTCAAGTAACAATTCTCTTGGCAAAGTTTCTACAGTATAGTTAGCAATTTCTTTCTCTAAAACATACAGTTCTTCGTATTGTTTCAAGAACCACATATCGATTTTAGTAATTTCGTAAATACGACTCAATGGAATTCCCATCGCTATAGCATCATAAATTACAAAAACACGATCCCAACTCGCAAAAGTCAGTTTCTCAATAATTTGTTCGTAGTTAGTGTATCCTTTTCCATCAGCTCCTAAACCATTTCTTTTGATTTCTAAAGACTGAGTGGCTTTGTGCAAGGCTTCTTGGAACGAACGTCCAATTCCCATTACTTCCCCAACAGATTTCATTTGAAGTCCTAATGTTCTGTCGGCACCTTCAAATTTGTCAAAGTTCCAACGCGGTATTTTTACAATAACATAATCTAATGTTGGCTCAAATAAAGCCGAAGTTGATTTGGTTATTTGGTTTTGTAATTCATCTAAATTGTAACCTAAAGCCAGTTTAGAAGCAATTTTAGCGATTGGATAACCAGTCGCTTTTGATGCTAATGCTGAGGAACGAGACACACGAGGATTAATCTCAATTGCCACGATATCTTCTTTATCATCTGGTGAAACTGCAAATTGAACATTACAACCTCCAGCAAAATTTCCGATACTGCGCATCATTAAGATAGCCATATCTCGTAACTTTTGGAAAGTCGTATCTGATAAAGTCATTGCTGGTGCAACGGTAATCGAATCTCCAGTATGAATTCCCATTGGGTCCATATTTTCGATAGAACAAATAATAACAACATTATCGTTTTTATCTCTCAATAATTCCAATTCGTATTCTTTCCAACCGATTAAAGCTTTATCAATCAATACTTCGTGAATAGGCGACATTTCTAATCCGTACGAAAGTTTATCGTCAAATTCTTCTTTATTATGAACGAAAGCTGCTCCAGTTCCACCTAATGTAAAAGAAGGTCGAATTACTAACGGGAAACCAAACTCTTGTGCAATTTCTTTTCCTTCTAAAAATGAAGTAGCTGTTTTTGCCGGTGCAGTAGGTACATTTATTTTTTTAAGCAATTGTTTAAACTGCTCTCTGTCTTCTGTAATGTTGATAGCATTAACATCAACCCCGATTAATCGTACCCCAAAATCTTCCCAAATCCCTTTTTCATCAGCTTCCAGACACAAGTTTAAGGCAGTTTGTCCTCCCATTGTAGGCAAAACAGCATCGATTTGCGGATGTGCTTTAAGAATTTCAATAATTGATTTTGTGGTTAATGGCTTCAAATAAATATGATCGGCCATACTTGGATCAGTCATAATTGTTGCCGGATTGGAGTTTATCAAAATAACTTCAATTCCTTCTTCACGAATAGAACGGGCAGATTGTGATCCCGCATAATCAAATTCGCATGCTTGACCAATAACAATAGGACCTGAACCTATTATTAAAACTGATTTTATAGATGTATCTTTTGGCATTGTATGTAGTGTTGTGTAGTTGTTGTCTTCAAAAATTTAAAGTTACTGAAATAAAACCCTTTAACTTTAAATCTTAATTTTTTTTAACGAATAGGTATAAAAAAAGGCGATACTAAAAAAAGTAACGCCTTATTGATGTTTATAAAAACATTATTTTTTGTGTCTTGGTTCGCAAGAAACAGTCAATTTATGTCTTCCTTTAGCTCTTCTACGCGCAAGAACTTTTCTTCCATTAGCAGAAGCCATTCTGTCCATAAATCCGTGCTTATTTCTTCTTTTTCTTTTCGATGGTTGAAACGTTCTTTTGCTCATTGCTTTGTATCTTTAAAATCTTATTTATATGTCTTACTATTTTTGAATAACTGTTATTCTAAAACCGAGTGCAAATATACAAAGACTTTTTTTTCTCACAAGTAGTTTTGTAAAAATATTTTCAATTCATTTTACTATATTTGTGATCTTAAAATAATCACACTATGTTTCACAGAAATATTAAACTTATTATCGCCGGACTAATTATCATTACTGGCATTTGGCAATTCACAGAAAGCAATATAGGTAATGGAATTTTCCTTATATTATTGAGTGCAATTCCTATTTTCCTTTACTTTAAAAACGAATTCATCTTATTAGCTTTCTTAAAACTAAGAAAACAAGATTTTGAAGGTGCAAAAAAATGGTTGGCTTACATCAAAAACCCGGAAACAGCTTTGGTTCAAAAACAACAAGGATACTTTAATTACCTTCACGGAATCATGCTTTCGCAAACGAATATCAATCAAGCAGAAAAATATTTTAAAAAAGCAATCGAATTAGGATTATCGATGGATATGGATTTAGCTGTAGCCAAATTAAACCTCGCTGGTGTTGCCATGACACGTCGTCGTAAACTTGAAGCTACTGCTCTATTGAACGAAGCAAAAAAATTAGACAAACAGAATATGTTGAAAGATCAAATTGTCATGATGAAAGAACAAATGAAGAAAATATAATTTTTTTTATACTTATAGAAAAAGGGTCAAATACTTACAATATTTGACCCTTTTTTTTGTACTAATAAGTCAAACTTACATGTTTGCTTAATTGCCTGATATGGTTTAAAAAAATAGTTAATAACCTTTTAATGGAATTTCGATTTGATATTTTTTACCAGTATCATTTATCAATTTCGTTTCTCGAAGCCAAGGATTGTGAATCTTCAAAATTTTATAATTGATTCCTTGTCCTTTTGCAAATTCAGCTAAATCTGAAATTGAACTGTCAACTTCTATTTTACGAGTAGGCAAAGCTCCATATAAATCTTCTGCAGCAATACTGAAACCATATTTTACAGGATTTTTCATGATTTCTTTTAAGGCTAAAATCCTAAAAACATACCTAGATGTTTCTTCTGTAAGCAGCAAATCATAATAATTTGACACTTTCTGTATTCCAATTTGTTTATTTACGCCAGACATTCCACCATTATAAGAAGCAGCCGCCAAAGTCCAGCTTCCAAATTTTCCTTTGGCACTCAAAAAATAACTGCAAGCCGCTTCAGTAGATTTTTCAAGGTCGTAGCGCTGATCCACATTTTCAGTCACTTCCATCCCACGCTCTTTTGCAGTTTCTGGCATAAATTGCCAAATACCTCTAGCTCCTGCTGGAGAAACTACATTTACTAAGCCACTTTCTATTACTGCTAGGTATTTAAAATCATCCGGAATTCCGTTCTTTTTAAAAATAGGTTCAATAACTGGAAAAGCACGATTGGCTCTTTTTATAGCCAAAATAGTAGAGGCATGTAAATTCACATTTACCAGTAATTCTCTATCAAATCGTTCTTTGACATCTGCTATTTTTAATGGTGTTTCTTCTCCTGCAAAGTCTAATTTTACAGGAAAAACAGAAACAGTTTCATTTTTACTGTTTTTTTGTTTTGCATCATTTGTAGAAGCAAAAATAAATATCCCGCTCGCAAATACCACGGTAGTTATTATAGCTATTCTATTAATTGTTTTCATATTTTCATTTTTTGTGCCTTTCATAAAGTTATAAAAGAGCGATTACTCATTTTTTATCCCCAAAATAATCGAAGGCAAATTTTCGTTCAACCATTTGTATTTATTCAAAATCATAATGTGCGTCCCTCCTTTTACAACGATACAATTCTTGATATATTTGATTGGAAAAACATCATCAGCATCACCATGAATGTGAATTACATTTTCATCAATAATGGTTCTATCCCATAAAATCACTTGCTCGACCGCCCAATTCAAATACCTAATATCCCGTACGGAAAGAAATTTTTCATACAATTTAAGTCGTTGATTTACTTTTTCACCAAAAGAAAACTTAGCCAGACTTTCGATATTTGCAAACAAACTCATCGGAATCAGTTTATATGCTTTAGTAGTTTTAGCAATTTTCAGTCTGCGAGGAAATTCAGCATTACATCGCACACTTGAAATAATGATAACTTTAAGCGTGTCGATATATTTAGCCATTTCCTGAACTAAGATTCCTCCAAAAGAAACACCAATCAAAACGGGATTCTTATGAATTATTTTAGCAGTAATCCTCTTGGCATAATCCGTCAAAGATTCGTGATCCAGCGGAATCTCCCATTCTAATAAATGGATTTCAAATGTGTCTTCAGGAAGTACAATTCGCTCAAAAATGGCAGCACTTGACGCCAAACCTGGCATTAGATACACGGGGATTTTACTCATAATTGTTTTAACGATTTTATAACTAAATTCCGCTTTTTTATAGCGAATTTTGTATAAAATTAATTTTTTTATTCAAACTCTACTCACTTCTTACTTTATATTATCAATAATTTATGAATACACAATTATTTAAATCAAACACAAGAGGAAAGGCCAATTTTGGATGGCTAAATGCTAATTTCTCTTTTTCTTTCGGAAACTATTTCAATCCAGAACGACTACAATTTGGAATGTTACGCGTTTTAAATGACGACACCATTGCGGGTGGAACAGGTTTTGGCACACACGGCCACTCCAATATGGAAATCATCACTATTCCTCTCGAAGGCGGATTGATGCATAAGGATAGCATGGGAAATGAAGGCGTCATCCGTTTTGGAGAAGTTCAAGTGATGAGTGCCGGATCCGGAGTGGAACATTCTGAAATGAATGCCAGTCAAAAAGACGAAGCAAAAACACTACAACTATGGGTTTTTCCAGACACAGAAAACGTGACTCCAAGATATGATCAAAAATCATTTGATATTGAAAATCAAATCAATACCTTTGTAAATGTTGTTTCACCAAAAGACAGTAATGATGGAAATGCCCTTTGGGTTTACCAAAAAACCTTTTTCCATTTAGGAATATTCGACAGCAATACCACCGTTAGTTACAATGTAAGAATTCCTAAAAATGGTGTTTACTTATTTTTGATTGAAGGTGAAATTGAAGTGAACAACCAAATTTTGACGGCAAGAGATGCCATGGGAATTACAGATTTTGACACAATTGAAATCAAAATCAGCACCAAATCAAAAATACTTTTGGTAGAGGTACCAATGAATCAGAGTTAATTATTATGGATGCAGCAAGCACTATGGAAATCAAAGACAATACTTTTTCAAGACAATTTGAAACTATAGTCGATCAGGGATTAGTTACCGTTGAATATTCTTTTCAGGAGAAGAAGATATTTCTAACTAAAATAAATGTTCCCGAAACCTTCGAAGATGAAGAATTCGTCTCTAATTTCCTGAAAAATATCATGGAAATTGCAATTGAACGAAAATTAAAAGTGGTTCCTATTCTTCCAAAAATAGTAGTGTTTTTCAAAAAAAATCCTGTTTACAAAGAATTACTTCCTCCCGGAATTAGACTATAAGAAAAAGCGGCTATATCTTAAAATATAGCCGCTTTCATATTTGCAATAATTTGAAAAGAATTATTTCTCGATTTCTCGCATACTTTCCATTTTCTTATTAGCTAAGAAACCGGTAATATCCTCAAAATGCTCCACCACTCGCTTGTTTCCAAATTCGAAAACCTTTGTGGCTAATCCGTCAAGGAAATCCCTATCGTGTGACACTAAGATTAATGTTCCGTCAAAATCGCGCAACGCATCTTTGATAATATCTTTAGTTTTCATGTCTAAGTGATTCGAAGGCTCATCCAGAATAAGTAAATTTACTGGCTCTAGCAAAAGTTTAATCATGGCCAAACGTGTTTTCTCTCCACCTGAAAGCACTTTTACTTTTTTAGTCACATCATCTCCATGAAACATAAATGCACCTAAAATATCTTTAATTTTAGTACGCACATCACCTACTGCAATATCATCAATTGTTTCAAATATGGTTGCATTTTCATCTAATAACGAAGCTTGGTTTTGTGCAAAATACCCAATTTGAGCATTGTGACCTATTTCAACACTACCAGAATCAATGCCTATTTCTTTCATAATAGCCTTGATCATAGTCGATTTACCTTCTCCATTTTTACCTACAAAGGCTACTTTTTGACCTCTTTCGATTACCAAATTAGCATCTTTAAACACAACATGATCACCATATGATTTAGATAAATCCTTAACAATTACAGGATATTGTCCTGAACGTGCTGCGGGTGGAAATTTTAATTTTAACGCCGATGTATCCACCTCATCAACTTGAACAATTACTAATTTTTCTAACATTTTAACACGCGACTGCACCGCATCTGTTTTAGAAAACGTTCCCTTGAAACGATCAATAAACGTTCTGTTATCAGCAATCATACGTTGTTGCTCGTCATATGCTTTTTGCTGGTGCATACGGCGGTCTTTTCTCAACTCTAGGTAATGTGTATATTTAGCTTTATAGTCATAAATACGTCCCATAGTAACTTCTATAGTACGATTTGTAATGTTATCAACAAAAGCTTTATCGTGAGAAATCACCACAACTGCCTTAGCAGCATTAATCAAAAAATCCTCTAACCATTGAATACTTTCAATATCCATGTGGTTGGTAGGCTCATCCAGCAATATTAAATCTGGTTTTTGCAAAAGAATTTTTGCCAACTCAATACGCATTCTCCATCCTCCTGAAAATTCTGAAGTTTGACGACTAAAATCCTCTCTTAGAAATCCCAAACCTGTTAGGATTTTCTCCACTTCAGATTCGTAGTTTACTTCCTCAATAGCATAAAACTTCTCGCTCAAGTCCGAAACTCTTTCGATTAATTTCATGTACGCATCACTTTCATAATCAGTACGAATAGTCAACTGCTCGTTGATTTCATCAATTTCTGCTTTCATAGCAAAAATTTCACCAAAAGCTTTTGATGCTTCCTCCATTACAGTAGCGCCATCAGTGGTTAACAAATGCTGAGGCAAATAAGCTACTACCGCATCTTTTGGTGCCGAGATATTTCCTGTTGAAGGTTTACTTTGCCCTGCAATAATTTTAAGTAAGGTAGATTTACCCGCGCCATTTTTACCCATAAGGGCGATTTTGTCATTTTCATTAATGGCAAAAGAAACATCACTAAAAAGCGTTGTACCACCAAATTGCACTGAAATATCGTTTACTGTAATCATTATTTTAGTTTAAAGTTTAATGTTCAAAAATGTGAAGGAAACATTACTTTGTAAAATCCCATTTTTTTGAAGGTGCAAAGATAGTTTAAATACAGAATTAGACAATTTGCAACCCAGAAAGTTTTGAGTATCATAAAACAAAAATGCTATTACTATAAAGTACAAAACCTTTCGGTATCAACTTTACAGCAATAGCATTATAAAATATATAGTAATTAAAAAATTATCTTAATCTTTCCTCCATTTTTTTGTTTCCTCAAAAACGTGTTCTAATATAGCCGCTTCTATTTCATCAAAGACTACATTTCGTCGGCTCATAACTAAACGGGCCGTTTCAAAAGCTTTTTTAGTGATATAAGTCGTAAACCCAGAGGCGCCACCCCAAGAAAAACTCGGCACAAAATTGCGTGGAAAACCACTACCAAAAATATTAGCGCTCACTCCCACTACCGTTCCAGTATTAAACATCGTGTTAATACCACATTTACTATGATCGCCCATCATCAAACCACAAAACTGAAGTCCTGTTTTTGCAAATCCTTCGGTTTCATAACTCCATAATTTTACTTCTTCGTAATTGTTTTTTAAATTAGAGTTGTTGCTATCGGCGCCAATATTACACCATTCGCCAAGGACAGAATTCCCTAAGAATCCATCATGTCCTTTATTAGAATATCCAAATAAAACAGAATTATTTACTTCGCCTCCAATTCTGGAAAAAGGACCAACCGTTGTAGCACCATATACTTTTGACGCCATTTTTACTTGTGCATTTTCGCACAAGGCAAAAGGACCTCTGATTACTGAACCTTCCATGATTTCAGCGTCTTTACCAATATATATTGGACCTGTAGAAGCATTTAAAGTTACAAATTCTAACTTTGCCCCTTCTTCAATAAATATATTTTCTGGTGCAATGACGTTAACGCTTTTTGGAATGGGTTGTGATTTTCTTTCCACCATTAAATATTCAAAATCCTCACGGATCGCGGCGTCATTTTTAGAAAAAATATCCCAAGTATTTTGCACTGTCAGACAATCCTCGTCGTACTCTAAAATTTCATAGGAATCAAAATCAACTTCTTCCTGTTCTTCCGAAGTATAAAAAGCAATCACTTCATCGCCTTTGAAAATCGCCTGATTGGGTTCCAGATTACTTACCATTTCAGCCAATACAGCATTTGGCAAGAATGAAGCATTTATCATTACGTTTACTTCCAGCTCTACCATAGGATATTTTTGAGACAAATATTCTTCGGTGAGTGTGGTAGTGGTAGTCCCTAGATGCATTTCCCATTTTTGTCTAATGGTCATGATACCAATTAAAATATCGGCTACCGGACGTGTAAAAGTAAAGGGTAATAAAGAATTTCTTGAGGGACCATCAAAAAGTATGTAGTTCATAAGTGATTTTTTTAGTAATGAATGAAAGCATTGCAAGCCGTAAACTTTATAGTACTGACCCCAAAGTTACAAAGTTTTAAAATAATTTGCATAAAAAAAGCCTTTCAGAAAAGAAAGGCCTTAGTATAAATAAGAACAAGTTAAAATTATTTAACGTGTTTCGCGTATTTAGTTTTGAATTTATCAATACGTCCTGCAGTATCAATAAGTTTAGATTTACCTGTGTAAAAAGGGTGAGAAGTTCTAGAAATCTCCATTTTTACAACTGGATATTCAACTCCATCAACAGTTATTGTTTCTTTAGTATCTGCAGTAGATTTAGTGATAAAAACTTCTTCATTTGACATGTCTTTGAAGGCAACTAATCTGTAATTTTCTGGGTGAATTCCTTTTTTCATCTTGTTAATCTTTTTATTTGTTAATTATAATTAGTCTTGAAGCTTTTCTTCTAACAGAAAAGGTATAAACTCCTTATAACTTTTTGTTTTACATTATTATTTTGAGTTTGCAAATTTACAATTATTTTCCAATAAACAAATCTTTGTATCACTTTTTTTATATAATCGTAAAAAGTGATTTTTCGCTCCGAATATATTGGGAATTGTTATATTTGTGGATTAATAAATAAACTCTTTATGGAAAATAATGTATCCCCAGCTAAATCTGGAATTTCTTATGGCGTCTTATATGGCGTTATAATGGTGTTGGAGTTCGTAATTATGTATGTAATTGGAATGAAATCCTTAGTAAATACCAGTTTTGGTGTAATTGTAAATGTTGCAAATTATCTTATTTTACCACTTATATTTATATATGTAGGATGCAATCATTACAAGAAAAACATTAATGGTGGATATATTAGTTTTGGTCAATGCTTGAAAGTTGGTGTTTCTATCGCTTTTGTAGCAGCATTTATTTATGGTGCTTTTAGTGTAATTTTCAATTTTATTTTTCCTGAATTTATTGATGAGATGGTTTCTATTTCTAAAACTGCGATGTTAAAAGAAAATCCAGAAATGACATCTGAACAACTAGAAATGGGACTTTCAATGATGAAAAAATTCTCAAATCCATTAATTGTATTTCCTGTTACTTTAGCTATGTATTCTTTTCTAGGTTTAATTTACTCCCTAATAATAGGTGCAATAGTAAAAAACGACAAACCTTAAGTTTTTAAATTAATGAATTTATCAATACTCATACCGCTTCTTAATGAAGAGGAATCGCTTAGTGAACTATACAACTGGATCATCAAAGTGATGCAATCTCATAATTATTCGTACGAAATCATTTTTCTGGATGATGGAAGTACTGATAATTCATGGACTATTATTGAAGGATTTGCAAATGCAAATCCTCATGTAAAAGGCGTTCGATTCATGAAAAATTTCGGAAAATCACAGGCACTGCACGCTGGTTTTGCAAAAGCGCAAGGTGATGTTATCATTACCATGGATGCTGACTTGCAAGACAGCCCTGAGGAAATTCCGGGATTGTACGACATGATTACCAATGGAAAATATGATTTAGTTTCCGGATGGAAAAAGAAACGCTACGATTCAGTAGTCGCTAAAAACTTGCCTTCTAAATTATTCAATTGGGCGGCGAGAAAAACATCGGGAGTGGAATTGAATGATTTCAATTGTGGTTTGAAAGCCTACAAAAATATTGTGGTAAAAAATATTGAAGTCTCTGGCGAAATGCACCGTTATATTCCAGTATTGGCTAAAAATGCTGGTTTTGGAAAAATTGGTGAAAAAGTAGTGCAACATCAAGCAAGGAAATATGGTGAAACTAAATTTGGGATGGAACGTTTTATTAACGGATTCTTGGACCTAATTACGATTTGGTTTTTATCGCGTTTTGGAAAAAGACCGATGCACCTTTTTGGAGCCATGGGATCATTGATGTTCATTATAGGGTTTATGCTGGCGGGTTACATTGGTTTTTCAAAATTATATTATATGTATAATGACATGCGTTACAGTCTTGTGACTAATAATCCTTGGTTTTATATTGCATTAACCACAATGGTTCTGGGAACACAGTTGTTTCTGGCTGGCTTTTTGGGAGAAATTATCTTGAGAACAAAAAATAATGAAGAGCGCTATAAAATTGCAAGTATTGTAAATTTGTAATTAAAGAAAAACGACATACAACGAGACGAATTCTAGCCCTGATAGCAGTGGAAATCCTTTTATTCGCCGCGGCGAATAAAAGATTGAAACGAATAGCAGGTAAAAGCTCCAAAAAATTAAAAAAAACATACGATGGAAATCAAACAAAACATTTTAGACGCTGTAAACGAATGGCTTACACCTACATTTGATAACGCTACACAAGTGGCTATTACCGAATTGATGACTACATCACCAAAGGACCTAGAAGAAAGTTTTTACAAAAACTTAGAGTTTGGAACTGGTGGAATGCGTGGCATTATGGGTGTGGGTAATAACCGTATTAATAAGTACACGCTTGGAAAAAGTACGCAAGGACTTTCGGACTACATGCATACTGCATTTCCTAACCAACCATTGAAAGCGGTTATTGCTTATGATTGTCGTCATGATAGTGATACGCTTGCTAAGACGGTTGCTGATGTTTTTTCGGCAAATGGAATTGAAGTATATTTATTTTCGGAATTGAGACCTACACCAGAATTGTCATTTGCAGTGAAGCATTTGGGTTGTCAGTGCGGAATCGTTCTTACGGCATCACACAATCCACCGGAATATAACGGTTATAAAGTATACTGGCAGGATGGTGGACAAATTGTTCCACCAGAAGATGAAGGAATTATCACTGTTATTGAGAATTTAAATTACAATCAAATCAAGTTTACAGCCAATGAAGATTTGATACATTATATCGATACAGAAGTTGATGAAGCTTTTATCAAATCGACAATCGAAAATGCAAGTTTTGGAACTTCGACTGAAGCTAAAGAAAATCTAAATATCGTATTCACTTCTTTGCACGGAACTTCTATAAAACTAGTTCCTGATACTTTAGCGCAAGCGGGATATCCTAACGTGAACATTGTAGAAGAACAAAGAGTGCCAAATGGTGATTTCCCGACAGTTAAATCTCCAAATCCAGAAGAGCCGGAAGCATTGACTATGGCATTAGCATTAGCTGATAAAACGAATTCGGATATTGTAGTGGGAACAGACCCTGATTGCGATAGATTAGGTGTTGCCGTTAGAAATAATGATGGTCAAATGACACTACTGAACGGGAACCAAACCATGATTTTGATGACAGCATTTCTATTAGAACAATGGAAAAAAGCAGGGAAAATCAATGGAAAACAATTTGTAGGTTCTACTATAGTTTCGACTCCTATGATGATGGAATTAGCCACAAATTATGGTGTAGAATGTAAAGTAGGTTTGACTGGTTTTAAATGGATTGCCAAAATGATTAAGGATTTTCCTGAGTTGGAATTCATAGGTGGAGGCGAAGAAAGTTTTGGTTATATGGTAGGCGATGCTGTACGTGATAAAGATGCTGTTGCAGCTACTTTATTAATTTGCGAATTAGCGGCTCAAGCCAAAGCTAAAGGAAGTACGGTTTACAAAGAATTACTGAAATTGTATGTAGACAACGGTTTTTACAAAGAACATTTAGTTTCATTGACTAAAAAGGGAATGGATGGTTTACAGGAAATCAATCAGATGATGATTGATATGAGAGAGAATCCATTGAAAGAAATCAACGGACAACGCGTGATTATGCTGGAAGATTATCAATCTTCTATAGCTAAAAATTTACTTACTAATGAGGAATCCCAAATGGATATTCCAAAATCGAACGTGTTGATTTATTACATGGAAGATGGTTCTAAAATTTGCGCCAGACCAAGCGGAACGGAACCTAAAATAAAATTCTACATCAGTGTAAATACGGAATTGGAATCCGTAGAAGATTTCAAAGAAGTAGAAAGTATTTTAAACGATAAGATTAAAAATATTATTATTGCAATGCAATTGAACTAATAAAATAAAATTGATTTTTCTAATAGACCCGATAAGTGCTTCACTCATCGGGTCTTGATGATAAAAAAAATAACTTAAATGGACTCCAATTTCAAAAAAATTATTCCTTTCACAAAACCATATCGCTCTCATGTGTTTTGGAACGTGATATTCAATATTTTTTACGCACTGTTTAGCACCTTGTCATTTATTGCATTAATCCCCATGATGGATGTTCTTTTTGGCACTACTGAAAAAATCAATAAAAAACCTGTTTTAGAGTCTATTTTTGATATTATTAAATTTTCCAAAGAGTATTTATATTACAACATTACATTACTAACAGAAAAAAATGGACCTGAATTCGCCTTACTTTTAGTTATAGGTATTGTGAGCATTACTTTCCTATTCAAAAATTTATTTAATTATTTAGCATCTAATCATTTGATGCATCTAAAAAATGGTGTGTTAAAAGATTTAAGGAATTCAATGTATCACAAAATTATAAATTTACCTATTTCCTATTATTCAGAAAAAAGAAAAGGAGATATTATGGCTCGAATGTTAGGTGATGTAAATGAGGTTCAAAATTCCTTTTTTTCTATTCTAGAATTGATTGTAAAGGAACCAATGACTATTATATTTACCCTGATAGGAATGATTGCAATCAGTTTCAAATTGACATTGTTTGTCTTTATTTTCATACCTCTTTCAGGACTATTAATATCAAAAATTGGTAAGTCATTGCGCAGCAAATCCGAGAGAGTACAATATGAAAATGGCTATCTAATTTCGATAGTAGAAGAATCGCTTTCTGGACTAAAAGTTGTTAAGAGTTACAATGCCGAATCAAATTTTAAACAAAAATTTGACGATTCAGTTACTCGAGTTTTAAATTTATCTAACAGCATCGGAAAAAAGAACAACTTAGCTACACCTCTTAGCGAGTTTTTAGGAATTATTACAATTTGCGTATTACTTTGGTTTGGTGGAAAAATGGTGCTTGTAGACACACTCCCAAATGGAAAAGCACTACTTGACGGAGCTAAATTTTTAGCTTATATGGGTCTTGCTTATAACATTTTAACTCCGGCAAAAGCCATTTCTAAAGCCTCTTATTCTGTAAAAAATGGATTAGCTGCAGCACAACGTGTTTTTGAAGTTCTGGAAGTAAAAAATGAGATTACTGACAGCGAAAAAGCGGTTAAAAAATCAACTTTTGAAGACCGTATCGCAATTAAGAATATTAATTTCAGGTATGAAGACGAGAACGTTTTAAAAGACTTTTCTCTAGAAGTCAAAAAAGGTCAGACTGTCGCTCTTGTAGGACAATCTGGTAGTGGAAAAAGTACCATTGCCAATTTATTGACGCGTTTTTATGATGTAAATGAAGGAACAATTGCTATTGATGGGATAGACATCAAGGATATCAACCTGCACTCACTTCGTGATTTAATGGGATTAGTTACTCAAGACAGTATTTTATTCAATGATACAATAAAAGCAAATATAGCTTTAGGAAAACACGATGCCACTGAAACAGAAATTATCGAAGCATTAAAAATTGCAAATGCTTACGAATTTGTAAAAGACTTGCCGTTAGGAATTAATACAAATATTGGCGACAGTGGAAACAAACTTTCCGGAGGACAAAAACAACGTTTATCAATTGCAAGAGCAGTTCTTAAAAACCCTCCAATTATGATTTTGGACGAAGCCACTTCAGCATTAGATACCGAAAGTGAAAAATTCGTTCAAGTAGCACTTGAGAATATGATGCAAAACAGAACCTCAATTGTAATTGCGCACCGACTTTCGACCATTCAAAAAGCAGATTTGATTGTGGTGATGCAAAAAGGAAAAATTGTAGAATACGGAAAACACGAAGAACTTATTGCATTGAATGGAATGTATAACAAGTTGGTTACCATGCAGTCTTTTGAATAACAATTGTATTTTTCAACACACTGAAGAAACATATTAATGAAGCATGAATACAGATTTTAACTAATTTTTAAATTTTTGAATCATTCAAACTTTTATTTAAAATGTACATTAACAATCCTAACATAAAACTTCCTAAAGACCCAAACACTGTTGTTTGGAAATATCTTGATTTATCTAAATTCTTAGATTTATTGATGTCCGAAAAATTATTTATGTCCCGATCTGATAAATTTGAAGACCAATATGAAGGCACTTTTAGCGAACCTACATTTGAGGAAATAAAAAAACTTTCTATTGACAATCCTAATTTTTTAAATTATTACAAAACACATCGGGAAAAAGTAGCCATTAGCAGCTGGCACATCAACGAATATGAATCGTTTGCCATGTGGCAAATTTTCACACAAAACAGTGAAGGTTTGGCAATTCAATCTACAATTGGGCGTTTGCAGGAATCACTTATTACTGAAACTAATTTCAAACAATATATAGGGGAAGTGAATTACATCGATTACAAAAAAGAACATATTCCGTTTGATGATATGTTTTTCCCTTTTTTATTCAAACGAAAAAGTTTTCAATATGAAGGTGAAGTTCGCATCATCACAGACATTGGCGAGAGCGAAATCAAAATTAATGAAGGATTGAAAATCAATGTAGACATAAATCAGTTAATCGAAAAAATATACATTCATCCTAAATCCGAAAACTGGTATAAGAATCTGGTCATTCAATTAGTAAAACAACTGGGATTTGATTTTACCATAGAGAAATCAGACTTAGAAAGTGATATTTTGATTTAATTACATTATTTTAAACTGGCTCGTAACTAATAATTTTCCATTCTTTTTTAGACAAATCAATATAGTAATAATTGACTACATCTTTCTTATCAAACTCGCCGTTTTTATTGGTATCCTCAACTGTTCTATAATACAAACGATTATTAGAACCAATCAATTTCCAGTCGATTAATTCCTGAAAATCTGAAGATATTTTAGTAAATCTCTCACCGCTTATCTCGCTTAAATACAAGGCTTTAATATCACTTATGTCTAATTTTCCGTCTTTATTTGTATCCATGTCGACCATAGTGTACACCATAATTTGGTTATTGGTTTTATCCGCAACCGACTTCAAATACGTAGCTGTTTGAATCAAAACTCTTTTGTCAGTCAATTTTCTGATGGAATCCGAATCAATTTTTTGAAATTTCAAATTCTGCAAAAAACCGGTTATTTCAAATTCACCATAATTGGATATCGTAAAACTCAAATCGTTAACACTAGAAGAACCATATCTCGCTTTTATTCCTTTTTCACGAATGCTTAAGTCTGCAACAGGATGAATCAAATAATCTGTTCCTTCCATTTGAAGTGGCAAATCGGCAATTTGTATTTGAGTAGAATCAGTTTTAACCAATTCTTTTGCTCTACTTGTTCCGTCGTAAGTAACTTTTGGTTTTTCAACCTCCTCTTTACAACTGGTCAAAAGTAAAATTGCGATTCCTAATATTGTGATATGTAGTTTTTTCATGTTTTTGCATTATTAAAATTCAAATGTAATCATTTTTAAAAATGGTAACGTCATTCGACACTCGATTTATTGAATTAAAACTGAGTTAACTTTACTACTTTGTCTGTTATAACTTCGCGGTCAATTTTATATTAAAAACTCTGGTCGTCATATAATTTGGAATGGCAAATTGATTTTTAGAATAAACATCCCGCACCCATGTATTAGTAATGGCATTTTGATTGTCAAAAAGATTAAAAATTTCCAATCCTATCGCCAACTCCTTAAAGTCTTTAAACCAACCTGTATTCTTTTTTATAGTAGTATTATCTATAAATACTTTAGAAAAACCCACATCCACACGACGGTAATCATTCAATCTGTTTTGGTACAAATAAGGATCAACATATGATGGAGAACCACCTGGCAATCCAGTGTTGTACACTAGATTCAAATATAATTTTATACTAGGAATATTAGGCATGTAATCTTGGAATAAAAGCCCAAATTTCAATCGTTGATCCGTAGGTCTGGCAATAAATCCTTTATCATTACTGTTTTCTTCTGTTTTCAAATAGCCAAAACTAAACCATGATTCGGTTCCAGGAACAAATTCACCGTTCAATCTCACATCTAATCCTTGCGCATACGCGGTAGCGTCATTGTTAGCTGCATATCGAATGCGAACGTTGTCTATTGTATACCTATTTACATCAGTCAGCGATTTGTAATACAACTCCGAAACCAATTTAAATGGACGATTCCACATTTTGAAACTATAATCGTTCCCAAAAACAAAATGTACTGATTGTTGCGCTTTAATATTGGGTTGTACCATTCCATCTGCATCTCTCAATTCCCTATAAAATGGTGGTTGATGGTACAATCCTCCTGAAAGCCTAAAAACCATGTCTTTTTCCCAATCTGGTTTTATGGCAAATTGTGCTCTAGGGCTGAAAGTAATTTGGGATTTCCCAGAAATAGTAGAACCTGTAACTTCCCAATTGTGAAAACGTATACCGGCATTATACCAAACTTGACTTGAACCAATATTTGATTTCAAACTCCATTGTCCATACCCCGAAAATCTATTGATGGAGTTAAAATTTGTCGCTCGGATATTTTGATACGGAACAAGTGGTCCTGTGTAAGGCGAATACGGCTGATTATTTTTTGGCAAATCAATAATGGGTGGATTCAATGAAAAACCAGCAGAATCAATTACCTCCCACTCTATTATTCTGTCTCGAATGGATTCTCGTGTATATTTTACTCCCCATTCAAATTGACTTTCTTTCCAATCGTGAAAACCCTTTATCTCTGTATTTACAATCAGGGCATCTAAATCGTTTCTGGCATGACTCAGCTGCGAACCAATTCCTCTTGTAAAAGCAACTTCTCCAAAAGTTTCAGAACCAATACTGGAATCCACTTCGCCCAATCGATATTGCGCAAAAATATCAAAATACTCTTGTTCCAGAGTATGAAAAATAGAACTGATAAATTTCAAAGTGAAGTTATCAGAAACGTTGAAAGTTGTTTTTAAAGCTCCAAAATAAGTATCGTACTTATCCTTTTCCTGACCTTCATAAAAAACGGTAAGAGCCATTGGACTATCTATCGTGCCAAAATTAGTCTGTCTCGTTAAGGGTTGATATTGGTATTTATTTTGGGAAATATTCCCCAGAAAACTCCATTGCCATTTGGGGGAAGACTGGTAATTTATATTAGTTTGAATATCCGCAAAGGATGGTGTAAAATTAGTCTGGGTTTCTTGACTTTTTACCAAAAGGCTGTTGTTTCGGTATCGAACTCCCGTTACTGCAGACCATTTTTTATTCTTGGAAACCGCATCAACTGAAAGGCTTCCACCAAGAAAACTCGCTTCCAGGCTTGCGCCAAATTTAACCGGCTTTCTATAAGTAATATCTAAAACAGAAGATAATTTATCACCAAACTTCGCTTGAAAACCTCCCGCCGAAAAATCAACATTTTGTACTAAATCAGTATTGGTAAAACTTAGCCCTTCTTGTTGTCCTGACCGAATCAAAAACGGACGATAGACTTCAATTTCATTTACATAAACTAAATTTTCATCGTAATTCCCTCCACGCACTGCGTATTGTGTACTCAATTCGTTATTAGAATTTACTCCTGGTAGCGTTTTTAAAATATTTTCGATACCTGCATTTGCTCCTGGAATTTTCCGAATCATTTCTGGCTCTATTGTAGCAACACCTTGTATCAATTTTCGATTGTTGGAAGTTACTATCACTTCGCCCATTTGTTCTTCCTTATCACTCATTACTGGATTAAACTCCTTTTGTTCATTAGAATCCAAAGAAAAAAATACAGTAATTTTTTTTAATGAGACATGCGTAAAAACAAGTGTTATTTTTTGATTCGCCGGAACCTTTATATCATAAAATCCATTTTGATTGGATTGCGTTCCTAAATTAGAATAAGAAACGTTTACATTATCTACAGGTTGATTGTTTTTGTCTAAAATAATTCCTCTAATCCTAGCCGTTTGAGCCAATAAAGGGAGGCCGGCAAAGAAGTACAAAAAGAAAACAAAAATTAATTTATTAGCGCTCAAATGGTTTGGTTTTTATTTTTTTTGACTTCTAAAAAAACGTGTTTCAAAGGTAGTTGAATTACCTACATTATCCGTAACTACAACTTTTAATTCATTGGCACCATCAGCAACAATTCCATCATTAAAATAATGAGTCAATTTTCTGGTTTTATTATCATATTCAAATAATACCCATTTGCCATTTAAGTATCCATTATATGTTTTTATACCTGACAATTCATCGTAAATAGAAAGCTGAATTGTTTTTTGATCGCTGATCCATTTGCCTTCTACGGGTACTACCATGCTTATTTTTGGGGCAACCGTATCAGAAACTAGGGCATACTTTCCTAAAACTTTAACCTTTGTAGTAAATACGCTGTCCTTTCTATAAGTTGAATTATAATTTACTTTCTTTCCTTCTATTCTCCCAATAAACATTTTTTCTCTTTGCGCTTCATTTGATTTTGTGTCTTCAATTGAAATCGTAAAATTAGTATGAGCAGGAACAGTATCGTCGTGTAAAAACAATATATCATTTTTTACATCAAAATTTAAATTAAAATCTTCGTAAAAAGTTCCAGCAGGAAAGAAAACAGACATATTCGCTAAAGTAAAATTACTGTCTTTATTCGCTTTTACAAAATAGTTTGATTGTACTGGCTCAGGACTTACAATTGTACTTAATAAATCATATTGAATAGGAATTGCTATTGTTTTTTTATTTCCAAAGAAATCAGAAACTTCTATACGATACAGTGAAGCTAAATTTGGGGTAACTTGCAAAGCACCTTTGTTTTCATCGGCTTGAATAAAGCTTAATTTATAAGGCGTTTTCATAAATAATTTCTGAACCCTTTGTTGCATTTTCTTATATCGCGAATAATCAATCAGCGCATTGATATAGCGCATATCATCAAAAGAATAAGTGTTGAATTCGTATCCGAAATTTGGTTTTCCATTATAAAATGATTGAACTTTGTAAACTCCATTGTTATTAAACGAAACATCATCAGTATCATAAGCCGAAATACCAAAACCTATGGAACCGTTTGCAGTGACTTTTTCAGATAAATAGGTTCCGTCTTTTTGTAATGAAACATTTAGTAATAAAGGTCGTTTAGAATGATTAACAGTAGTTTTTGAATCCAATGGATACACATAAACTCCAGAAACAATAGGTTTCTTAGTATCTTTTATAAACTTATTGAATCCAAAAAGCAACGGGTTGATTATGAACTCTGTTTTAGAATCACGAAATTCAAAATGCAAATGCGGCCCTTCTGAAGCGCCTGTATTTCCCGAGAAAGCAATAATTTCTCCTTTTTTTACCGCCATTTCATTCGGCTTAAAAAACATTTCTATTTCAAACGATTCTTCTTTGTAATGCGTTTTCTTAATGTAATTTTCTATTTCACCGTTGGCCTTTTTTAAATGACCATAAACCGACGTAAATCCATTGGGGTGATTGATGTAAATAGTTTTTCCGTTTCCAAAAGTAGAAATCTTTATTCTTGACACATAACCATCAGCAACAGCATATACATTTAAACCTTCTTTTTGCTGGGTCTTTAAGTCGAAACCAGCATGAAAATGATTGGGTCTTAACTCTCCAAAATTCCCAGACAATTGCATTGGAATATCTAATGGAGATCTAAAAAAATCTTTTGGATATTCAACTTGTGCAAAAACAGCAGTGCAAAAAAATAAAAAATATGTAGAAAATCTCATGGTTTACATTTTTGCTAAGATAAAAAAAGTATTCAAATCATCGCTAAAAAAAACAGTTCGTAACCATTTGTACAACTGACATTTAACTAATTTAATGTAAAAAAAATAATAAAATATTGCAAAATTAAAAAGGAATACTAACTTTGTATGATTATGTAATGAATAAGATATATAATGAGTGCAATTGCAGAAATTATTGATATTCTTGAAAGTAAGATTGAAAAACTTTTTATAAAAATGAAAAGTTTAGAGAAAAATAATCAAGATTTAAAAAACGAATTAATAAAAACTGCATCCATAATACAAAATCAATCACAAGAGATTGAAGCATTAAAAACGCAGTATGAAACACTCAAAGTAGCTAATACATTACTAGGCAGTGACGATAATAAAAGAGATACGAAGCTTAAAATAAATTCATTAATTCGCGAAATTGATTACTGTATAGCACAGCTATCAGATTAATAAAAGATATGGACGAAAAGCTTAAAATTAAAATATCAATCGCAGACAGAGTCTACCCGTTAACGGTTGATTTTGCTCAGGAAGAAGGCCTTAGAAGCGCTTCAAAAAAAATTGATACGATGATCAAGCAATTTGAAGAAAATTACGCAGTTCGTGACAAGCAAGATGTGTTAGCCATGTGTGCTTTACAATTTGCCTCACAAACGGAACAAAAACAAATTGATAATACATTAGATGGAGAAGCGACCATCGAACGAATTAAAAAAATCAATTCGATTTTAGATCAATATCTCGACAAATAAACGTTCTTTACAAAAACTAAGATACTGCCTACATTAGTTCATATTTGGTAAACTCAACACTAACAATTTAGAATGAGCAAATCATCGTTACTATAGCAAGCCAATTCAGTTTGGAAGCTTGAACAACGAGTTAGCTCAAAACTTGTCTTTTCGAGTTTATACAATCAATCTAATGTAGGCTTTTTTATATATAAACTTTAACAAACATGGACAACATATTAACGATTATTATTTCAGGAATTATAGGGATTGCGGGAGGATTTGGTATTGCCAAGCTTATAGAAAAAAGCAATATTTCAAACTTAATTAAAAACGCAAAAAAAGAAGCAGCATCAATATTAAAAGATGCTAATCTAGAAGCTGAAAACATAAAAAAAGATAAAATTCTTCAAGCAAAAGAGAAATTTATTGAATTAAAATCAGAACACGAACAAGTTATTTTATCCCGTGACAAAAAAGTTGCTGAAATAGAAAAAAGAGTTCGCGATAAAGAATCTCAAGTTTCTAATGAATTATCAAAAGCTAAAAAGGTAAATGATGATTTTGAATCTAAAACTTTAGAATACACTTCTAAAATTGAAAATCTTGATAAAAAGCAAGCTGAAGTTGACAAATTACATAAAAGTCAATTGCAACAACTGGAAGTTATCTCTGGTTTATCTGCTGAAGAAGCAAAAGAACAATTAGTAGAAGGGCTAAAAGCAGAAGCAAAAAGCAAAGCAATGTCTCATATTCAAGATACTATTGAAGAGGCAAAATTGACTGCACAACAAGAAGCTAAAAAAATCATCATCAATACCATTCAAAGAGTTGGTACAGAGGAAGCAGTAGAAAACTGTGTATCGGTATTTAATATTGAATCAGACGATGTAAAAGGAAGAATCATTGGACGTGAAGGAAGAAATATCCGTGCATTAGAAGCTGCTACTGGAGTAGAAATCATTGTAGATGATACGCCAGAAGCTATTATCCTTTCTTGTTTTGATCCTGTTCGTAGAGAAATTGCGCGTTTAGCATTACATAAACTAGTAACTGACGGAAGAATTCACCCAGCACGTATTGAAGAAGTAGTTGCTAAAACTGCAAAACAAATTGACGATGAAATTATAGAAGTTGGTAAACGTACCGTTATTGATTTAGGAATCCACGGACTACACCCAGAATTGATTAAAGTGGTAGGACGTATGAAATACCGTTCTTCTTACGGACAAAATTTATTACAACACTCCCGTGAAGTTTCTAAACTTTGTGGAATCATGGCAGCTGAATTAGGACTAAATGTAAAACTAGCTAAAAGAGCTGGTTTGTTACACGATATTGGTAAAGTTCCAGATGCCGAAAGTGATTTACCACACGCATTATTAGGAATGCAATGGGCTGAGAAATACGGCGAAAAAGAAGAGGTTTGTAATGCTATTGGAGCTCACCACGATGAGATTGAAATGAAATCATTATTATCTCCTATTATTCAAGTTTGTGATGCAATTTCAGGAGCAAGACCAGGAGCAAGACGACAAGTATTGGATTCTTATATTCAACGTCTGAAAGACCTTGAAGAAGTTGCTTACGGATTTAGTGGGGTAAAGAATGCTTATGCTATTCAAGCCGGTAGAGAACTTCGTGTAATTGTGGAAAGCGAAAAAGTTTCTGATGAAAATGCAGCGAACTTATCTTTTGATATTTCACAAAAAATCCAAACAGAAATGACGTATCCAGGGCAAGTTAAAGTTACTGTAATTCGTGAAACAAGAGCTGTGAATATTGCTAAATAATTCATTATATCTGACATATAAAAAAACTTCTCATCACTGAGAAGTTTTTTTTTTGGAATATTATAAACGAAGAATCTACTTAAAAAACTTTGCTTATTTACTAAATAACGTAATTAAGCATTCAGACTATCGTTAAAAACAATCTTAAAAGTTGTTCCTACTCCTACTTCACTTTCGACTGAAACAGTTCCTTTCATAGATTCTATTTGATTCTTAGTAATGTGCAATCCTAATCCTCTGGCTTCTTCATGCTTATGAAATGTTTTATACATCCCAAAAAGAGAATCTCCATATTTCTTTAAATCGATACCTAATCCATTATCAGAAATCGATAATGTTTTTTTACCATTTTCCAATGAGAAAGAATATTTTATCTCTACAGGCTTGTTAGGATTTGAATATTTTATGGCGTTTGTTGTAAAATTCAACAAAACGCTTTCTAAATATGCCGGATTATAATCTACATAAACATCATCTGGAATCTCATTAATAATCGTAATTTTATTTAGTTTTTGAAAATTATTTATCAATTCAAAAGTCTTAATTAAATATAAATTCAAGTTTAAAGACTTTATAGGAATATTCAAATTACTTTGTATGAGAACTAATTCGGTCAAATTAGATATTGTTTCATTTAAATCATTAGACACAGTTCGTAAATGAGATAACATTTCTTTGCTATTTTCTATATCCTGATCGTAATCTATTATATCTAAAATTGATTTAATATTACCGGCTTGAGTATTTAGATTATGGGATACAATATGTGAAAAATTTAAAAGTCTACTATTTTGTTGAATATACAACTCCATAGTCCTTACCAATTCTAACTCTTTTTCTTTTTGCAAAGAAATATCTGTATGAGTACCAATAACTCGCAAAGGTTTACCATCGTAATCACGCAAAATGACTTTCCCTCTATCTAAAATCCATTTGTAATTTCCACTTGAAGTTAAAACACGATGGTAATTTTCATAAAAAGTTGTTTTGTTTTCAAAATGATTTTGAATTTCAGAATAATAATTTTCTAAATCGTCAGGATGCACTATACCATCCCAAAACTCCGGATTATCAAAGATATCCATAGATTCCTGCTCGAGGATTTTCATCGATTGCGAGGAATAAAAAACTTTATTAGTCGTTAAATCCCAGTCCCACACTCCTGCAGTAGAGGCTTCAAGAGCAAATTTAAAACGCTCTTCAGAAATTTTTAGTTTTATTTCTTGATCTTTTAAGTCAGTCACATCTGAGATTCTTCCATAAAAAGCAATATTCCCGTCAGGATATAATTCTGGTTTTGATGAAACTTTTAACCAACGTAATCCGTTTTTAGGTAATATAACACGAAACTCAAAATCCCATCTTGTAATATTTCTTTTTGCGTTGACCAATGACTGAAAAAACGTCAATCGGTCAGCTTCAAATATTCTTTCATAAACAAGAATTTTATCACTGTCTACAAAATGATTTGAAGTCAACTCAAAGAAATCAGTGACCGATTTGCTCACTAAAGGAAAAAAATAGGTGTTGTCAGGAGCAATTACAAATTCAAAAATTAAATCTGGAATTTCATTAAATAATTTAAAGTAAAAATTATTCAAATCTTGGTAATTTCCATTTTGAGGAAAATCATATTCCATATCAATTTTATCAGAATTTATTAAACCACAATATATACATTTTTTTTACTAACAATAAAAAAAAATATTAAAAGTCTTTAATTCATGATTTTAAAAAATTAATTTTGCATTATAATCAATAATTTATTTATTACTTAAAAAATACATGAGATAGATTATTAAATATTATTTACGAGGATGAAAAGTATTTAGAACTTGTGTCAAGAATTTTCTGTCTAAATGCACATATATTTCTGTTGTTGTAATCGATTCATGCCCGAGCATCAATTGAATAGAGCGCAAATCTGCTCCGTTTTCTAAAAGATGAGTTGCAAAAGAGTGTCTTAAAGTATGCGGACTTATTGTTTTTTTTAACTCTATTTTTTTTGCTAAATCTTTTATTATAGTAAAAATCATCGCTCTAGTTAATTGCCTCCCTCTTCTATTTAAAAAAAGCGTGTCTTCAAAACCTTTTTGAATCCTAATGTGTGTTCTTATGGTATTCCTATAAATTTGAATGTATTTTTGCGTCAAATCACTTATGGGCACAAAGCGTTGCTTATTTCCTTTACCTGTTATTTTGATAAAACCTTCTTCAAAAAACAAGTCAGATATTTTTAATGAAACTAATTCTGAAACTCGCAATCCACATCCATATAACGTTTCGAGCATAGCGCGATTGCGTTCGCCTTCATTAGTGGTTAAATCGATAGCAAGAATTAGATTATCAATCTCATCTACTGACAAAGTATCAGGAAGCTTCCTGCCCGTTTTAGGCGTTTCGATAAGTTCTAATGGATTATCAAACCGATAATCTTCAAATATTAAATAATTAAAAAAACTTTTAAGACCTGAAATGATTCTGGCTTGCGAACGTGGATTGACCTCATTTGCCAAACTATAAATAAATTGTTGTACTGGTTCTTCCCCAATTGTAACAGGCGATACTTCAATTTCATTTTTAGTCAGAAAAAGAAACAAACGTTCGATATCAAAAGAATAATTTTCGATTGTATTCTTTGATAAACCGCGCTCGATTTTTAAATACGACTGATAATTTTTTATATAACTGTCCCAATTCATGTCTACAAAGTAACTCTTTTTGAGCATAAAAAAACCATTCTGTAGAATGGTTTTTGCGTATAAAGACAGTAAATAATTATCTTCTCCATTTTCCTCCACCCACATAAAATCCTAAATGGATTCCTACGTATGAATTAGCTACACTTCCCTGATTATTGCCATTGGTATCTTGTAAAGTAGATTCTGGAACTAAATTATATTCTAGTCCCATTCTGAATTTACCCCACTCAAAACCACCTCTTAGCAATCCTCCAAATTTACCTGTTGCCTCAACATTTACATCATTATTATTAGAAGTACTTGAATCATTAAACTCTACATTTGCAATAGTGTAATATCCCGCTCCAGCACCTACATAAGGAACAAAAGACTTCCCCGATGCATTAAAATAATAATCATAAGTGGCAACGTATGAACCATTGGCAGCTACCTTTGCACTAGTATTAGCTCCTGAATCATTTATATCACGAACAATCGCAGCTACTCCTATTCGCAAACCAACATTCATATTATCTTTGATATTGTATTTTGGTTCCAAGGATAAAAGTACACCCCCACCGCTATTGGCAGGTACAATTCCTAGATCTAATCCAACTCTAAATCCACCTTCTTTTTGAGCATAACCACCTATACATGACAAAGTAATAAGTACTGACAAAATAATTTTTTTCATTTTTTTCTTGATTAATTAAATACAGCCATAAAATTATGATAATAATAAAGTAATACACTTTCTACCAACTCAAGTTATTAACATTGATATTAAAAATCTAAAATCTATTTTCTACTTTTTTAATTTTAGAAACCAAAAAACAACGTAAAAATATTTCTTAAAGTTACAAAAATTGATAATGTTACCAAAAAATAAATAAAAAAATAAAAAAATAAAATTATAACTAAATAACTAAAAATCATAAAATTACAACAATTAAATATGCTTTTTTAATTAAAATAAACTCAAAATAATAATTAATCAATATTTTTGGACTAATATTTGTATTGAGAACAAATGGGTAAATAAAACAATAAATATTCAACTATATAGTTTTAGTTAAAAGTCACTTATCAATAAATACTAATTAATATTTAAAAAAAATTATGAAAAAAATAATTCTTGTAGCAGTAGTGTTACTTGCAGCATCTGTTGATATGCAAGCACAGTTGGTTAAATTTGGTTTAAAAGGTGGTTTAAATTATGCCAATCAGTCAGGAAGTGGCATAACCCTTACCAATGATAATTATAATAATGAAGCCATTACGAGTTATCATGCAGGTTTAGTTGCTGAAATTAAAGTGACTGATGGTTTTTCCATTCAGCCCGAATTATTGTATTCCACACAAGGAGCAACATATAAAAATGCCGCAGAAGAATTCAAAAATGAATTGGGTTACCTTTCTATTCCCGTTCTAGCAAAATTTAATTTTAATAAAACGGTTAGTTTAGATTTTGGTCCCCAAGCCTCTTTTTTATTGAGCGAAAGAAAAAATGTGGATTTTAAAGAGTCAGAGACTTTTGAATTTGGAGTTGCCGGAGGTTTAACATTAAATGTTACGAAAAGCATTTTTCTACAAGGACGCTATGTACTAGGCTTGACTGAAGCGACTCAAGATGCAGAGGTTAAGAACTCAGTAGTCCAAATTTCTGCTGGATTTAAATTCTAAAAATAATAAAAATTAAATTTAGTTAAACCGTTCTATAAATTGGAACGGTTTTTTTATTTTTACCAAAATAGGAAATAAGAAATGAGCATCGGAATTGATATGCAGAAAAGCTATATGCAAACCGAGCTTTTTCTAATAAATGAAGTAATTCCATATTCAAATAGAAAACAAAAATTAAATACTTATGAAAATCAGTATCATCAACGGACCAAACCTAAATCTTCTTGGCAAACGCGAACCAGAAGTATATGGCAGCTTAACTTTTGAAGAGTATTTTACCACTTTACAAATAAAATTCCCTACTGTAGAATTCGTTTACTTTCAAAGTAATATTGAAGGCGAATTAATCGATAAAATTCAGGAATTTGGTTTTTCATTCGATGGCATAATATTAAATGCTGGAGCTTACACGCATACTTCAATAGGTATTGGCGACGCTGTCAAAGCAATTACCACTCCAGTTGTTGAAGTCCATATTTCTAATACATTTTCTCGTGAAAGCTTTAGACATCAATCCTATATTTCGGGAAATGCAAAAGGTGTTATTCTAGGTTTTGGTTTAAAGAGTTACGAGCTAGCAATACAGTCTCTTTTATAGGTTTAAAATATAATTCCCTCCCAAAGAAATCTTTAACAAATAATTAATACGCTCTTTTTAAACTTCTTCTATTTTTGTGAAAGAAAAAACTTTCATGAAAAATTACTACTTATTACTACTTTTCATGGTTTCATTTGTCAGTACTGCACAAATAAAAGGAACCGTTTCAGATGAAAAAGGGAATCCCCTGCCGTTTGTTACTATTTTTCAAGAAGGAACCTATAACGGGACAACCTCAAATGAATTAGGAAAATTTGAACTTAATTTAAAGAAATCTGAAAAACAAACTGTTGTATTTCAATTTTTAGGTTTTAAAACGCAAATAATAACCATTCAGACCGATAAGTTACCGTACTCATTTGATATTAAAATGATTGAAGAAAGTTATTCTTTAAATGAAGTTGTAATTAATACCAAAATCAATCCTGCACTTGCGATAATAAAAAATGCAATTGCTAATAAAAAAGAAAATACTGAAAAAACAGCCCGATTTAATGCTGATTTTTATTCCAGAGGAATTTTTAAACTAAAAAATGCACCTAAAAAAATATTAGGACAAAAAATTGGTGACCTGAATGGCTCTTTGGATTCAACAGGAACTGGGATTATTTCACTATCAGAAACATTCTCTAAAATTACTTTTGAAAAACCCAATAATTTAAAAGAAATCGTAACTGCATCAAAAGTAAGCGGTAGAGATAATGGATACAGCTACAATACAGCTAGATCTTCGTTTTATGATTTTTATGATAACACGATTAACTTTGGAGTCAACATGATTTCTCCTGTAGCAAATAATGCTTTCAATTATTACAAATACAAACTGGAAAGTACTTTTTATGATGCTAATAATCAAATGATCAATAAAATAAAAGTAATTGCAAAACGAGACAGCGAACCTGTTTTTGAAGGTTACATTTACATTGTTGAAGATTCGTGGGCAATTTATGCCGTTGACTTGGATATAAAAGGATACAGAATGAAAGAGGAATTTGTTGATGTCATGACCTTAAAACAAAATTTCAGCTACAACAAAAACAACAAAATTTGGGCAAAAAACACTCAAAGTCTTGATATAAAAGCTGGCGCTTTTGGAATAAAATTTACCGGAAAATATACTTATGTGTATAGCAATTACGAATTTGTAGATGCTTTTGCAAAAAAAACCTTTACCAATGAAATTACCAGCGTTGAAATCAATTCAAATAAAAAAGACAGTACTTTCTGGAATAGCAACAGACCGATTCCTTTAACGTTTGAAGAAAGTAGTGATTACATTCGAAAAGACAGTATTTACAAAGTTAGAAATTCTAAAAAATATTTGGACTCCATTGATGCAAAAGGAAATAAATTCAAAATCATAAAGTTACTAACAGGATACACTTACAAAAACAGTACAGAAAAAAATAGCTTCAGTTACGAGGGATTATTTAACCTTGGTTCACTAAGTTTTAATACCGTACAAGGTTATAACTTTGATTCAGGGTTTAAATACACCAACTGGAAAAATCAGGAGAGTAAAGGGATTTACACTTCTATAAGTACAAAACTCAATTACGGTTTTGCCGAAGATCGTCTGCGTGTAACCGGACAATTTATCCATAGATTCAACAATCAAAATTATGCCACTTTATACCTAACAGGAGGTAGTTCCGTAAAGCAATTTAATCCTAACGAACCAATAAGTAAAGTTATAAACACAATAAGTTCATTAGCTTTCAAGAACAATTTTATGAAGTTGTATAATTTGGAATCAGCGGCAATTGGCTTCAGTCAGGATATAGCAAATGGAGTTAACCTGGGAGGAAAAATCGAATACCAGCAACGTAAACCATTATTCAACAATACTGATTTCTCCTTGTTAAGCAAAGACGATTTATATACATCAAATAATCCGTTAGCACCCAATGATTTCAACTCAGCAGCTTTTGAAAAACACCATTTAACGAAAATTAATTTGCTGGCCAAAATCAATTTTGGAAATAAATACTCCTCCCGTCCCGATGGAAAATTTAACATTCGAAATGAAAAATATCCTACTCTTTATTTAGGTTATGATAAAACAATTGCGGCTAACGAAAAAAAGTATGAGTTTGACCATTTAAATACCCGATTAACGTATGATTTATCATTGGGAAATAAAGGAATTCTTGGTTTAAATCTAAAAGCGGGGAAGTTCTTGAATGCAGATAATATTGCTTTTATAGATTACAAACATTTTAATGGCAATCAAACCCACATTGGACAATCAGCGCGCTATTTGAATGTATTTAATCTATTGCCGTATTACTCTAACAGCACTAATGAAAGCTATTTTGAGGCCCATTCTGAATACAACGACAAAGGCTATATCATGAATAAAATACCGTTGTTGAGTAAACTCAAATCAACATTGATATTAGGTGCGCATGCATTGTCAACACCCAATAACAAACCCTATACTGAAGTCACGGTTGGTTTAGACAATTTAGGTTTTGGGAAATTTAAGATGCTTCGTGTGGATTACATCCGTTCGTACCAAAATGGATTTCAAGGAGACGGAGTTGTTTTTGGGCTAAAGTTTTTGAATATATTAGAGTAAAATAATAATTTTAAGATTTGACTACAAGTGTCAGTTCAAATTTATGATGGAAAATTATTTCATCTCGTCTGCTCTCGTTGTGACAAAAGTATAGCGAATTAAAAAAGGCACCGGTAAATAATCTCGGTGCCTTTATTAATTTTATTTGATAAAAATCTAATCATTTGGTTCTACATGAATTATCACATGTCCCAATTCAGGAATTTCTTCCCGCAAGGTATCTTTTAATTTATGAGCAAGATCATGTCCTTCTCTTACGGTAACACTTGAATCAACTGTAGCATGTAAATCCACGTGATATTGCATACCGGCTTTTCTAATGAAGCATTTTTCGGTATCAATAATTCCTTCCACCGTAAGGGAAACTATTCTAATTTGTTCTATCAAATCATCGTATAAATGCTCATCCATTATTTCACCCAATGCCGGCCTAAAAATAAGATAACTGTTATAAAGAATAAACCCAGAAGCAAATAGTGCTGCCCAATCATCTGCAGATTCGTAACCATTTCCTAATATCAAAGCAATTGAAATTCCAAGAAATGCTGCTACTGATGTTATTGCATCGCTTCGATGGTGCCAAGCATCTGCTCTAAGTGAGGAACTATTAGTTTCAATACTGCGTTTCATTACTATCCGAAAAGAATATTCTTTCCAAATAATGATTGCTCCCAGAACTAATAGTGTCCATGGTTTTGGTAAATCATGTGGCGTTCCAATATTGATGATACTTTCGTAAGCGATAATTGTTGCCGAAGTAATTAAAAAACCTACAACTAAAAAAGTGATTAATGGCTCTGCCCTTCCATGCCCGTAAGGATGATTTTTATCAGCGGGTTTATTAGAATATTTAATTCCAAATAAGACTAAAAATGAAGCAAAAATATCTGTTGTAGATTCAATTGCATCCGCTATTAAAGCATAAGAATTTCCAAAAAAACCTGCCAGACCTTTAATAATGGCCAAAGATGTATTTCCAATAATACTAAAATAAGTGGCCTTTATAGCAGTTTGTTCCGTTGACATGATCTTTTTTTATAAGATGAATTAAAACTAAAATCGTTTAAGTAAACCGTATTGAATGGTTAGATTCAAATCCTAATTGGTTTACTTAAACGATATTTTATAATTATTGATTGATTTATGCACGTACAATGTTAGCTCCAATGGCTCTCAATCGTTCGTCAATACGCTCATATCCTCTGTCAATTTGTTCAATATTCTGAATAGTACTGGTTCCTTTTGCTGAAAGCGCTGCAATCAATAAAGAGATTCCAGCACGAATATCTGGAGAAGACATTGTAGTAGCTTTCAATTGTGATTTAAAATCATGTCCCATAACAACAGCTCGATGTGGATCACACAACATAATCTTGGCTCCCATATCAATTAATTTATCGACAAAGAATAATCTGCTTTCAAACATTTTTTGGTGAATCAAAACATCGCCTTTTGCTTGAGTGGCAACTACTAAAACAATACTTAATAAATCCGGAGTAAATCCAGGCCAAGGTGCATCAGCAATTGTAAGAATAGAACCGTCAATATCTGTTTTTACTTCATAACCATCTACGTGAGCAGGAATATAAATATCATCGCCACGACGTTCTAGAGTAATTCCAAGTTTTCTAAAGGTATTCGGGATAACCCCAAGATTGTCCCAGCTAACATCTTTTATAGTAATCTCTGATTTTGTCATTGCAGCCAGACCAATCCAGCTACCTATTTCAATCATATCCGGAAGAATTCTATGCTCGCAACCACCTAAACTTTCAACTCCTTCAATAGTCAATAAGTTAGATCCAACTCCTGTTATTTTAGCTCCCATGGAGTTCAACATTTTACACAATTGTTGCAAGTAAGGTTCGCAAGCAGCGTTATAAACTGTTGTTTTTCCTTTTGCTAAAACTGCAGCCATAACTATGTTTGCAGTTCCGGTTACAGATGCTTCGTCAAGTAACATATCGGCACCTTTCAATCCTTTAGGTGCTTCTACTCCATAAAAATGATCTTCTCTATTGTAACGGAATTTTGCTCCAAGATTGATAAATCCTTCAAAATGCGTATCTAATCTTCTGCGACCTATTTTATCTCCGCCTGGTTTTGGAATATATCCTTTTCCAAATCGTGCCAAAAGTGGCCCAACAATCATAATAGAGCCACGAAGAGAACCACCCTCTTTCTTGAATGCTTCTGTTTCTAAATACTGAATATCAACTTCATCAGCTTGAAAAGTGTACGATCCGGGTCCTGTTTTTTGGATTTTAACACCTAAATTTCCTAAAAGTGTTATGAGTTTATTGATGTCAATAATATCAGGAATATTATTAATAATCACTTTTTCTGGAGTTAAAAGAACGGCGCATAAGATTTGTAATGCTTCATTTTTAGCTCCTTGTGGCGTGATTTCTCCCTTAAGACTGATACCGCCTTCTATTTTAAAAATTCCCATTTTTTTACAGTTATGAGTTATAAATTATTGATTGCGCGTTAGAAGAGATGAGTTAAAAGTTACATTGAAAATTCAAAACTTAAAACTCCTAATTCATAACTAACCTAAAGCGGTTTTCTATTTTGATTTTTGTGAATCGGATTTGGTTTTCCTGTCTTTGTGTTTTTATTACTTTGTATTTTTAACGGACCTACAGGAGAGATTTTATTGGAAACGCGTTTGTTAGTTCGCAATAAATCATTAGTATTAAGAAGTTCTTCGGTACTTTGAAGTAAATTCAATTTTCCTCCTGACAACTCATATAAATGTTCGAAAATAACATCATCTTTAACAGTGTCTTTGTTCCAACTCAGATAGGATTTCTTCATATGATTAGCAATCACTTTCACTAAAGCACTTTTCATTTCACCATCTTCCCATTTATTAGCTACATCAATCATATACTTTATGTTGTTGCCATAATACCTGTATTTTGGAAAATTCTGAGGATAACTTAACACGTCCGGTTTTAATTGCAATACCTCACGCGATGGAACTGGATAGGGTGAATCAGCCACTAATTTAAAATCAGACATAATAAAAATCTGGTCCCACAATTTGTGCTGAAAATCAGGAACATCACGCAAATGCGGATTCAAGTTCCCCATAACCTGAATGATGTACTTAGCCACTTTGTTGCGTTCTACATCATCCTCAATCTTAGTTGCTTGATCAATCAATTTCTGCAAATGACGGCCGTACTCCGGAATAATCAAATGAGATCTCTCTGCATTGTATTCCAAATGATGTACCACATCGTTCGAGTTTTCTTTAATATATTTTGAATTCATATCCGAATGTATATTTATTAATCTCACATGCTCTTTTTCGAAGATTAGTAATCATTCGATTGTAAATGCATCAAAATTTTGTTTTGTATCTAAAGAGATATAATTCCCTTAATAGTAGAAACTTCTAGGTATTTATCTACTATTTCTTGCGAATCTTTCATGGTTACGTCAATAGATATACTGGTAAACCTACCCGTCTTAGATTTTGTCGTTTTTATAATCGCTCCCATACAATCAAAAGCCAATTGAACACGTTCAATATTATCATCTTCTGTTGGCACAATAAACTTAAATAAGTATTCAGCTGGCCAAGTATTACTCAAATCCAACTCTACTTTTAATCTATCATAAAATTCTTGAGTGTTTTTATCCATTTCTTATTTAAAATAAAGGCAAATATACTGTTTCAAACGTAAATTATGAATTTTGGATTATGATTTTTTACCTAATCTTATTTTTCCCGCAATCATTTTTTTAAATCCCAATAAGTTTAAGTAAATTTGCCCCTTATTTTTTAAAGGTGCAGAAAGAAATCATAGTTATCATTGGCGGTCCAGGAACAGGTAAAACAACTATCATCGATGGATTGGTAGCCAAAGGACATTGTTGTTATCCCGAAATTTCACGGGAAGTAACTTTAGAAGCAAAAAAACAAGGAATTGAGCAGTTATTCCTCGAAAAACCACTCTTATTCAGCGAATTACTTCTAGAAGGAAGAAAAAAACAATTTCAAAATGCTTGCAAAGAGCCTCACGAAGTCGTTTTTATAGATCGCGGAATTCCGGATGTTTTAGCTTACATGCATTACATTGGCGATAGTTATCCGGCTTCTTTTGACATCGCTTGTCGCGAACATACCTACTCAAAAATCTTCATTCTTCCCCCGTGGGAAGAAATCTATGTAAGTGATCACGAGCGTTATGAAAATTTCGAACAAGCTAAACTAATCTATAATCATCTTACAGAAACATATAAAAGTTACGGCTACAGTCTTATAGAAGTACCTAAAGATACCTTAGATAACAGAATTCTTTTTATCTTAGATGAAATTTCTAAATAATTTTAAAGTTTAGAAGTTACAATTTGGGATTTTTTTCTACGAATTGAAATCTGTAATCTATGCAAGATGCGTTAGCCATTCTTCAAAAATATTGGAAACACGACAAATTTAGGTCACTACAAAAGGAAATTATTGATTCCGTTTTAAGTGGTCAAGATACTTTTGCATTGATGCCAACCGGTGGAGGAAAATCAATATGTTTCCAGATTCCGGCGATTATGAACGACGGTATTTGTTTAGTGATTTCGCCATTAGTAGCGCTAATGAAAGATCAAGTTGCAAATTTGCAAAAGCGAAATATCAAAGCGATAGCATTAACAGGTGGCATCAGATCCGAAGAAATGATAGATTTACTGGACAATTGCCAGTTCGGAAATTATAAATTTCTTTATTTATCGCCAGAGCGCTTACAATCTGACTGGATACTGGAACGAATAAAAAGCCTTCCCATAAACTTGATTACTATTGATGAAGCACATTGCGTTTCACAATGGGGACATGATTTCCGTCCTGCTTATTTGAAGATTTCTACATTAAAAAAACATTTTCCAAAGGTACCTTTTTTAGCCTTGACAGCCACTGCAACACCAAGGGTCAAAGAAGATATCATCACTGAGCTGGAATTGCATAATGCGCAAGTTTTTGAGAAATCATTTACTAGAGAAAATATTGCGTATATGGTTTTTGAAGTGGAAGATAAATTTTTTAGAATAGAACAAATTCTGAAAAAAAACCCAGAACCCTCCATCATTTATGTAAGAAACAGAAAGTCCTGTTTAGAAATTTCCTCACAATTAAATGCATTAGGATTTAAAGCAACGTACTATCACGGTGGACTTTCGTCCAAAGAAAAAGATAAAAACATGCAGATGTGGATGAATGAAGATATACAAGTTATTGTTGCCACAAATGCCTTTGGGATGGGAATTGATAAAGCCAATGTAAAAACCGTAATACACATTCAACTACCTGAAAATTTAGAAAATTATTACCAAGAAGCAGGTCGTGCTGGAAGAAATGGAGAAAAAGCTTATGCCGTTTTACTAACAAGCCCTTCAGATATTATTCAGGCTGAAAGTCAATTTATAAATATTCTTCCTGATAAAAAGTTTTTGAATCTCATGTATGTAAAACTCTGTAATTATTTCCAGATTGCTTACGGAGAAGGAATCAACGAACAGTATACCTTTAATTTACATCATTTTTGTTTGAAATATGAATTCCCCACATTGAAAACATATAATGCCATGCAATTCCTAGACCGACAAGGAATCATTAGTCTGTCCCAAGAATTTTCAGAAAAAATCACACTACAATTTCTAATTCCTTCCAAAGAAGTGATTCGGTATATGAGTTTAAATCCAAATGATGAAGAAATTATTTTGGCAATATTGCGAACATATCCCGGAATTTATGAAATGCAAACTGCTTTCAACTTACAATTGATTGCAAAGAAATCAAATCATAAAGAATCCGAAATACAAGCAGTTTTACATAAATTAAAAGGAAAAGAAATAATAGAATATCATTCGAAAAACAATGATTCTACATTAATTTTTAATGAAGTTCGGGAAGATGAGAGAACCATCAGTCGGGTTTCAAAATATTTAGAAAATCAAAATCAATTAAAAAAAGAACAACTTCAATCCGTTCTGAATTACATAAGCGAAAAAAAAGTTTGCAAGAACAAACTTATCTTGCGTTATTTTGGAGAAAAAACGGAGGTCGATTGTGGAATTTGTTCCTTTTGCATAACAAAGAAAAATAAGAAAAAAAATAGTACGTCACTTTCTAATGAAATAATTAATCTACTACAATCCGAAGATTTGAATTCAAGAGATATACAAAACAGAACTAAAAATAATCCGGAAGAAGTTCTCTTTATACTTAAGGAGTTATTAGAAAATAACACTATTTTGGTTAAATCAAACAATAAATATACTTTAAAATCATAATGGAAAAATTACGAATTGTTTTTATGGGAACTCCCGAATTTGCTGTGGGAATATTAGATACAATATTAAAAAACGACTACGAAATAGTAGGTGTTATTACAGCCGCAGACAAACCAGCAGGTCGTGGACAAAAAATAAAATATTCAGCAGTAAAGGAATATGCGCTATCTAATAACCTACCTTTATTACAGCCCGTAAATCTTAAAGACGAAACTTTTTTATCGGAATTGAAATCACTAAATGCCAATTTACAAATCGTGGTAGCCTTTAGAATGTTACCAAAAGTCGTTTGGGAGATGCCCGCTTTAGGAACTTTCAATCTTCACGCTTCCCTCCTGCCCAATTATCGCGGAGCAGCGCCTATTAATTGGGCAATAATAAATGGAGAAACCAAGACAGGTGTAACTACTTTCTTCATTGATGATAAAATTGATACTGGTGCAATGATTTTAAGCTCGGACATTTCAATTGATGAAACCGAAAATGCAGGACAACTACATGACCGATTAATGGATTTAGGGAGCAAAACAGTAATTGACACTTTGCAAATGATTGAAAAAGGAAAAGTATCAACAATTATTCAAAAAGACACTTCTGACATTAAAACAGCATACAAACTTAATAAGGAAAACTGCAAAATCGATTGGTCAAAATCAGCTGTAGAAATCAATAATCAAATTCGAGGTTTAAGCCCTTATCCTTCAGCTTGGTGCTTTATTCAGGACAAAAATGACGAATGGAATGTAAAAATATATGAAACTAAAATTGTTAATGAGGATCATAATTATAGTTTAGGAAGTTTGATTTGTACCAAAAAAGAAATGAAGATTGCAGTAAAAAATGGATTTATTGAAGTATTAAATTTGCAGTTTCCGGGTAAAAAGAAGATGAATACACAAGAATTACTTAATGGTATTACATTTTCTGACGAAGCAAAAGCTCATTAACATCAATAAAAACGGGCATTATATTTGTTTTAGTAAGAAATGACTTTAGCATTATTAACAAAAAAAATAAGTTATTAACAAAACAACCTAAAATCATACAAAACACTTGCAAGGAACGTATTTCCTACTAAATTTGTATATTAACAATTTTTTTTTAACCAACAATTAATAACTATTATTATGAACAAATCAGAATTAATCGATGCTATCGCTGCTGATGCAGGAATCACAAAAGCTGCTGCAAAATTAGCTTTAGAGTCATTTTTAGGAAACGTAGGAGGTACTTTGAAAAAAGGTGGAAGAGTATCTTTAGTAGGTTTCGGATCATGGTCTGTTTCTGCTAGAGCTGCTAGAGATGGTAGAAATCCTCAAACAGGAAAAACTATCCAAATCGCTGCTAAAAATGTAGTGAAATTTAAGGCAGGTGCAGAATTAGAAGGTGCTGTAAACTAATTTAGTCCCCCTTATATAGTCAAAACCTTCCACATGGAAGGTTTTTTTATGCTTTTCAACGATTTTATTTTGCAATATTATAATAAAAAACTTAATTTTATTAAAAAAAATATTCCGATGAATACAGATAAATTAAAGAAAGGATATTTGCTTATAGCAGAACCTACTATAATTGGGGATCTATCATTCAACAGATCGGTAATTTTATTAGCTGATTATAACCAAGAAGGATCAATTGGTTTTATAATTAACAAACCCCTGAAATACACTATACATGATCTAATCCCGGATATAGACGCGCGATTTAAGATTTATAATGGCGGCCCAGTAGAACAAGACAACCTCTATTTTATTCATAACATCCCAGATTTGATTCCTAACAGCATCGAAATCTCTAATGGCATTTACTGGGGTGGTGATTTTGAGTCTACAAAAGAACTAATCAATAAAGGCGCAATTAATAACGATAACATCCGATTCTTTCTAGGTTACACAGGTTGGGATGAAAACCAATTAGAAAATGAAATGGAAAGCCACTCTTGGATAATTACTGCAAACAGCTACGAAAATAAAATAATTGGAAAATCTGCCACACATTTCTGGAAAGAGCAAATCATGGAATTGGGTGGAGAATATCTCATCTGGTCCAATGCTCCAGAAAATCCATACTTAAATTAGATAGTATTTATCATTTCATTAAGCTTTTCTATCAACTGTACTGACAATAAGTTTGTGAATATTTTTTTTCGGTATTGCGTTATCGGTTGAACTCCTTTAATTACGTTAGTAATAAATAACTCATCTGCTTTTTGAAGGTCAAACGGTGAGATTATTTCCTCCACGACCTCTAAATTTTCTATTTTTTTAGCTAAACTTAGAATTTGTTTTCTCATTATACCATTCAAACAACCTTCAGAAACTGGTGGTGTAATTAACTTATTCCCTAGTAACATAAAAATATTCCCTTGCAGAACCTCAACAACATTTTTGCTATCATTCAATAACAAACAATTATCCAGACCGTTTTCATTAGCAAAAATGCTTCCTGTTATATTAATGATTTTATTGGTCGTTTTAATGGATGATAACAATTGTTTTGTAATATAAAAGTCTTTATATAAATCAACTTCGTAATTTGTTTTTTCAATTGAATACAGCTTGTTTTCAAGCGCTATTGAATGAATAAGAAAAGATACCGTATTATTTTGTGGCAAATAATACCCGCCGTCATTCCTATAAACGGTAATTCGAGCACGAGAAGAATCTAACTCTTTATTTTTTGTAACTAATGATAGTATTTGTTCTTCAAGATATTCCATAGTAAAATTCATTGGAATTTCCATTCGAAGAACACGCATTGAAGACATTAACCTAAAATAATGATCCTCGAGAAAAAGTATTTTTCTGTTTATTACTTTAACCGTTTCAAAGACGGCATCACCAAATAAAAAAGCGCGGTTTTGTGCCAATATATTAGCATCCTCAGATACTATAGTCCCATTCCAATTAATCATAAAAAAAGCCCTAAATTTTGTTCAGGGCAAAGATAAGTTATAATATACTATTTTACTATACAGAACCAATTAGATGTTTAAGGTCTGAAATTTGATTTTCCCATAACAATGTCGCTTCATCAACCTCATCTTTCTCAGCAAAATCAACTACCATTAGAGATACATCTTTCGTAAGTTCATCCACTAAAATATGCAACTCAAAAAAGTATTCCGTGTCTTTACTGTTTTCATCAACCCATTTAAACTTTACTTTTTCACCAGTTTTCTTAGAAGCAAGTCTAGCTTTTTCTTGGGAATCATTCCAAATGAAAGTAAAAAACTCACCACGAGAATTCACATTATCAGCAAACCATTCAGATAAACCCGAGGGAGTTGATATATATTGATACAATAATTGAGGCGAAGAATTTATGGGAAACTCTATTTCGTAACGTACTTTTTGATCCATGAGCTACATTTATTTTTTTCGAAATATATAGAATATAACTCCGAAAAAAAAGCGTTTTCAAAAATATTTTTTTTTATTAAAAATATACTTGCAAGCTCTAATATTATTTTTATATTTGCACCCGCATTCAAGGACAGAATAACAAGTCCAATCATGGCGAGATAGCTCAGTTGGTTAGAGCGCAGGATTCATAACCCTGAGGTCCCGAGTTCAAATCTCGGTCTCGCTACCAAAGCAAAACCCTAACATCAATATGTTAGGGTTTTTTCTTGATTAAATTTGAAATATTTTCCAGACCTCACTTTAGGAGTGACGAAAAGGAGTTAGGGATTTATTTCAAATACATTTATTCTGCTCCAAATTCTTCAAAAAAAGGTTAATAACTATTTATGGTAAAATAATAACAACAGATTTCTTTCTGAAGTAATTTTACAAAACGAAATTACAAACCTCTATCTGGAAAGATTACTAGCCATAGAAGCTAATGCTAAAAAACTTTCTCTTGTATTTCTATTCCTAAAGAGTGCTTCTCGTTGTGATTTATATCTCAATAAAATATTTGTTTGCATTATGACATCTAAAAAAAACTAATTTCATGGATTCTGACTCCTTTATTTTCTGCCTCGAAGCCGTTTCTGATATAGAAACTGTTACCATAACCGAAGTTGTAAAAAACTTAGAGCAATTAGCCTCGGAACAAGGCATTACTAGTATTCATAAAACATGTGATACTATTGAAGGTTTAGAAGAAAGTTTAAACACATTACTTTATGAAGACCATAATTTTACAAATTATGAAATAATCTATCTAGTAATGCAGGGTCAAGGAAATAACATTTGCCTCAATGACTTTTATTATAGTTTAGAGGAAATAGCAGAGCTTTTTGAAGGAAAAATGAATGGAAAAATTTTACATTTTGCAAATTCAAAAATATTAGACTTAAGCGAGGAGGAAGCTCAATACTTTTTAGACATTACAGGAGCACGAGCAATTTCTGGTTATGGTGCAATATATAATACATTATCCAGCAGCAATCTAGACAAAGCGTTCTTTAGTTTATTTGAAGAACTGGATGATGTTATTGAAATTGTGGAAGAATTACACAAAAAACATTACGCACTTTGCAACCTGCTCAATTTTAGATTGTATTATTAAAATCTATTTGAGATCGTTCTAAATTTAGAAATTCCGAACTTAAATAAATCGTTGGTTAATTATCTGAATTTAGGTGCATTTGTTTTATGTGAACAAATTCAATACAATAGCTTATATTGCATTGAATACAAATCCCGTAGCGATGAAAGATTTAAAAAAATACAGTAATAAAACTAAAGCTGCTTTTGTGTTACTGATTGTTATGTTTATCATTTTATTGAGTAATTTTAATACACTACAAAACTCAAAAATAACAAATGAAGCTATTAATACTATCTATAATGACCGATTGGTTGTGGCCAGATATATTTTTCAGTATGCAAATGAGCTTTATTTTATAAAAACAAATGCTACAGCTGCAAAACTTAATGATACTCAAAAAAAAGACAAGATTACTACAGCACTAAAAAACATTCAGAACATAGACCAACTATATGTAAAAACAGTTTTAACGCCTAAAGAAAAAATTTCTTTAGTTGCATTTCTAGCTTCTTGTTCTACGATAAATAAAGAAGCCCTAAATAATAACTGGAACAAAGTAAACTACTCCAGCAATAAAGCTTTACAAACATTAGAACAGTTGTCTCAAATTCAGAGTAATGAGGGTAAATCAAAATTGACAAATTCAAACACTTTGCACAACGACAACAATCTTCTTGGCCAGTTACAGATTGCTTTGCTAGTCATTTTAGGCGGTATCACCTTCTATTTATTGATGGTTAAAGAGAATAAAATAAGTATCAGGATACCTGAACCACTTAGTATGAATTAAATGCAAATTTTTAATTTAAGTAAAATTAATGGTCTAAGGAATGAGTAATCCATTCATAACCAAATCATAATGCAGCAAAACCATATCCAAATCATTAACAAATATTAGTGTGTTTTAAAGCATCTATTTTCAATTAAAATTATTCAATAATTTTAACACAATAAAAACAAATTTACACATATTCAAATAGTTAATTAGTATTTTGACTGAAACACCTATTGTTTATAACAAATATTTAATTTATTTTTGAACTCCAAATATACCTTAATATGAAAAAAAATTACCTTTTAGTTTTTATTACTATTTTACTTTTTAATCAATTTTCTTTTGCACAACATAACCCAATAGCCAAAAGGATATTAATCACAAAACCATCACCTTCTCAACTTTTGCAAATTAAAAATGCAGGAATAGATCTAGGTTGCGGTGCCATTTTTCATGAGGAAAATTTAACTCTAGAACTTGGTAGCCAAGAATTAAAAAGCTTAGAAAAAGCAAAAATTAATTATACTGTTTTGATTAAGGATTTAAAATCGTATTACGAAAAAATCACAAAAAAAGAACTTCCGAAAGCTAAAAAAGAATTAGAAGAGCAAAAGAAATTAGCAAAAAATAACGCTAGGTCTTTAAGCACTAAATCGACCACCATAAATAATTTCATCCAGTATGAAGGATGTACGGAAGTAGATTGGGCAGTCCCACAAAACTTTGAATTAGGAAGTATGGCAGGTTGTTTAACCTATGATGAAGTTTTATCTCAATTAGATTTGATGAGAGCAAAATATCCAAACCTAATTTCAGTAAAAGCAAATGCATCGCCTACAAATCAAGTTACACATGGAAATGCTTTTACTAATTCTGGAGCATATAATACGTGGTCTGGACAAACCATATATTACGTTAGAATATCTGACAATCCGGATTCTTTTGAGGCAAATGAACCCGAATCTTTGTATTCTGGTATGACGCACTCAAGAGAAGTTAGTAGTTTGATGAACATCATGTATTACATGTGGTATGTTCTAGAAAATTACAGTACTGATCCTGGTATTAAAAATTTAGTTGATAATCACCAAATGTATTTTATCCCTGTGGTGAATCCAGATGGGCTAAAATGGAATGAACAAATAGCACCTAGCGGTGGAGGGTTGCAACGTAAAAATTTAAATCCTAGCGCCAATACTGGTAATAATGATGCAAGAGGTGTCGATTTAAATAGAAATTTCAATTATTTTTGGGGTGCAAGTCCCCTATACAATGGCTCATCAGGAACAACATCTAATCAAACATACAGAGGCACTAGTGCGGCATCTGAACCTGAAACTAGAATTATAAGAGATTTTTCTCTTACAAGAAACTTTAAAACGGCTTTAAATCACCACGCAACTTCAAATTTAATGCCCCATTCTTATAATGGATATCCCGCAGCACCTCCCTCTGGAAGAGAAAATGAGTATGCAAAGTTTTGCCAAGACTTAACTCGATTTAATAGATACATTTATGGGGAAGCTCCAGATGTGTTAACAGTTGCTAATGGTGACCTCAGTGACTGGATGCTGGGAGGAGTTGCGGATGTAAATGGATCTACAGGATCAGGCAAACAAGTCCTTGCACTCTCCCCAGAACATGGCGCACCCGATGGAAGTGAAGGAGGCTTTTGGCCAACAGGTCAACAAATTACGGATATCGCGAAAAGAGGAATGCGAATGAATTTTGTCAATGCATACTACAGTGGAAAATTCACACAATTTCATGATCAAAATTCTACTGAAATTAGTACTAAAACTGGTGATCTAAAATTTGGCCTTGAATACCTTGGACAAACATTAGGGAATATCACATTAACAGTAACTCCAGTTTCTAGTAATATCACATCTATTACTTCACCTCCAACACAAACAGGATGGACAAAACTAGAGCAAAGAACTGTTAATGCCGCTTACGTTTTAAATGAGGATATTAAAGATAATGAAATCATTGAATTTAAAATTTCATTAACTAACGATGATGGATACGTAATGTACGAAACTAACATTATTAAATATTTCAATCCAACCGTATTTATAACTGACAATCCAGATGTTTCAGGCATTACAAATTGGACGAGTTCAGGTGGCGCATGGGGAACTACAACTGATTCTTTCTCTGGGACAGCTGCCATTACCGATTCTCCTGCAGGAGCTTACGCAAACAATACTAATAAAACATTACGATTAAACACTCCCGTTAACTTAGCAAATAGTGCGGGTGCAGTTGTTCAATTTTATGCGAAATGGGATTTAGAAAGAAATTTTGACTATGCCCAATTTCAAGCATCTGTCGATGGTACAAATTGGGTTTCACTTTGCGGAAAATATACAAAACCAGCTTCGTCCCTAAATACTAATCGTTATAATAGTGCATCTAGTACAAATACATCACCAACTAAAACTTTCGCTGATAGAAGCAACCAGCCCACAGGTCAACTAGTATATGAGGGTGATACAATGGATAAATGGGTTATGGAAGAAATTTACATCAGCCCTACAGAAAACAGTTCCTTTTTTGGACAAAGTAATGTACAATTTAGATTTTTATTAGATTCTGACTCCTCAAATAGAGCAGATGGATATTCTACTACTTTTGATGGTTTTGTTTTTGACGATTTTAAAATCATAAAAATACCATCGGCACCTCCTGTTGCAATATGTAAACCAGCCACCTTATCATTAAATAGTAGTGGGTCATTGACTGTTTTACCAAGTGATGTAGATAACAATTCTACAGATGATGTAGGTATTACTTCAATTACAGTTTCTCCTAATACATTCGATTGTACTCATGCAGATACAACACAAAATGTAACGCTAACAGTGACTGATGCTGATGGACAAACCAGCACATGTATTGCTACTGTAACAATCATAGACGTAACACCACCAGTAACTCCTACTTTAGCAAATATAACAGGACAATGTTCTGTAACTCCTATAGCACCAACCACTACAGATGTTTGTGCCGGAACTATTATTGGAACTACTACTACAGTATTCCCAATTACAACTCCCGGAACAACAGTAGTTACCTGGTCGTTTGACGATGGAAATGGTCAAATTGTAACCGCTAATCAAAATATTATAATTGGTACAACAACTTGGGACGGTACGACTTGGTCAAATAGCGAACCCGTATCAGGCATGAATGCTGTAATATCAGGAAACCTCATTATAAACTCAAACCTTACTGCTTGTAGTCTTTCCGTAAACAACAATGCTGTAGTTACAGTGAATTCAGGATTTAATTTAAATATTGCAGGCGATGTCAGTGTCGCTTCTGGTTCTTCTTTAACATTTGAAAGTAACGCTAACTTGATTCAATCCAAAAACACAAATGGAAATACCGGAAACATTATTGTAAAAAGAAAAACATCTCCTTTGATGCTTTTAGATTATGTATTGTGGTCAGCTCCAGTATCTGGTCAGCAATTGCAATTGTTCTCTCCGTCTACATTATCGAATCGTTTTTATACCTACAATCCTTCTACAAATTTTTATAGTGGTATTGCATCAACAAATAATTTTGCTACAGGAACAGGATACTTAATTCGTATGCCAAATAATCATCCTACGACTCCAACAATTTGGGAAGGTCAATTTCAAGGTGTTCCTAACAATGGAAATTATAATTTAACTGTTACAAACAATACGTACAATGCGATTGGTAATCCATATCCTTCTACCATAAATGCTAATACTTTCATTTCAACAAATAACATTACTGAAGCATTGTATTTTTGGAGAAAAACAAACAATGCCTTAAGTACTTCCTATGCAACTTATACTCTTGCAGGTGGTACCGCTAACGCAGGCGGATTGAGCAGTATTGTGCCTAATGGAGTTATTCAGGTAGGACAAGGTTTTATAGCCAAGGCTACTTCTAACACTATTTCATTTACAAATGCTATGCGTTTAGGAAATAACGAAGACCAGTTTTTTAGAACAAAAAACATTGAGCGAAATAGAATTTGGTTAAACCTCTCTACACCTACATCACAAATAAACCAAATGCTAATCGCTTACATGACTAGCGCTACTGCAGGAATAGACGCTACAATAGACGGAAAATACATTAATGATAATCCTATTGCCTTAAACTCTTTAATAGAAAATCAAGAATTTATTATACAAGGAAGAGGCTTGCCATTTGTAGATACAGATATTGTTCCTCTTACCTTCAAAACTAATGTTAGTGGAAATTTCAATATTGCGATTGATCATGTTGATGGATTATTTGCAAATCAACAAGACATATTCTTGATGGATAAATTAAATGATGCTATTCATGATTTGAAAAAAAGTGAATACCCTTTTTCATCAGCAATTGGAACATTCAACAATCGTTTTGAATTAATGTATAAAAATTCTAAAACTTTAGGAATTGAAACACCTATATTTAATGAAAACACTATACTTATTTTTAACAACCAAGGAGTAATAGACATTAATTCTGGCTCAACAGTTATGAAAAACGTAACCATATTTGATATTAGAGGAAGAATCATTTTTGAGCAAAAAGAAGTAAATGCTACTAAAACTTCAATCAAGGATTTTGGTGCAGCTGAGCAGACTTTAATTATTAAAATAACATCTGACCAAAACGAAGTAGTTACTAAAAAAGTAGTTTATTAATTAGTGGCCTTTTGTTAAATAAGCGACCAAAAATCATATAAAGAAATCTAAAAATGAAAAACATATTATTAAAATTATACTGTACTCTATTCTGCCTTTTATCCAGCGTTATGGTATTTGCCCAAATTGGTGATGATACTTCAGATGGTGATTTAGAAAGTGTGGAGCCTACAGTGCCTATAAATGGTAAATTAATATTTTTAGCTATAGCTGGAATTATTTTTGCCTATTATACTTTTAGAAAATATAGAAAAGAACAAACTATTTAAGATTCTAATCCGACTTTTATCAAGAAATTGTTTTTTAACTTAAAGTCCGATTAAATCAAAATTAAATAGATTCCTCTTAAATCAATTACTTCTATTAAGTTCGATTTTAGAATAAAAATAAAATCTACCACAAGATGTAGTATTTTATTTCAATAAAGCCAAAGTTTTAAGCTCGTCAATATTGATGAATTAAAACTTTGGCTTTTACTTTTGAGACTATCTAAGTATGAAATCGTATATAACAATGGATTTATCTGTAACTAACAAATCCATTTTAAAACTTATCGCTATTTTTTTTTAACTGTCCGGTACTAATAACCTATTACATCTTATGAATGAATTTAGCTGTATTGTAATTTCGACAAAGGAGAAATCTCATAAAGAGAGTAACAATTTTATTTCCATTCATCGAAATAACAAATGAATAACATTGTATTAATAACATACAGTACTGTTATTTTTTATATCATTTAAATTTTTAATTCTTTAATAGCTCAAATGATTTAACGAGACCCACACTTTAAACGTACTTTTATCGACAAATCAATACACTTTGTCGATATTAAAATTGTTTTTGTAAAAAAAATATTCTAGATTTGGTAACCTAAATTTTTTTACCATGAAAAAAACTACTTTTATTTTTCTTTTAATTTCTTTTATTTTTATCAAATCTTACTCTCAAACAAAATCTATTACTAGTAATTCTAATCAAATTCCATATTCTGAGTTCAAGTATAAAAGAGTTCAGATTTCGAAAAATTCTCCTGATGTTATCAAAAAGCTAATGGAAACCGGTGTGGATCTTGATTGTGGTGTAGTCAATACTGAATCATACATACAGTTGGAACTTTCTGATTATGAATTAAACAAAATCAGATCTACTGGCTTGAAGTATAAAGTAGTAGTTGAAGATCTTACAAAATTATATTCTGAAAGAGCTCAAAAAGATATGGCTCAAGCCCAGAGTAATTTAGTACGAGAAAAAAAGAGCTCAAAAGCAAATAGATCATTGAGCGTAAAAAATGTTATTATTGGCAATATTGGACAACAAAATGACTGTAGTGAAATTAACTTTGTGACACCTTCTAATTTTACTATTCCATCAACCTTTGGTGGGTGTTTTACTAATAGCGGAGTGCTCGCTGAGTTAGATAAAATGCAACGAATGTATCCAAATATTATATCTGTTAAAGCTAATATTTCTCCTTCAAACCAACTAACACACCAAGGAAGACCTATTTATTATGTAAAAATCTCTGACAACCCATCTTTGAATGAAGCAGAACCAAATGTCCTTTATACGGGTATGACACATTCAAGAGAAGTTAGCAGTATGATGAATACAATATATTATATGTGGTATTTATTAGAAAACTATAGCTCAGATCCTTTTATAAAAAGTATCGTTGATAATACCGAAATGTATTTTGTTCCTGTAGCAAATCCGGATGGATTGTCTTGGAATGAAACTATTGCGCCTACTGGTGGAGGAATGCAACGTAAAAATTTAAGACCAGGAATTTGTGATGCAGGGACTACAGCATCTAGCAACAATACTAGAGGGGTTGATTTGAATAGAAACTACGGTTACTATTATGGATTATCCGGTTCTTCTTCTGTTTTATGCGACAATACGTATAGAGGAACTTCTGCCTTTTCTGAGCCAGAAACACAAATGATGAGAGATTTTGTTTTATCAAAAAACTTCAAAACAGCTTTAAATCATCATGCGTATTCAAATCTTCTTCCTCACCCAATAAATGGAAAATCAGGAGTTTTAACAGGGAGAGAAAATGAATTTGCTAAGTTAAGTCATGATATGACACAGTATAACAGATATGTTTATGGACCGGCTCCAGGAATATTATATGCTGCGAGTGGTGATGCTAGTGACTGGATGACTGGCGGAGTTAATGACGGAACAGGTTCTACTGGATCTGGAAAAAACACTTTATCATTATCTCCAGAAAATGGGAGTTTGGCAGAAGGTGGTTTTTGGCCTAGCCCAATAAATATTACCGCTATTGCAAAAAGAGCCCTGAGAATGAATTTAATTGCTGCGTACTATGCCGGAAAATATGCTAAATTTCATGATCTTACGCAAAGCAACATCACATCCTTAAATTCTAATTTAACTTTTGGAATTGAAAGACTTGGGCAAACCGCTGCAAATTACACCCTAACTGTGACACCAGTATCAAGCAATATTGTTTCTATCACATCTCCAACGGTGCAAACTGGGATGGCTGTATTAGAACAAAGAAATGTAACTGCTGCAATACAATTAGCTCCTGGGATTTTACCCAATCAAAAAATTGAATATAAAGTTTCATTGAGCAACGGAGATTATATTTTATACGAAGCTAATTTTATAAAATACTATCAGCCAACTGTACTATTCAGCGACAATCCAGATACTAATTTATTATCTAAATGGACGCAAGCTGGTGGCACATGGGTAAACTCAACTAGTGCTTACTCCGGAACCAGATCAATTACTGATGCTTCAACTGTAGCTTACGCTAATAATATTAACAAAACCCTTACTACAGCCACTACTTCAAATTTATCTGGAGCGACTAAAGTATTAGTTCAGTATTATGCAAAATGGGATTTAGAAAGAAATTTTGATTTAGTTCAAATACAAGGTTCTACAAATGGAACTAACTGGACTCCATTGTGCGGAAATTATACCAAACCAACATCAAAAACCGAAACCAATCCACATGCCACTAAATCCTCTACTAATAATTTCCAAAATACTGCTGGTGCTGGCGGTGTTTTGTATGATGGAAATCAAATGGGCAAATGGGTAATGGAAGAAATTGTAATTGATGCCAATAACAATTCTTTTTTAGTTGGCGCTACTGCTGCCAGATTCAGATTATACATGAGAACTGACAGTTCTAATAGAACTGATGGTTATACCACTACCTTCGATGGTTTTTATATTGACGATTTTAGGGTAATCAAAATTATAGAATCATCTGCAGCTCCTGTAGCTATATGTAAAGACGCAACTTTATCCTTAAACAGTAACGGACAATTAACTGTATTACCTACAGATATTAATAATGGATCTACAGATGATGTGGCCATAACTTCTATTTCGGTTTCTCCAAATACTTTCAATTGTAGCCATAGAAACACTACTCAACTAGTGACTCTAACGGTTACCGATGCTGAAGGACAAACTTCAAGCTGCACTTCCAGTGTAACAATCAAAGATACAACTGCACCAGTAATTCCAACCCTGGCTACTGTAACGAGTCAAAATGCAGTTACGCTGACCTCTCCTACCACTACTGATGCATGCGCAGGAACTATAACTGGAATAACTAACACAACATTCCCTATAACTGCACCAGGAACAACTGTAGTAGTTTGGACTTTTGATGATGGAAGCGGACAATCTGTAACAGCTAATCAAAATGTAATTATAGATAACACAGCTCCTACTACCCCTACTGGATTAGTAGCATCTGGAACCACTCAAAATTCAACTAATTTATCATGGACAGCTTCTACTGATAATACTGCTGTATCTGGCTATGATATCTATCAAGGAACTACTTTAATTTCTAGTAGTGTAAATACTTCGTTTACAGTAACCGGACTAACAGCTTCAACTGCATACACATTTTCTGTAAGAGCCAAAGATGCTACTGGAAACGTTTCAGCTATAAGCAATGGTATAAGTATAACAACCTCCGCTCCTATTGTTACCTATTGTGCTTCTAAAGGAAATAGTGTTATCAATGAGAAAATAGGTAAAGTTGTTTTTGGAACAATAAACAATACCACTACTGGCGGAACTGGTTATGAAAACTACACTGCTATTGCAACAAATGCGACAAGAGGAACTACGTACACCATTGCTATCACACCTTCGTGGACTAGAACAAAATACAAAGAAGGATATAGCGTATGGATAGATTATAATGGCGATGGCGATTTTGTTGATGCTGGAGAACAAGTTTTCACTAGAGCAGCTACGACAACTACACCCGTTACTGGAAAAATCACTATTCCTGTAACAGCAAAAATTGGAACAACTAGAATGAGAGTTTCTATGAAATACAATGCAATTCCTACTTCATGCGAAACATTTGCATCAGGACAGGTTGAGGATTACACTATAAACATAACCGCTCCTGCTGCCCGAACAATGGAAACCAGCAAAGAGAAAGAAATCACAAATGATATTGTAGTATATCCAAACCCAACGACATCCATACTAAATGTAACTTCTGTTTCTGAAAATGCAGCATTTAAAATTTACAATATACTAGGCCAAACCATTATGAAAGGTAAATTATCAAATAATTCCATTAATGTTTCTTCTATAGCCCAAGGCAATTATGTACTGGAAATAACTGACAAAGAAACAACTACAACAAAACGTTTTGTAAAACAATAATACTTTGTTACATCGAAACTAAAAAAGCTATCCTAATACGATAGCTTTTTTGTTATAAAGTATTCATACTTAAAGAATATTTATTGCAATAAGTAAAATTTATAAAAAATCATAAAAGAATACTATATAAGTCTGCAAATTGCTTATTGTATTAGAAAAAAGGCTTGTAATTAGAAATAAAAATTTTACTTTTGTAAAGTTAACTATCACATTTCAAAGTATTAACTAACAGTTAATTAAAACCAAAACCAAAACTATTACGTAAATAGCACCGTAACTAAACTATTTATTGTAAACAAACATATACCACACCTAAACTATATGAATAAAACTATACTTTTTAAGAAAAAAATATTTTTAGCAGTAACCTTCTTTTTTATTACGCTTACAGGTTTTGCTCAGGAAGTGCTTTATACTAATCCTGCTAACAATGGGTTACCAGCAAATAGATTTACTGTTCCTGCAGGAGTAACATCAGTGACCCTAGCCGCGTGGGGCGGTGGCGGTGGCGGTGGTGGATCGAATATCAATGGTGCAGGTGGTAACGGTGGTGGTGGTGGTGGAGCCACTTCAAGAACTATTGATGTAAGTGCAGGAAACTTTTTTGATGCAGTAGTAGGTGCTGGGGGAGCTGCTGGCAGTAGCGCCGGGGGAGCTGGGGGTAATGGTGGTCTATCGAGCATCATTGCTGCAACACCTTTAGTAAACATGACAGCCAATGGCGGACAACGTGGTTTGGGTAATGCAGCAGCCATTGTCCTTGGAACAACTAGTAGTGGTGGGACTGCTTCAGACGGAACAGTCAACGTTACTGGAAGTAACGGAACAAGAGTGGCCGCAACTGGAGGATTTGGCGGGAATTCTGGTGCGGTGTTGAATTTCTTAGCGGGTGCGGGTGGGACGCCAGCAGCAAATAGTGATGGCGCTCCCGGAGGTTTTCCTGGTGGTGGTGGTAGCGGGGGTGAAAGAACTGGTACTGGAAGTATAGGCGGTGCCGGTGGTGTGGGAGCAGTATATATTAGATACATAACAGTAACTGCAGCTACAAGCCCTTTATGTGTTGGTGGTACAATTACTATTGACGGATCATTCTTTGCAACCACTGGGATTACAAATGTTGTTATAAACGGGGTAGCATGTACAAGTGTAAATGTAGTAAGTTCTACACGAATAACTGCTGTCGTAGCTCCCGGAACAACCTCTGGTATAATAGAAATCAATAATCCTAACGGAACAAATAATGGTCGTACAACAATTATAAATCCAAGCCCTACTGCCAATGCAGGTTCTGCATTAGCAGCCATTTGTAATACTAGCTCGACAGTAGCTTTGGGAGGATCTTTTGGGGGAGGCGCAACATCAGCGGTGTGGTCAGACGGCGGTGTGGGTGGTACTTTCACTAACAATTCCGGTACAACTCCAGGTACAACAACTTGGACACCTCCAATAGGGTACGTAGGTACAGCCACATTAACACTTACTACATCAGGAGGAAGCTGTGGAGTCGCAACAGCATCAAAAACGCAAGCCGTAAACGGACCAATCGCTAATGCTGGCGCAGCATTAGCTACCATTTGTCAAGGTGGTACTACGGTGGGCTTGGGCGGATCATTTGGTGGTACAGCCACTGCTGCCGTATGGTCAGATGGAGGCATTGGAGGAACATTTACAAATAATACGGGAACCACTCCTAATACGGCCACATGGACTCCGCCTGCAGCATACACAGGAACTGCTACGCTAACCCTTACAACATCAGGAGGTGCTTGTGGTACAACGACAGCTTCAAAAACACAAAATGTTATATCAGGAATAGTAGCTACAGTAGGACCATCACAAACCAATTTTGGAACTTTAATATCTGAGTCACTTGGCGGTAACGTTCCTGCTATGGGGACTGGTCTATGGACCGTAGTATCTAGTCCAGGTTCAGCAACTGTTACTTTTGATAATGCTAGCTCAGAAAGTGCTATAGCTACAGTAAGCTTAAATGGTGCTTATGTATTTCGATGGACCATCACAAGCTCATGTGGAACAAGTTCTAGTGATATTGCGGTATCTTTTCTTCCAGTTAATGATCCTATATATACCATCTACTATGAGAACTTTGATAATAGTAATGGTGGCTGGACCTCAGCTGGAACAACTGGATCGTGGGGTTATACTAATACTGCATCTTCCCCGCACAGAGGTGAAGGAGGTTTTTGGGCAGTAAATACAACGGCTGGAACTTACCCAAATAATGCATTAACTACGATTACAAGCCCAACCATTAGCACCTTGGGTTACAATAATGTTAAATTATTTATAGATTTACGCTACTTATCGGAAGACAATGCTGATGGTATACAAATTCAATACAGTCTTAACAATGGAACCTCCTGGACTACACTAGGTACTGGTACTAGTGCAAGCTGGTACACTAAAACTACTGTTGCAGCTTTGAATGCTTCATTAGGCACAACCGTAGGATGGGACGGAGATAGTTCCGTAATAGGTACAGCAGCTCCTTTTCCTGCTCCATTATCACAATTTATTGAAAAATCTATTCAAAGTAACGTTCTGAATAATGTAAGTACTTTGAGAATAAGAGCTGTGTTTGCATCGAATGGTACAGCTACGGCAGCTACGGGTGTTGCAATAGATAACATTATAATAAAAGGTAATCCTATTATCCCAGTTCCTGATCCTATAGCAGGACCTGGAAACGTAAATGGTAGCTTAAAATTATGGTTAAAATCAAATACAGGAACTAGTACCATAGCAGATGGAACTGCTTTAAACAGTTGGTCTGACCAAGCTTATGATAATAATTCTGTTGGTATTGTGGGGAATAGCCCTATTTATAGAGACAACAGTACGCGCAACATTAACTTTAATCCGGTAGTAGATTTTTCTGCAGCATCAGCTCATGTGATGAAAGGAAAAGGTGGATTTTGGTCACAAGATTATTATGTAGTTATAAAAACTAATGGCATAATAGACAATAGTGCCGCCAGCAGACAAGTTCCTATCTCAGGTAGGTTAGCCGCTAGTTCTTTTCACTTAGATGGAACGGCATTAGGTCTAGGTAGTTTTACACAGCGCTATACTGACGAAGTAGTGTCGCATAATTTAAATTCTGTACCAGCGACTCCAGCTGCAAACACTCAGTCTTATGGAAGAGCATATACAAGTACTACAGATAGCTACAACCAACAAACTATTATTTTTAACATTAAAACAAATAGTACTGGAAATGGAACAGAGATATATAAAAATGGTAAGCGTATTGATAATACAACCGGTCAAGCTGGAACAGGTAACCCTACTTTTGTCTTTAGTGGAGAGTTAAATTTTAGTGATTTTAACAACATACAATATAATTTAGGAGTAGGAAGATTTACATTAGCAGGAAACGTCGCGTCGTCATATTTAGATGGCAGAATGACCGAAGTGGTAAGTTACTCACAGGCAAAAACTACATTGGAACAACAAAAAATACAATCCTATCTCGCCATAAAAAATGGAGTAACCTTACATGCACCTGGGAGCACGACTCCAGATGACCTATGTGACACTAATTATGTAAATTCAGATGGAACAACGATATGGAATGCAGTTGCAAATTCAGGTTTTAATTATGACATAGCGGGAATTGGTCGAGATGATAATACCCTACTTAATCAAAAACAATCAAAAACAGAAAACCCAGTTGCAGACATCAGTATGGGATTAGGTGATTTGAGAGATGTAAACACAAACAACCTAAACACCTTTGACTCTGATAAAAAATTCTTAGTATGGGGAAATAATCGTGGAACCTTAGCTGCACAAGCACCAGTTATCGTAAATATTAGTTCGGGTATAACTCCGGCGCTAACAACAAATGTAGATTTTATATCCATAGGAAGAACTTGGAAAGTAGTAGAAACAGGTGGAAATGTTCCAACCGTAAAAGTATCTCTACCTTCTGTTATGCTTACAGCTACAATAACACCTCCGGGAGATTTTTTAATGTTTATATCCAATACACCTAGTTTTGACCCAACAGCTGAATATAGAATTATGACTGCAAATGGAAGTAATTTAGAAACTACTTATGATTTTAATGGAACTAAATATATCACTTTTGGATATGCTCCAGAGAGAACAGCAGTACGTTGTATAAAATTTGATGGGGTAAATGACTACCTAGATGCAGGAAATGTATTAAACTTAAATACATCGTTTACTGTTTCGGCTTGGGTAAATAGAAACAGCGCTAATAGAACAATACTCTCAAAAAGAAATAACACATTTACTCAAGGGTATGATTTATGCATTAACGCGGCCGGAAGAGCAGAAATGAGCTGGATGGTAGGCGGTACAAAACATACTATTACATCAAACGTAGTTATTCCATCTGGAAAATGGCATCATATAGGAGTAATTTATGATGGCCCAACAACAACAGCAAGAATGTATATTGATGGTGTAACAATTGTAAGCAATACCACTATGCCTAATGTTCCTGCAACTACACAATCATTCTTGATAGCTGCGGCAGATGATATAACACCTACTTCTCTTTTTAATGGCTCAATTGATGAAGTTCGTGTTTGGAATGTAGCCCTTACCGAAGCGCAATTCCGTTATGTAATGAATCAAGAAATATTAAGTAATACTACTTTATCTAATGGATCTGTAATACCTAATATTATTACATTAAATGATATTAGTAGTGTCCCATGGGCAAATTTGCAAGCGTATTATCCTATGTCTACATACACTTACACGAATGCAAAAGATGTTTCTAATAATAACTATACAGCTGCGCTACGAAATCTAACAACAGTAGATTTACAAACTGCCCCATTGCCTTATGAGTCAGCAGCAGATGGAAACTGGGAAACAGTAGGGACATGGACAAATAGTACCGTACAAGATTTACCATACAGTACATCAATTGAAGATCCTACAAAAACAATAGACTGGAATATCGTGAGGACTACACACAATATTACTTCAATAGGAAATAAAACAGTTTTAGGATTATTTGTAAACAGTAATAATTTGATAGCCACTAATGATTCAAAAATTGAAGTATCCCATTACTTGAAGCTAGATGGAAAAATAGATTTAGTAGGAAGATCTCAATTAGTACAAAAACTAGGCAGTGATTTAGACCCTACCAGTTCCGGGTCATTAGAAAGAGACCAACAAGGACAGGGCAATAGATTTAATTATAATTATTGGAGTTCTCCTGTGGGATCTATAAACAATACTACTAATAACAATAGTTTTACTGTAGCGGGAGTTTTAAGAGATGGAACAAATCCTGCAGCCCCAGTAAATATAAACTGGGTTAATGGATTTGATGGATCACTAACAAATCCAATAAGTTTAGCTAGATACTGGATATTTAAATTTGATAATTTAGAAAACAACTATGCTAATTGGACTCGAATAGGAGAAAACGGAACTTTATCAGCCAGTAAAGGATTTACCATGAAAGGACCAGGAACTTCGGGAACACAGAACCTAACCTTTATAGGAAAACCTAACAATGGAACTATAAATAATACTGTAGGAGCTGATCAATTGTTATTGATAGGTAATCCATATCCATCAGCATTAGATGCAGATAAATTTATTAATGACAACATTGGTTCTCTAGATACAAGTACTACTGATCCAGTAATTGATGGCGCCTTGTATTTCTGGGAACATTTTGCTACCAACAGTTCACATGAATTAGTAGCTTATCAGGGAGGATATGGAATCCGTAATTTAGCTGGTGGAGTTGCTCCAAGTGCTACTGGAGTAGACTTTATAAGTGGTGCTGGAACAACTAGTAAATCAATACCCAACCGATACATTCCTGTAGGGCAAGCATTCTTTGTTATAGGTATACCTGGTACTGGAGGAACAGTAATTTTTAATAACAGTCAAAGAGAATTTATTACAGAAACCAATGCACTTTCTCAAGACTTATATCGAATTCCAAATAATCCAAAAGATTCAAGTCATTGGACAGACAATAGCAATGCGACAATTGAGAAAGATACCCATAAAAGAATACGTCTAGGATTTAATGTTATGGACAAAGAATTCCACAGACAAGTGCTATTAGCCTTTATGGATGAAAAAGCAACTAGCGATATGGATAATGGCTACGACGCTTTCAATATAGATGATTCTCCTAGTGATATGTATTTATTAAATGGAGATAATGAATTAGCCATACAAGGAGAAGGCTATTTTGATGAAAATGCCTCCTTCCCTATTGGTGTTCGGATTGAAACTGCCGGAAAAGTGTCATTTAATATTGATGCACTCGAAAACTTCGATCAAAACCAAAATGTTTTTATTTATGATAATGAAACAAATACATATAATAATATTAATAATAAACCTTTTGAAATAGAACTTCCTCAAGGATACTTCAAAAATCGTTTCTCACTACGCTTTAGGGATAAAACATTAGGTGTAAAAGATGTGATTTATGACAACAATATTCAGGTAGCTTTTACTCGTTCTAATAATGTTTTGAATATTACTAATAGATCAAATGACAATACAGTTAATACTGTGTCCCTTTTTAATATTCAAGGAAAATTAATGGCTACATGGGCGGTTTCTGAAAAAGAACAAACTAGCATTAAAATCCCAATAGAAAACAAAACGTCAGGAGTTTACATTGTCAAATTAAAAACTTCAAAAGGAAATATCAATAAAAAAATTATTATCAAGTAATTCTAAAACGTTTTTTACTTCACAAAAACTTCTCCTAACGGGGAAGTTTTTTTTTATAAAAATTTCACTTAAAAACGAAATCGACTCCTAACTGAATTTTCTAAATAACTGATAAAAATAAAGGAGCTTTACTTATTATTTACTTTTATTGACGGACCTATAAATTCAAAAGACTGATGTAAACTAGTTAGAACTAAATAATAAAAATTGTTGTACCACCTTCAAAAATCAACAATCAAACTCCATTAATGCATTATTTATTTTATATGTTTTTACTTATATAAAATAAATAAATATGCTTTTTATCGATTTAATTTGTTTTTTATCTATTAAAATAAACAAATATTTATAAATTAGTTATCGAAATACCAACTATTTCTTTGAATAGGTTTTATTATATTATGGATTGGTACAAATCAATTGTGTTTTTAATAATTTTCTATTACTTGCTATTTATAATTAATATTTTGATTTTTTGTTTTAAAAAAATTTCACACTGGGAACATACCAAAAAGTGCCTTTTGAATCATTTTTATTAAGAAACCTTTATTAGAATATTTGAAATCTGTGGAGAAATTAAAACCATCATTTGCTTGACTATAAATCGAAGAATGAGGGACTCATTTAGAATAATAGTTTATGTCTAATTTAACTGAAGAAAGTTATGGAGAAAATTACTTTTGTACATAAAAGAATCATTAGACTACAACTTTTACTTATAATTCTATTGATTTCCGCCATTAAAGCAAATGCCCAAACTTTAACAACGCCACAAGTTAATTTTACGCAAAGAACTTCTGATGCGACTCCTACTCAGAGTATCTATAACATAAAAGGTGATTTTACTTTATTAGGCAACACCAACTTAACTCTAGTAAATTACGGTGTAAATAGTGACAATCAAGGTGCAGCAATGATGTACGTCGATATTGATGGTGACAGCAATACATGGAATTCTTCTAAGGCGACACTTGAGATTTCAAATTCAGGAGAGAATAATGCTGTTCAAAATTGCTCAACCGTACTTTTTGCTGGACTTTACTGGACAGGAAAATCAGAAGATGCTGATACCTTCACAGCATCAAAGCAAGTTCAAAACGGCACACAAACAATTAATACTAATTCAACAGTAACACACAATCAACAAATTACAAATTCAAACTACACACTGCTTGTTACGAGAGGCAATTCGGGAAGTAGTCGCTGGCCTATTTATACTTTTAGCGGGAATGGGAATACCTATGCATTTGAATTTAATAATGTTCCTGCTGTAAGAGTATCAGTAAATGGTGGAGTTTACACTACTATTCCTTCTAATATTGTTACTTCAGGTGGTGTTACAACTGCAACGCTCACAACTCCTTATGTCATAATTGATGATGGAGCAATTTTGACCATCAAACAATTGACAAGAAGTTCTTTTACAAATTTGAGCCTTGCAGATATTCAAACTACATCATCAGCCGAAGTAAATTTATCAGGAACGGTTCCCGCTTATACAACCGTTACTAAAAATTATGACAAAAAAGTAGTTTCATTAAAAGGACCAGGCGCCAGCACTTATACTTCAATCACAGCAAAAACGGATGGAGTGTCCTCTAATATATATTTTCCAGGTGCAGTCAATAGCGGAATATTTGTTGGTTATCAAGAAATCACCGATTATGTAAAAACGTATGGCCCTGGAGCCTATACTGTTGCTGATATTGGTTTGAAAGAAGGGACAAACTCCAGCCCTGGATTCTCAGGTGGTTGGGTAATGGTTGTAATTTACCAAAATCCATTAATGAAAAGCCGAGCAGTGACACTTTTTGACGGAAATGCTTTTGTAAATGGACCACGCGCAAATGGTGGCGAATTCGGAACGATTCCTATTTCTGGATTCACAACCGTAGCCACAGGACCTGTAAACATGAAACTTGGAGTAATGGCAGCAGAAGGAGATGTTGGATTGACAGGTGATTATCTTGCAGTACAAAAACTTAATGCTGATCCCAATGTTTACAATGCAACAAATTACTTAACGTTAAATCACACGGCAAATACAACAAATAACTTCTTTAATTCTTCTATATTTCCATTTCCAAACGCAATTGATAGTAATCCCAACTTACAAAACAATACCGGAGTCGATTTTAGTATGTTTACAATCCCAAATGCATTAAACTCAGTTATAGCTAATAATCAAACTGCAACTACTTTTAGATTTGGATCAACTGCTGACATATTTACTATATTTGGTTTTGCGATGTCTGTCGATTCTTATGTGCCAGAACCTAACGGTTTAATAGGTGTAAACTCTATAAATAATATTGTCAACCCTCCGGTTTTAATAGCATCTCCGGGACAAACAATAAACTATACCCTAACAATTACTAACGAAGGTACAGAAAGCACAACCAACACCCTAATTTCAATTCCAATTCCAGCAACAGCAATCTTTAATGTAGGTAGTACTATCTCATCTAGCACCTTTAATGGTTTTTCTACCAGTAACCTACCTTATTATGATTCTGCTACTAATAAAATTTTATGGGATTTAGGCACACTACCTGTCACAGTGGGACATCCTGAATATATTTATGCTAGTTTAAATTTTAATCTGGAAGTGACAAGTGATTGTAGTATTATATTAAATGCAGGCTGTAATCCAGAGGTTACTTTAGCAACAGGAACTATAACTGGTACAGGTACTATATCCGGTTCTCCTTTTACTAGGTATTTTTTTCAGGGCAATGATAACACCGCCTGTAATTTACCAATAGATGGTTCCATTAAGGTAGCCATAAACGGAAGCTCTTGTATATCAGTAATGGCAGGCATCGATTTGTCTCCAATATGTGGACTTGAATCTGTACAATTAGCCGCTACTGCTGGTACAACTGGCTCATGGTCAATAGTAAGTGGACCATCTGGTGGTGGAGAAATTTTTTCGAGTGCGACTAGTCCAACTTCTGAATTTTACAGTCCAAACACTGGTATTTATACCCTTAGATGGACAATCGCAGGTAGCGGTGGTTGTACTCCTATCACTGATGATGTACAGATTTCAATTGGTGTTTGTTTGGTTTTGAATTTTGATGGAATTGATGACAACGTTAATTTAAAAGATAATTTTAATTTAAACAGCGGATCTTTTAGTATCGAAACTTGGATAAAACCTGGCTTAACAAATGGAAATGTTCAAACTATATTTTCTAAAAGAAACCCAAGTTCACTTACTGATGGATATGATTTAAGAATCGTAAATAATATTATTTCATTTAATTGGAACAATGGAAATTCAATAACATCCAATTACCAAGTTAGCACTAACAGATGGTATCATGTAGCAGTTACATTTGACGGAACAGCATATAATCTTTACATAGATGGGGTTAGTGTTAAAAATGCTGTAGCGGGTTCAAATCCAATAGCAAATTCAAATGCCCAGTGTATCATGGGGGCGATGGCTCCTGGCCTTTCTTATCCTTACCTGCCAACTAATTTCTTTACCGGTTGGATGCAAGAGCTCCGTATTTGGAATGTAGCTTTAACACCAGCGCAGACTCACAAGATGATGAATCAACGAATTACAAATAATAGTAATAGCGTTTTTGGTGCCACCGTACCCCAATCAATACCTAATTTAAGTTGGAGTAACTTAGAAGGGTACTATCAAATGGCACAATCTACTGATCTTTTAAATGGATTTTTGATGGATAAAACGGCTAATCTCCGCAATGGAAAATTAATAGGAATTGTTACTGCTCAACCTGAAACAGCTCCTTTGCCTTACACTTCACATGCAAATAATGCTTGGGAATCAAGTGCCACTTGGACCCATGGAACTATATGGAACATCCCCAACACATTAGGAGTTGATAACAGTACTTTTATTGATTGGAATATTGTCAAAACAAATCATAATATAACTACTGCTGGTAATAAAACTGTTTTAGGATTACTAGTAGAAAGCAACACACTTGAGGCTAATAATGACAATAAAATTGAAATATCTCACTATCTAAAATTAGATGGGAAAATTGATTTAGTTGGAATGTCACAATTAGTGCAAACAGAAGAAAGCGAATTAGACATTACAAGCTCAGGATATATAGAAAGAGACCAACAAGGCCAATCCAATTTGTACAATTATAATTATTGGAGCTCCCCAGTAAGTCCAATAAATACAATTGCAAATAATACTAATTATACCGTTGCAGGAAGTTTAAAAGATGGAACAAATCCTCTTGCACCTGTAGCCATAAATTGGATTGGTGGCTATGATGGAGCACCTACAGCTCCTATTAGCCTAGCTAGATATTGGCTATATAAATTTGATGATTATGCAAATGATTATGCAAATTGGGTTCAAATCGATGAAAATCATCCAATACGAGTAGGTCAAGGATTTACTTTAAAAGGAAGTGGTGGTGTATTAGAAACTCAAAATTACACCTTCATAGGAAAACCGAATAATGGATCTATAACAACAAATTCTGTTGGAGACGATCAGTTATTGCTAACCGGTAATCCATATCCATCGGCATTAGATGCAGATGCTTTTATAACAGCAAACATAGGTTTAAATCCCTCCACGGATGGAACTTTATATTTTTGGGAACACTATGCCAGTAATAATACTCACATTTTAAGAGATTACCAAGGAGGTTATGCAGTACGAAATTTAACTGGAGGATTAGCTCCGTCATCATCGGGCGTAGATTTTATTAGTCAGTCAGGAACGCCTTCAAGAGGAATTCCTAACCGATATATACCCGTTGGGCAAGGCTTTTTTGTGAATGGAAAAATTGGCTCTGGCGGAACAGTAATCTTTGACAATAGTCAAAGAGGTTTTCATAAAGAAAATGACGCTTTGAACTCAAATGTAATGTTCAAAACTACATCTACTAAAGAAACCGTTTGGAAAAATAATGATAATGATGCAGTCGTTACTGATACTCATAAAAAAATCAGATTGGGATTTAACTCTCATAATAATTATCATAGACAAGTATTGTTAGGCTTCATGGATGAAAAAGCAACTAGTGGAATGGACAACGGTTATGACGGTTTAAACATTGATGATTTTCCTAATGATATGTATTTTTTGAATGGAGAAAATCAATTGGTAATTCAAGGAGAAGGTTTTTTTGACATTAATGCTTCCTACCCTATTGGAGTAAAAACAGATGCTTCTGGGAATGTAAAATTCATGATTGATGCTTTAGAAAATTTTGATGATAATCAACCTATTTTTCTATACGACGACGAGACTAAAATATACCATAATATTCGCAATGAAGCTTTTGAAATCAATCTTACAAATGGTTTACACAATTCCCGTTTTTCATTACGATTCAAAGACAAAACACTTGGCCTTAATGAGGAAACCACATTCGACAAACAAATAAGAATAGCTCATTCACAAAGTAAAAATATAATAATTATCAACAATATAGCCATTGATACAACTGTTCAGGAAATGACTTTATATAATAGTATTGGACAATCAATAACCACTTGGAAAATTGAAAATCAAGGACAATATGACATACAACTTCCAATAAAAAAAATAAGTTCAGGAGTGTATATCGTAAAAGTAAAAACGTCTAAAGGGCTTATCAATAAAAAAATCATTATTAAATAAATGTATGTTTCCAGTAGATAATCAGATTCGATTAAGTAAATATTAATCTGAATTTTAATAATTGATTTAAATTATTATTTATATTTGAATAATAATTTTGGATTTACATCCAAAGAAAAAAAAGAAAAACCATTTAAATTTATAAAAATGAAAAAGATAATAGTATGTATAGCAATCGCATTTCTGACTGTGAATCTTAGTGCGCAGGAAAGTAAAACTGCCACAAAAGAAAAAGCTAAAAAAGAATCCTGTTGTGCTAAAAAAGATTCCAAATCAAAAGCGATGAGTGCGGATGAAATAGAAAAATGTCAAGCAAAATGCAAAGCCGAAGGAAAAAAGTGTGATGCATCCTCCGCAAAAGCAAGCGGAAAAAAGTGTTAATCTAAAAAATATAAATTTCTATTTCCTACAAAAAACGCCTCTAGATTTAGAGGCGTTTTTTGTTTTTTTAAACTATTAAGTGTTTTTTATTTGATTCTTACACTCCATTCAAAGTCCATTTCAGAAACTTGAACTCCTTTTTCATCTGTTCCAATAGACTTCATCCAGAAGGTTTGTCCTTCTCCGGTAGCAATTGTTTTTTCAATTGCTTCCTCGATCAAATGACCATCCATACAAACAAAAGTAATTCTACCAGTTGCCTTTTTGGTAAAATTCCCTTTATTGTTAGCAACAAGCATTGATATTTTTCTGCCGCTTTTCTGAATTTGAAACATCACCAAAGCTCCCGTAGCAAGTTCTGCAGCCATAGCCTGAACAGCAAAATACATAGAATTAAAAGGATTTTGATTAATCCAACGGTGTTTTACTGATACCACACATTTCTTTTCATCGATTTCTTTTACACGAACACCACAGATAAATGCCGACGGTAATTTAAAAAAGAGAAATTTATTAAGTTTTGACGCTGTAAGTTTCATAAATAGCTAGGTTTTTTGCTAAAATACAAAAAAATACTATGCGTACATATAAAATTAATTTGTTAATTTTATGTTAATATATGGTACTATGCGAAACAAGATACTGTCTTTTAGATATATATTTGCATAAGAAATTACTATATACTTTTAATCATGGAAACAACTACTGAAAAAAACATCGCAACATTTACTCATTTGAGTGCATTAACACAATATTTTATTCCTTTTGGAAATTATATTTTTCCAATTATCCTTTGGTCCTCAAAAAAGGAAAGTTCTGAATTTGTGAATTACCACGGAAAACAAATACTTAATTTTCAATTAAGTTTATTATTGTATTCTTTAGTACTTATCCTTATTGCGGTTCCAACATTTTTAATTACGCTATTTAGAAATATTCCTTTTGAAGCTGTAGTAAATAATCAAGATTTTGTTTTCAGAAATTTTAATTTCGACGGAAACATAGGAATGCTAACAGTCGGATTAGTTGCTGTTATAATTTTTGGTGTTTTGAAAGTAGCTGAATTCTTTTTAATTATTTACGCTTCAATAAAAACATCAAATGGAGAAAATTATAAATACCCAATAACGATACCTTTTATCAAGTAGAAAATAAAATAGATTAAAAGAGAATTTACATAAAATTCAAGAGCAGTAGCTTCTTGACTAGCAAATACAAATCAATCATCAATCAAAAAATGAACCGTTTAATCAACACAAAATCAAAAAAAAGAAATTATGAACATTGAAAACACAAAAGCCCAAATGCGTAAAGGTGTTCTCGAGTTTTGCATCTTATCCGTATTAAAAGAAAAAGATGCATACACATCGGAAATATTAGACACATTAAAAAACGCAAAATTATTAGTCGTGGAGGGAACCATTTACCCGCTACTAACACGATTAAAAAATGACGGATTGCTCAACTATCGTTGGGAAGAATCCACATCAGGACCACCAAGAAAATATTACGGTCTAACTGAAATAGGACAAACATTTTTAAAAGAACTTAGTGGCACTTGGACTGAATTATCCGATGCTGTAAACCTTATAACCAACCAAAAACAATAGTCATGAACAAAACTGTAAATATAAATCTAGGCGGAATGTTCTTTCATATAGATGAAGATGCATACCAAAAATTAACTCGATATTTTGATGCCATAAAACGTTCTTTATCTAATTCATCTGGACATGATGAGATTATAAAAGATATTGAAATGCGTGTTTCAGAATTATTAAATGAGAAACAAATAAGCGACAAACATGTTGTGGGTTTAAAAGATGTAGACGAGGTTATTGCCGTAATGGGACAACCAGAAGATTATATTATCGAGGATGAGTTAAAAGGTTCGCAAACCTTTAGTGATAGTTCAAACAGAAGAACAAAAAAATTATACCGCGATAAAGAAAAAGGTATGATAGGTGGTGTTGCTGCTGGATTGGGTCACTACTTTGGAGTAGATGCAGTTTGGATCAGAATCGTTCTAATACTATTAGTTTTTGCTGGATTTGGTACTGGAATTTTAGCGTATATCATTCTTTGGATTGTAACTCCGGAAGCAATCACAACAACTGAGAAACTGGAAATGACTGGAGAACCAGTTACGATTTCTAACATTGAAAAAAAAGTAAGAGAAGAGTTTGAAAACGTTTCTGACAAGATAAAAAATGTTGATTACGACAAATATGGCAACCAAATAAAATCAGGTGCTGGAAAAATAGGAGGCTCTCTGGGTGATTTCATCATGACAATTTTCAAGATTTTTGCAAAGTTTTTAGGTGTTATTTTAATCATAACGGGTATTGCAACTTTAGTTTCTTTACTTATTGCCGTCTTTACTTTAGGTTCATCAGATTTTATTGAAGTTCCATGGCAAAGTTTCATTGAAGCAGGTAATTTTACGGATTATCCAATATGGTCTTTTGGATTATTAATGTTTTTTGCAGTTGGTATTCCTTTCTTTTTCTTGACACTTCTAGGTTTCAAATTATTGTCACCAACCATGAAATCAATAGGAAACATTGTTAAATACACATTATTGGCACTTTGGATTATCGCAATAGCAATACTAATTTCGATAGGAATAAAACAAGCATCCGAAGTAGCTTACGAAGGAAAAACAGTTAAGAAAGAAACAATTAATGTATTGCAAAATGACACTTTGTATGTAAAATTCAGATACAATGAGTATTATACAAAAGACATTAACGATAAAGAAAGCTTCAAGTTTGTTCAGGATTCATCAAACACTCAATTAATTTATTCAAATAATGTAAGTATCGAAATTTTACATACAGATGAAAAACTACCTTTTATTCAAATAGAAAAAATAGCTAGAGGTAAGTCATTTCAAGATGCAAAACTAAGAGCTGAAAAAATAAAATACGCTATCAAAATTGAAGGAAATCAGATAATTCTAGATAATTATTTATTGACAGAAGTTACAAACAAATTCCGTGATCAGGAAGTGGAAATATTTTTATACTTACCAGAAGGAATTCTACTAAAACCAGATTCTTCTTTACAAAATTACGACAGATCTGATGATTCATTTTTTAACTTACACTACAGCTCAGACAATTACATTTACAAAATGGGAAATTCTCAAATAAAATGTTTAAATTGTCCTGCAGATGAAAACGAATATAATGATGTGGAAACTGAAAATGATAGTATCGAAACATCAGTTACTATCAATGAAGACGGAGTTTCTGTAACGAATGATACTTTGATTAATTCAAAAAAGAATCTTAAAGAATTAAAAATAAATAAAGACGGTATAATCATTAAAACGAATTAGTCATGCTAAAAATCATCACAATAATAACGAAATTCATTCTGGTTGTCTTAACTGCTTTATTATTCGCTTCATGCAACCACTCCATTAATTTGAATTCAATTGAAGGAAGCAGAAATGTCACCACCGAAAGAAGAAATGTGGATGGTAATTTCAAAAACATAGAAGTCAGTAATGCAATCGATCTTGTGATTGAACAATCAGACGTAACTGAAATAGTAGTTGAGGCTGATGATAATTTACAGAAACACATAATTACTAAAGTTGAAAATGGCACACTAGTTATTTATTGCGATAAGAATTCTATTATCAATACGAAATCTAAAAAAGTAACTGTAAAAATGCCTTTAATTGAACAATTAGAAGCCAGTAGCAGTGCCTCAATAACTAGCAGAAAAACTATAAAAGGAGAAAATATCACACTAAGTTCTTCTAGCGCAGGAACAATTAACCTGAATTTAGAAGCAGATGATATCACTTGCGATTCTAGTAGCGGGAGTAGCATTACCCTAAATGGAATGGGACTAAAAATGAAAGCAAATGCATCAAGTGGTAGCTCTATTGATGCCAAAAAATTATTAGCAAATGAAGTTAATGCTGAAGCCTCTAGTGGAGCCACAATCAACATTCATCCTATTGTAAGTTTAGATGCTGAAGCTTCCAGCGGTGGAAGTATACATTATAATAAAGTTCCTAAATCAATTAGAAAAGAAACAAATTCTGGAGGAAGTATTAATCAAGAATAATAAATCCCTTTACTAAAATCAAAAAATCATCCATCATAAGTGGATGATTTTTTTATATTTGTGTAGACGCTAATTCAAATGAATATGAAAAAATATGCTATTATACTCCTACTCCTTTTACCAACCACATTGATATTGGCACAAAAAAAGGAAAAAATAAAAGGATCAAAGACAGTAACTGTGGAACAGAGAGAAGTGGGAAATTTTGATGCATTGCTAATCGAAGACAATCTCGAAGTCTATCTAGAAAGAGGAGATAGAACCGAATTAAAAATCGAGGCTGATGACAACCTGCATGATATCATTTCTTTGGATTTAAGTGATAACATATTGCGCGTTTATACTACAAAACAAGCCACAAATTATAAGAAAATCATCGTGAGAGTTACATACACCAAAGATTTGAATCTAATTACTTCAAAGGATGAATCGACCGTCAACGCAATACAAGAACTTTTATTGAATACCGTTACCTTAAAAGTGCATGATGCTTCTAAATTATTTTTGAATGTCAACACAAAAGATTTCTTACTTCAAGCCGACGATAAATCAAAAACAGAACTCAATTTAAAATCAGAAAAATCAACTATTGAATTAAGTAAAAATGCATCTTTGAAAGCTTTAATTAACACAACTGATTTAAAAGTGGATATGTACCAAAAATCAGGTGCAACGCTTGAAGGAAATGCTTTAAATACGAAAATCCGGTTAGACAATAACGCCTCATTTACCGGAAACAAGTTAACCACAAAAAATGCGGATATCACCACCGAAAGCTATTCCAGCTGCAGTTTATTTACAGAAACAGCCGTGGTTATTGATGCCGCTAATAAATCAGAAATCCAATTAGTGGGTTCCCCAAAAATTGAAATACGAAAATTTGCCGACGAAGCAAAATTGATTAAGAAATTGAAATAATCCTTTCCCCGCCCTCTCTAAAGAAGAGGGAGAAAAACTGGAATGACACTGCATATCCCCACAACAAAAAGTCCCACTTGCTAAGGCAAATGGGACTTTTTCAATATTAACTTTTCTAACTTTAATTATTCTTTAGCGGCCAAATATCTTTCGGCATCAAGAGCAGCCATACAACCTGTTCCGGCAGCAGTAATCGCTTGGCGATATACATGATCTGCAGCATCGCCCGCTACGAAAACGCCTTCCACATTTGTTTTTGAAGTCCCTGGGGTATTGATAATATATCCAGTTTCGTCTAATGTGATATAATCTTTAAAAATATCCGTATTGGGTTTGTGACCAATAGCTACGAAGAAACCAGTTGCAGGAATATCAAAAACTTCATTGGTTGTTTTATTTAAAGCCTTTACGCCAGTAACTACTTGCTCATCACCCAATACTTCAACAGTATCGTGGTTCATCAATATGGTAATATTCTCTGTTTTTCGAACGCGTTCTTCCATGATTTTAGAAGCTCTAAATTTTTCGCTACGCACTAACATCGTTACTTTTTTACAAAGTTTAGATAAATAATGTGCTTCTTCACAAGCTGAATCTCCAGCTCCTACAATTACGACTTCTTGATTTCTATAGAAAAAACCATCGCAAACTGCACATGCAGAAACTCCGCCACCCATTTTTAAATAATGTTGTTCTGATGGCATTCCTAAATATTTAGCGGATGCTCCTGTAGAAATTATTACAGTTTCGCAATGCAATTCTATAGTGTCATTGATCCAAACTTTATGAATATCGCCTGAAAAATCAACTCTTGTAGCCCAACCATCACGAACATCAGTTCCAAAACGTTGTGCTTGTGCTTGTAACCCAACCATCATTTCTGGTCCAGTGATTCCCTCTGGATTACCTGGCCAGTTCTCTACTTCATTAGTGGTTGTCAGCTGACCACCTGGCTGCATTCCCTGATAAACAACAGGATTCATATTTGCTCTGGCAGCGTAAATAGCTGCAGTATAACCTGCTGGACCAGAACCTATAATAAGACATTTAATTTTTTCGATTGTATCTGACATATTGAAATTATATTATTTTTTTGATAGTACAAATGTAGTTTTTTAATAAAAAAAATGGCTTAAAAAAACATCATTTTTACCTATTCCGAAATAATATTCTCCTATTTGATTATATCGTTTGTTAGTTTCGAAATTAGTTCTATATTTGCACCCTCGTTACGGGGTGTAGCGTAGCTCGGTTATCGCGCCTGCTTTGGGAGCAGGAGGCCGCAGGTTCGAATCCTGCCACCCCGACCAAAAGCCGAATAGCAATATTCGGCTTTTTTGTGTTTAAAAATTATACGTTCATTAAACGTTCTAAATAAAAACATGGTAAAGAAGTATTGCAATTTAAACCCTACTCAATCCTCTTTATCAAAATCTTTATGCTCAAGATGAAAGTTTTACCAATTTAAAAGCTTATTTTTTGTTGTGATTGGTTATCAACAACAGAACCCTTAACCTAAATTTAAAAGATTGAATACCTCTCAAAGTTACAAATTATCAAAATTGCTGCTCACCACTGTAATAACTCCAGAAAATCTAATCCGTTGTTAAAATAGAAATCTGTCAAAAGACAAGGAATCAAGCTTTAACAAATGTTAACAAAATAGATTTTTAGAAACCATAAATAATTGTATTTTTACGGTTCAAAATTTAGAAAAATAAATGGGCAAAATCATCGCGATTGCTAATCAAAAAGGAGGAGTTGGAAAGACTACAACATCAGTTAATCTTGCTGCTTCGTTAGGAGTTTTAGAAAAGAAAGTATTACTTATAGATGCTGATCCACAGGCAAATGCGTCTTCGGGATTGGGTATTGATGTTGAATCTGTTGAAATAGGCACATACCAAATTCTGGAACATAGCCATACGCCAAAAGAGGCCATCATACAATGTTCTGCTCCAAATGTGGACGTGATCCCATCGCACATTGACCTTGTTGCTATTGAAATCGAATTAGTAGACAAAGAAAATAGGGAATACATGCTTAAAAAAGCCTTGGAAAGCATCAAGGACGAGTACGATTATATCATTATCGATTGTGCGCCATCACTTGGATTGCTTACCTTGAATGCATTGACAGCTGCTGACTCTGTAATTATACCTATTCAATGTGAGTATTTTGCACTGGAAGGTTTAGGGAAATTATTGAATACAATAAAAAGTATCCAAAAAATTCACAATCCAGATTTAGATATCGAAGGGTTGTTATTGACCATGTTTGACTCGAGATTGCGTTTATCTAACCAAGTAGTTGAAGAGGTTCAAAAACATTTTAACGATATGGTATTTGATACTATTATTCAAAGGAATGTAAAACTGAGTGAAGCACCTAGCTTTGGTGAAAGTATAATAAACTACGATGCTACAAGCAAAGGAGCTACTAATTACTTACATCTTGCTCAAGAAGTTATAAAGAAAAACAGTAAATAGTTTTATGGCAAAAGCAATAAAAAAACAAGCCTTAGGAAGAGGATTATCTGCGTTATTGAAAGATCCGGAAAATGATATAAAATCCGTAGAAGATAAGAATGCTGATAAAGTTGTAGGTAACATTATTGAGCTTGAAATTGAAGCAATTGAAATAAATCCGTTTCAACCAAGAAGTAATTTCAATGAGGAATCCCTGAGAGAATTAGCGACTTCTATCAAAGAATTAGGCGTTATTCAACCTATTACAGTACGTAAATTAGACTTTAATAAATACCAGTTGATTTCGGGTGAGCGTCGTCTTCGCGCATCGACTCTTGTGGGATTAAAAACAGTCCCAGCTTACATTCGAATTGCAAATGACAATGAGTCATTAGTTATGGCTTTGGTGGAAAACATCCAGCGTCATGATTTAGATCCAATTGAAATTGCACTTTCCTACCAACGTTTGATTGATGAAATTCAATTAACTCAGGAACAAATGAGTGAGCGAGTAGGGAAAAAACGTTCTACGATTGCAAATTATTTAAGACTTTTAAAGCTAGACCCGATAATCCAAACTGGAATTCGTGATGGTTTTATTAGTATGGGTCATGGACGTGCAATAATTAATATTGAAGACCAAGATATTCAAACTGATATTTATCAAAAAATAGTTAGCCAAAACCTATCCGTTCGCGATACAGAAGCTTTAGTAAAAAACTATCAGGAAAGTCTAAAACCTAAACCTGCTGGTAAACCAAAAACTGCTTCATTTGAAATAGCTGAAGCACAAAAAAGCGCTTTTACAAATTATTTTGGAACAAAAGTCGATGTGAAAGTAGCTGGAAACGGTAAAGGAAAAATCACTATTCCATTTCATTCTGAAGAAGACTTCAACAGAATTATAAAACTAATAAACGAATAGTGCATAAAATAATTTTCATAAGTCTACTCCTTTTTATTGCAGGAAAAAATACTGTTTTTGCCCAAACAAAAACAGAATCGGTACTTGTGGCTAAAGACACTTTGAAATCAAATGACATTGATCCGTTAACTCCGGCAAAAGCAGCTTTCTATTCAGCAATTTTGCCGGGTTTAGGTCAAGCTTACAATAAGAAATACTGGAAAATACCCATTGTTTATGGAGCATTAGGAACCAGCGTTTACTTTTACATAGATAACAATAGGAAATACCATCAATATCGAGATGCTTACAAAAGCAGATTGGAAGGGTACACTACCGATGATTTAGGTTTCTTAGACAATAATCGATTGATTGCCGGACAAAAATTTTACCAAAGAAATCGAGATTTATCAGCATTGGTAACTTTAGCATTTTATGCTTTAAACATCATTGATGCTAATGTAGACGCTGCTTTAATACAATTCAACGTGGATGAAAACTTATCAGTAAGACCCGTTATTTATCCTAATGATGTAACATTGAAGACAAATATAGGACTAACATTTAATTATAATTTTTAGATTGGAAACAGAAAACTAAATTCATCTTTAAAATTTTAATTTATAAATATAAAAAACAAATGAAAATTGCGCTTTTAGGATACGGAAAAATGGGTCAGGTAATTGAAAGAATTGCACTGGAAAGAGGACATGAAATCGTTTTGAAAAAAGATGAAAACAATACTTTTGACGGTCTTTCAAATGCTGATGTGGCTATAGATTTCAGTGTTCCAACTGCTGCAGTCACTAATATTTCAAGTTGTTTTCATGCTAAAGTCCCTGTAATTTCAGGTACAACAGGCTGGTTAGAACATTATGATGAAATGGCCGCACTTTGCACTGCTATGAACGGTGGATTTATCTCTAGCTCTAACTTCAGTTTAGGTGTAAATATTTTCTTTGAGCTCAACGAATATTTGGCAAAAATTATGTCAAAATTTGAAAGTTATAAAGTAGAAATGGAAGAAATTCATCATACCCAAAAACTAGATGCACCAAGCGGTACCGCTATTTCATTAGCCAAAGGCGTAATTGAAAACAGTTCATATACCAACTGGACATTAGACAAACCTGAAGCCAATCAAATTCATATTGAAGCAAAAAGAATAGGTACTGTTCCTGGAACGCACACCGTAACATACAATTCTGTTGTTGATGCAATCGAGATAAAGCATACCGCACACAATCGTGAGGGTTTTGCTCTGGGTGCTGTGATTGCAGCCGAATGGATTGTGGGAAAACAAGGTATTTATACCATGAAAGACGTATTAGATTTAAAATAAATTATTCAAGAGTTTTAGATTCTCATTTCTGTTGGAACATTCTTAAACTTTAAACTTTAAACAAAAAAACAATGACACTATATCAATGGTTTGTATTTTTCTTACTGGTACAAATAGTTCACTTTTTAGGAACGTGGAAATTATATGAAAGTGCGGGAAGAAAACGTTGGGAAGCGGCTATTCCGGTATACAATGCTATAGTTTTGATGAAAATAATAGGTAGACCTACGTGGTGGACTATCTTGCTTTTTATACCAATTATCAATTTGATTATGTTTCCTGTAATCTGGGTGGAAACATTGAGAAGTTTTGGAAAACGATCTGGATTAGATACTTTTTTAGGAATTGCAACTCTTGGATTTTACATCTATTATGTCAATTACACTCAAAAATTAAATCATATAGCTGACAGAAGTTTAAGTCCACAAAATAAGACAGCTGATACCGTTAGCTCTTTACTTTTTGCAATTATCGTAGCAACTATAGTACATACCTATTTAATTCAACCCTATACAATCCCTACTTCTTCCTTAGAAAAGTCCTTATTAGTAGGTGACTTTTTATTTGTAAGCAAAATGAATTATGGTGCTAGAGTTCCTATGACTAAAGTAGCGTTGCCAATGGTTCATGATTCAATCCCTGTAACTAAAAATAAATCATACTTATCTTGGCCACAATTACCTTATTTAAGACTACCTGGAATTCAAAACATAAATAGGACTGATATTGTAGTATTTAACTGGCCAGTGGATACCGTTTATAGATTTTTTGACACTTCAAAAAGACGTGCTTTCAAACCAGTAGACAAAAAATCGAATTATGTAAAAAGATGTGTTGGAATTCCTGGGGACAACTTATCTATAAAAGACGGTATGGTTTACATTGATGATAAACTACTAGAATTACCTGAAAGAGCTAAACCCCAATTCTCCTATAAAGTAGCATTAGACGGAAAAACGCCAATCGATTTTGAACACTTACTGAAAGAGATGGACATAACCGACCCAGTAATGGTTACTGATGAAACAAAAAGAGACACATTAATCTTTAGTGCTTTGACGTCTGCAAGTGCAGATAGATTAAAAAATGTACCTGGTATCACAGCAGTAATCAGACAAATATCAAGAGATGTTGATCAAGCTAATAACGGAAAAGGAGTTTTTCCTCATATTAATAAATGGAATAGTGACAATTACGGTCCAGTTTATGTTCCTGAAAAAGGAAAAACTGTCGCTTTAACAACTGAATCATTGCCATTTTATAAAACCATAATTACTGATTATGAAACAAATGAAAATGGGGATAAAAATGAACTTAAAGTAACTGGAAACGAAATAAGAATAAATGGTAAAGTAGTCAAAAATTACACTTTCCAACAAAATTATTACTGGATGATGGGTGACAACCGTCATAACTCCGAAGACAGCCGTTATTGGGGATTTGTACCAGAAAATCACATTGTAGGGAAACCTATTTTTATCTGGTTAAGTTGGGATACAAACGGTAAAGGTTTGAATAAAATTCGTTGGGATAGAGTTTTCACAACAGTTAGTGGTGAGGGTCAGCCTCAATCCTATTTTAAATATTTCTTATTCGCTTTAGCAGCATTTTTCGTTGGAGAATATTTTTGGAAAAAAAGAAAAGAAGCAAAAAAATAGTCCAAAGTTTAGAAGTTTAAAGTCATAAAGTTGCTAGTTAATTGCGCTTTATGACTTTTGACTTTATAACTTTAAAAACTTTAGACAAATATGAACATCCTCCTCCATCCTACCTATTTCCCATCGATAAGCCATTTTGCAGCCATGGTACAATCGAAAAGTATAACCTTTGAAATAGAGGATAATTTTCAAAAGCAAACTAACCGAAACCGCGCATATATTTATAGTCCAAACGGGATTCAGTTATTGAATATCCCCGTTAAACATTCGAAAGAAAGTCATCAAAAAACAAAAGATATCAAAATTGAAACTGATTTTGATTGGCAAAAACAACATTTCAAATCATTTGAAGCAGGATACCGAAGTTCTCCTTTTTTTGAGTTTTTCGAAGATGACATCAGACCAATTTTCGAAAAAAAATATACTTTTTTATTGGATTTAAATTTTGAGATTTTCGACATCCTATTACATTGTTTCCGAATGAAAGCGGATTACACGACTACAACAGAATACTTTCACGAAGTTGACACTACTTTATTTACTGATTTCAGAACTTTAGTAAACGGAAAAAAAGACCTTTCAATATTTGATAGCTATACGCAGGTTTTTGATGATAAACACGGTTTTATCAACAATCTTAGCGTTCTCGATTTACTTTTTAACGAAGGAAAATATGCTATGGAATATTTAAAAACTCAAAAACTGATTCTGAAATAAAATACTTGATTAGTTTTTAATCCAGAGAAAGTACTGCCAGAATAGGGAAATGATCTGAATTTATAAATTGGGGGAAATTTTCGAATTTCTTAACTTTCATCCTTTCGTCAGCAAAAATATAATCAATTCTGGCTGGATAGTACCTAAATTTATAAGTCTCCCCAAAACCGATTCCAGCTTCTTCAAAACTATCTTTGAGCTTCCCCTTGATGCTTCGGTACACGTAAGAAAACGCGCTATTGTTCATGTCGCCACAAATGATAATAGGATACGTACATTTTATTTTATGTTCCTTAAAAATCTCGGCTTGCTGTTGCTGTTGCTTAAAAGCTTTACTGATTCTAATAAATAACATTTGTGATTTGTGCTGATTAATCGCATCTATATTTTCATCAATTTCATTGACATCAGGAGATATTTTTATGGATTGAATGTGCATATTATATACCCTAATAATATCCTTTCCTTTTTTTACATCGGCAAAAACAACGTTGTTACTCGAATTTGGAAAAATGATATTTCCTTGGTTAATAATTGGAAATTTAGAAAAAATAGCTTGTCCTTTTTTAATTTGGTTACCATCAGTAAAAATATATCGATGAGGATACACTTTCAAATCGATATTAGCTGATGATGAGTACTCCTGAATACACAAAATATCCGGATTTTTATCATTAATAAACGTGAGAATATCTGAAGGAACATCATCTCTGTCAATCCATTTAAAAACATTGAACAGACGAACATTATAACTCATCACGGTAAAGTCTTTTTCTTCTTTAGGAAACTCTGGTGAAGAAAATTTATAAAATTTATTTATAAAAGTAATCCCTATTAATAAAACCAAACCAGAGACTATCAATTGCTTTTTTAATTGTATGGCCCAATAGACAAAAAACAAGCCATTCAAAATAAAAAATAATGGCATAAAAAGTGTCAAAACAGACAAAAGAGGAAACGATTTTGGTGCTAAAAAAGGTAAAGCATAGGCAATAAAAGTCACAACAGTAAGGACTATATTCAAAAAAAAGATTCCTTTATTAAACCACGAAAGATTTTTCATTTTCTATATTTTACAGTGAGATACAATCTAAAATCTTATTTGATACTTATTTCCCTACTTTGAACAAAAATTCTTTCTCTTCTTTAGTTAAACTATCATAACCTGACTGACTAATTTTATCTAAAATTTCATCTATCTGTTGCTGAGATATATCTTTTGTAACGATTTTTGAAACACTTTTTACCAATGGCTTACTATAATTTTTATGTACTTTTTTAAATGGTATTGACGTATTTTTTTTAAACAAATTTGCAAAAAAATCTATCAAACGAGTGACTATCGTACTTAAATCGGTTCCATTTTGAAGCAATTTAATAAAAATAAAACCAAAAAAAGCACCAGAAAGGTGAGAAATATGTCCACCCATATTTTCTGAGCGCAGTTGCATTAAATCAACAATAATAATGACGGCGGTGATATGCCAAAGCTTAACATTTCCAAAAATCAATAAACGAAGTTCCATCAAAGGATGATAGGTAGTAGTGGCAACCAAAATAGCCATAATAGCGGCTGAAGCACCTACAATTGGCGCATTAATATTTAAAAAATAAAATACCAAAATATAACAAATTCCAGCAAAAATTGCACTCAACAAGTACAATCCTAACAATTGCTTAGAGGTAAAATAGGTCATAAATAACCTACCTGAAAAATTCAAAATAATCATATTAAATACGATATGCATGATTCCGCTATGAAAAAAAGAATACGAAAGCAATGACCAAGGTTTCCATAACAAATACGATGGATTAGAGGACAAACTTACAAATTGAATGTAATCAATCGTAATGCCCAACAAAGATAAAATAGAAAAAACAAGCCATGGAAGAACGAACAAAGCCACATTCCAAAAAATTAGCTGAATCACTAATCCTCCCATCTTATATTGTAATTTCAGATCGTCAATAATATTCATAATTCAATTGTGATTTAAGAGCTGATATTTAGATTTGCTACTTCAAAAAGTATAATCATTTTAGTTCCAACGGTTCTTATTGAACTGATTTTTCTTCCAATACCACATAATAATAAATCCAAAAAATGCTCCGCCAACGTGTGCAAAATGTGCAATTCCACCACCACCAAAAATTGATTTACCAGATATCCCTAAATACAAATCGACTAATACTAAACCTGGCACAAAATATTTTGCTTTTATGGGTACAGGAATAAACATTAGAGCCAATTCAGCATTAGGAAACATGAAAGCAAATGCAACTATTATTCCGTAAATAGCTCCAGATGCACCAACTGCAGTACCCACAAAGGCACTGGTAAAATTCTGAAAATCAGAAACGGATATAAATTCTTGCCATCTCGTATCAATTTTACCCTCATTTAAAAGTTGTAAAATATCTTGTTTTTCAAATCCATTGGAAACTAAAGTATTTAAACCATCTTGAAAATAGTAATAATTTACTCCAGTATGCAATAAAGCAGCACCTAGTCCACAAGAAATATAGAAAAACAAAAACTTTTTGCTTCCCCACATTTGCTCTAGAGCAGATCCAAAAGAATACAATGCAAACATATTGAAAAAAATATGCATAAAATTACCATGCATAAACATATGGCTTAATGGTTGCCACAATTGAAAATCCGGATTTTCAGGAAAATATAAGGCCAATATTTTATAAGCAGCATCACCTATCGCAAGGGTACCTACAAAAAACAATACATTTACAATTATTAATTGTTTGACGGTTTCAGTTACATTTCTCATATTGCAAATTTTTTATCTAAATCTTCCACACGCATGGTAATGAAAGTGGGTTTATGAAATGGGGAAATATTTGGCTCTTTACAAGCAAAAAGTCCGTTAACCAAGTTCTCCTGTTCTTTTTCAGTAAGGTGTGTTCCTGTTTTCACGGCTAAACTTTTAGCCATAGATTTGGCAATTGTATCGTTCTGGCTAAAACTGCTTTCAGGAATTCCGTCCTGCAAATCGCTTAATAATTGTTCTAAAACCAGTGAAACTTCGCTCTCTGTTACATTTACAGGAATTCCAGAAATTACGATATGATCAGTATTGTTTTCTTCAAAGACAAATCCGGTATTCATTAAAGATAATTGTAACTCAGCGATAAGGTCCATTTCGCTTGACGAAAAAAACAAGTTCAAAGGAAACAACAACTGCTGACTTGATGCCTGATTAACGGTCATATTCACTAAAAACTGCTCATACAAAACACGTTGATGCGCGCGTTGTTGGTCGACAATTACCATTCCTGATTTGATAGAGGAAACGATATATTTTTTATGTATTTGATACGTTTTATGAACAGAGTGTTCTACTTCTTCGTCATTAAATAAAGAGGAAGTCACCTCTTCATTCTCGAAAGTGATGTGTCCTATTTCATCCGTATCTTGCTTTAAACCTACATAAAGACTTTCCCAATTAGCCGTTGGTTCCGGTTTTCTGTAACTGGAAAATTGCTTGCTGGGTTTTTCTTCGGAAAACGGATTGAAGTTTCCATCAACTTGAATCGTAGGTGTTGCGCCTTCTAAATCTTTGTAATGATACGGTGTATCTAAATTAGAATCACGGTCAAAATCCAAAACTGGGGCTACATTAAACTGTCCCAAACTATGTTTTATGGAAGCCCTTAAAATAGCATATAAGGCGTGTTCATCATCAAACTTAATTTCCGTCTTAGTAGGATGAATATTGATATCAATGGTATTAGGCGGAACTGATAAATATAAAAAATAACTAGGTTGTGCCCCATCTTTTAAGATTCCATCATAGGCAGCCATCACCGCATGATGCAAATAACCACTTTTTATAAATCGGTCATTGACAAAGAAAAACTGCTCTCCCCGATTTTTTTTGGCAAACTCAGGTTTACTGACAAATCCCTGAATCGTCACTATTTCTGTTTCTTCCTGAACTGGAACTAATTTTTCATTTGTTTTACCTGAGAAAATATTGACAATTCTTTGTCTTAGAGTTGAGGGCGGTAAATTAAACATTTCACTGCCATTGTGATAAAACGTAAAATATATTTTAGGGTGCGCTAAAGCCACACGTTGGAATTCATCAATAATATGGCGGTATTCCACCGTGTCAGATTTTAAAAAATTGCGTCTTGCCGGTATATTAAAAAATAAATTTTTGACTGCAAATGAAGTTCCTTTTGGCAAAACAGCAACATCTTGAGAAACAAACTTACTACCTTCAATGACAATGTGCGTTCCAAGCTCTTCTTGATCTTGCTTGGTTTTCATCTCCATATGTGCAATTGCCGCGATAGAAGCTAGTGCTTCCCCACGAAATCCTTTGGTGTGTAATGAAAACAAATCTTCGGCTTGACGAATTTTAGAGGTAGCGTGACGTTCAAAACACAAACGCGCATCCGTAACGCTCATTCCTAATCCATTATCAATCACTTGAACCAATGCTTTTCCAGCATCTTTAAGAATTAATTTTATATCTGTTGCTCTGGCATCTACTGCATTTTCCAGCAATTCTTTGACAACTGACGCTGGTCTCTGAACGACTTCTCCAGCAGCAATTTGATTAGCAACATGATCAGGAAGTAATTGAATTATACTCGACATTAAAAAATTTAAGTTTAAAGTTTAACCCCTCGACTGTGCTAAGGGTGACAATGGTTTATTATAAAACCAAGAATTACAAATTTAATGAATTTCTATTGGGATTAATAGCTTATTTAATCATAAAAAAAACAAAAAACCTATACTATTTATGAGACAGTATAGGTTTAATAATTAGTGTTTTTATTATTTATTCCTTCAACTCTAAAGGTCTCCCTTCTTCTAATTGAATAGCTCCTGCAGATAATAAATGTTGATTATCAATTTGATGTGATAAAGAGGCCTGCTGACGAATATAGGCCATTTTGATAGCCGCAATAGCAGCTTCAGTACCTTTATTACCGTGAACACCTCCACTCCTATCAATAGATTGTTGCATGGTATTATCAGTCAATACACAAAAAATTACGGGAATATCCGTTTGAACATTCAAGTCTTTTATGCCTTGTGTAACTCCTTCACACACAAAATCAAAATGTTTAGTTTGCCCTTGAATTACACATCCAATAGCAATCACAGCATCAACATTTTGTGTTTGCAACATTTTCTTCGAACCATATATAAGTTCAAAGCTTCCAGGAACATTCCAGCGAATAATATGCTGAGCAGGAACTTGATTTTCTAGAAGGGCTTCAATAGCACCTCTGTAAAGTCCTTCAGTTATGGAATCATTCCACTCTGAAACAACAATCCCAAAGCGAAAATCTTTCGCGTTTGGGATTGAATTTTTATCATACTCTGATAAGTTTTTATTTACGGTAGCCATTTTATTTTAAAATTTTGATTATCGAATTCTGATTTCAGAAATTAAAGGTAGTATTTTGAATTCAAAAAACTCCAATCTTAAATCACCAATCTCATATCATTTTTTACTATTGTGCTAATCCTATCAAGACATCAACTGAAGCACCCTCTGGAGTTCCTTCAAAATTATCTTTAATTTCTGTAAAATATTTCAAAGCGTCTGCTTTATTTCCTAATGCCAAAGCTGTTTTCCCAGCTTTCAACAAGAAACGCGGTGTTGTAAAATCGTTTTTATTAGACTCAGCAGCCATTACGTAATTCTCTAAAGCTTCTTTTGGTTGATTTTTTTGAGAATAAGCATCTCCAATTGCTCCTTTTGCTAAAGCTCCTAGAACAATATCATCTGATTTAAATTTACTTAAATAATCTATTGCTTCCGAATATTTTCCTGTGTTCAAATAAGCAATACCTGCATAATAATTAGCTAAATTTCCAGCATCAGTTCCAGAATATTCATCTGCAATTTTTAAGAATCCAAATTTACCTTCTGAACCATTTAATGATAACTTATATAATGAGTCACTAGCTACTCCTTCAGTTGCTTTTTGGAAATTTTGTTGTGCTACAAACATTTCGTTAGCCGCTTCCTCTTCTTGTGGTGCTGCAACGAATCTTTGGTATCCTAAATAACCAATTGTCAGAATGGCTGCAACGGCAACTAAACCTATAATAACTTTTTGATTTTTAGCTACCCAATCCTCAGTTATTGTAGCTGTCTCATCTAATTTAGAAAAAACCTCAGCAGTAGTACTGTCTTTTTCGTCAATGTTTACCGCTTCAACTTCGCTTTTTACTTCTTTTTCTTTTGGTGCTTTATATCCTCTTTTATTGTAAGTCGCCATTTATTTTTAATTTAGTGAGTCGCAAAAATAAAATTTTTATTCAAACCGACATAAAAAATATGCTTTTATATTCAAAAAAATATTACGGGAGGTTCTTTCTTTCCAAAGGAAAAATAATTTCCACAGAAAAAATCTAAAAGGCAATTTTATCGATATTTTTCAATAATTTGCACCCACTTTGAAAAACCCTTTTAAAAACATCAAAGTTCTCAATACCAGCAAGCCTTACAGATGTATTTAAAAAAGATTTCATTATTCAATTATAAGAATTTCTCGGAAGTAAATTTCGATTTTGATAGCAAAATAAATTGTTTCGTAGGTAAAAATGGCATAGGAAAGACAAATGTACTTGATGCAATATACCATTTATCGTACGGGAAAAGCTATTTTAATCCGTTAGCGGTTCAGAATATAAAACATGGAGAAGAATTTTTTGTCATTGACGCTGAATTTGAAAAGAACGAAAGAACAGAACAAATTCTTTGCAGCTTAAAAAAAGGACAAAAAAAGATATTAAAACGCAACGGAAAGGCGTATGATAAATTCTCAGATCACATTGGTTTTATTCCTTTGGTGATTATTTCTCCTGCTGATAGGGATTTGATTGTAGAAGGAAGCGAAACCAGACGTAAATTTATGGATAGCGTGATTTCGCAACTAGATCCCCATTATTTGCAGCAACTCATTCAATACCAAAAAGTAATGAGCCAGCGTAATGCTTTATTGAAATATTTTGCATTGAATCATGTTTTTGACACCGATACGCTGTCTATATATAATGAGCAACTCGACGGTTTTGGCACTTATATTTTTGAAAAAAGAAAAGAATTCATAGAACAATTCATTCCTATTTTCAACACGCATCATCAAGCCATAACGGGTTCGCAGGAAACTGTGCAACTGGTGTATGAAAGTCATTTATTCGAAAAAGATTTACTGACTCTTTTACAGGAAAACATCAATAAAGATCGGGCTTTACATTACACAAGTGTAGGAATTCACAAAGACGATTTAGCTTTTGATATTGACGAACATCCAATAAAGAAATTTGGCTCCCAAGGCCAGCAAAAATCATATTTAATCGCCTTAAAACTGGCGCAATTTGAGTTTCTAAAAAAACAAAGCGGTGTAAAACCAATTCTGTTATTTGATGATATTTTTGACAAACTAGACGAAACTCGAGTAGCCAAAATAATCGAAATGGTTAACAGCGATACTTTTGGACAACTTTTTATTTCGGACACACATCCAGAGCGCACGGAAATTATTGTAAAATCGACCCATCAGAGTTATAAAATTTTCAACTTATAACTTTTATTTAATAGTTTTTATAGCGTTCAAAAATCGAAAAAAAGCTAATTTAGCTTAATAAAACTTAAATCAAATCACAATGAAATTCAGTTCAATATTCCTAGTAATCACATCTTTTGCTTTTTTGTCTTGTCAAGGCCAAGGCACAAAGGAAAGCCAAACTATAGATGCAAAAGTTTTTAGTACAAAAATTGCAGCAACACCAAATCCGCAAATTCTGGATGTACGAACCCCTGCGGAATTTTCGTCAGACCATATCGACAAAGCAGTAAATATAGATTGGCTTGGAGATAGCTTTGTTGCAGGAGTAGAAAAACTAGACAAAACAAAACCTGTTTTTGTGTATTGCAAAAGTGGCGGAAGAAGTCAAAGTGCCGTTGAAAAACTGGAAGAACTTGGCTTTACTGATGTTTACCAATTACAAGGAGGAATTTTAAAATGGGATGCTGCAGGACTATCCAAACCAAATAACAAAATTACAGGAATGACTGTGCAGGACTATAATAAATTACTAGACTCCGATAAAAAAGTATTGGTTAGTTTTTATGCAGAATGGTGTGCACCATGCAAAAAAATGACACCATACATCACAAAAATGCAAACTGAACTAGCAGATAGCGTAACCATTATACGATTGGATGCCGATAAAAACAAAACCTTAATGACCGAAATGAAAATCAGTGAACTTCCTACCTTATTACTATATGAAAAAACAGCAGTAAAATGGAAAAAATCCGGTTTCATTAGCGAAGAAGAATTAAGAAAACAAATACAGTAGTACAAGATGCTTTCAAAAGAAACACTACAATTTCTGGATGATTTAAAAGCCAATAACAACCGAGATTGGTTTTTAGAAAATAAAAAACGCTACGAAGCTTTCAAGAAAGATTACCAGCAATTAGTTGCTGATTTACTGGACGCTATGAAACCACTAGATCCATCACTGGAAATGCTGGAAGTTAAAAATTGTACGTTCAGAATCAATCGCGACATTCGGTTTTCTAAAGACAAAACACCTTACAAATCTCATTTGGGAATCTGGCTTTCGTCTGGTGCAAAAGGTCTGAATCGTTCTGGTTATTACATTCACCTAGAAAAAGGCGCCAGTTTTATTGCTGGTGGTTTATACTGTCCAGAATCCGAGGATTTAAAAAAAATGCGCAAAGAAATTGCTTTTTTCCATGATGATTTAGAGGCTATTCTTGATGAAAAAGATTTCAAAAGAGAATTTGGCGATTTTGATAGAAATGAAAAAGATACTTTAAAAAACCCACCAAGAGGCTACGACAAAGAACATCCAGCGATAGAATTATTAAAACTAAAGAGTTTTGAAGCTACTCAAAAAATTGAATTCAGCGCAGCATCCAAAAAAGATTTTGTTGCTGTAATGAGTCAAAAACTGATTGCGCTAAAACCATTGAACGATTTCATTAATCGCGCCTTAACGTCGGAATAATCACAATGAAAAAAAGGAAAATACTTTTTCTTGGAGAATCCTACAGAGCCGATGCCATCACTTGGATGAACGGACTCAAGGAATTTGGCGATTTTGAAATTATCACTTGGGAATTAAAAATGCCCAGCGATTGTTTTAAAAACCGAATTTTAAGGATTTTTGAATTTGAATTGGCTATTTTCAAAATCAGAAAATTAATTCAATTGCAGAAACCGGATATGGTTATTGCAGAACGAACCACCAGCTACGGCTTTCTTGCTGCATTATCAGGAGTAAAACCTGTTGCGATCGCACAACAAGGCAGAACAGATTTGTGGCCTGAAACTTCCATTTTACTCCCGTTAAAAAAAATGATTCAAAATTATGCGTTTAAAAAAGCGGATTTAATTCATGCTTGGGGACCCGTGATGACTATTTCTATGATGGAAGCCAAAGTAGATATGAATAAAGTCTTGATATTGCCTAAGGGAATTGATTTGGAGAAATTTAGCAATCAAAACAGTGCCAATCCTGAAAAAATCTGTGCTATAGTCACGCGTTCATTACTACCAGAATACCGCCATGATATTATTTTAAAAGCATTTGCAATTCTAAATCAAAAAGGAACAGATTTTGTATTGACGATTATAGGAGACGGAGCACAACTTGAAACATTGAAAAACTTAGCAAAAAATTTAGGAATCGAAAATAAAGTGAAATTTACAGGAAGAATCCCAAATACTGAATTACCAAAACTATTACAAGAATCTAACATATATATTAGTATGCCCATAACCGAAGGTGTTTCAGCCTCATTATTTGAAGCAATGGCTACAAATTGCTATCCGATAGTTAGTGATATTGCAGGAAATCAAAGTTGGATTAAACATAAAGAAAATGGCCAATTAGTTCCAGTTGACGATTATAAAGTGCTCGCAGAAGAATTAATATGGGCATTTGAAAACAATAAACAAAGAAATGAAGCCGTTTTGAAAAATAGAATATTTATAAAAAAAAATGCAGACTACTCTACCAATATGAAAATTATCGCCCAAAAATACCACGAGATAATCGATGGATTAAATGTAAAATAAGCTGTTCCTGAATTAATAGATTCTGTCTGATTGACAAAATTCACCAACAACTAAATTTTAATTCATATTTTTGACATAGGATTAAACAATACAAAACGCACTTTCTTTTATGGAAATACAATCTAATTTTTCACTAAAAAAATACAATACATTTGGCATTGAAGCCAAAGCAAAAAAGTTTGTGGCAATACATTCTGTGCAGGAATTGAAAAATGTTTTGCAAGAAAATAAGACCACTCAAAAATTTATTTTAGGCGGTGGAAGTAACATGCTTTTGACAAAGGATATTGATGCGCTTGTCATTCATATCGATTTAAAAGGCAAGAAAATTATTGAAGAAAATGATAATTTTGTTTGGGTCGAAAGTCAGGCTGGGGAGAGTTGGCATGAATTTGTGCTTTGGACTATTGATCAGAATTTGGGTGGATTAGAAAACATGTCACTTATTCCCGGAAACGTAGGGACTACGCCGGTACAAAACATAGGTGCGTATGGTACCGAAATAAAAGATACTTTTGTTTCCTGCGAAGCAATGACGATAGAAAGTCAGGAAATAAAGACGTTTACTAACGAAGAATGTAATTTTGGATACCGAGAAAGCGTTTTCAAAAATGAAGCTAAAAATCAATACATTATCACATCGGTTGTTTTTAAATTGACAAAAAACAATCATAAAATTAATATTTTGTACGGAGATATTTCATCTGAATTAGCTAAAAATAACATCACAAATCCTACTTTAAAAGATATCAGTAACGCCGTAATTGCCATTCGACAAAGCAAATTACCAGACCCAAAAGAACTGGGAAACAGTGGTAGTTTTTTTAAAAATCCAATACTACTGAAATCAGATTTCAAAAAAATACATCAGCAATTCCCTGAAATGAAGTATTTTGATATTTCTGAAACCGAAGTTAAAGTTCCCGCTGGCTGGCTAATCGAGCAAGCAGGCTTCAAAGGAAAACGTTTTGGTGATGCCGGAATCCATAAAAACCAAGCTTTGGTTTTAGTGAATTATGGAAACGCAACAGGTCAGGAAATTTTGAATGTTTCAAAAGATATTCAGGAAACAGTTTTCAAAATATTCGGTATTCATATTGAAGCTGAAGTAAATGTGATTTAGATTTCAGCTGGCAGTGTTCAGTCGCAGTTTTCAGTTTAAAAAAAAAAAAAATCGGAAATACATATTAATTTCAGATTATTAATACCAAAATAGTATTTCAAAACTTCTAAATCCTAATTTTAAAATTAAAGATGTACACTCCAGAAATTTACAAAAACGAAAATCAAGAAGAAATCAAAAAGTTTCTGCAAGAAAATAGTTTTGGAATTCTAATCAATCAAACAAATGGAAAATTGTGTGCTACGCATATTCCTCTAGAACTGGAAACCAACAAAGAAGGCAAAGACATTTTATCCGGGCATATATCTAAAGAAAATCCACAATGGAATGGCTTCATGGAAAATGACCAAATTTTAGCAGTATTTTCAGGACCTCACAGTTATATTTCTTCCTCTTGGTACGACCATGAAAATGTACCTACATGGAACTATATTGCCGTTCATGTGTATGGAAAAATCAAAATTATTGAAGGCGAAGCCGTCATAGAATCCTTAAAAAAGTTAGTGGATAAGTACGAACAAAATTCAGAGAACCCAGTTCGCATTGAAGATTTGTCTCAGAAAACCATGATGCAATCCCGAGGTATTGTTGCGTTTGAAATTGAGATTACTGAAATACAAGCTACAAAAAAAATGTCCCAGAACAGAGACGAAAAAAACAAACAAAACATCATTTCTGAATTAGAAAAAGTAAATTCAAATCAGTCCATTGCTATTGCAAATGGGATGAAGAAATGCCCAATATAAATTCTTTCGAAATTCACAGATTGTATTTAACAAATCACAATTCTATTCATACCTTTGCACTCGATTTAAAAAATTCATTAAACTCAGATGCTTATACTAATTCTTTACTTTTTTATTTTTATTGTTATTGTTCAAATTTCGTATTATTTAGGCGCTTTTGGGAAATTTGCTTTCGCTAAAACACAAAAAATAACACCAAAAAGGATCCCAATTTCGGTGATTGTTTGTGCTAAAAACGAAGAGGAAAATGTCGCAAACTTTATTCCTCTACTAGCAGAACAAAACTATCCTGATTTTGAAATTGTACTGATTGATGATGCATCAAGTGACGCTACTTTAGATGTTTTTGAAGGTTTTGAAAAGCAATATCCAAATGTTCGTTTAGTAAAAGTAGAAAATAACGAAGCTTTTTGGGGAAACAAAAAATACGCTTTGACATTAGGAATAAAAGCCGCTAAAAAAGATTATTTGCTATTCACCGATGCTGATTGCTACCCAACAACAAAAGAATGGATAACTGCTATGAGTTCTCAATTTACAATGCAAAAAACAATTGTTTTGGGTTATGGTAAATATGAAAAAATCCCAAATTCTTTTCTGAATAAAATAATTCGTTTTGAAACTTTATTGACAGCAATTCAATATTTTTCATGGGCAAAAATTGGATATCCATACATGGGCGTTGGAAGAAATTTAGCCTACAAAAAAGAAGAATTTTTCAATGTAAAAGGATTCATCGAACACATGCAGATACGTTCTGGAGATGATGATTTATTTGTAAACCAAGCGGCAAAAGCTAAAAACACAACAATTGCCTACACTCCCGAAAGTTTTACGCTTTCTAAACCAAAGACTACTTATAAAGACTGGTTTGTCCAAAAAAGAAGACATATTGCTACGGCAAATTATTATAAACCATTCGATAAATTACAATTAGGAGCGTTCTACTGTTCGCAATTACTGTTCATTGTACTGCCTATTATTTTGTTAGCATTTCAATTTCAATGGATATTAGTTTTAAGTTTAATTGCATTACGTTATCTTGTGGCATGGATTGTGGTAGGTTTTTCAGCAGGAAAACTAAAAGAAAATGATATCAAATTCTGGTATCCTATTGTTGAGTTAGCACTTGTCATCACGCAAATCAATATCTTTATAACTAATATATTCTCAAAACCAGTACATTGGAAATAAACAAACAAATAGAAAAAGCAAAACAAGGCGATCAAATTGCCTTTACTTTTCTATTGGATTATTATTGGAATGAAGTGTATGGTTTTATGTTAATACGCACCGAAAACGAAACAAATGCCGAGGATATTACCATCGAAACATTCTCGAAAGCATTTGATAAAATAGGTACTTACAACTCGGAATTTCAGTTCAACACTTGGCTCATTGCAATTGCAAAAAACGTACACATCGACTTATTACGAAAAAAGAAATCAAGTCTATTTGTAGAAATTACTGATGATCAAGATCAGCAAGCCTACAATATTGCAGATACAACTCCATCTGCAGAAGATGAATTGATTACTGAACAAAATCTTTCTCGGCTATTGCAATTCATAAAAGAATTAAAGCCACATTATCAGGAAGTGATTCAGTTGCGCTATTTTCAGGAAATGAGTTACCAGGAAATCGCAAATAAAATTGATGAACCTTTGAGTAATGTGAAGATTAAATTACTTCGTGCCAAAAAACTTCTGGCTGAAATTATTCAGAATAAAAGGTAGCAATACTCTAAACAAAATAATTAATCTACTTACATACTCTACAAAGCGCCTTTATTAATTTGAATGCGCTTTTTTTTGCGAATATCTACTCCATAATACTTATAAAGAAAACAATAAAATAATGTTTAAGTTAAATAATTAAATATAATTCAACTAAAAACAAAAAAAATTATTAAATTTATATACTAGAAAATTAGTTTTACACGTTATGTAATAAAAAACATCTCTGCTTATGATTTAATTGTACTTAACCACTAAATCCATAAATTATGTCAAAACTAAGCATTTACGAGACCGGTTGGATCAACCTAGTATTTCAAGATCGAAACAAAGAATATGGCGCGTATCAATTACGCCAGGAAAGTACTAAAACTGCATTGTCAGCACTATTTATGGGTGTGTTATTTTTATCAGCGGCAATAAGTATTCCCATAATCATTAACTATTTAAATCCTAATAAAGGAATCCCGATAAGTATACCTGAACTTACCAATACCGTGATCAAAATTACAAACATAATTCCTAATCAGCTTGAAGAAAAAAAAATTCTTCCAGAGATAAAAACCAAAAGTATAGATATTCAAGTTAAAAACGACCAACTTGTTAATCCTGTAATTGTTCAGGCCTCACAAGCAAATCAAGAGATTGCAAAAAACACCGATAATACTAGTGCATCAAATACAAACAGTGAAGGTACTGGGACTATAGGAATTAATCCAACTTCTTCTACAGAAACAGGAATCGAAACAGTAAAACCTGTTGATCTGGGTAATACAATTGTTAGTAGCGTAACTCTCGATAAACTACCTGAATTCCCTGGCGGAATTAACAAATTTTATAATTATGTTGGAAATAACTTTGAAAAACAAGAAATAGATGGCAGCGGATCAATTCGAGTATATGTTTCTTTTGTAATTGAAAGAGACGGAAGCATGACAGACATCCAAGTTAAAAGAGATCCTGGCTATGGTTTAGGCAAAGAAGCTGTTCGCGTATTGAAATCCTTAAAAACAAAGTGGACACCCGGAATGATTGCTGGAAAACCAGTGCGAACTGCATATAATCTTCCCATTACGATACAAATGAATTAAACACAAAAGCTTCAATTAATTTTGAAGCTTTTTTTTATCCATATTATTTTATGCTTTCTATTTTAAACCAGTAAAAAGTTAAATCTACAACTGATTACTACACAAAAACAATATTGAATTTTGGAGTTCGGCAAATTATATTTACAGTTACATTTTGCTTGCAGTAAACAAAATTTGATTTAGAATACTCCTTAAAACAAGTAAATTTTACACACTAAAATCGTAGGCTTCTCTTTCATCAAATAAACATATAAAGGAATCCACAAATAAACTACATTCCTTATCTTTGTGCTCTGAAAATTGATATATGGAAACTGTTTTAGAAAATACTTTACCTGTAGAGACCCGAGGCGGAGCCGAAACGAGCGTAGCTAAACCTAAATGGCTGAAAGTAAAACTCCCAATTGGACAAAAATACACTGAGCTTCGTGGCTTAGTTGATAAATATAGTTTGAACACGATATGTACTTCCGGAAGTTGCCCAAACATGGGTGAATGCTGGGGCGAAGGAACAGCAACATTTATGATTTTAGGAAATGTGTGTACTCGCTCATGCGGTTTTTGTGGTGTAAAGACCGGAAGACCAGAAACTGTAGATTGGGATGAACCTGAAAAAGTGGCACGTTCTATCAAAATCATGAATATCAAACACGCTGTAATTACAAGTGTTGACAGAGATGATTTGAAAGATGGAGGTTCAATTATTTGGATTGAAACCGTAAAAGCTATTCGCAGAATGAATCCTAACACAACGCTAGAAACTCTGATTCCAGATTTTCAAGGTATCGAAAGAAACATTGATAGAATCGTTGAAGCAAATCCTGAAGTAGTTTCTCATAATGTAGAAACCGTCCGCAGATTAACACGCGAAGTACGTATTCAGGCAAAATACGACAGAAGTCTTGAAGTATTGCGTTACTTAAAAGAAAAAGGAATTAATAGAACAAAGTCGGGTATTATGCTTGGTCTTGGAGAACAAGAAGAAGAAGTGTACCAAACCATGCGTGATTTGCGCGAAGCTAATGTGGATATTGTTACCATCGGCCAATACTTGCAGCCGAGCAAAAAACACTTGCCCGTAAAGGAATTTATAACGCCGGAACAATTTGCTAAATACGAGCAATTTGGTTTGGAATTAGGATTCCGTCATGTTGAAAGTGGCCCATTAGTTCGTTCTTCGTACAAAGCACAAAAACATATATTGTAGTCGAATGTTGTAAAGTCAGAAAGTCGAAAGGCTTGATATCTTGACTTTCTTACTTTGATACTTTAAGACTTTAAGACTTATGATAAGAATTGCCATAAATGGTTTTGGAAGAATCGGCAGGAATTTGTTCCGATTACTTTTGAACCATCCCTCAATAGAAGTTGTTGCCATAAATGACATTGCCGATAAAAAAACAATGGCGCATTTAGTGAAATATGACAGCATCCACGGCGTTTTACCATTTGCGGTCAGCGATGACGAAAAAGGCATTCTCGTAGATGGAAATCATTTCTTATTTTTTCACGAAAAAAGTATTTCAAACCTAGACTGGAAAAGTTTAGACATTGATTACGTTGTAGAATCGACGGGTAAGTACAAGACTTTTGAAGAATTGAATTCCCATATTATCGCTGGCGCCAAAAAAGTGATTCTTTCTGCTCCTTCAGAAGTAGATACTATAAAAACGGTAGTTCTTGGGGTAAATGATTTTATACTTAATGGAACTGAAACCATAATTTCTAATGCTAGTTGCACTACTAATAATGCAGCTCCAATGATTAAAGTGATTAATGAACTTTGCGGTATAGAACAAGCGTATATCACCACCATTCATTCCTACACAACAGACCAAAGTTTGCACGATCAACCTCATAAAGATTTACGTCGTGCTCGCGGTGCAAGTCAATCTATTGTTCCCACAACAACTGGAGCGGCAAAAGCATTGACAAAAATATTTCCTGAGTTTGAAGGTAAAATTGGCGGTTGTGGAATACGAGTACCCGTTCCGGATGGCTCTTTGACTGATATCACTTTTAATGTAAAACGAGCTGTAACCATAGATGAGATTAACACAGCTTTCAAAATTGCCGCACAAACAAATTTAAAAGGGATTTTAGACTACACTCAAGACCCAATTGTTTCTGTTGATGTAATTGGCAATAAAAATTCATGTATATTTGATGCTCAACTAACTTCTGTTATCGATAAAATGGTAAAAGTAGTCGGGTGGTATGATAATGAAATAGGCTACTCGTCGAGAATTATTGATTTAATTCTTCTGACAAAAAAATAAAATAACTCACAAAAAAATCAGCAGCAAATGAAATATTTTTTCGTTTACTTACTTTTTTTTAGCACTATACTGATTGCTCAACCAAATGATAAAACGGATAGCACCGCTTATTATAGCAGCTTGAGCAACGCATTTATTCAAAAAAATAACTATAAAGATGCTTTATTAAATACACAAAAAGCAATACTTTATGCAGAAAAAAACAAAAAGATTAAAGACCAAGCCCAACAAAATTTGAATCTTGGAAAAATATATTTTGATTTAAAGAAATTCGATGATGCAATAGATACGTTACTAAAAAGCGCTGCATTATTTTCATATTTCGAACCAAGTTCAGAGCAAGTTGCAACCTACTATCATATTGGCCTGTGTTATATGCAAAAGCAAAATTATGATAAAGCTCCCATTTATTTTGAGAGAGCCAGATCAATTAATGATAAATTAAAAATCTCTGAAGTTACTGAGTTACTAAACCTTCAAAAAGGTTTAATTTTCAAAGCTAATAATCAATTAGAGTTAGCAATATCGTCTTTTAAAAGTATAATTGCAAAAACTGACAATGCTATTTTAGGATACACTAAAGCAGAAGCTTTCTATCAACTAGGACAAATTGAAGCCAAACGAAAAAGAAACAATTTATCTTTAAACTATCTCAACAAAGCGTTAGATTTAAATAGTAAATCTGAAAATTTAGAACAAAAATCAAATATTTTACTGGCATTAAGTGTTGTTTATGAAAAAGTGTTAGATAAAAATAATGCGTATTTCTATTTAAAACAACATCTTAATTTAAAAGAAAATATTACAATTTTGAATAATGAAAGACTTGGCATAGATGATTACAAAAAATTCAAAGAGTCTGAAAAATTAAAAGAAATAGCACAAACTGAATATGAAAATAAGGAACAAGAAAAAGCAAATAAATTTTCTAAACTAATCAGTATTTTTGCCATTGCCTTAATTTCAATTTTATCTTTATTAAGTTTATCCTTGTACAAAAATAACATCATTAAAAAACAGTCTAATTTATTATTGCAAGAAAAAAACAAAGAACTAGAAATTGCAAAAGATAAAGCAGAAAAAGCATCAAAAGCGAGATCTGAATTTCTATCAACTGTAAGCCACGAACTACGTACTCCCTTGAATGCCATCAATGGTATTACTCATTTATTATTGGAAGAAAACCCAAAGAAAAATCAACTAGACTATTTGTCTTCGTTAAAATTTTCTGGAGATTATTTGACAAAGTTTATTAATGAAATTTTAGAAATAAATAAAATTGATTCTCAGAAATGTGAAATCGAATACACCAGTTTTAATCTGAAAGAATTATTAAAGGACATCAAACATTCTTTAAAGGAATTGGCCTTGGTTAACAATAATAATTTTAAACTTGAAATCGACGCTTCAATCCCTGACTATTTGATTGGTGATCCCACAAAATTATCACAGATCATACTGAACTTGATCAATAATGCCTTGAAGTTTACAAAAAACGGAACAGTTACGGTTATTACTAATTTAAAAAAATTAGAGGATAAAAAAGCTAATTTGTATTTTGAGATTACAGATACTGGCATAGGTATACCTGAAGATAAATTAGCAAGTGTTTTTGATAGTTTTTCACAAGGCTCAATAGAAGTAAATCGCAAATATGGCGGCACCGGTTTAGGATTGACTATTGTAAAAAAACTAATCAAAATCCTTGGCGGACATATCAAACTTAAAAGTGTGGTAGGTGAAGGATCTACATTTACATTTGACTTAGAATTCCAAATAAGTCCGCAACAGGAATCACAAATGGAAAAAAAACCAATCATTAAATATAATGCGGCTAAATTACTAAATAAGAAAATCTTATTGGTTGAGGATAATAAAATCAACCAAATGGTTACTAGGAAAATGCTAGATAATAAAGGAATTATCTGCGAAATAATTGACAATGGCGAAGACGCAATCAATTTATTAAAAACTAAAATTTTCGATTTGGTTCTTATGGATGTTCACTTACCTGGCATAAACGGAACAATTGCGACTGAAACAATACGAACATTTGACAACACTACGCCTATTATAGCTCTTACTGCGATCTCATTACATGAAAACCGCGAAATGCTATTATCGTTTGGAATGAATGATGTAATCACAAAACCATTTGTGCCAGAGGAATTTTACAAAATAATCGCTGAAAACATTTAGTTTTTAATAGTTTAAAATCAACTCTTTAATAAGACTTCTTACCTTAGGCTCTGCATTTTTAGCAGCTTCTAACACTTCGTCATGTGAAATCGTCCCGATACTTTCTTCATTACCCATATCAGTAATTACTGAAATACCAAAAGTTTCTAAATCCATGTGACGTGCTACAATTACTTCTGGAACGGTGGACATCCCGACACAATCTGCACCTAAAATTTTTACCATTTTGTATTCAGCCAACGTTTCAAAAGTTGGTCCTTGTAATCCTAAATAAATTCCTTCATGAACTTCGATATCAAGTTCGTTAGCTAATTCAGTGACTTTAGCAATCATTTTTCGCGAATACGGTTCGCTCATATTTACAAAACGAGGTCCAAAACGTTCATCGTTTTTTCCACGCAATGGATGTTCCGGTGTCATATTAATATGATCTGTAATCATGACAATAGAACCCACTTTGTAACTAGGATTTACACCACCGGAAGCATTTGAAACTATTAATTTTTCAACTCCTAAAAATTTCATCACTCGCACCGGAAAAGTAACTTCTGTCATTGAATAACCCTCGTAATAATGAAATCTTCCCTGCATGGCAACGACTTTCTTATCTCCTATTGTTCCAAAAACCAATGCGCCTTTGTGACCTTGAACTGTCGAAACAGGAAAGTTTACAATTTCATGGTACGGCAACGTATACTCGACTTTCATTTCATCTGTAAAACTCCCTAATCCTGAACCTAAAATCACTCCAAATTCCGGTGTGAAATTGATTTTTCCTTTAATCTGATTTACCGTTTCTTGTACTTTTTCCCACATAATCTATAATTGTTTTATCAAAATTTTCACTTCCCGAAACGAAAGAACTTTGTATTGGTAAATAAAAAAGTTGTTCGTCTGGCAAACTTCCCTTCAAGCGTACATAATCTTTTTCGGTAGTGATAATAATGTTGTTTTGAGCTAAATTTTTAATTTCTGAAATGTCTTTTTCGGTAAAATTATGATGGTCTGAAAAAGACAAACAGACATCATTAGTGTTTTGTAAATAAGTAAAAAATGGTTCCGGTTTTGCAATTCCTGCTACTAGCACTTTGGCAGCAACCTGAAATTCCTTTACATTTATTTTTCGATTCTCTCCATAAACAAATTCGTCGTACGCTATAAATGTAAAGTACAATTCCTGATGAGCACCAACTTTTAACCTATTTTTAATTTTATTCTGTTCGTCTAGCGAAAGATTGAAAGGGCATTTGGTTACAATAATCACATTTGCTCTTTCTGCTCCATTCCGGTTTTCACGTAAATTTCCGGTTGGTAAGATAAAATCATCCGAATATAAATCGCCGTATGAAGTAAGTAAGATGTAAAAACCTGCTTTTACTTTCCTGTGTTGAAAAGCGTCGTCCAATAAGATAACATCAGGCTTTTCATGAAGAGATAATAATTGCTCAATTCCATTTTTTCTATCAGCATCTACTGCCACTCGTATCGATGGATATTTTTGAAAAAATTGAAAAGGTTCATCACCAATATTTTTTGCATTTGTACCGGCTTCCGCCAAAATAAAACCTTTTGATTGTCTTTTATATCCTCTACTTAATGTGGCAATTTTATATTTATTAGAAAGTAACCGAATTAAATATTCGATCTGGGGTGTTTTCCCAGTTCCGCCAACACTAAGATTCCCAACAGCAATTATAGGCAAAGAAAAAGGGTAGGATTTAAAAACACCTTTATCATAAAGAAAATTCCGAATACTCGTTATCAGACCATATAAAATGGCAAACGGAAACAGCAATTTTCGCAGTAAATTCATTTTACGAAAGTAGAATAAATTATCTTTGAAATAAAAATCTAACACAGATTTCATAGATTTTCACAAATTAAAAAATAACTTTGAATGTTTGTATTAAATAGAATCTGTGTAAATCTGTAGCAAAATCATGAAAATCAAAGAAATAATTTCCGTACTCGAAGAAATGGCGCCACTCGCCTATGCTGAAGATTTTGATAATGTAGGCCTTTTGGTTGGAAATCAAGAATCCGAAGCAACCGGAATTCTAGTTTGCCATGATGCTTTAGAAAATATAATTGAAGAAGCAATTGCAAAAAACTGTAATATGGTGGTATGTTTTCATCCTATTTTATTTTCTGGTTTGAAAAAAATCACCGGTAAAAATTACGTGGAACGCGCCGTTATTAAAGCTATAAAAAATGATATTGCTATTTATGCCGTTCACACCGCTTTAGACAATCATCAGGAAGGCGTAAATAAAATATTCAGTGATGCATTAGGACTTATAAATACTAAAATCCTAATTCCCAAACAAAATTTCATTCGGAAATTAGTGACTTTTACCATTCCTGAAAATGCAGAAGAAGTGCGAAATGCGTTATTTGATGCTGGCGCGGGAAATATAGGAAACTATGAAAACTGCAGTTTCAATTCTAAAGGAATAGGAACTTACATGGGAAATGAACACAGCAATCCACAAGTAGGCGAACGATTTGAGTTTGTGCAAGGAGAGGAAATCAAAATCGAAGTCACTTTCGAAAAACATTTAGAAAACAAAATCCTAAAAGCATTATTCAAAAGTCACGTGTATGAAGAAGTGGCGTACGAGATTTATGAGTTGCAAAACCAGCATCAAAATATTGGATTGGGAATGATTGGCGAATTGAAAAATCCCATGACTGAAAAAGAGTTTCTGCTTTTTGCAAAAGAAAAAATGCAATGTGGCGGTATTCGACATTCAAACTTTATCGGAAAGGAAATAAAAAAAGTAGCTGTTCTGGGCGGAGCTGGAAGTTTTGCTATAAAAAATGCGATTCAAGCCGGAGCTGATGCGTATTTGACTGCTGATTTAAAATACCATCAGTATTATGAAGCCGAAAATAAACTTTTATTAGCCGATATTGGACATTTTGAAAGCGAACGTAATACAAAAAATTATATTGTTGATTATCTTCGGAAAAAAATCCTTAATTTTGCAGTTATTTTATCAGAAGAAAATTCAAATCCAGTTAAGTACTTATAGAATATGGCGAATACGAAAGAATTAAGTGTTGAAGACAAGTTAAGAGCAATTTACGATTTACAACTTATTGACTCTAGAATTGACGAAATCAGAAACGTAAGAGGAGAACTTCCTCTAGAAGTAGAAGATTTAGAAGATGAAGTGGCTGGTTTAAGCACACGTTCAGAAAAATTGAAAAGTGAACTTGAAGTTATCGAAGATCTTATCAAAGCAAAAAAGAATGCTATTGATGAGCACAAAGAGGCTATCAAGAAATACACAAAACAACAAGAAACGGTTCGTAACAACAGAGAATTTAATTCGTTGACTAAAGAGGTTGAATTTCAAGAATTAGAAATTCAATTGTCTGAAAAACAAATTAAAGAAATGAAAGCTTCTATCGAACACAAGAAAGAAGTAATTTCTAATTCAAAAGAAAGATTAGAGGCAAAATCAAATCACTTAAAGCATAAAAAATCAGAGTTAGACGCTATCATGGCAGAAACTGCTAAAGAAGAAGCTTTCTTAACTGAAAAATCAGCTGAATATCAAGCTTTAATCGAAGAAAGATTGTTAGCAGCTTACACTAGAATAAGATCAAGTGTTCGCAATGGTTTAGCTGTTGTTTCTATCGAAAGAGGAGCATCTGCAGGTTCTTTCTTTACAATTCCACCACAGACACAAGTAGAAATAGCTTCCAGAAAGAAAATCATTACTGATGAACACTCCGGAAGAATATTAGTCGACAGTGTATTAGCTGACGAAGAAAAAGAGAAAATGGAACAGTTGTTTTCTAAATTCTAATTATATTTAAGTCCCGATACACATCGGGACTTTTTTTTATGAAAAAAACAGTATTTTTTATATTCACTAAATCTATTGGTTTATACATTAACCTTTTGAGTTTTATATATCCAAAAAAAGCATCGCAACTGGCGTATAGTTTTTTTAGTGAACCTCGAGAAGGAAAATTATCTAAAGACAAACTTCCGGAAACTCTGCAGGAAGCACAGTCGGAAATGTTTCAACTTAATCAAGATTTTTTTCACACCTATACTTGGAAAGGCAATGATACTGTAATACTTCTGGTTCACGGATGGGAAAGCAACGCTTCTCGATGGGAAAATTTATTGCCATATCTAAAAAAATCAGGAAGTACCATTATTGCTATTGACGGTCCAGCTCACGGGCTATCCAGTGGAAAAGAATTCAATATTCCTCAATACGCAGAATTTATTCATATTGCTGTACAAAAATTCAAACCACAATACCTTATTGGTCATTCCATAGGTGGAAAAACCTGTTTGTATTATCAATCCGTTTATCAAAGTGATGCTGTGAAAAAAATGGTGATTTTGGGAGCTCCAAGTGATTTCAAAATTATCTTAAACAATTACATCGCATTATTAAGCTTGAATAGTAAAATTTCTAAGTCTTTGGAAACGCATTATCTTACTAATTTCAAATTGAGCCTGGAACAGTTTTCTGGTAAAATATTTGCATCAAAATTAAATACAAAAGGGTTTATCGCGCATGATATTGACGACACAGTAGTTTTATTTGAAGAAGGAAAAAAAATTGCAGAAGCTTGGAAAAATGTAACTTTCATTGAAACTAAAGGCTTAGGTCACAGCATGCACGACGATGAACTGTATAAAAAAGTATCTCATTTTTTATTTGAAGAAAAATAGTTCAAATAGATTTTCAGACATCTTATATGATATGAACTTGCATATTAAATCTAAGAAGACTTAGTACAATAAATCGAAACTAACTTTTCTAACAATCCAAAAGGCTAAGAAGTCAAAAATCTAACAAACAAATTCATTACTTTTGCAGTATGGAAGAAAATTTAAAACGCCTCAATAAATTCATAGGAGAAACTGGGTATTGCTCCCGCCGTGAAGCAGATAAAATCATTGAAGAAGGTCGGGTGACTATCAATGGAGTCGTTCCAGAATTAGGCACAAAAGTTTCCCCAAATGACGAAGTGCGTATTGACGGAAAATTAATCCGTGAAAAAAATGAGAAACCTGTTTATCTTGCTTTCTATAAACCTGTAGGAATTGAATGCACCACAAACCTTGATGTTCGCAATAATATTGTAGATTACATCAATTATCCTAAACGTATTTTTCCTATCGGACGATTGGACAAAGCCAGTGAAGGATTGATTTTTATGACTAATGACGGTGACATCGTTAATAAAATATTACGCGCCCGAAACAATCACGAAAAAGAATATACGGTAACCGTAAACAAACCTATAACAGATCGTTTCATAGATAGAATGGGAAATGGAGTTCCTATTTTAGACACCGTTACTCGAAAATGTAAGGTTGAACAAATCAGCAAATTCACATTCAAAATTATTTTGACACAAGGTTTAAACCGTCAAATCCGCAGAATGACGGAATATTTAGGATATGATGTAACAGCTCTAAAACGCATCCGAATCATCAATATTTCACTAGATATTCCTGTCGGGAGATACCGTGATTTGACAGATGCCGAAATCAAAGAATTAAACGAATTAATTGAACCATCGAGCAAAACAGAAGAAGCGAGTTTACCAAAAACGGAAGCACCAAAACGAAGAACCGAATTTATAAAAAGAGATGATCCCAGATTTAAAGGACGAGGAGATTATTAAAAAAAACAAATCCCATTCATTTCTGAATGGGATTTTGCATTTAATTACTGGGTAAAAATTCGTAATACAAAGCTTTTGATAAAAAGGTGTTAGATTGCATTCGACTAATCTCTTTCTCTTTTGAAATTTCAAGGTATTGTCCATCTAATTTATTTTGTAAAAAATAGTCTCTACGCATTTCATCATTAAAATTTAGTCCGGATAAAAATATAGGCTCTACTCCTTTGTTGACTGAAATATTATAATGCGTAATTATATTTCCCCAATTCACAAAACTGCACAAAAGAATCGTTCCATAGAAATACCAAATCATTTGATTGAAAAGAAAAGCATTCGTTTTTTGCTTGGTAATTTTTATAAAAGAAATAAGCAATCCAATAATTGATAAAATCAAGAAAGCATAAACACCCAATCTTTTATAAGTCAATCCGAAAAAAGACACATATTCTGTGTTTTTAATAATTGTACTAAGAATTAAAACTCCGTTTAGGAATATCCAAAACTTAGCTAATTTTTTAAGGTTTTTAGCTTTTTCATCAAAATTAAATCCTCCTTTAAAATAGAATAAAATAACACCAACCGCCATTATGATTGAAAAAATAACGGCAGTTACTCTTTCATGTGTATCAGAACTTAAGTTAGATTTTTTAGCCACTTCAAAAAACTGTTCGTAATTATAAGTTGCAATGAAAACTAAAAGAAGAATATTTAAAAGAAACAACGTAATCTCTCCGCTTCTTCTTTCAAAATCAATATCTAGAAACGAAAATGAATTTTGATTTTGCATTTTTGCATCTGCCTTAAAATCATTGTCCAATACATTATTCTTTTCATAACAAACCTCAGGAATCCAATAATTCCAAAAAGTAAACGAAATAAAAAAACCTAAAGCTGTCAGAACAAATGCTTGCCATGCATCGATATCTAAATAATAACCAGTAAACAAAGACGAAAAATGATCACTTCCAAAAGAATAAACGATTAAAAATAGTCCTAGAAATACTACTGGAATAACAAAATACGCAATCAGTTTTTTAGCAAAACCGTTATTGACTTTTCGTTTAGGAAGATATTGACTGAACATAAATATTCGGCCTAACGAAGCGATTCCATTAATAACCACCAAAGGAAGAGCTTGTAACAATTTAAGTTTTGGTTCTTGAGTTTTGAATTGTAAAAAAATAATCGACAAAACCATAGCAAAAAACGATGGAAAATCTCCATACCAAGCAAACGCAAAGCAAGACAGAACCGATGTAACCACTAAAATCAGATGTGCCCTACTGGTAATTTTATCTTGAAAGAAATAACATATAAAGGCGGTTTGTAGTATCCCGAAAATGGCCCAGTTGAGACCCAAATCTTCGTTATAAAAAAGCAATGTAAAAACCAAACTGCTCACTAAAATAAAATGTAGTTTTTTCATAATTTAAATTTTAAAGTACTTTGCGTTTCAAAGTATAAAGTTAAAAAAAGGGTGTTATTTAGATTTGAATAATTTTTCAAGGCTATTCAAGTGCGCGACAAATTCAGCTCGACCCAAATTAGTAACGCGATACGAGGTTTTCGGTTTTTTACCAACAAACTCTTTTTTCACTTCTATGTATCCAGATTTTTCTAATGCCGAAGAATGACTGGCTAAATTTCCATCAGTGATATTTAATAAAGATTTCATTTCCGTAAAATCAATCCAATCGTTTACCATCAGAACAGACATAATGCCTAATCTGACCCGACTTTCGAAATCTTTATTTAATTTATCAATGATTCCCATTTCTATTTGTATTTTTTGAACACAATTATTCCGTACAGGATGTGCAAAATTCCAAATCCTATTGCCCAAAAAACAAGACCAAAACCAAGATAAAAAAGGGAAATACATCCTAAAATAATCTCACAAGCGCCTAAATATCTAATGTCCGAAAAAGTATATTTCCCAGCATTAATGAGTGCTAAACCATAAAACAATAAAGTTACGGGAGCAATCAGAGCAAACAATTGATGGTATAAGAGTGCCATACAAAACACGCCTCCAACCAATAATGGAATCGCTAAATTCAGCAACATTTTTTTAGTTGTATTAGTCCAAACCGGTAAATCAAACTTTTTACTTTTTCTCAAAGTAAAAAATATAAATGATCCCAATGCTAAAACTAAAATTCCACAAGCAATAATTACTAATTCGATTATTAAATCATAGCTATACAACTTTTGCTTACCATCAAAATATTCAATACCATTATTTTTAAACAATTGATAGGCATAAATTGAACCTGCTAATGCAAATAACCCAGCAAATATTCCTGAAAGACCACTCAACGAAATAAATCTGGAAGAACGCTCCATCATGGAACGAATGTGTGATAAATCTTCTTGAATTTTTTGACTCATAAATAAAGTACTTTGAATTACAAAGTTATTTATTATTTTTAGATTTCAAAATAGAAATAGTATTATTTTTTAATAAAATTTATTTAACCCATTTATAAAGTATCTAAACCATCTTTTTCTTTTGAATAAAACACACCAAAAGCAGATAACAAAACAGTTACAGAAATAACAATCCATATTCCATATCGATTATCTTCTAAATCATTAGGCACATTCATTCCATATACACTGGCAATCAATATTAGTATTAAAAGTATTATCCATTTACTAAAATAAAAAAAGCCTTAAACACACGTTTAAGGCTTTCTATCAAAACTATTTTGTCTTTATTTATTTCTTTTCATTTCCCTTGCCAAAAGCGTGTTTTTCAACAACATTGCTATGGTCATAGGTCCTACTCCACCTGGAACCGGAGTAATAAATGATGATTTTTTACTTACTTGCTCAAAATCAACATCACCAGTGATCACATATCCCTTTTCGTTACTTTCATCAGGAACACGAGTAATACCAACGTCAATAACCACAACTCCCTCTTTTACCATGTTTGCTTTCAGGTAATTGGGAACACCCAAAGCCGTAATAATAATATCAGCTTGAATGGTAATTTCCTCAATGTTTTTAGTGTAACTGTGCGTCAAAGTAACTGTTGAATTCCCAGGAAAACCTTTTCTACCCATCAAAATACTCATTGGTCTTCCCACAATATGACTACGCCCAATAACAACGGTATGTTTCCCTTTAGTTTCTACTCCATATCTTTCTAACAATTCCAGAATTCCGAAAGGTGTCGCAGGAATAAAAGTAGTCATGTCTAAAGCCATTTTTCCAAAATTCTCAGGATGAAATCCATCGACATCTTTACTTGGATCTACAGCCATTAATACTTTTTGCTCATCGATTTGTTCTGGAAGCGGCAACTGAACGATAAATCCATCAATAGCATTATTCTCATTCAATTCCTTAATCTTCTTAAGCAATTCTACTTCAGTAGTTGTACTTGGCATTTTTACTAAAGTAGATTCAAAACCTACTCTTTCACAAGCCTTTACTTTACTCCCTACATAAGTTAAACTTGCACCATCATTTCCAACAATTAGTGCTGCTAAATGAGGAACTTTCTCCCCATTGTCTTTCATTTTTTGTACTTCTACAGCGATTTCACTTTTAATATCTTCCGCTGTTTTTTTTCCGTCTAGTAGTTGCATTGTTATTTAGTTTAATGTATTAAAGCCGAAAGTCTTAAAATCATTACAACTTTAAGACTTTCGACTTTTGACTCATTTTTATTTCATTCCTGGCATTCCGCCTTTCATACCACCCATCATTTTCATTAGGTTTTTCCCTCCTGGACCCTGCATCATTTTCATCATCTTGCTCATTTGGTCGAACTGTTTCATCAATTGATTGACTTGCTCAATTTTAGTTCCCGAACCTTTAGCAATTCTTGCTTTTCTTTTTACATCAATTAAAGCCGGCTTGCTTCTTTCGATTGGTGTCATCGAGTGAATAATAGCTTCGATATGTTTGAAAGCATCGTCTTCAATCTCTACATCTTTCATGGCTTTTGAAGCACCTGGTATCATCCCAACCAAGTCTTTCATATTACCCATTTTCTTTACTTGTTGAATTTGAGAAAGAAAATCATCAAAACCGAATTCATTTTTGGCAATTTTCTTTTGTATTTTTCGTGCTTCTTGTTCGTCAAATTGCTCTTGCGCTCTTTCTACTAAAGACACAACATCTCCCATTCCCAAAATTCTTTCGGCCATACGAATAGGATAGAACACATCAATGGCGTCCATCTTTTCTCCAGTACCTACGAATTTAATTGGTTTATTAACAACCGATTTAATCGAAATTGCTGCTCCACCACGGGTATCTCCATCTAATTTAGTTAAGATAACCCCATCAAAATTTAATCTATCGTTGAAGGCTTTTGCTGTATTTACAGCATCTTGACCTGTCATTGCATCAACTACAAACAACGTTTCATTAGGCTGAATAGCTTTATGAACGCGTTCTATTTCGTTCATCATTTCCTCATCAACAGCTAAACGACCCGCTGTATCGACAATCACTACATTAAATCCATTTGCTTTTGCATGTTTGATTGCGTTTTGAGCAATTTCTACAGGATTTTTATTTTCTGGCTCTGAATACACCTCAACTCCTATTGAATCTCCAACAACATATAATTGCTGTATCGCCGCAGGACGGTAAATATCACACGCTACTAATAATGGCTTTTTATTTTTCTTTGTTAAAAGATAGTTTGCCAGTTTACCAGAGAACGTAGTTTTACCAGATCCTTGTAATCCAGACATTAAAATAATCGATGGATTTCCAGAAAGATTAATTCCGGCAACATCACCACCCATTAATTCTGTTAATTCATCTTTTACTAACTTCACCAATAATTGTCCTGGTTGAAGTGTAGTCAATACATCCTGACCTATTGCTTTTTCCTTTACTTTAGTGGTAAAATCTTTGGCAATCTTAAAGTTAACATCTGCGTCAAGCAAGGCACGACGAACTTCTTTTAGCGTTTCTGCTACATTTACTTCGGTGATTTTTCCGTGACCTTTAAGTATATGAAAGGCTTTATCTAATTTATCGCTTAAATTGTCGAACATTATTTTAATTTCTTTTAATGAGTTGCAAATATAAGCTAAAGTTATAAAGTCTCAAAGTCACCAACTTTTAAAATTTAGATAATATTCAATAAAAAAACCAGCCAAAATTGACTGGTTTTTAAGTAGGTTATTTATGCAAATTAATCTTTATCATCTAAATAGGATTCTTTCTCGAGTAAATCTTTAATTTGCTCACCAAAACTCGAATTTCCATCATCATTTCCTGTCGTAATTTCGATAACTCCGTCTCCGTCTGTATCCAATAATAATCCTTGATTAGCCCATAAATTAATCTTAGCCATAATTAAATCTAGTTGAAATTTTATGTTTAAACCAACGTTATTATCATTGATAGTAAAATCTTTGTTACGGTCTTCAAAATCTAATTCTAGTTCAGCATCCTCATCGCTCCAGATCATTAATGGTTTCCCATTTATGGTTCCTTTGATCAAATAAGTCTTCCCATTCATTTCGCCTACTACAGTTGACTTTTCGAAATTAAATTCAATTTCCTCATATCTAGCATTCGGAACATTTACTGAAGTAATAAATGTACTTAAGGTTAAGTTAGGGTCGAGCAAATCTAATAAAAATGGCCCATGCAGTTTAACGTCATCATATATGGGATCAATAGTATACATCGCATCATCCATGTCGGTCTCAAATTCGATATTTCCAATATTAATCTTAAAATCAGTCAAAACTACTGTAGAGGCAGCTGTACGTGAAGTTAGAGAAGTCTTACCAGTTGTGGACACCGCAGAGGCTTTTAAGGACACATTCCCTTCTGAAGCGGAATCATTTGTACAAGAACTTATTACAAGTGCAAGTAAAGCTAAAATTGAAATTCTTTTCATAATGGTATCTTTTTATTGTTAACGAATTTATTAACGCAAAAGGCATGCCGTTATTACATTCTTTCTGGGACATTAATCCCAAGCAGTTTAAATGAAGCCGATATCGTATCTGCCACTTTTTTAGATAATTGAACTCTAAAAATTTTCTTTTCTAAATCTTCTTCGCCTAATATAGGAACCGCTTGATAGAAAGAATTGTATTCGCGAACTAAATCATAAGTAAAATTTGCTAGCAATGCAGGACTGTGATGTTGAGCCGCATTTTGAATCACTTCTGGAAACAACTCTAATTGTTTTACCAATTCTTTCTCTTTTTCGTGCAGCGTTGTCATTTTTGATTTATTCGAAAAATCAAAATTTGCTTTACGAATAATAGATTGAATTCTGGCGTATGTATATTGAATAAATGGCCCAGTATTCCCTGCAAAATCTACTGATTCTTCTGGATTGAAAAGGATTCGCTTCTTAGGATCTACTTTTAGAATGTAATATTTCAAAGCACCTAAACCTATCGCGTTGTATAATTTTGCTTTTTCTTCAGCAGAATAGGAATCTAATTTACCTAAATCTTCGGCAATTTTCTGTGCGGTATCGGTCATTTCCTGCATCAAATCATCAGCATCAACAACAGTTCCTTCACGGCTTTTCATTTTTCCAGATGGTAAATCCACCATTCCGTATGACAAGTGAAATAGATTTTTAGACCAGTCAAAACCTAATTTTTTTAAGATTAGGAACAATACTTTAAAGTGATAATCCTGCTCATTACCAACGGTATACACCATTCCGCCTACATCTTGATAATCTTTTACACGCTGAATCGCTGTTCCAATATCTTGCGTCATGTAAACCGCAGTACCATCGGAACGCAAAACAATTTTACGGTCTAAACCTTCATCTGTTAAATCAATCCAAACTGAACCGTCAGGATCTTTTTCGAAAACACCACGGTCCAAACCAATTTGAACGACATCTTTCCCTAACAAATAGGTGTTACTTTCATAATAAAACGCATCAAAATCGACACCTAAATTTTTATAAGTTGTAGCAAAACCATCATAAACCCATTGATTCATGGTTTTCCAAAGCGTGATTACTTGTTCATCTCCAGCTTCCCATTTTAGCAACATTTCCTGCGCTTCCACGATTATAGGCGCATGCTTTTTAGCTTCCTCTTCCGTTTTACCTGCGCTCATCAATTGCGCTATTTCTTCTTTGTAGGCTTTATCAAATGCAACGTAATAATTTCCAACTAATTTATCACCTTTTAAACCTGTTGATTCTGGGGTTTGTCCGTTACCGAATTTTTGCCAAGCCAACATCGATTTACAAATATGAATTCCTCTATCATTAATGATTTGAGTTTTATATACTTTCTTACCCGAAGCCTTTATGATTTCAGCAACTGAATATCCTAAAAGGTTGTTACGTACATGACCTAAATGCAAAGGTTTATTGGTATTTGGCGAAGAATATTCTACCATTACCGCTTTATCTTCGGGTGAAGGAGTTACAAAACCAAATTTAACATCGTCTTTAATTTGTCCGAAGAAATCCAAATAATAGTCATCTGAAATAACAATATTCAAAAATCCGGAAACTACATTAAACCGACTTACCTCAGCCAAATTTTCAACTAAATAGTTCCCTATTTTATTTCCCAATTCTACAGGATTACTTTTAACAACTTTCAACAAAGGAAAAATAACCATTGTAATATCTCCTTCAAATTCCTTCCGTGTAGTTTGAAATTCAACTTTATCAATTGTAACGTCGAATAAAACTTTTACAGCTTTTTCAATTGAGGGCGTAAGAATTTGTGGTAATGTCATTTTATGTATTGGTTTTAAGGGTGCAAAGATAGTCATATTGCAGTAAATTGGAAATTGGAAAACAAGATAATTTCCACCTAAAAATGAAGCTTTTAATAGAGTTTGAGTTAGATATCCATATTTTTTTCAAAAATCGATGTAACAAATTACTTGTTCGGATCATTCAGCACCGGTCTTTTTGTAAGAAGTATTTACAATGAAATCAACAGAATTCTCTATCCAGATCCACAAAATCAGGACCAACAAATTATGAGTTTTGACAATTTCGACAACAATACAGCTTATGGTTTTGAAGCGTCATTAAATTACAAAATCAATAGTTGGTGGGACATACAACCAGCGATAGATTTCTCAAGTATTAACCAAAAAGGATTAGTCTCAGTACTTAATTCGAGTACCAATACATTTGATTTGGTTTCCAAAGAAGTAACAGCATCAGCTTTCAACGCACGATTCAAAAGTAATTTCAAAGCCTCTAAAAGTCTTCGTTTCCTTTTATTTGGATTTTACCGTTCTGGGGTTGAAGGAGTACAATTTAATGGTAAAGAAATGTATAAAATTGATGCTGGTGGACGGTATTCATTTCTAAAAGACAAAGCCACTTTAAGTGTTCGTTTCAATGATATTTTCAACACCATGAAAGCCGGTTTTGATGGACAAAATCCATATCCTCAAGTGGGACAATTTACTTGGGAAAGCCAATCCCTTTTTCTGGGTTTCAATTACATCTTTGGTGCAGGAAAAAACAAAAACTTGCAACGCAAACAAAGAGATAACAACACCAAACAAGATGGTGGAGGGTTGTTTTAAACAAAAATCAAATACCCCATTAAAAATTAGTTTTAATAGTTAGTTACCAAAAGAAAGACTCGGAGTATGCCAACTCCGAGTTTTTTGATAAAAAAATATTAAGTAAATATTAAATGGGTTTTCAGCGCTATAATTTCCTCTGGATTTGCTAGTTCGCCTGTATCATTAATTGCGGAAGAATGATAACAAATAGCTCTTGTTTTTTCTTTTAATAATTTAATATTTGTTGAACGCAAACCACCACCCGGCATAATTACAATCCTATCATTTGCCTTTTCTACTAATGTTGCTAAAACATCGATACCGTCAACTGCATTAGATTCTTTTCCAGATGTCAAAATAGTTTTAAAACCGCATTCGATAAGCGATTCAAGTGCTTGAAATTTATTTTTCACACTATCAAAAGCACGATGAAAAGTACATGGAAGCGGATTTGCCAAAGCTACTAATTCCGTATTTTGTTGTACATTAATACAACCATCTTCATTTAAAATTCCAAAAACAAAACCATTTACCTGAAGTTTTTTGAACGACAAGATTTCTGATTTCATTTGATCAAATTCTGCATCAGAATACACGAAATCCCCACCTCGAGGCCGAATCATAATATTCAAATCAATCGTAACTTTGTTGCGAACAGTTTGGGTGAGTTCAAAATCTGGTGTTGTTCCGCCCTCTTTCATATTGGCACAAAATTCTACTCTATCAGCACCATTATCTTGAGCTATAATAGCCGATTCAAGATTAAAACAGGCGATTTCCAGTTGGGCTTTTCTCATTTACTTTAAAAAATAATCAGCATCAACTAATCGGTTTCCTGTTGCATCATGCACTGCATAATTAAAACCGCCCTGAACACAATAGGAACCATATTCTCCTTTTTTATTTAAAGCGATAAAACCAACTTGGATATCTTTTAAATTTTTATTTCTATTCTTTGTTAATTTTACTATCCTAGCGACCGCTTCCTCACATGCTTTTTGAGGAGACTTTCCTTGACGCATCAATTCGACAACTAAATGACAACCGGAAATACGAATCACTTCTTCCCCGTGACCCGTGGCTGTAGCGGCACCAATTTCATTATCAACATATAACCCAGCACCAATAATAGGTGAATCACCCAAACGTCCGTGCATTTTGAAAGCCATTCCACTTGTTGTACACGCACCAGAAAGATTTCCATTTGCATCTAGCGCAATCATCCCGATAGTATCGTGGTTTTCGATATTAGCAATAGGTTTGTACTGGCTCGTTTTCAACCATTCCCTCCATTCCCGTTCTGAATCTGCTACTAGTAAATTTTCTTTTACAAAACCTTGCGACAACGCAAACTGCAAAGCACCATTACCTACCAACATGACATGTGGTGTTTTTTCCATCACTGCGCGAGCCACAGCTATAGGATGTTTTATAAATTCCAAGCATCCTACTGAACCAATATTGGAGTTTTCATCCATAATACATGCATCTAGCGTAACGCGACCATCTCTATCCGGCCTTCCGCCATAACCCACGCTTCTTTCTGTTGGGTCGCCTTCAGGAATTTTCACTCCAGCTTCAACAGCATCTAGGGCTCGACCGTTATTTTTTAAAATTTCCCAAGCGGCTGCATTGGCTTGGATTCCAAAATTCCATGTAGAAAGCACAATGGGTTTCGTTCCTTTTTTGGATGGAAAATCATTTACTTCCTCAGGTTTCCCTTTGAATGAATTTAGCGCCATAGCGGCTGAAGCAAAAGCGGCTGTTTTCAAAAAATTTCTACGGTTTGTCATAGAGATACATTTTTTTTTGATATTAAAGTAAAGATATACTATTGAGAATAAAAAAATTATTAAAAAAAAGGCTTTATCCTTTTGTAATATAAAAATATGCCGAAATAATTATAACAATATATAAACCAACGCACTATAAAATTTTTAAAAAAAAAATTAGCTACATTCTTGATTATTAATCCAATACCGCTAATCATAAAGAAACTAAAATGCTGAAGATATTCAATCACAACCCTAAAAAAACGTTAACAAAATATCTGCTTAAAGTAAAATTTATACTTTTGTGCCATGTTACAATCCATTAGAAATAATAAAGGCCTTCGGTTATTTTGCGCTTTTATTGCGCTATACCTGCTCAATTGTAGTGTTGATTGCAGCGACATTACACCACCATATATTGCAGAAGATTTGACTATCAATGACCAAGAAAGCATTATTGAAATAGTAGTTGAAAAAGTTTTGGGTTATGAGAATGCTATTCCCGAAAATGAAGATTCTGATGAAGAAAACACGGGTCATTTCAAAAAAACCATTTCAATTGCTTTTTACGTTATCCCTCATTTAGTTTTTAATTTCAACATGATTGCTTGTATTTCTAAATCAAAAAGAGTTTTATTTTGCTTTGAAAACTCAGGGATAGCTTTTTTCGAAATTCATTCTCCACCGCCCGAAGTTTAATTTGTTCTTCATAGTTTCATACCATTTTTGTTTTCCAACAAAGGAAAATGATCTAGTTTTTATGTGTCACAAATTATTTACATTAAATGAAAAATACGTTTTTAAAAACCCTATTCCTGGGGATATTCGCGCTTTTACTGAATTGCAATAGTACCTCAGCACAAATAAAAAAAGAGCGGGGAAACATTATAATTGACAGCCTATACATTCAAGAAGTACAAGACAAAAAAGAGCCCCTAAAAATTTTACATGCAGAACCTTTATACATTGACCTAATTCGCGATTTAGGTGCTAGAAAAGGTGAAAAAGAATGGAATTTTGGTGTAGGAATTGCAGACAATAATACTCATGACGAATATTTAGCTTTAGTAGAATATGAATGGGCTCCCATAAATCGATTAGGATTCGAAGTAGAGTTACCTTTCACTATATATCCAAGTGGACAAAATACAAACACACCACAAAGTAAACTAAACGGATTAAAATTAGCCACTCAATATTCCTTTTTTGTTTCTGAAAAGTATAAGACATCTATGGCGATAGGGTATATTCATGAATTTGAATTAACTCCCTTTTCTAATTATCGCAATGGGAAATTATTCACTGGAAATATCTATAGTCCGTTTTTTGTAGCAGCAAAACGCTGGGGAAGTAACTTTCATACGTTATTGTATACGGGACCTGTGTTTCAACAGCACTTACACCTTAACACTATGGACACCTTTTGGCAAATTAACAGTAATTTTCATTACATGATACCCGGCACTCGCAACTTTATAGGAGTTGAATTTAACAAGGAGGTCAAGACAAACGATTTTGACATGACCATAAGACCTCAAATGCGTGTCGAAATCACGAAACAGCTATTGATAGGGATTGTGACGGGAATTCCAATTTCTAGAGAAAACGAACGATTTAGTTCTTTTTTACGTTTGATTTACGAACCTAAACATTAAAACAAAACCCCAATTTTGAAATATCAAAATTGGGGTTTTAATTATTTATTACTTCTTATCGGGAACTATATTACCATTTTATAATAGCGCTTCCCCAAGTAAAACCACTTCCAAATGCTGCCAAAACAACAGTATCACCTGATTTAATTTTGCCTTGTTCCCAAGCTTCAGTCAAAGCAATTGGAATTGAAGCTGCGGTTGTATTTCCGTATTTCTGAATGTTATTATACACTTGGTCATCATTCAAATTGAATTTCTTTTGGATAAACTGGCTAATTCTCAAGTTGGCTTGATGTGGAATCAACATGTCAATATCAGAAACCTGCAAATTATTAGCTTGCAATCCTTCATTAATTACTTCACTAAAACGAACTACAGCATTTTTGAATACAAACTGTCCGTTCATATACGGGAAATAACTTTCGTCGTCTGGATCATTATCTGCTAAAATATCAGTTATCCATCGCCCTCCCATTCCCGGAGCTTTTACAATTAGTTCCTCAGCATGTTGCCCTTCAGAATGTAAATGCGTGGATAAAATTCCTTTATTTAAATCTTCTTCTCTGCTCAAAACAGCAGCTCCTGCCCCATCTCCAAAAATTACCGAAACACCGCGTCCACGTGTCGTCATATCTAATCCTGTAGAATGTACTTCGGAACCAATTACCAAAATATTTTTATACATTCCTGTCTTGATATATTGATCTGCAACAGATAAAGCGTAAATAAATCCAGAACACTGATTTCTTACATCTAATGCACCAACAGTTCTTAAACCCAAATCACGTTGCACTAAAACTCCTGGTCCAGGAAAATAAAAATCAGGACTTAATGTAGCAAAAACTACAAAATCGATATCCTCCTTAGCTACGCCAGAACGCTCAATCGCAATTTTAGCCGCTTTTACACCCATAGAAGTTGTTGTATCCTCCCCTTTTATAATGTGTCTACGCTCTTGAATTCCTGTTCTTTCCTGAATCCACTCGTCATTAGTGTCTATAATTTTAGATAAATCGTCATTAGTCACAACGTTTTCGGGAACATAATAACCTAATCCTGCTATTTTTGAATGATACATACAATTGTTATTTTTATTAAAATAAGTGTCAAATTTAAAACATACTTGAAAATATTAGCTCACAAATTACTACTTTTTTAGTAATCTACAAGTTTTATGGCTTTTGACGTCTTATTTAGCGTAATCAGCTACAAAAGTAAAGCAAAATACCAATGAAAAAAATTCCAAGAATGTGAACTGAAGTCAAAGCAAAAATTAAAAAGAAATTTTTATTTCCAAATGTAATAACATTAAATTATTTTAGACAAATTATTGATAATACCTACGCTAATTTAAAATCATTCAAATTATGAAGTTAAAAATCCCATTTTTTTTATTTCTTGGACTAAGCCTAACCACTTTTGCACAAGAAAACTTAACCTATCAAAAACCAGCTCAATCTATTTTAGATTTAGCGGATTATGAAAGAGCGCCTTCGGTATCAATGGATACTAAAAAAGAATACATGCTGTTGACTTATAGAAATACATATAAATCACTAGACGATTTAAACCAAGACGAATTGCGTTTGGGCGGATTGCGAATAAATCCAATAACAAACATTTCCAGTACAGTAACGTATGTAAACAACCTGAAATTACGTAAAATAAAAGACAAAAACGAAGTTCAGGTTACAGGTTTGCCGGCGAATCCTCGTATCAGTACTATCTCTTGGTCACCAAATGATAAAAAAATATCATTTTCCCACACCTCAGCAACAGGTGTTGAACTTTGGGTTATCGATGTTGCTTCGGCGAAAGCCACCAGATTAACAGAAGCGACTGTGAATGCTAATATTGGAAGTCCGTTCAGCTGGATGAATGATAACGAAACTATCTTGGTAAAAATGTTACCAAAAAACAGAGCAGCACTTTTAGATGCTAAAAAAGACTTGCCAACTGGTCCTATAATTTCGAATGCCGATGGTGCAAAATCCCAAAACAGAACGTATCCAGATATGTTGAAAAACAAGAATGATGAAATCAATTTTGAGAACATCATGACTTCTGAATTGTACAAAGTAAACTTGAACGGCACAGCAACTTTGTTCAAGAAAGCGGATATGTATGCCGGAGAAAGCTTCTCCCCTGATGGAAATTATTTGATGCTGACTACGATTCAAAAACCCTTTTCATACATCGTTCCGTTGAGTCGTTTTCCATCAAAATCTGTGGTTTATGATAAATCCGGAAACGAAGTAAAAGTAGTCAATGAAGTACCGCTGACTGAAATTATCCCTAAAGGATTTATGGCCGTTCGAAAAGGAAAAAGAAACATGAGCTGGAGAGCAGACAAACCGGCAACTTTAGCGTATGCTGAAGCTTTAGACGGTGGTGATCCTGCAAATAAAGTGGAATTCAGAGATGAAGTTTTTCTTTGGAACGCACCATTTAATGCAGCACCTACTTCATTAGTAAAAACACCGCAACGTTATGACCGAATTATTTGGGGAAATGACAATACTGCAATAATTTCAGATGAATGGTATGATACTCGTAACACTAAAACGTACATCATCAATCCATCGAATCCAAGTCAGGCTCCAAAAGTAATTTTTGATAGAAATTCTCAAGATGTATATGCGGACCCAGGAAATTTTGAAACCAGAAAAAACCAATACAATAGGTATGTTTTAGCTATCGAAAATGACAATGCGTATCTTATAGGAAACGGATTTACAAAAGACGGTCAATTCCCTTTCATCAGTGAATTTAATTTGAAAACAGCACAAGCAAAACGTTTGTACACCTCAGCATACACTGACAAAAAGGAAGATATTTTGGAGATTGAAGATTTCAAAACAGGAACTGTTTTAGTCCAAATCCAGTCTAAAAATGAATATCCTAATTATTACCTTAGAAATATCAAACAAAAAAACAAACTGACACCTATTACAGCATTCCAAAATCCTTTTGAGAGTATCAAAAATGTGAGTAAGGAAGTAATTAAATACAAGCGTAAAGATGGTGTCGAACTATCCGGAACGTTGTATTTACCTGTTGGTTATGACAAGGCTAAGAAAGAGAAAATGCCATTGTTGATTTGGGCCTATCCAGCAGAATACAAAGACAAAAATTCAGCAGGACAAAGCACACAAAACCCAAATGAGTTCACGTTTCCTAGTTATGGTTCTTTTGTATATTGGGTAACAAAAGGATATGTAGTTCTTGATGATGCGGCTTTCCCTATCATTGGTGAAGGGACAACGGAGCCTAATGATAATTTCATCACACAACTTGTTGACAATGCAGAAGCAGCGATTAATGCCGTAGATGCTCTGGGATACATCAACAGAAAAAAAGTAGCCGTTGGTGGTCACTCGTATGGTGCCTTTATGACCGCAAATTTATTGACACATTCTAATCTTTTTGCTTGCGGAATTGCTAGAAGTGGCGCATACAACAGAACGTTGACTCCATTTGGTTTTCAGATGGAACAACGTAACTATTGGGAAACTCCTGAAGTATACAATACGATGTCGCCGTTCATGAATGCGGACAAAATGAAAACGCCAATGCTTTTAGTACACGGTGAAGCCGATAACAATCCAGGAACATTTACTTTACAAACCGAACGTTATTTTCAGGCTTTGAAAGGTTTAGGCGCTCCGGCGAGAATGGTGATTTTACCTAAAGAAAGTCATGGTTATGCTGCCAAAGAGAACATTTTACATTTACTTTGGGAACAAGATCAGTTCTTAGAAAAATATTTGAAGAATTAATTCCAACTTGACCTTAAAGTAAAACCCCGAAATCGATATGATTTTGGGGTTTTCTATTTTTACGATAACATCAAGAACACTTCCTGATTGAGTTCTAATTCTGAATCATGTTCAAAGAAAATTGCTCTTCGTTCAAAGGCTGCTTTAACTAAATAATGACTCCCTTTAAAATAACATTGCTTGACAACTGCTTTCATCAAGGCGTTGTCTACCACTTTTAATTGGTGTGGGTACAATAAAAGATTCGCATCTTCATCGTCCTCCAAATCTATTAATTGCGATAATTTCAATTCGTTTACTTCCCCAAAAAGAGACGCAATGTATTTATTAGCCGGATTTTCATACAAGGATTTAGAATCTCCTTTTGCCACTACTTTTCCGTTTTGAATGACAATTGTTTCATCTGAGAAAGACAACGCATCAGTACTGTCATGTGTGGCGATAATACAGGTTACTTCTTTGTCTTTTAAATATCTGAATAAATTGCGGCGCAGCGAATTCTTTCGGAAAGAATCAATTTGGCTGAATGGTTCGTCGAGCAAAATAATTTCTGGTTCCAAAGCTAAAACCCTGGCCAGCGCCACTCTTTGTTGCTGTCCACCACTTAGGAATTTCGCTTTTACTTTTGCGAAAGCGCTCATTTCGACCATATCTAATAATTCCTGAACACGAACTTTCTTTTGCTCCGGATACATATTCGATAAGAACTTGCCTACATTTTCTTCAACGGTGATATACGGCATCAAATCAAAATCCTGAGCTAAATATTTGATGTAATCTTCTCCAGGAACCAGATTGTATTTGGGACCTAATATAGATTTATTATTATAGGTTATGGCTCCGTTATTTAGATCATATAATCCATATATTAGTTTTAGCAACGTACTCTTTCCGCAACCGCTTTCGCCAATAATAGCGGTATTTTGACCTTTGGCAATTGTAAAACTTACATTCTCAATTACGGGAGTTTCAGTGTAAGTAAAGCAAATATCTTTTATCTCTAGCATCATCTTTATTTAAAACTGCAAATTTACAATGTTTAATTCAAATTTTGGTACAAAAAAAAGGCTGCTTCTTGACGAAACAGCCTTTGTTTTTATAGTATTTTTGCTTAGTTTTTAACTTCAGCTTCTGCGTCCTTAATCATTTTTTCATTTGCAGTAATAGCAAATTCAACACGACGGTTTTGGCTTCTACCTTCAACTGTTTCATTAGAAGCAATTGGGTCTGCAATTCCTAAACCAGTAACTTGAAATCTAGTAGAAGAAACTCCTCTGCTATTCAAATAATTTCTAACAGATGCAGCTCTTTCTCCTGAAAGTTTTAAGTTATAATCTGCTGGACCAGTACTGTCTGTATATCCGTAAATAGTAATATTCGTATCTGGATATTCCGCAAAAACTGGAACTAATTTATCTAAATTTGCTTTAGCAGCAGCTGTTAAAGATGATTTGTTTGTATCAAAACGTACTGCATTTTCATTTAGAACTAATTTAATACCTTCTCCAACACGAACTACTTCAGCTCCTGGAAGAACAGCATCAATTTCTCTTGCTTGTTTGTCCATTTTGTTACCAATAACTCCACCGGCAACTCCACCAACTACTCCACCTAATACTGCACCCATGGCACCATTACCACCTTTACCTAGATTGTTCCCTAGAACACCACCTAGTACAGCACCTGCAACTGCACCTATACCGGCACCTTTTTGAGTATTATTTGTGTTTTTTATAGCCTCACAACTAGTAAACATTGAACCCATAACCATTATTGCTGCTATTGCAACTATTGAAATCTTTTTCATATCTGTATTTTTATTTATTAATTAACTTTTTGAAACTGGTACACCACATCGATTGTTTTTCCTTCTACAATCCCTTTATCAACTAATTGAAAAGAAGTTTCAGTTTGATTGGCTACATTTAACACATATCCATCTCTTATTTTTCTCGCTTTTTCTCCAGCATTAAGCACCTTTAAAACAAACTGACCTTCTTTGTTTACAAACCAAGTAATTGGTGAACTAAATGAAGTACAGTCCGCGCTAGTTAACGCCATATTCCCTTTATTGTTATTTGAAACTAATTTCCATGTGCTTCCTACAAAACATTGTGAATCTGCAAGGTCAAAAGAATTTACTTTAATGTATTGCGACCCTGGATAAGTTACCGAACTAATAGTCCAATCACCTTTCATTGCTACTTGAACTTTATTGTTTGTATTTGTACCTGTTACTGATTTTGACTTACATGCAAAAACTAATACAGCTAACGTGCATAGTAAAATTATTTTTCTCATTTTCTAAAATTTTAATGAATTAATACTTACACAAATATACAAATCAAATAAACACGTTTGTTTCAGAATTAAATTATTTTGTATCATAATTAACACTTGCGACAATTTGTCACTTCTATTATAATTGGTATTACATTTGAAAGAAATAGTACCATCAAAATAAACTAAAAAATTCATAATATGACAACAGGTAAAATTAATGTTTCGGTAGAAAACATCTTTCCCTTAATCAAGAAATTCTTATACAGCGATCACGAAATTTTCTTGCGTGAATTGATTTCGAATGGAACAGATGCAACACTTAAATTAAAGCATTTAACCAGCATTGGCGAAGCCAAAGTAGAATACGGAAACCCAATTATCGAGGTAAAAATTGATAAAGAAGGCAAAAAACTACACATCATCGATCAAGGTCTGGGAATGACAGCTGATGAAGTGGAAAAATACATCAATCAAGTAGCGTTTTCTGGAGCTGAAGAATTTTTAGACAAATATAAAGATTCTGCTAAAGATTCTGGAATTATTGGACACTTTGGTCTTGGTTTCTATTCTGCTTTTATGGTTGCCGAAAAAGTGGAAATCATCACTAAATCGTTCAAAGACGAACCAGCTGCACACTGGACTTGTGACGGAAGCCCAGAATTTACATTAGAACCAGCTGACAAAACTTCTCGTGGTACAGAAATCATTTTGCATATCGCCGAAGATTCTTTGGAATTCTTGGAAGAATACAAAATAAAAGAACTGTTGAATAAGTACAATAAGTTCATGCCTATTCCGATTAAATTTGGAACTAAAACTGAGAAAATAGAGCAAAAAAATGGCGAAGAAGTTGCTGAAGAAGATAAAGACAAAACTTTTACGGAAGTTGAAGTAGACAACATCATCAACAACCCAAATCCGGCTTGGACCAAACAACCAACAGAATTATCTGCGGAAGATTACAAGAATTTCTACCATGAATTGTACCCAATGCAGTTTGAAGAACCGTTATTCCACATTCATTTAAATGTAGATTATCCGTTCAACTTAACCGGTATTTTGTACTTCCCAAAATTAGGTTCCGACTTACAAATTCAGAAAGACAAAATCCAATTGTACCAAAATCAAGTGTACGTAACAGATAATGTAGAAGGAATTGTTCCTGAGTTTTTAATGATGCTGAAAGGTGTTGTAGATTCACCAGATATTCCATTGAACGTTTCTCGTTCTGGATTGCAAGCCGATGCTGCAGTGAAGAAAATCTCGAATTACATCACGCGTAAAGTTGCGGATAAATTAAAATCGTTATTCACTGAAAACCGTGAAGATTTTGAACAAAAATGGAACGACATCAAAATCGTTTTAGAGTACGGAATGCTTTCTGAAGATAAATTCTACGAAAAAGCAGGTGCGTTTGTTTTGTACCCAACAGTTGATGGCAAATTTTACACATTAGAAGAGATAAAAGAAAATCTTGCTGCTAATCAAACGGACAAAGACGGGAAATTAGTGGTTTTATACGCTGGAAACAAAGAAGCACAACACTCGTATATCGAAATTGCAAAAGACAAAGGTTATGAAGTTTTATTGCTGGATTCTCCAATTATCTCGCATTTAATTCAAAAAATTGAAGGCGATAACAGCAACATGACTTTCGTACGTGTCGATTCAGACCATATTGATAATTTAATCAAGAAAGAGGAAACGACTATTTCTAAATTATCTGAGGAAGAGCAAACTAACTTAAAAACCGTTTTAGAAGCTATTGTTCCTAAACAAACGTATTCCGTTCAACTGGAAGCTTTAGACAGTAATGCTTCGCCATTTATCATCACGCAGCCGGAATTTATGCGTAGAATGAAAGAAATGAGTCAGTCAGGCGGTGGTGGAATGTTCGGAATGGGAAATATGCCGGAAATGTACAATTTAGTGGTAAACACTAACTCTGAATTGGCAACAAGCATCTTGAACAACAAAGACAAAGACGCTCAGGAGAGTTTGGTAAAACAAGCACTTGACTTAGCGAAGTTATCCCAAAACCTATTAAAAGGAGAAGCATTAACGGCTTTCGTAAAAAGAAGTTTTGAAATGATTAAATAAGATCATTAGACTTTTAGATCGTTAGACTATTAGAGTAAACCTGCAAGCGACCCCGAAGTATCGGGACTTGCAGGTTTTTTTTGGAGCAGATCAGCCATTTTTCAGTAGGCATGCACTCCCGCTATGCGCTACAATCTTTGCTTTTGGCTACCGCCACAGCAAAGGATTTTCACTTCTATCGGGGCTATTTGAAACAGATAATTTTTACAAAGTCGTTTTTTAAGAACACAATTTGTAAGATTATTTTAATATATTTGAGAAATGAATGTGATGAAATGGAACTTCAATATTCAGAGTGCGAAGTTAGAGACATTCGCACGGCAAATAGTTTTAATAACATTATGTTCTAAAAAGGAAGACTTCGTGGAGTGGGGTTATGATTGGCAAGATTGTTGTTTTGGGCACAATTCGGTCTTTCTTGCATTTTTGTATATTTTAGTGATTAATCGAGAGGTCAGTCTTTTTTAAACAGCAACTGACACAAATTGACTAAACGTTAGGCCTGCGATTATTAATTCCTATTCCATTGAAAATAATATTCTTAGCGCTAGACCATCTTTTTAAAAAATTCAGTATTTTTGTTTTAGTCGGTTTACAAACAGCAACTTAAGGTGAGCTGTATACGGTTTAGGCAATGCTTAAAAACGACAGTAATAGCGGACACTTTAATAAACAAAAAAAAATGAAAACAAACCAAATGATTTTATGGGACCAAATAGTTGAATTTTTCTCAAAGTTATTTGGTACGGAAAGCTGGCCTCCTAGATGGTATTGCGGACGTTGGACAGATTTTCATGGATGGCTTTACATCGTTTCAGATTTGATGGTGTGGGCAGCATACATGATCATCCCATTTTTTCTGATCGTTCTTATCACTAAAAGAAAAGGAATTCCTTTTCCACTTGTGTTTTACTTGTTCGGAGCATTCATCCTATTATGCGGACTTACACATTTACTAGACGCTAGCATGTTTTGGTGGCCAGCATACCGGTTTGCTGGTTTGATTAAATTGCTTACTGGCATTGTATCTTGGTTTACAGTCTATGCGCTGTTTAAATTATGGCCTCAAATTGTGGGATTAAAAACTGGTAAAGAGTTTAATGCGGAGTTCGAACAGCGAAAAATAGCAGAACAAAAATTAAATGATTATACCAGAATATTAGAATTTAAAAACACACAGCTTGTTGATTTCTGCAACATTGTTTCTCATAATTTAAGAGCGCCCATGGTCAATATTGGTATGCTGGTTGATTATCTTGAACAAAGCAATGATAAAGCAGAACGAAAAGAATTGCTAACCAAAATAAAACCTGTTGTAAACCATTTGAATGAAGTATTTAATGAACTGGTAGAATCTGTTCAAGTGCGACAAGACTTTGAAATAAAATCAGATAAGATAATTCTAACAGATTGCCTGAACGAAAATCTTCAAGGGTTTCAAAGCCAAATTAAATTATATGAGGCAGAAATAGAAATAAATTTTAATGATGCTCCCATAATTTATTTCCCGAAAAAATATATTGATAGCATTTTTACAAATTTAATAAGCAACTCGCTCAAATATAAATCGCCCGACAGGAAGCCAGTGATTAAAATTAAAACCGAAAAAACAAGCAGTGGCATCGTTCTATCGATTTCCGATAATGGTTTAGGTATTGACATGAATTATGCTAAAGACAAACTTTTTAAAATTAGAAAAACATTTCATAAACACCCTGATGCCAAAGGATTCGGATTGTTCATGACCAAAACACAGATGGAGGCAATGGGTGGAAAAATTTGGGCAGAAAGCGCTCCGGATAAAGGCTGCACATTTTTTGTTGAATTTATAAATCAAAATATATGAAAACAGTAAATAACCTTACACTTGTTGATGACGATGAAATTTTTGTTTTCTTAACCAAAAAAACCATTGAAGCTACAAGTCTAGTTAATCTCATACAAGTGTTTGGCAATGGTTTGGACGCTTTAAATTTTTTAAAAAAAAATATAGATAATCCTGATACTCTGCCTGAAATTATTTTTCTCGACCTTTCAATGCCAATAATGGATGGATGGAAGTTTCTAGAAGAATACATATTAATTTCTCCGAAATTAGGAAAAAAAATTACCATTTATATCTGTAGCTCATCCATTTCGCCAGATGATATTAAAAAAGCGAAAGCAATCAGTGTAGTATCTGACTTCATCATTAAACCAATTACTAAAGAAAAACTTATAGAGACTATTAAAAATTTGTAAGCCAAGCTCGTGAACATTCTTAAGAGTAAACATCAATTCTAATACAGATACGCAGGAATTAATCACATCATTCTAAAACAAATAAATTATGTCAAGAATTGTAATGGCAATAGGTTAAGTAATCGCTTTTATAGGTTGGATT
>NZ_QQBA01000001.1:201488-410347 GCF_003350545.1 Flavobacterium glaciei
ATACAAGATACGCAGGAATTAATCACATCATTCTAAAACAAATAAATTATGTCAAGAATTGTAATGGCAATAGGTTAAGTAATCGCTTTTATAGGTTGGATTTTGTACCGACTAATAATTAAAAAAGACTTGCATAAAAATTTAAATAACGTATACCTTGGACTATTTTTTATAATAACATGGGCATTATTTTATTTTTTTATTGTTGAATCTTTTTAATCATCATGAAATAATGACTGTGCTTCCTCAGAAGCTCGATTGCGTGATATATTTGTTGTAATAATAAAATCTGGTTACAAAAAATTTTGTAATGAATTTTAAGAGGCAACTGAACCTTTTTTTTGGATTAATGTCAACTAGGTTTAAGGCGATTTAAAGTAATGTTTTTTTGGTCATCACAGTAAACTAATCTTTAGAGTAATTTGTTTTTTTGTAGTTTAAATCGACTATATTTATGCTGAAATAAAAAAAGGCGGTTTTGAGACAAACTGACGTTGTGAATAATTAGGACCGTTAAATCAAAAGGTATTATTTCATTGAAACGCACTCAATGGTCTCTTTACCATTAAAATAAATAATATGAAAATTTTTGCTAAAATTCGTTGGGTTGCAAGCATTCTTTTGGTCTTCTTTATTGTACTCATAACTAACTTGATTGACAGAGAAAACTTCAACCGACTGAGTTACTCTGTGACGACTATGTATGAGGACAGGATCGTTGCAAGCGATCTTTTGTTTGAAATATCAAGGATAATTCAGGAAAAGCAAATTGCTGTTCTGACTTTAGACACTCTATTTCTTGAAAACAAAAATAACAAACACAATCAGGTACTAAACCAACTAATAGAAAAGTACAGCCTTACTAAATTTACTGAAAAAGAGAAATTTGTATTCAACCAGCTTCAAGAAGAACTTAATTCTCTCAAACAAAAAGAAAGGCCGAATACTGATATAACAGACGCAGCAGTTATTAATAGCTTTGAAAAGATAAACAAAAATTTACATGAACTATCCAAAATTCAATTAGATGAAGGTAGGAGACAAGTTTTTATAAGCAACAAAGCCAAAGACACCATCAACTTTTTTACACAAGTAGAAATTATCTTCTTGGTTATAATGGCGATACTACTTCAAATAATTATCCTGTACAAACCAAAAGAAGAAAATTAAAAAACTCCTGGCAACAGATAAGGGATTGTTGGGCTTGAAAAGCCAACAATGTTCAATTGGGGCAATCTGCAAATTAAACAAGTTACACCATATCGAGATTTTTACAATTTAATTTTTACAATTTCAAACTTTGAAGAAAGTGTTCAAAACAATATTTCTTTGCAGAAAATTATTCGAAAAATTTAAGAAAGAAGCATAGGAATATTTCCCTTAACCTTTAAAATGGGTTGATGGAAAATAGCTTGCAAATTGTACTGCAAAAGTAAATACCCAGCTAGCGCAAACGTCCCGCTCGTGAACATTCTCAAGAATTCTAATACGGATACGCAGGAATTAATCACATCATTCTAAAACAAATAAATTATGTCAAGAATTGTAATGGCAATAGGTTAAGTAATCGCTTTTATAGGTTGGATTTTGTACCGACTAATAATTAAAAAAGACTTGTCTAAAAATTTAAATAACGTATACCTTGGACTATTTTTTATAATAACATGATCATTATTTTATTTTTTTATTGTTGAATATTTTTAAAAATCTTGAATTAGTGGCTATGCACGCTCATCTAACGGGGGCGTCCCGCTCGTGAACTTTTTCAAGAATAAATAACTATAAATTAAACCTGCAAGTATAAACTTGCAGGTTTTTTATGTATTAAAATTGTACAAAAACTAATAAATTTCGTTATTGATTCAAGATATTTCCTTCTTCTTTTTTCTCTTTGTTTAATAAATTAGGATCTTCTTTTGCTAGTTTGTTTTTGGTTGGAATTTTGTAATTTATACTAAACCCAAAACGACGCGTATCGTTTTTATTTGCTAATAACAAAGGTGTACCAACGGAGCTGAACACAAATCGGTTCGAATTAAGAATATCGTCTGCACTTATGGAAACGGACAATTGATCTTTGAAAAATTTTTTAGAAAATGTTAAATCAAGCGTATTGTTGAAAGGCTTTTCAGCGATGAAATAAAAATAATTCCCCTTAGACATAATGTAATTAAAGTTAGCTACAAATTTGATATCCTTAGGCAACACAATTTGAGACATCAAATTAAACATCCAGAAACCATTAGTCGTAATTTCAGGAATTTGATGGAACTGATATGCTGTGTACACATATAAAAAGTTCATTTTGTCCGGATTAATATTCATTTTTAAGGTTTCCTTAAGTCCTTCTGTAAACAACATATACGGAATTGGCATTCCCACATTAAAGTTATGAATTTTGATTTGCGGTACGTTTATATTAGTATTTACAACTACATCATTTGTTAGCAACACTCTATTGATTACCTGATTTTGTGCAGAACTTACATTGTATCCAATAAAAGCATAGTCGAAAGCACTCAGTTTAGCTTCATAATTATCAAAAATAGTAGGCTGCAAATTTGGGTTTCCCGAATAATCTATATTTGGATTCTGATAATTGGTATTGTTTGGATTTAAAGCAGTAGTACTAGGTAAACTTATTTTCTTGTTGTAATTCACATTAAAATAAACCGAATTACTAAAATTATATTGAGCACTGGCATTCGGAAAAAAACGGAATTGTTTAAACGGAATTAAATCAGCAGTATTAGTTTTTCCGGTAATGTTGTAATCCTCGGCTCTACCGCCCACAATAAAATTAAACTTATCAAATTTTGTTTGTAACTCTCCATAAGCTGCTGCCGTTTTTCGTTGATAATCCAAGTTCACAATTTCCATGTTTTGGGTTTCAAAAAGAAGCGCTTCATACAAACCACCAAAGCTTATTTTCCCTTCATCAGAAAATGCAATGGGCTGTGAGTAATCAACTTTAGCATTGTACAACCGCTGCGTCGAAGCATTATCTAAAATTGTAGCATTATTATTTCTGGAATTCAGTATAAAATCATTTTGGTTGCTGTTGTAATTGAATTTGAAATCTAATTTTTTAGATTTATCCTCAAACTTCTTTTGAAAAGTAACTACAAAATCCTGACGTAAAGCATCCGTATAGGAATCGTCATTGGTACTAAAACTAGGACCATTTCCTAATGTATTGCTATTATTGTTGCTATAATTCACATCGTAGTTAAATAACAATCGGTCGTTGCCAATATCAAACGTTAGTGCGGATTTAGCAAAATTAGTACGTCCGAAACGATCCGCCTCAGTAGTAGAAAGTAACGAAGTCGTATTATTTTCGTTTTTAGTCAGCGAAGTCCACACTGCAGATTCTCTGTAATTTTGCCCAACATTCAATTGCCATCCAAAATATTTATTCTTAGCGCTCAACAACAGACTATTATTGATTCTCCATCGCAAATGATCGTAACTCGTAATATTAGTGCTATTGGTATACGTAGCGCTTAAATAATTTTTAGCATTTTTGTTCGTAATGATATTCATAATGGCACCACCGGAAGTAGCTGGAAACTCTGCTCCTGGTTGCGTGATGATTTCAATTTTTTCAATGGCATTCGCAGGCATTCCTTCCAAAAAAGAATTCAATTCATTTGAAGTAATATTAAGCGGTCTTCCGTCCATAAAAACATCCAACTGTTTACCCTGATACATCATCCCAGCAACATCAGAAGCTATAAGTCCTGGCAGTTTTTTTATCCCTTCTAATACGGAGCCTGAATTCAAACTGGGCTGATTGGAAAAATCAAATATGGTTCTATCCGCTTTTTGTTCGATTGCTTTTTTTGTTTTTACAATGGCAACTTCATTCAATTCTACAGCCTTTTTTGGCTCTTCCTGTGCCGAAAGAGTAAATACTGCTCCTAAAAAAAACATACTCAATAAATAATTCTTTTTCATCATTTCTATTTGTGTTACTCCTTTAGTAGCACTATAATTCGAAACGTTACTAAAAAATGAACTGATTTTGGAAAATTGTCATATTTCACAAGACTTTCAGACTGATTTCAATACAGAATAACGAACTTTGCAGCTAATTTTCAACTGCAATTCCTAAACTAAATCAAAAATGATTTTACAAATAGAAACTCCCGCATTACTTTTTGGTGCAACCTCTCTGATTTTATTGGCGTATACCAATCGCTTTTTGACTATCGCTACAATCGTAAGAGGATTAAAAAAAACGTATAAAGAAAAACAAAACGACACAATTTTATTGGAAATCAAAAATCTGAACTTACGCCTAACGCTAATCCGCAACATGCAAATGGCTGGCGTTTTAAGTTTGTTTTTATCCGTTTTCTCGATGTTGTTATTATTCTTAGAACAACACACAGCTGGAATTTATCTTTTTGGAATGAGTTTATTGGGGTTATTAATTTCGTTAGGCTTATCGTTTTGGGAAATTAGTATTTCCGTAAATGCCTTGCGACTGCATTTGAGCGATTTAATCGAAAAAGAAATGAAATAAAAATCGCCAATTTATAACTTGGCTTCTTCATTTTTGGAACTCAAATCTTAACTTACAATTTATAATACATAACTAATAACTAAACCCTATCTTTGCCCGCTTTTTAAAATTGAAAAAATGATAAAGAATAGTGTATTAAAAGGAGTTTTTCTTGTAGGTCTTGGCGCAACAAGTTATGGGATGCTGGCTACTTTTGTAAGAATGGCTTATGATGAAAATTATACAACTGCAGAAGTAACTGTTTCACAATTTGTTTTTGGAATTATTGGAATTTTATTAATAAATGCATTTCAAAGAAACCGCAACAACAATACAGCGGTTAAAGCATCTAAAAAAAACAAATCACAATTAATGCTTGCTGGAACTTCCACTGGACTAACGAGCGTTTTTTATTATTTAGCGGTAAAATTCGACATTCCTGTTTCAATTGCTATTGTTCTTTTAATGCAAACAGTTTGGATTGGCGTTCTATTAGAATGGTTTTTAGAGAAAAAAGCACCTTCTAAAGTTAAAACAATATCTGTAATTATTGTTTTATTTGGTACTGTTTTAGCAACTAACTTACTAAATTCTGATGTGAAATTAAATCCATTAGGAATCTTTTTTGGATTATTAGCAGCAACTTCATTTACCACAACCATGTTTACTGCAAATAGAATTGCAACCGAAATTTCATCGGCGCAAAGAAGTCTTTACATGCTTTTTGGTGGCGGAATAATGGTTTTAATTTTCGCACTAATTACACAAATAATTCCAAATCAATTTCCAGCAATAGCTGATGCATTAGGAGTTTTTTCTACGGCAAAAGATTTTAATTTTAGTATTTTCCTCAAATGGGGAATTATACTTTCTCTATTTGGAACTATTATTCCGCCAATGCTTTTAAACGCAGGTTTTCCTTTAACAGGAATTGGTCTGGGAAGTATTGTTTCGGCACTGGAACTTCCCGTATCAGTACTAATGGCGTATTTTCTTTTGAACGAAAAAGTAATTCTGCTTCAATGGGTTGGAATTGTTTTAATCATCTTGGCTATTGTGATTATGAATGTGAATTTTAAGAAAAAAGCTTAATTTCTATTTAAAACATTTGTGCTAATTTCATTTAAATTTTTATAAATTCGTGATAAATAACTTTATTATGAATTTACCTTGGCATTTATATCTGATGGCTTTTGTGTACTTTATTGCTGGATTAAACCATTTCAGAAACCCGAGATTGTACCTGAAAATCATTCCTCCTTATTTCCCGAATCCCAAATTACTAAACCAGATTAGTGGTTTAGCAGAAATAATTTTGGGAATCGGATTGTGTATTCCAGTCCTTTCAAGCTATGCTGCATGGGGAGTAATCGCTTTACTGATTGCTATTTTCCCAACACATTTGTATATGTATTTCGATGAAAAAGCGAGAATGGGTTTGCCAAAATGGGTTTTACTTTTGCGAATGCCTTTACAATTAGTTCTCATTTTCTGGGCGTACCAATACACATAATCCAGTGAAATCACTTTTCGAATCCACATCAGAACCCTTATTTCTTGATTTGCCAGACGCTGAAATCATCTATTATCCTCAGTTTTTTGACAAAGAGCAGGCCGATATTATATTTACTGAATTGATAAAAAAAATCCCTTGGCAACACGATGAAATTCGGGTGTACGGAAAAATTCATCCACAACCTCGCTTAACGGCTTTGTTTGGAAACGAAGGAAAACCCTATTCGTACTCGAATATAACCATGCAACCTCATCCTTGGAATTTGCTTTTGCAAAAGCTAAAAACGAAAATCGAAAAGGTTTCGGATACCATTTTTACAACCGTATTACTGAATCAGTATCGCGATGGAAAAGACAGCAACGGCTGGCACGCCGATAACGAAAAAGAATTAGGAACAAATCCTGTGATTGCCTCGTTGAGTTTTGGCGCCGAGCGCACTTTTCAATTGAAACATAATTTGAACAAAGACCTGAAAAAAAGCATCGTTCTAGAACACGGAAGTTTACTGCTAATGAAAGGAAGCACGCAACATTTCTGGAAACATCAAATTCCAAAAACTGCAAAACCCATTGACCCAAGAGTAAATCTTACTTTTCGGGTAATCAAATAGATATTTTCTAAAAAATTTATTAGATTTGGAATAAATACTCAAATCATGGATGCTATTATTGCTTATTTTTCTACAATTCCATCTTCACACCGAAGCTTAATTCTGGTGGGTGGAATCACTTTTTTTTGGTTATTAGAAAATGCTTTTCCACTCTTTAACTTTACTTATAAAAAATGGCATCATGCAGGCATCAATATTTTCATGACGTTTACCACAATTGTTGTCAACTTTTGCTTGGCTTTTATTTTATTAAAAACAGCTGATTGGACAATTACCAATAATTTTGGAATACTGCAATGGTTGCCAGAAATGTCTCTGTGGCTTTACGCTTTAGTCGGATTACTTCTATTGGATTTGATTGGCGCATATTTAGTACATTTAGTAGAACATAAAACTAAATTCTTATGGCGTTTCCACTTGATACATCACACCGATACTTGGATTGACACCACAACTGCAAATAGGCATCATCCGGGAGAAAGTGTGATTCGGTTTACATTTACTGCAATGGGCGTTTTAATCATAGGAAGTCCCATGTGGCTGGTTTTTCTATATCAAACCTTATCTGTTGTTGCCACACAATTCAATCATGCGAACATTTCACTTCCTAAAAAAGTGGATACTTTTCTTAGTTATTTCATTGTTTCTCCGGACATGCATAAAGTGCACCATCATTATGTTTTGCCTTATACAGATAGTAATTACGGAAATATATTTTCAATTTGGGATCGCCTTTTTGGGACTTTTAGGACATTGCCAAAAGAAGAAATCATTTACGGAATCGACACGCATCCAAATCCAGAAGAACACAATGAATTGAAAAATTTATTAAAAATACCCTTTCAAAAAGCCCCTTTGAAAGAAAACAAGTAAAAAGAATAAAAAAAATGTCCATTTGAGAAAATCTAATTATTTTTTTTCTTAATATTGATATCAAATTATAAATGTAATTTATTAATCATTAACAACTTATTTGAATTAATTTTCACGTGATGAAAAAGAGTAACCGAAAAGAATTGAACTGGGAGCAAACAGAAAAACTTGTTACAATGGCTTTAGAAGAAAAAAATCCTTTTGAAATCATAAAAAAAGAATTTGGTCTGGCAGAAAAAGAGATTCTTGAAATCATGAAGAAGAAAATGCCTGCAGAAAAATTTGAAATGTGGAAAAAGAAAGCAACTGCAAATAAACCAAAACCAAAACCCGTTAAAATTGATGATTTTGATGAAGACTTGGATGGCAAATATTATATAAAAAACAAATTAGATTAAACTATGAAACTCCTGAAATTCGGGAGTTTTTGTTTTTTCAAACAGTCCCTATATTTCTTAGATTATGGTTTCAGTTACATTAAAAGATGACGAATTTATTTTTGATATTCTAGGCAGTCACAAATTTTGGGCTTTCGAAAATAAGATTAGAGTACCCAGAAATAAAATAATCAGAGCGTATCAAAGCAACGATGAATTTACATTTTGGATTGGTTGGAAAATGCCTGGCACACAATTACCTTGGGTTATCACTGCTGGAACGTATATAAAAAAAGGAAAACGCAATTTTTGGGATGTTTGCAATAAAAAAAATGCAATTATTGTCGAACTCAAAGATTCCTACTATCATAAACTAATCATTGAAGTTGAAAATCCTGTGATGATAATGAACTTATTAAACGAAAAATAAAATGAAAAAATATCTATTAGTATTCCTAATCTTGTTTACTACACTCGGTCATACTCAAACAGAAACAGCAACTAAATCTTTTAATAAAGAAGAAATCGCCATAAATCCTTTGCTAAATGGCTCGTTATATTCGCCTTTAAAACAAAATAAAAAAACTAATTTGGTTATCCTTATTGCTGGTTCAGGCCCCACAGATAGAGATGGCAATCAAAAAGGGTTAACCAATAATTCTTTAAAATACCTATCCGAAGAATTAACAAAAAATGATATTGCCGTTTTTAGCTATGACAAAAGAATCTTTACACAAATGAAAAGCGGAACGGTGAATGAGGCAACGCTAACTTTTGATGATTTCATTACTGATGCGACATCTGTTTTGTTATTTTTTAAAAATCAAAAAAAGTATAACAAAATTATAATTACCGGACACAGCGAAGGTTCATTAATAGGAATGATAGCCGCAAATGGCAATGCAGATGCTTTCATTTCATTGGCAGGAGCCGGAAGAACTATCGATGCCGTTTTAGTCGAACAAATCACCAAACAAGCGCCGTTTTTAAAAGAAGAAACACAAAAGAATCTCGATATCCTTAAAAGCGGAAAAACTTTCGAATTAAAAAATCCGATGTTAGCTTCCCTTTTTAGAGAAAGCATTCAGCCTTACATGATTTCATGGATTAAATACAACCCTCAAATTGAAATTGCAAAATTGCAAATACCGGTTTTAATCGTAAACGGAACAAAGGACATACAAGTTTCAGTTCAAGAAGCGGAACTATTAAAAAAAGCTAAGCCAGAGGCTGAACTAGTTTTGATTGAAAATATGAATCATATTTTTAAAGAAATCAAAAGCGATGACGCTGAAAACATGAAATCCTATACCAATCCCGATTTACCAATAGTTGCAAAATTAACAAGCACTATAACAACGTTTATTAAATCACTTTAAGCTGTAACAATTGTACAACTGAGAAGACTAATTACAAAAAAACAAAACAAACAATAATGAAAAGAATACTTTATTCACTGGCATTTGCTTCGATACTTTGGAGCTGCAAAACTGCAAGCCCAACTGTGTCTGCTGTTGCAAAAGAACAAGTAGAAGTTGCCATCAATTTGAACGATGTAAAAGATGATAAGGTAATGGTAACTATAACCTCGCCAAAAATCAATACTGAAGAAGTAACGTACAGCGTTCCTAAAATTGTTCCGGGAACCTATTCCATTGATGATTACGGAAAATACATCGAAGATTTCAAAGCTTTTGATAGCAAAGGAAACCTGCTTGCAACTACAAAATCTGATGACAACACTTGGAATATTAAGAACGCGAAATCATTGGTAAAAATCACATATTGGGTAAACGATACTTTTGATACTGAAAAAGGTGGCGGTTTTGGTCAAAATGATATTTTTTCTCCTGCTGGAACAAACATAGATGCTGGTAAAAATTTTATGTTAAACATGCATGGTTTTGTTGGTTATTTTCAAGACAAAAAAGATTTAGCCTACACCGTAAGCATCTCACATCCTGAAACGCTTTGGGGCGCAACCTCAATGACAGACCTAGACGCAAGCGCTACAAATGACGTATTTACTACTCCTAGATACGCTGAACTAGTTGAAAACCCTATTATGTATGCTAAACCAGACTACTCTACTTTTACAGTAGATGGAATGGAAATCCTGATAGGCGTGTATTCTCCAACCGGAAAAGTAACTGCCGAAAGCATTACTCCTGAGATGAAAACAATGATGATTGCTCAGAAAACATTTTTAGGAAAAATAAATGCTACAAAAAAATACACTGTATTATTGTATTTATCAAGCATGACACCTACTGATGCAAAAGGTTTTGGAGCATTAGAACATCCTACTGCAACGACAGTGGTTTTACCGGAAATGATGCCTAAATCAGAGCTAGTTAAATCAATGAAAGATGTGGTTTCACACGAATTTTTTCACATCGTAACTCCTCTAACAATCCATTCTAAAGAGATTCATTTTTTTGATTACAACACACCTAAAATGTCAGAACATTTATGGATGTACGAAGGGGTGACAGAATATTTTGCCAATCTTTTTCAGATTAATCAAGGATTAATTACAGAAGAGGAATTTTATACTCGTATGTCTGAAAAAATTGAACATGCCAATGCAATGGATGACACAATGCCTTTTACAACCATGAGTGCAAATGTGTTGACTGAACCTTACAAAGCACAATACTTGAACGTATATGAAAAAGGAGCATTGATAGGAATGTGTTTAGACATCATCATCAGAGAAAAAAGTAATGGCGAAAGAGGAATTCTTGATTTGATGCAAAAATTATCTAATGAGTATGGCGCATCAAAACCATTTAATGATAATGAGCTTTTTGCAAAAATAACCTCATTCACCTATCCAGAAGTGGGTACTTTTTTGACGACTTATGTTTCTGGCGCAACTCCAATTCCTTATGATGTATTTCTAGCTAAAGTTGGTGTTACAAAATCAATTGAAAAAGTTCCTGGAAATGTATTCTTGAAAGGACAAATGCCATACATTACCGTAAACCAACAAACAAAAGAAATCATAGTGTTACCAAATATGGAACTAAATGTATTTTATAGTACTCTTGGTTTAAAAGGTGGTGATATCATAGTATCCATTAATAACAAGCCGTATTCATTAGATAATATTTATGAAATGATTGCTGAAAGTCAAAACTGGAAAGAAAACGATGCTATCTCAATCAATATAAAACGTGATGGCAAAGAACAAATAATAAAAGGTATAGTAAAATTCCCTTACGAAGAAAAAGAAGGCCTAAGAGCAACAGATGCAACAAAAAAAGCGTTGAAAGAAGCTTGGTTTAAAGCCTAACTTCAAAAATAATTTTAAGAAATCCCAATTTAGAAATAGATTGGGATTTTTTTTGTAAAATTTGAATGCGTTAGCAAAATCATTCCAACAATTTTCTTTATTTTGCGCCAAATTATAAATACTAAAAAATCGTCACGATTTAATTCTGATTCCGAAGTTTCGGGATAGGAGAAATCACTAATGCAAGGCGGTCATGTTTCAAAAAAACTTTAAACTTCACATGAAAAAATCAATTATTGCCTTCGTTACTCTTATTCTATTAGCATCTTGTAACAAGAATGAATCTAAAACTAATTTACATATTGCAGGAAACATCAAAGGATTAAAAAAAGGAACTTTATATATTCAAAGAGTTGTTGACACTACTCTAGTAGCTATTGACACTGTCAACATAGATGGTAGTTCCTCTTTTGAAAGCAATCTGGAACTAAAATCTCCTGAAATGCTGTATTTATTCTTAGACCGAGGCGTAAGTAATTCATTAGACAATAACATACCTTTCTTCGCTGAACCCGGAAATATAACTATTGAAACCAGTTTAGATCGTTATTTGATGGATGCTAAAATTACAGGATCAAAAAATCACGAAATATATGAAGAATATAAAAAAATCAATTCCCGTTTCACAGATGAGAATCTTTCGTTGATTGAGAAAAAATTCACTGCCATCAAAAATCAAAACACAAAGGCAGTTGATAGCCTGAATGCAAAACAGGATTCAAATATTAAAAGAAAATATTTGTTTGCTACTAACTTCGCATTAAACAATCGAGACTTCGAAATAGCACCTTATATTGCTTTATCCGAAATTTATGATATCAATGTGAAATACTTAGATACAATTCACAAATCAATGTCGCCAAAAGTAGCAAAATCAATGTACGGAAAAAAACTTACGGAATATATTACTAAAGTTAAAAATCAAAAATAGGCAAATCCTTTTATAACAAAATAACAAAAACCATCTTGAGACAAACAAGATGGTTTTTTGGTTTATAAGAGATCGATTTTCAATATTCAAATAAAATGTATTTTACCTGATGAATAAGCTAAGCGTTATTAAAAGCTATTCCGCCTATAATCATCCCTACGAACATTAAAAGGTATAGAGAGAAAATTACCAGAGTCATAATCCCAATAAATTTGTAGTGTGATTTTAAATATCTTAAAGAAGTATTCAAAGTTTCAGAATCGTTGTTAATAAACGCTGCTTTGGCATTAGAAGCAAATTTGTTCAAGTAATATACCGGAAAGAAATAAAGTGCCGCAATAAGCAAATACACGACTGCCATCACCATTCCAAAAGAAGACCCCATCATTCCCATTGCTGGATTCATTTTTCCCATAGTAGAGAATAGCGTCCCGGCAAATAACGCAGCAAAAACAATAAAACCAATCCCTATATAACCCAGAATTGATAAATAATATGCCCATTTTGCGGTTTCTTTCAAAAAGTCTTTTGCAGACTCATTTAGTTTCATTTCAAAATTCTCAATAACTGAATGCTCTTCCATAATTTATTTTTTTAGGTTAGATACCAAATTAACAAAAAAATTACGACATTCAATAAAAACAGAATCAATTCTCATTTTACCAAAAACAAAAAACCACTTAACAAAAGTTAAGTGGTTTTATTAAAGAGCCGGCGGAGGGACTCGAACCCACGACCTGCTGATTACAAATCAGCTGCTCTAGCCAACTGAGCTACGCTGGCGACTCATTACGGGTGCAAATATAAGTCTGAATTTCTATTTTCCAAAACAAATTCAAACTTTTTTCGCTTTTTTTTTGACTACAATTCGTTGATTTTAGCAATCAATTGATTTGCAGTTTGTTCCAATTCAACATTGATTTGTTTGAAATGAGCTTTTTTATTTTCTACCTTTTTTGCATTCACTTTAGTGATTAAAGCGTCAAAAGCAGCGATAGCTTCATCAATTAAATCATTAGTTTCAGTTGTTGGTTTTCCTGTTGTAGAAATTTCGAACAAGTAAACTGCTTCAATAATATCTCCTAAAACGTAGTTGATGTCTTTTTTTAAATTTTTAACGTTTGCCATTTTTATTTTTTTAATATTTGAATTTTAATTTGCGTCTGCAAAAGTACACATAATCTTTCTATTACCGACTATGAAATGTAAATTTCTAAAATTGAAGCTTTTCCAATGAGAATGAATGTATTCATTGCCGCAGGAATCAAAACAGTATCTCCTTTTTTATATTGCAATTTTGAATTATCAAATTCCAATTCAAAAGATCCTTCAGTACACATATAAACTGTAAAGGTTTTTTCAGATTTAGAAACCGAAATTTTTCCGTCTAACGGAATAAAATTAGTTGTAAAATAAGGACAGTCAACAATTTCGTTTGAAACATTTATGTTCTTAGCGTACTCTTTCTTCGTTTCTACTTTATTGTAATTGATGGCGTCTAAAGCCAAATCAACATGTAATTCTCTTGTATTACCACTAGCATCTACCCTGTCAAAATCATAGAGACGATAGGTAATATCCGAAGTTTGTTGAATCTCAGCAACTACTAATCCCGCACCAATAGCGTGAACTGTTCCTGTTTCTAGAAAGAAAACATCACCTGATTTCACTTTTACATCATCCAAAATAGAAAGTAATGTTTTGTTATTTAGATTTTCTAAATAGTTAGTCGCATTGGACTTTTCTTTGAAACCTACTATAATTCTAGCGTCATCATCCGCTTGCATGATGTACCACATTTCAGTTTTTCCAAAAGAATTATGACGTTTTTTAGCCAATTCATCATTAGGATGCACCTGTATAGACAAGTCTTCACGAGCATCTAAATACTTAAAAAGCAACGGAAATTGTTTGCCAAAACGAAAATGAACAGCCGTTCCTAAAATTTCATCCGGAAACGAATTGATAATTTCAGTTAATAACTTTCCTTTCCATTCCCCATTAGCAACTATACTCACATCACCTTCTACCGTAGACAGCTCCCAGCTTTCACCAGTGATATGTGAAGTAATTGGTTTATCCAGTACTGTTTTTAGTTTTTCACCACCCCAGATTCGTTCTTTCAAAATGGGTTCGAATTGTAAAGGATAAAATTTCATATACAGTTGTTGTTTTTTTAGAAAGTCAAAGATACAAAACCAATTTTTTTTCAATAAGAATTTACACATTTACTTTAATAAGGAAAGCAAACATAGTATAAATTAACAAATGAAATAAATTAGAGAAATGGAATCAATAATTGATCATATCTGTCGATTATGAAACAATTTTTTTAATGGACTCAAGGGCTTTAGGTATATGCTTTGTTGCCAACACACTATCAAAAATCATTTGTATTACTCCATTTTTGTCAGTTACATAGGTCACTCGTCCAGGCAATAACCCAAACATCCCTGCAGGGACACCAAAAAGATTTTTGATTTTTTTATCTGAATCAGACAAAAGTATAAAAGGTAATTTAAACCGCTTACTGAATTTTTGATGAGAATCTACGCTATCACTGCTGATACCAATTACTTCAGCACCCAAATCTTTGAAATCCTCATATTGATCTCTAAAACTACAGGCTTGAGCGGTGCAACCTGGTGTATTGTCTTTAGGATAGAAATATATAACAAGTGGCTTTTGGCCAACTATATTCACACTGTCAAAATCATTTCCATCGGTATCTTTTGCGGTAAAACGAGGAATGGCATCCCCAACTTTTAGTTCTTTCATTCTCCTCTGTAGGTTACAAAATTTCGCGGTGTTTCATAAAGAACTACCTCTAATTCAAATTCTGACTTAATTCTTTTTCTGATTTTATTCCAAATGACCACCACAATATTTTCGGCTGTTGGATTCAAATCCTGAAATTCTGGTACGTCTAAATTTAAATTCTTGTGATCAAATTGATTCTCAACATCCTCCTTAATAATATCACTCAAGAATTTCACATCCATCACATAACCCGTTTCCGGATCAATTTCGCCAGTAACACTTACTATAAGTTCGTAGTTATGTCCGTGAAAATTTGGATTATTACATTTCCCAAAAATAGCATCGTTTTGTTCAAAAGTCCAATCTTTCCTGTATAATCTATGTGCCGCATTAAAATGGGCTTTTCGTGAAATGGTAACTTTCATAATTTCAGATTTTATTCCCGAAGCTTCGGGATCAGATTCCTCAAAGTTGTGAAATCTAAAGTATTTTATTTAAATTGAACTGCTTTTTACAATTCTATATTTTGTGTTCCTCTAGAAAATGATAAAATTCATCGAAGATAATCTTAAACCAAACAGTATACAATTCTGGATGCACTTCCATGTCTTCTTTAACTGCCTCTATTTTCATCCACTTCCAGTTTTCTACCTCTTCTAAATTTATCTCAGGAGCATCATCATAATACCCAATCATGACATGATCAAGCTCGTGTTCCGTCAAGCCATTATCAAAAGGAGCTTTGTATATAAAATGGAAAAGTTCTTTGAGTTCGGTTCTAAAACCCATTTCTTCAAATAATCTTCGGCTTCCTGCTTGAATATTTGTTTCTCCCTCGCGCTGATGACTGCAACATGTATTGGTCCAAAGCAAAGGAGAGTGATATTTTTGATGAGCACGTTGCTGCAACATGATTTCATTTTTACTATTTAAAACAAAAACTGAAAAAGCACGATGTAAAACCGCTTTTTCATGTGCTTCAAGCTTAGGCATCAATCCTATTTGCTCATCATTTTGGTTAACTAATATTACGTTTTCTTCTGACATATAAATCTATTACTGTTCAAAAATACAAAAAAGATTATTAGCGACAGGGGCTTTAACGTTCTGTTTCGTTTTGTTGAAGCTAAATTATTTTAAAATTGTCTAAGATAAAATTTACACCTCACATTCAAAGTTTCTTTTGTATTTTTAATAGAAATTACAAAAAACAAAATGGAAATAATAACTATTCGGAAAGCACATCCAAACGATTTAGAAAAACTACTTGAATTTGAACAAGGAATTATAGCTGCCGAACGTCCTTTTGACCCTACTTTAAAAGCAAAAAAAATACATTATTACGATATTGAAAAAATGATTTCAGCGTCACATATTGAGGTGGTGGTTGCCGTGATTGATTCAGAATTGATAGGCTCTGGATATGCGCGAATAGAGACCGCAAAGCCTTATTTGAATCATTTGAACTACGCCTATTTAGGTTTTATGTACACCGTGGAAAATCACAGAGGAAAAGGAGTAAATGCTAAAATTATTGACGCGCTCAAAAAGTGGTGTAACCATCAAGACATAGTCGAAATTAGACTGGATGTATATAACGAAAATACTGCCGCTATTAAGGCGTATGAGAAAGCAGGCTTCAAAAAACACCTTATAAACATGCGAATGATTGAATAATGCTAAGATTTAGTTAATTATAAATCCAAAACTGTTTTTTGCCCGTAAATAACGATAGTTAAAACTTACTTAAATAACTATTAATTTGCAAAGTAAGCGACATTTTTTGGATCAAAAGCGCTTTACATTTGTAGTATAAAAAGAAAATTATGAGAACAACAAAACCATTTTTGAGTCTATTATTTTTACTTCCCTTATTCATGTTTACTGCTTGTGCACAAACGACAAATAAAAAGGACAGTGCAAAAAAATCTATCGCAATGGAAAATTCAATCAACAAACAGGAAAATCCGTATTATTCTAATACTGACACAAAAAAACTCAATGTTAATGATGCCGAATGGAAAAAGGTTTTACCCGAAGACGTCTACGAAGTAACTCGTAATGCAGATACCGAAAGGCCATTTACAGGTAAATATTGGAACACTGATGATAAAGGAACCTACTATTGCGCAGCTTGTGGCAATAAATTATTTAGATCTGGCGCTAAATTTTCGAGCAATTGCGGTTGGCCAAGTTTTTTTGAACAAGACAATAAAAACAGTGTGGTTTATAAGAATGACAACTCATTAGGAATGGAACGCATAGAAGCCCTTTGTGGAAGATGTGACGGGCATTTAGGACATCTTTTTGATGATGGTCCAGAGCCAACTGGAAAAAGATATTGTATGAATTCTATAGCACTTGACTTTATACCTGACGCTAAATAAAAATAGAATAAAATTATAAAGCCTCTGTAATAACTAAAATTAGTTTGAAACCCATTCAGGCTGATTTTTTTATTGGAAACAACTTAAAGTAAATCAAACTAGAACAAAAATATTCCTTACTTTTGAAAAAGAACTATATTTTTGAAGTTCCAAATTATTTACACATAACGGTTTACATTAAATCATTACACTCCATGAATAACTATTACTTAATACCTGCTTTACTGTTATTTACAATTGGGATACAAGCTCAAAACACTGCCTTAAAAAACAAAATCACTACAAAAGCTACCTCTTTAGAGTCTAAAGTAGTAAGCTGGAGACGTGATTTGCATCAAAATCCTGAATTAGGAAATAGGGAGTTTAAAACTGCCGAAAAAATAGCAACCCATTTGCAAAGTTTAGGCATTGAAGTTAAAACAGGAGTTGCAAAAACAGGAGTTGTAGGTATTTTAAAAGGAGGAAAACCAGGGCCTGTTGTAGCATTAAGAGCAGACATGGATGCTTTGCCTGTGATGGAACGTGCAAATTTACCATTTGCCTCAAAAGTTACCGGAGAATATAACGGCGCATCAGTAGGCGTAATGCATGCATGCGGACATGACACTCACGTGGCGATATTGATGGGTACTGCAGAAGTTTTAGCCTCGGTAAAAAACGAAATAAAAGGAACTGTGGTATTTATTTTTCAACCTGCAGAAGAAGGACCACCAGAAGGAGAAGAAGGTGGAGCCGAGTTGATGGTCAAGGAAGGTGTATTGAATAATCCAAAAGTAGATGTCATTTTTGGACTTCATATAAACGCCCAGACTGAAGTAGGCCAAATTAAATACCGCCCAAAAGGAACTATGGCTTCCTCTGACTGGTTTACAATAAAAATCAATGGCAAACAATCTCACGGAGCCTATCCGTGGCAATCTATCGATCCTATTGTTACCGCATCGCAAATTGTGATGGGATTACAAACTATTGTCAGCAGAAATGTAAACCTCACTCAAAATGCCGCAGTGGTAAGTGTAGGCCAAATTAATGCTGGAGTGAGAAGCAATATCATCCCTGAATCACTCACTATGAGTGGTACCATTAGAACATTAGACGCAGAAACCCAAGATTTTATTCATGGCAAAATAAAAACTATTGCGACTAATATTGCAACGAGTGCTGGTGCAACAGCTGAAGTAGCCATTACCAAAAAAACATTAATTACCTATAACGAGCCGTCACTAACTGAGCAAATGTTGCCTACTCTACAAGCTGCTGCAGGGAAAGAGAATGTACAACTTACCGAAGCAGTAACGGGAGCCGAAGATTTTTCTTTTTACCAAGCAAAAATTCCAGGCTTGTATTACTTTATAGGAGGAATGCCTAAAGGTAAAAAACCAAGTGACATGCCTTCGCATCATACACCTGATTTTTACATAGACGAAGGAAGCTTTGTGCTAGGGATGACCTCTATGGCAAATCTTGCCTTAGATTACATGGAAATGAAGTCTAAAAAATAAATTTACTAGTAAAAAATCTTGTACTATTTTATTACAAAAATCGACCAAAGTTAAAATCAATTTGAGATTTTTAAAACCTGAGCAATCATTTGGGCGCATTTTTCACCATCAATAGCAGCCGAAATAATTCCTCCGGCATAGCCTGCACCTTCACCGCAAGGATACAAACCTTTTATTTGTACGTGCTCATAAGTTAGAGAATCTCTAGGAATTCTTACTGGCGAGGACGTTCTGGATTCTGGTGCATGAATTATCGCTTCGTTTGTCAAATAACCACGCATCGATTTTCCAAATTCAGTAAATCCTTCTCGTAATATTTGCGTTAAAAATCTAGGAAACACCTGCCCCATTTCTACTGATGTTGTACCAGGAACATAGGACGTTTTAGGAATATCTGATGAAACTCGATTCTGAGTAAAATCAATCATGCGTTGTGCAGGAACTTTTTGGGTTTCCCCTGCTAAATGCCAAGCTCGTTGCTCAATACTTTTTTGAAATTCCATTCCAGCTAACGCACCATATTTTTCAAATGGCTTAAAGTCTGCCAATTGCAACTCAATTACAATTCCAGAATTGGCGGTAGCTTGATCTCTCTTTGAAGGCGACCAACCGTTCGTTACCACCTCACCAGGACTCGTTGCACAAGGAGCAATTACACCTCCTGGACACATACAAAAAGAGTACATTCCTCTACCTCCCACTTGCTTTACGATGCTGTAAGGCGCTGGTGGCAAATGTTCTCCTCTATAATCACAACTGTATTGAATGCTATCGATCAAAGTTTGCGGATGCTCTGCACGTACACCTAATGCAAAAGGCTTAGCTTCTATAAAAATCTTTTTTCGATCTAATAATTCAAAAATATCTCGAGCAGAATGACCGGTTGCTAAAATAATTTTCTGAGCTAAAATGGTATCGCCATTTTGGGTTACGATCCCTTCAACCTCATTATTTTTCACCAAAATATCCGTCACACGCGTTTCAAATAAAACCTGACCACCACATTCGATGATTTTTTCACGCATGTCTTGGATAATCTGTGGCAACTTATTAGTACCAATGTGCGGATGCGCATCGACCAAAATATCAGATGACGCCCCAAAAGCAACAAACAATTCTAAAACTCGAGTTACATCACCTCGTTTTTTAGAGCGAGTGTATAGTTTACCATCAGAATACGTTCCTGCCCCACCTTCGCCAAAACAATAATTAGAATCTTCATCAACAATATGGTCTCGATTTATAGCTTTTAAATCTCTACGTCGTCCTCGAACATCCTTACCTCTTTCAATTACAATTGGCTTTAAACCCAATTCAATTAATTGCAAAGCTGCAAAAAGACCTGCTGGACCTGCACCAACCACAATAACCTCTTGAGCAGAAGTGACATTAGGATAGTCTGGAAGTTGCACCTTTTGCTCTTGAAACGGCTCACCTTTTAAAAAAATAGACAGTTTAAGGTTTATTTTGATGGCCTTTTGGCGCGCATCAATTGATCTTTTTAAAACTACAACTTGATCAATATCTTGAACTGCAACTTTGATTTGTTTTGACAAATGAGTTTTTAACAGCGCCTCATTTGCTGCGGTTTCGGGAGAGACTTGTAATAAGAGTTCTTGCGGCATTTTTTTAACGTATTGGATTCTTTAAATTCCTAAATAGTATTTTTCAACACGGAATTAGTGTGCAAAAGTACTATTTTGAACCGACATCTCGTAGTGCTCCAATAAAGGCTTTTGAAAATAGGGAATGACTCCCTTTTTAAAATAGTCTTTGTACCTTTGGCGCTCGAATAAAATCAAGCACCAAAACGATACAAAATGTCAAGAAAAATAAAATTAATTTGGGATTTCCGTGGACCGGCAGCAGCCAAAACAGCTGAACACCACGAAATCCATTTAAAAGAATACATTCAAATCGAAAAGCTACCCTTATCCATTACCGGATTTTCGGTACAAGGCGAAATGCAAGCCATTGCCTTTATGGTTGTAACCGATGAGCACATGATTGCCGTTCGTGATGCACTAAAACCTCATCGTGGTGAATTATACGAGGGATAAAACTATCCTAAACTGTTGATCACCTCTACAAATAATTGGCTTAATTTTTCATCGGCCTTGCCAGCTATTGCAATAATTTCGGCTATATCAACAGGTTTTAAATTATCTGGATCGCACTCGTCAGTAATTACACTTACGGCAGCGCAAGGCAATTTTAACTGATTGGCTACAATAACCTCCGGCGTGGTGCTCATCCCTACCATGTCAGCACCAATGCGACCTAAAAAACGGTACTCGGCACGTGTTTCAAGTTGCGGTCCATAAACAGAAGCATACACTCCCTTTTTTAATTCAAGAGATGACTTTTCAGCTATTTGTTGAAACCTCTCATTCAAAAAGCCATCATAAGGCGCACTCATATCTGGAAAAATGCCTCCGTATTCAAAACTATTTAATCCCGAAAGCGGGCTTCCTCCTTGCAAATTAATGTGATCATCTAGTAAAATTAAATCGCCTTTTTTAAAAGCACTATTTATTCCGCCAGCAGCATTGCTTAATAACAAATGCTTTACTCCCAATTGATGCAATACTCGGATGGGAAAAGTAACTTGTTGCAAAGAATATCCCTCGTAAAGGTGAAAACGGCCTTGCATGGCAATTACTTTTTTGTCGCCAATTGTTCCAATTACTAATTTGCCTTTATGAAATTCAACAGTTGAAACTGGAAAATGCGGAATATCAGCATAATCAATGGTTTGTTCCACTTTTAAATGCTCTAAAAACTTCCCTAGTCCCGTCCCTAAAACCACTGCTATTGAAGGACTTGTAATTCCTTTTGAAACTAAAAATTCTGTTGATTCTAAAATCTTTTGTAAATATGTCATATTATAAAACTATTATTGGTAAATCTCGTAAATAATAATAAATTTACGAAAACAATGCTATGAAAAATATAATATTTATCCTTTGTTTTGTTCAAGTCGCATTGGCGCAACCGAAAAATTATGTGAAAATTTCGCAAGATTTTATTGAAGCTGCTAAATACGGTGACACTACTACTGTTGCTTTAATCGAAGCTATTGCAAAAGCAGATGAAAAAGAATTACTCGCTCAACTGAGTACAGATGATCTTAGAAAAGCCTTCTTCATAAATCTTTATAACGGGTTTACTAATTATGCTTTAAAAAAAGATCCTGAAAAATATAAAAGTCGCAACTCCTTTTTTAAATCGAAGCAATTTATAGTTGCTGGAAACAAATTGAGTTTAGACATGATTGAACATGGTTTTTTAAGAAAATCAAGTATCAAATTGAGTTTAGGAAAACTTTCGAAGTTGTTTCCGACGCAATTGGAAAAAAAATACCGTGTAGAAAAGGTGGATTATAGAATTCATTTTAGCCTAAATTGTGGCGCAAAAAGTTGTCCGCCAATTTTCTCTTACGACCCCGCTAAAATAAACGAGCAACTTGACATAGCTACTAAAAGTTATTTGAGTAATGATGCCCGCTATGACAAGGACAAAAATACGTTACACCTACCTATATTGATGAGTTGGTTTCGAGGAGACTTTGGAAACAAAAAAGGCATTTTAAAAATTTGTGAAGATTTAAAAATCATTCCCAAAGGCACAAAACCAAAACTAAAATACAACGATTACGATTGGAGTTTATTTCTAGAAAATTTTAAATACTAAAAACTGAGATGGATAAAAATTATTACAACGCAGATGACCTCAAAAAATTTGGCAATATCGTTGAATTTCAAAAAGAAATGGGCGAAAAATTCTTTGGTTATTACGGAGAAGTTTTTAAAGAAGGTGCTCTTACAGCACGAGAAAAATCATTAATTGCACTTGCAGTTGCGCATGCTGTGCAATGCCCATATTGCATAGATGCTTACAGCTCTGATGCCTATGAAAAAGGATACAGCGAAAGCCAAATGATGGAAGCGGTACACGTTGCTGCAGCCATTCGTGGAGGAGCTAGTTTGGTTCATGGTGTTCAAATGATGAATAAAGTCAAGAAAATAAGTTTATGAGCGAATTTGTAAAAATTAAATTAAAATCACTTAAAGCTACAGCTAACTCCTTATCAAAAGCAGAGCATCAACTGGCAGTTTTGGAACAAAATCCTACGCGATTTACACCATTTCATACCCAACTAAATACAATTGGTTTGCGTCCTCTTCGTCCTACTGCTCTTGAAGTTTTTCAAGTGAATTTGGGTAAAATGTGTAACCAAGTTTGTACGCATTGCCATGTCGATGCAGGTCCGGATCGAAAGGAAATCATGACCAAGGAAACAATGGAAACGATCATTGAAGTTCTCAAAGCCAATCCTACTTTTAAAATTGTAGACATGACTGGTGGTGCTCCTGAAATGAATCCGCACTTCAGATGGTTTGTAGAAGAAGTAAGTAAACTAGGTATCCAAATGTACGTGCGCTGCAATTTGACTATCATTACTGCCAACAAAAAATACAACGACCTACCTGAGTTTTTCAAAAAACACAAAATTGAAGTCATTTCATCTTTGCCGTTTTATTCGAAAAATAGAACTGACAAACAACGCGGTGATGGTGTTTTTGAAAGTTCTATCAAAGCTTTACAAATGCTAAACGAGGTGGGCTATGGCAAAGAAGACTCCGAATTAAAATTAAATTTGGTTTACAATCCTGCGGGAGCCTTTTTACCGCCAGATCAAATTGCACTTGAAAAAGAATACAAAACGGCACTTGCTAATGATTTTGGAATTAGTTTTAACAACCTATTTGCCATTACCAATTTGCCTGTAAGTCGCTATCTTGATTATTTGATCACATCTGAAAATTATGAAGATTATATGACCAAATTAATCGATGCCTTTAACCCAACAGCAGCAGAAAATGTAATGTGTAGAAACACCATTTCAATAGGTTGGGACGGCTATATTTACGACTGTGATTTTAATCAAATGTTAGAACTAAAAGTGAGTAACCCAACAACACAACACATCAGTACTTTTAATGCAAGTGCGTTGCAAGATCGCTCTATAATTGTAAACAACCACTGTTACGGTTGTACAGCGGGTTCTGGAAGTAGTTGTGGAGGAGCTGTTGCATAGCGCTACGTTTCTTAAAAGGATTCTTTGAAACGAAATTTAAAACTTAAAATTAATAATAAGAAGAAATACAATCGAATGGAAAATTATTTAGACGCTACCGTCAACCTTTACCGCGATGCCGCCTTAACACCTGACGTAGGATTGTGCTGCACGACTACACCTATTTGGAAATTCCCTGGTTTGGAGATTCCAAAAATTATGCAAGAAATGAACTATGGCTGCGGAAGTACTATCTCTGCCCAAGACTTAATTAACAATCCTAAAATTCTTTATGTTGGAGTTGGTGGCGGAATGGAATTACTACAATTTGCTTATTTTTCTCGTCAAAAAGGAGGTGTAATCGGAGTAGATGTAGTTGACGAAATGCTGGAAGCATCGCGCCAGAATTTTATTATTGCCGAACAAGAAAACGATTGGTTCAAAAGTGAATTTGTCGAACTAAAAAAAGGAGATGCTTTAAAGCTACCAATTGAAAATGAAAGTATCGATATTGCTGCTCAAAACTGCTTGTTTAATATTTTCAAAACAGATGATTTGAAAAAAGCGTTACAAGAAATGTATCGTGTGCTAAAGTCAGGTGGCCGATTGGTGATGAGTGATCCTACTTGTGAGCAAGAAATGAACGAAACCCTACGTAATGATGACCACTTAAGAGCTTTATGCCTTAGCGGAAGTATTCCGATTAAAGAATACATAAAGATGTTAACTGATGTTGGTTTTGGAACTATCGAAATTAGAGGAAGAAGACCGTACCGAATTTTAGATCCTGCAAATTATGCGACAGACGAACTAATTTTTATTGAAAGTATTGAAGTTTGCGCCATCAAAGATCCGATGCCAAGTGACGGACCGTGCGTATTTACTGGAAAAGCAGCAATTTATTACGGTAAAGAAGCTTATTTTGACGATAAAAAAGGACATACTTTATTAAAAAATCAGCCTCTTGCAGTATGCGATAAAACAGCTCAAGCGCTAGCAGACCTCAACAGAAGTGATATTTACATCAGCGAGTCGACGTTTCATTATAACGGAGGCGGTTGTTGTTAAACCTTACAAGCTGCAGTTCTCGTCTAACTGCAGCTTTTTAATTTTAAATTATGCAGCAAAAAAATGCAATCATTTTATTTACCAAGAATCCTGAATTAGGCAAAGTAAAAACTCGCTTGGCTAAAACAATTGGGAATGAGAAAGCTTTAGAAATTTATAATAAACTATTGCACCATACTCAGGTAATTGTCAGCCCAGTTACTGCTGATAAATTTCTATTTTATTCTGATGCGATTGTACAAAAGGATCAATGGCCGGAGACCGAATTTCATAAAAAAGCGCAACAAGGTTCTGACTTAGGCGAGCGAATGAATACTGCTTTTCAAGAAGTTTTTAGTTTGGGCTACACCTCGGTTTGTATCATTGGTAGCGATTGCTTTGAACTGACCTCCACAATTATTGAAGACGCTTTTACTCAACTTGAAACATACGACACAGTGATAGGCCCTACTTTTGACGGTGGCTATTATTTGTTGGGTATGAAAAAACTACATGAATTCGTTTTTTTAAATAAAACTTGGAGCACTGAATCTGTATATTCTGACACAATTTCTGATGTACTAGAAAATAATCTAACGTATTTTGACCTTCCAAAATTAACAGATATCGACGAGGAGAAAGACTTACCGCTTATTTGGAAATAACTGTCTATGTATTATTTTTTTAAACTAGCAGCTTCTGTGGCTTTGCCATTGTACACCAAAAAAACGATAGCGCGTTTTCACGAGCCTTTTGTAGCAAATCAACCTACCATTTTAGCAAGCAATCATCCAAATTCTTTTTTTGATGCTGTCCTAATTGCTATACACTACCCGCAACCCATATATTTTTTGGCGCGCGGCGATGTATTTAAAAAGCCTTTGGTGGCAAAATTTTTAAAAGCCTTGCATCTAATTCCTATTTACCGATTAAGTGAAGGAAAAGAGAATTTGAGTAAAAACGATGATACATTTCAAACTTGTATAGATTTACTCCAACAGAATCAAACGATTTTAATTTTCTCAGAAGGAATTTGCAAAAACGAATGGCAACTACGCCCATTAAAAAAAGGAACTGCTCGATTGGCCCTCATGGCAGCTGAGGCTGGATTAACCAATGTTCGAATTCAACCTACTGCGATCAATTATTCTTCCTTTCGCAAAAACCCTAAAGAAATTGAAATACATTTTAATCAAAGTTTTTCGATTGATAAAAAAAAACCAGAGAACGAAGCCGTTTATTTCAATGATTTCAACCAAAAATTAAAAATTAGTATGACCACTAATTTATTGGTAAAAAGCGACACAAAGGATATTGCATTATTTCCAAAGCAAGTAATCTTACAAGCAAAACTTATAAAGTACATGGTTGCAATACCAGCCTTCGTAGGTTTTTTGGCTAATTATGGAATTTATTTCACGGTTAAAAAAATAGCCTTGCGAAAAACTAAGAATACTGTTTTTTACGACTCCGTGTTGTTTGGTATACTGTTGCTATTTTATCCAATTTTGGTAGCTTTTCTTGCTATAATTACGGGGGTACTTTTTAATTGGAGTGCAGCATTAATACTCTTTATAGGCATGCCCCTCAGTGCTTGGTTTTACAAAACCTATAAAAGTTTGTAATTACTTTACCTTACTTAAAGCTAGCATTTTTATCATCCATCTCGGCAAAGGTTTTTCTTGATTTCTTTTGCGAAGGTCTAAATACCAACCAATTTTTTTTAGAATAGGTACTTTGTGCGTTTCTACCAACTCAATTAAAGTACCATCTGGATCTTCAATATAACAAAATCTACCCGAGGCATTATCCATCGCGAAGGTATTGTTGCTATCTACTGTAAATTCTAATCCGTGAGTAGCTGCATGATTTTTCAAGGCATCCATGGCAATAACATCAAAACAAAGATGGATAAAACCACAATCGCCCCAAAACCTGTTTTCGTAAATTTTAGGTTGTTTCTGATCTAAATTTTGCAGCAATTCAACAGTTACATTTCCTAGCAAGGTATTGAATGCTCCTTTACCTGTTGCTGCTTTAGAAAGTCCTACTTTTCTAAAATTATGACCGTTTTCAGTGCAGAAATCATCGTATGTGATCGTATCAAGTCCTAAAATAGTTTGGTAAAAAGCAATTGATTTTTCCATATCGCTTACACCAATAACCGCTCCTACAACGCCACCCAAATCAAAATCATTATTTTGAAACCAATCGGTAGAGGGAATTATTTTAAAATGATTTGAGTCTGTATCGGTTACATAAAAATAAGGTTGACTATCAGGTCCTGATGCAATTGCACTCACAACCAAACCATCTATTACAGAGAGTCGTTGGTACGACTGTTTTAAATTTCGAGATTTTAAAATGGCCGCATTAATCCCTAAATGACCCAATGCAACCTGAGCACCTTGAGTTGGAGTTCTGTCTTTAAATTGCCAAATTTCTAAACCTCCACCGCCTTGCAAATTCATAGTCAAAATAGCACGTCGGCTGTATACAACTCCACCAGTATATTGCGCCATTAAACTTGCCTGAGCTTCATCATCAAAAATTAAAACATCCATTCCAAAAAGATGTTTATAAGTATGCATGGCTTTTGTCGCTTGATTAACTCCAATTCCTACTTGTTGAATTCCTGATAAATACTGATGCATAGACTGTTTATATTTTAATTTTGTAATCCTTTTTTATGTGCAATTTTATAATACAAAGCGGGACAAAACCACCATAGCCACAGCAAAATACGTTCAGCTTTGACAATTACGATTGCTTTTTTACCTTTTTGAATTCCTTTAATAATTTTTCGGGCGCAAATTTTTACGTTCATTCCCACTTCATTGTTGGCATCAGTAGTACCGTACTGCTGGCCATTGCCTTGTAGGGCATTTTTTGAAATCGGTGTGTCAATCCTTCCAGGATATACGATAGAATGCCGTACTTTGGTTTCAAGTAATTCACATTGTACCGTTTCGACATAACCTTTGATAGCGTGTTTAGAGGCTGCATAACCAGAACGCAATGGAAAACCCATTAATCCAGCTACACTGCTAATTATAACGCTATGGCCCGAGTTTTTCGCAACAAAATGAGGCAGCAAAGCCTGATTGATTGCAACTGGAGCAAAATAATTTATAGCCATTAATTTTTCATAAACAGCGATATCTGTTTCGGTAGCTTGAGCGCGCTGGCTAATACCAGCACTTTGAATCACAAAATCAATACGCCCGTAACAAGACAAAGCCTCGTCAACCAATGCAGGAATTCCTTTTAAATCTAATAAATTATAAACTAGTATTTTTGATTTTTGCAACTGTAGCTGCAATTCACTTAACAAACTTTGATTGGAAGACGTTAAAATCAAAATTGCTCCTAACGCATCAAATTGCAAAGCAAGCTCCTTTCCTATCCCTGACGATGCGCCTGTAATCCAAACTACTTTGTCTTTAAAATGCATTTTTACGATAATTTAAAAGATGTTTGTAGGTGGTCACCATATCAGTTTGAGAGGCTCCTTTTTTATACATGCGTACAATTTTTAAATTAGCCAACTGCACGGTTAACCATGTATTATCAGTATATTTTCGAGCAGAAACCATGGTCGCTTTAGGAATTAATTTGAATTTTCCTTGTTCCCAAATTCGAGCAATAAAATCATAGTCCTCCATGATAAACATCTGCTCTTTGTACGAACCCACGCGCTCCCACAGTGCTTTGGTTACAAAAATTCCTTGGTCACCTCCTCTAAAAAACAAATAATTGAAGCGTGTAAAAAAGGCATTAACTTTTAACAGAAAACTATCGGAATCAAATTTCGTGCGGAAACTTCCGCAATTATACCCTTGAGCGAAGGCTTTTTGTAGTGATATATAACAATCTGCAGGAGGCAAACTATCAGCATGTAAGAAAAAATACACTTCCCCTGATGCCATTTGCACGCCAAAATTCATTTGCCCGGCGCGTCCTTTTACAGGCGAAAGGACTGCTACTACACCTAATTTTTCAGTAATTTGTAACGTGTCATCCGTGCTACCGCCATCAGAAATAATGATTTCACAATTCGAAGGCGGTATAATTTTTTGCAAATGCAAGATTGTGTTTTCTATTATGAGCGCTTCATTGTAAGTTGGAATAATTATGCTGATGACCATATATTTGGGGTAGAAAAAAATTCTTGAGATAGTAATTAATTCGCCACTTCGCTGATGAATTTAATTCGCATCAAGCGCAATTCATCAATATCATAATCGCCATCAAATTCTTTGAGAGCGTTTTCAATATTATCAGATTCTGATTCCATGAAATAATCGTGAATTTCTTCCTGTTGATCATCGTCAAGCATGTCATCAATCCAATATTTTATATTCAGTTTAGTTCCAGAATAAACGATTTGTTCCATTTCTTTAATCAAAGTATCCATATTGAGACCTTTAGCCGAGGCTATATCATCGAGAGACAATTTCCTATCAATATTTTGAATAATATAAAGTTTATTCACTGAATTTACCCCTGTAGATTTTACTACTAAATCCTCCGGACGAATGATATCATTATCATCTACATATCGGCTGATTAACTCTAAGAATTCTTTTCCGTATTTTTTAGCTTTTCCTTCTCCTACACCATGAATATTAACTAACTCTTCTTGAGATACAGGATATTTCAAAGCCATATCTTCTAATGATGGATCTTGAAAAACCACAAATGGAGGAACACTTAATTTTTTAGCAACTTTTTTACGTAAATCACGAAGCATACCCATCAATAATTCATCAGCAGTTCCTGTAGATTTAGAGGCGGTTACAATCGCTTCGTCCTCAGATTCATTGTATTCATGATCTTCAGACATCATAAAAGACTCTCGATTATTAATAAAATCCAACCCCTTCTGAGTAATTTTTACAATACCATACGTTTCAATATCTTTCGATAAAAATCCAGCAACAAGAACTTGACGCAGTAAGGCCATCCAATATTTTTCGTCATGATCTGAACCACATCCAAAAAAAGACTGAGTATCTGTTCTATGTGCCTTAATAACGGCATTGACACGGCCAATCAAGGTAAAAACAACTTCTTTTGATTTGTAAAGATGCTTCGTATCTCTAACTACTTCTAACAATTGTACTACTTGATTAACGGCTTCAACTTTTGTTTTTGGATTTCGAATATTATCATCCATGTCAGCACCATCACCATTAACATCATCAAATTCTTCACCGAAATAATGAAGCAGAAATCTCCTTCTGGACATAGAGGTTTCAGCATAAGCCACAACTTCCTGCAACAGAGCAAATCCAATTTCCTGTTCCGCAACGGGTTTCCCCGACATAAATTTTTCTAATTTTTCGACATCTTTATAGGAGTAATACGCTAAACAGTGACCTTCACCACCATCGCGACCCGCACGACCAGTTTCTTGATAGTAACTTTCTAATGATTTTGGAATATCATGATGAATTACAAAACGAACATCTGGTTTGTCAATTCCCATCCCAAAAGCAATAGTTGCCACGACCACATCTACATCTTCCATCAGAAACATATCCTGATGTTTGGCACGAGTTTTAGCATCTAATCCTGCATGATAAGGAACGGCACTTATACCGTTTACTTGCAAAACTTCGGCAATAGCCTCCACTTTTTTGCGGCTTAAACAATAAATAATTCCTGACTTACCCTTGTGTTGTTTTATGAAACGAATAATGTCCGATTCTATATTTTTAGTTTTAGTACGAACTTCGTAATACAGATTAGGTCTGTTAAATGATGCTTTAAATGTTTTAGCATCAGACATATCTAAGTTTTTAAGGATATCTTCCTGTACTTTAGGTGTTGCTGTTGCAGTAAGCCCAATTATAGGAACATCACCCAACTGCTTGATAATATGTTTTAAATTTCTATATTCAGGTCTAAAATCATGTCCCCATTCCGAAATACAATGTGCTTCATCAATAGCTACAAAAGAAATAGTCACATTTTTAAGAAAGTTTACATATTCCTCCTTAGTCAAAGACTCAGGTGCAACATATAATAACTTTGTCAATCCTGAAGTAATATCTTTTTTTACCTGTGCAATTTCGGTTTTGGTCAGCGATGAGTTTAAAACATGCGCCACACCATTTTCAGAAGACAAACTTCTGATGGCATCCACTTGATTTTTCATTAGAGCAATAAGAGGCGAAACTACTATAGCAGTTCCCTCTTGAATTAAAGCAGGTAATTGATAACAAAGTGATTTTCCTCCTCCTGTGGGCATTATCACAAATGTATTCTTTTGGTTTAGGATACTTTTTATGACTTGTTCCTGCAATCCCTTAAATTGGCTAAAGCCAAAATACTTCTTTAATTCTTTGTGTATGTCAATTTCGTTTGGATTCATTCTTTATTATGTGGTATTTTGTATAAATTTGCAACACCTAAGGTACAAATTTCTTTTACACATACAAATTTTAATTATTCTGTTTTGATATCTAAAGAAAATATATTGGCTAGTGCCAAAAAAACAATTTTATCGGAAAGCCAATCTATTGCCAAACTAATTGATTTTCTTGATGAAAACTTCATTGATGCTACACAAAACATCTATAATTCCAAAGGAAGATTAGTAGTTACAGGGATAGGAAAAAGTGCTATTATTGCCCAAAAAATGGTAGCTACTTTTAATTCTACTGGAACGCCATCGCTTTTTCTTCATGCCTCAGAGGCTATTCACGGGGATTTAGGAATGATACAAAATGACGATACTATCATTTGTATTTCAAAAAGTGGCAACAGCCCCGAGATTAAGGTTTTAGTACCATTATTAAAACGGTTTGGGAATACATTGATCGCAATTACTGGAAATACTGATTCTTTCCTTGCTAAAGGTTCTGATTTTGTTTTAAACACCACAGTAGATACAGAAGCTTGTCCTAACAACCTTGCCCCAACAAATAGCACCACTGCACAACTAGTGATGGGTGATGCCCTTGCCGTTTGCCTGATGGAAATGCGCAATTTCAAACCCGAAGATTTTGCAGTTTATCATCCTGGAGGCGCATTGGGCAAAAAATTATTGTTGCGTGTTAAAGACATGTTAGAACACACACTGAAACCTATGGTATCGCCTGACGCATCAATAAAAAAAGTAATTTTTGAAATTTCCGAAAAACGTCTTGGCGTAACTGCGGTTGTTGATCAAGATAAAGTTATAGGTATTATTACCGATGGAGACATTCGAAGAATGTTAAACGACAGAGATTCTTTTGCTGATTTGACTGCCAAAGACATTATGACCAAAAATCCCAAATTAATACCATCTACTGCTATGGTTGTAGATGCATTAAACATATTAGAAGACTTCTCCATCACACAATTAGTAGTAGTTGACAATGGCGAATACAAAGGAGTATTACACTTACACGATATTTTAAAAGAAGGAATAATATAATGACAAAAAAAAACTTAAACGAAATGTCGTTTTTAGATCATCTTGAAGAATTAAGATGGTTATTGGTTCGAAGCACCGTTGCAATATTAATTTTGGCAACCATCACTTTTTTTATTAGTGATTATATTTTTGATGTTATCATTTTTGGCCCCACAAATGCTAATTTTGTTACTTATCGCTTTTTTTGTGACCTGTCAAATCAATTGGGCATTGCCGAAACTATCTGCGTGACCGATATGCCTTTTATTATCCAAAACACGAATATGGAGGGGCAAATCAACGTTTTGATTTGGACTTGTATTACCGCTGGATTTATCCTAGGTTTTCCATTTATCTTGTGGGAAGTATGGAAATTTATCAGTCCTGCTTTATATGAATCTGAAAAAAAGCACGCTAAACTTTTTATATTCTCCTCCTCTTTGCTGTTCTTTTTGGGAGTATTATTTGGCTATTATATGATTGTACCCATGTCAGTTAACTTTTTTGCTACATTTACCATCAGTACTGTTGTCAAAAATCAGTTCAGCATTGACTCCTACATTGGTTTAGTAAAAACAAGTGTAATCGCTTGCGGGTTATTCTTCGAATTGCCAATAATAATTTATTTTCTGACCAAATTAGGATTAGTAACACCTGTTTTCCTAAGGAAATACTGGAAATATGCCGTAATCATTATTCTTATAGTGGCAGCAATTGTAACTCCACCAGATGTGGTAAGTCAGATTATAGTAACCATCCCGATGTTGTTAATTTATGAAGCGAGTATCTTAATTTCAAAAATAGTAGTAAAAAATCAAAAAAAAGTAAATGGCTGATATAATAGAAGAATTCAACGAGTACCGTTCAAGAATGAACGAAAAATTATTGGCAGACAATAATAAAATTGTAAAACGCATCTTCAATTTAGATACCAATGCTTATGCCGCTGGCGCTCTAGATGTAAAAACCAAAGAGTTACTGGGATTAGTGGCTTCGGCAGTTTTACGTTGTGATGATTGCGTAAAATACCATTTGGAAACCAGTCATAAAGAAGGCGTTACCAAAGAAGAAATGATGGAAGCTATGGGAATTGCAACGCTAGTTGGCGGAACAATCGTAGTGCCACATTTAAGAAGAGCGTATGAATTCTGGGAAGCACTGGAAGAAAACGCAACCAAATAATTTGTTAAGAAGTTGAATCGTTTAATTGTTTATTCGTTTATTTGACACGATTAAACAATTAAACGATTAAACAGTCAACCAGTTTAAACGATTAAACTAAAAAAAAATGAAATTAAGAGCCGAAAATCTAATTAAAACCTATAAAGGACGCAGTGTTGTGAAAGGCATTTCGGTAGAAGTAAATCAAGGCGAAATCGTAGGGCTTTTGGGACCTAATGGTGCTGGAAAAACTACTTCTTTTTATATGATTGTAGGATTGGTTAAACCTAATTCAGGCAATATATTTCTAGATGATTTGAATATTACCGATTATCCTATGTACAAAAGAGCGCAACAGGGAATTGGTTACTTAGCACAAGAGGCATCCGTTTTTAGAAAATTAAGCATTGAAGATAACATCCTAAGTGTATTGCAATTAACAAAACTTACCAAAGCAGAACAAGTGGCTAAAATGGAAAGTTTAATCGAAGAATTCAGCTTAGAACATATTCGAACTAATCGTGGTGATTTACTCTCTGGAGGAGAGCGCCGTCGTACTGAAATTGCACGTTGTTTGGCAACTGATCCAAAATTCATCTTATTAGATGAGCCTTTTGCAGGTGTCGATCCTGTGGCTGTAGAAGACATTCAAAGAATTGTAGCGCAATTAAAAAACAAAAATATCGGTATACTTATTACCGATCACAATGTACAGGAAACCTTAGCTATTACGGACAAAACCTATCTTATGTTTGAAGGTGGAATCCTAAAAGCCGGAATGCCCGAAGAATTAGTAGAAGACGAAATGGTACGTCGCGTATATCTTGGACAAAATTTCGAATTAAGAAAGAAAAAATTGGAGTTTTAGAAAAGTGGTCAGTGATCAGTTTAAAAAAAGTAATCAGTATTCTACATTTTTTTTCATTATTCACTAAAAACTACTCCAAAGTAATAAACTGCAACTGTTGCAAATCACCATTATAAATATTGACATCAACATTGCCTTTTATTCCAGGAACTGATGCTTTTTCGGTAAATTGCCAAAACAACCATTCTTCAGCTATTTCCTCTCTGTAGAAATTATAATTGGCAATCCAAAAAAGATAATCGCTGAATTCTTCTTTTAAAAAATCATCATAATACCGCTCGCCGGTATAGATAATAGGCTTTACTCCGTAATGCGATTCTACAGCATTTAACCATCTTTTCAAACCTAATTTAAGATTTTCTATCGACTGATTTTTAGGCAATTTTTCAATGTCTAAAACGGGTGGTAAATCACCTTTTTGAAGTGTAACTGTTTTAATAAAAAGTTCGGCTTGTTCTATTGAATTTTCGTTAGGACGGTAATAATGATAGGCACCACGAATCATTTTATTTTCTTTGGCGCCAAGCCAATTCCTATTAAACTGCCTGTCTTTCCTGTCTTTTCCCACCGTTGCACGAATAAACACAAAATGCAGCGGATATTTATTTTCTAAAGTGTCGACATAAGTCCATCGGATTTTTCCTTGATATTCAGAAACATCGATACCAATACTTTTCCCCTCGTGTTTTTCTAAAACTTGGAAATTCCGAACATCTGAAATGCGCTTGGCTTCGGTTTCTTCTCTTAGAATTTTATCCGTTTTAAAACTAAAATAGTACGCTAAGCCATTTCTATAATGATACCCAAACGCAAGCGTCAATAGCAGTAGGAGACTAACAATAGAATACCGTAAGACCTTTCCGGAGAATACCGTTTTGTTCTTTTTTGGCTTACGGCTATAAGTGGTTCTTGTATTTTTTTTCTTCATACTATGAAATGATCTTTCTCTAAAAAAATTAATCGTGTTTTGAAATTTTATTAGAAATGCTTTTCAAAATTAACAACCTTTAATTCAAAACCTCCAATACCTCTTCATCTTTAACAGAAAATTTTCTTTTCAACTTTTGTATCAAATTTCGAGAACTTGAGTATATTATTATTGTTTACGACCAAATAAAGAAAAAGGAATTGCTAATATTAAATGAGTCAATGCTATACAAGCATACAAATTATTTATTCCAAACATTTTAAACATCCAATAAATTTCTGCTAAAAAAGGCAAAAATAAAGATAATATGCCACTAAAAAAGCCTGTTTCAGTAAAGGCAATGATAACCGTCCAGATATGAGTAATTATTGCAGTTATAATAAATATCCCATAAAGAGAAGTGAAAATTACTTTCATCTTTATAATATTTTTACTCTCCGTTTTAACAATTTCTTCTTGCACAATTGTTCGACTTGAAACTTTATTATTCACTACTGAAAGCAAAACATAAAAGAGAATCACTAAAGGAATTCCTAGATATTCGAGGAAAATCAATAACAAAAGAGAACAAATCAAAAAGACAATTTGAAGTGTATTATCTTTAAAATTGAACTTTTTTATTTTTAAGGAGAATAATGGAATTTCAGCGTTTAAGATGTATGCACTTAATATCGATATTGCCAATAAAACCCATTGATTTGTCAATATTTCGATTACAAATATCGATTCGGTGTATTTTAAAACCAAAGGCAGACTTAAAATAAACAACGCATTGGCAGGAGTTGGTAAACCAATAAAAGAATCCGTTTGGCGGGTATCAATATTAAAATTTGCTAATCGGAAACAAGAACCTAAGGTTATCAAAAATCCTAAATAAGGAAAAATTTGTAAATGACCAATCACAGCTGTTGATGAATTATCGATCATCATTTGAGACATCACTAAACCTGGCACAACGCCACTGGTAACCATATCTGCCAGAGAATCTAACTGCAATCCAAGTGGACTCGACACGTTGAATAATCGAGCAAAAAAACCATCAAAAAAATCTAAAAAAATCCCGAGGCACACAAAAAAGAAAGCCATTTCAAAATTTTGGTTAAAAGCAAAAACAAGCGCAATACAACCGCAAAAAAGATTTAGTAAAGTAATGATATTAGGAATGTGCTTTTTAATAGTCATAATTATAAATTTAGTGAACCACAGTTGGCAAATTTAGTATAATAAGTCAAGGAGAAGTGAGTTTTTTAATAGAGTTTTTTCAACAGTGCTTTCTTGTTTGTATATATTTATCCAAAGGAAGAAATAAGCTCAGTAAAAAATTATATTTTTGATGAAATTTAAAAGAATTTTTCGCCTGTAAAAATAACCCCATTGAAAAAAAGCTTCTTAATAGTATTAGTTTTGATTAGTACGCTAAATTACAGTCAAGCCGTCAGAAAATATTCGAATGAGTTTATGAATATTGGAGTGGATGCGGCTGCATTAGGTATGTCTAATACTGTAGTGGCCACAACGGGTGATGTAAATTCCGGATATTGGAATCCTGCAGGGCTTATTCATCTAGAGGACCATCAGGTATCATTAATGCATGCAAATTATTTTGCTAATATAGCCCAATATGACTACTTGGCCTACGCAAGTCCTATAGATGACCGCAGCGCTTGGGGAATTTCATTAATCCGTTTTGGAGTTGATGACATATTAAACACCACAGAACTTATTGACAGCCAAGGCAATATTGACTACAACAGAATCAGTCTTTTCTCGACTGCTGATTATGGCTTTACTTTTTCTTATGCTCGAAAACTCCCTGTTCCTGGGTTTCAATATGGTGTAAACGCAAAAGTTATCCGACGAATCATCGGTAAATTTGCTAATTCCTGGGGTTTTGGATTTGATATTGGATTACAATTCGAAAAGAACAACTGGCAATTTGGATTAATGCTTCGGGATATAACCACCACGTACAACGTTTGGAATATAGATGAAGACGAATATCAAAAAATTTCGAATTCCATTCCAGGGGAGAATCAAGAGTTGCCAGAGAGCACTGAGATTACGGCTCCAAAAGCACAATTAGGAATCGCAAAAAAATTCATCATTAGATACGATTACAGTATTTTGGCTGCAGCCAATATGAATATGAGATTTGCCAAAACGAATGATATTATCTCAACTGATTTTGTCAGCATCGATCCAGCAGCAGGTCTTGAATTTGGTTATTCTGATTTGGTATTTGTAAGGGCGGGCGTAGGAAATTTTCAAAATGTACAACAACTGGACAATACCGAAAAGGTAGGTTTTCAGCCAAATATAGGTTTAGGATTCAAATACAAAGGCATCCAGATAGATTATGCACTAACAGATTTAGGAAATCAAAGTACAGCTTTGTATTCTAATATTTTTTCTGTAAAAGTAGATTTGGCAATGTTTAGAAATTAATTTAAAAACAACAATACCACTAAAAATGAATATAGCCTCTTTTAAAAAGATAGTTCTTTTCGTACTCTTGATTTCAGTTAACAGCACTATTTTTGGGCAAAACATAAAATTATCACAAAACACTAAGATTAGCGTAATAACTTGTGGAACGGGTAATGAATCTTATTCACTTTTTGGACACACTGCAATTCGAGTTCGCGACACCATCAACGCTATTGATGTGGTGTACAATTATGGCGCTTTTGATTTTAACACTCCAAATTTTGTTATGAAATTCATAAAAGGCGACTTACAATATTTTGCTGTAGTGCACTCCTTTCCTGAATTTATCAATCAATATCAATATGAAAAAAGATCCGTTTACGAGCAGGAATTAATTATTCCACTCCCGTTGAAGCAGAAACTATTTGACAACCTGAATACTTCTTTAGCCTCTGGCGATAGTCATTATACCTATAAGTTTATTGATAAAAACTGCACATCGATGGTTGTTGACATCATCAACAAAACGTTAGGCACAGTCGCAATTGTAAAAAACGCAGATACTGATATCACCTACAGAACAATCCTTTATCCTTATTTTGACAATCACTTTTACGAAAAATTAGGGACGAGTATAATCTTTGGAAAAAAAGTAGATGGTATGGGAACACATCTATTTTTGCCTTTTGAACTGCAAAAAAGCCTAAAAAACACATCTTTTCAGAACCATCCACTGGCACAGGAAAACAAAACATTACTAGAATTCGAGAAAACAGCTCCTACCTCTTGGTGGAATAATTGGTACACCTATATCCTATTCCTTATGTTTATTGTACTTATAAATAAGAGAAGTATCGATTTATTTTACCTCATTCTAGTAGCAATTATAGGCGCGTTTTTTACGTTTGCAGGATTTTATTCGTTGCATTTAGAGTTAGGATACAACTATAATATTTTACTTTTTAATCCAACTTTGTTAGGATTGCTTTATTTTTATTGGAAAAAAAACAAAAAAGGAATTTACAATTTGGCGTTATTCAATATGTTATCTTTAGGAATTTATTTTTTTGTAATAATCAACAAAGCTCATTTATTTCTAGTGTTGCCAATAATAATTACAAGCGGAATCATTTTAGTAAGACTGGCGATTCAAAATAAAAAACGAATTCCAATTATCATTTAGAATATGTTACTTATAAAATGCTATTGTCCCCTATAAAATAAAACAGTTGTGATTGTTTTAAAAGCAATATTTAAATCTAGAAAAATACTTCTGTGTTTGATGTAATACAAGTCGTATTGAAGTTTGATCAAACTGTCATCAATAGTGGCACCATAAGCATAGTTTACTTGAGCCCATCCCGTAAGACCTGGTTTTATAATATGTCTGGTTTCATAAAAAGGCATAATTTCAGCAATTTCCTTTACAAAAAAAGGGCGCTCAGGTCGAGGGCCAATAACAGCCATATCTCCTTTTAAGATATTAATAAATTGCGGAAATTCATCAATTCTGGTTTTTCTTAAAAATTTACCGAATGCTGTCACCCGAGAATCATTAGTAGTGGTAAAAACTGCTCCGTTAGATTCGGCGTTTCTGACCATAGTCCTGAATTTTAAAATTTTAAAAACCACGCCATCTTTACCTACACGTTCTTGGGTATAAAACAGCTTTCCCCTATTTCCTATTGCATTTCCAATCAGTATAAATGGCAACAACAGCAATCCCACACACAATCCAAGCACCGAAGTACTAATTTCAAAAATACGAGCTGCAATTAAATACAGCTTATTGTGATTGCTTCTGCTAAAAGGGAAAAATCGGTAAAAATCTCTGGACATATAATGTACCGGAATACGTTGTGTTTTACTTTCGTAGACCTGTGTATATTCTCGAATTATAGTTCCAGACTCCAGTAAATGAAGTAATTGTTGATACAAATCAGCCGTTATTCCATCTGTTTTTTGGGAAGCAATAACAATTTCGGATATAGAGTTTTGTTTTACAAAAGAAAACAATTTATCCTGCTTTATTTTTTTAAAGTAAGGATATTCGACTGTCTCATCTTCAGGGGCATCAGCATTGACGAATGCAATAATTTTATAATGAGGATCGATATTTACTAACCCGGATACTAACTCTTCTACTTGTTCATTATCACAGATTAAAACGGCGTTTTGCAAAAAACGAGTTGAGGCTAAAAACGAGACATAAAACATTCGCCAGAAAAATAAAGCCAAAAAAACTACAATATAAAACAAAACAATCTGAATTCTTTTAGAGGGAAGTGTTGGCGAATAAATGGGTGTCAGCAAGTATACTAAAACAGTCGTTGAAACAGTGAGAATAGTGCTCTTTAGTACCTGAAATTGATTACTGGCAACCTGAAGATTATACATTTCGAAGATTGTCCCAAAAAGATTAATATAAACGCCCAGAATTAGCATCCAATACAAATTATTGGTAGACGAAACAAAATAATCAAAATCAAATATATTTCCAATGGCAAACAAAGAACCAAAAACAAAAATTACATCAAAAACGCGGAGAATCATCTTTCGTTCTGATATTTCAAAATGCATTTTATCGACTGAAAACATAGGTGGTATTTACGTTTAGGACTGCAATTTAGTTCTTTTGCCTTGAAGTAAATGGTAGAAATATTATTTTTTTTAACAAAATTTTAATAGTGACTATTTTACTACAACACGAAAAAAAAAGTAATGCCGTAATAAAGCAATTCTCGTTTTTTATCAAATTATAAAACGAGTTTTAAAAAAAAAATTCGGAATACACTTAATCAATAAAATAGAGAAACTCAATCAATCCTGTTTTTTCTTGTCGGAAACCCTAGTTGCACATTCAGCAAAGACAGAGAATAAACAAATGCAGGAGCCGCAGTTCGCATAGCAGCATGATTAATGGTTAACAACCAAAATACAACAAAACATAATAAGAACAGATTGAACTTATTTTCAAAATACAAAACAAAAGGAGTGAAAAATAAAATTAATAAAGCTAACACTCCTAATGAACCATGTTCCGCTAGCATACGTGTAATTTCATCATGTGACAAAGCCGCCCCAGGCATGTCTATTTTTCTTACTTCTACTCCTTTACCGACACCTACGCCAAAAATAGGATTCTTTAAAAAAATATTAATTTCATCCGTTGCTATTTCCTCTCTTCCAGTCAATTGACTTTTTTTTGCCCTTCCAGCGGCATCTTGATTTGCATAACGCTTATCAATAAGCCCACCTGTTTGAAACGACGTGTATGACCAAGTTGCAAATAGTGCGATTACTAATAAAACTATGATATAATTTAATTTTACCCTACCAGCAAAATTAGATTTAAAATACAAAAAAAACAGTAGTAAAAGAACCATCAAAAAACCGGTAATCATTCCTCCACGAGAAAAAGTAATCATTCCCCTATAAGTTATATTTAAGGCTATAAAAACATTAATTAAAATTTGAAATTTTGACTTAGAATCCAATATGATACGGGAGAAAAAAACAAACATTCCCAAGCCGAGAATGGTAGCTACTTGATTAGGTCCATAACCACCAGAAGTTTCATAATTAGATTGTGTACTGGTGATAATATCTCTAACATTTGGGGTATAAAGAGTCAAATACACCATACAAGTTACAATTGGCAAACCCATACTTAACAAAATATTATTAGTGTCTTCTAATGAAATTTTTCGTCTGTAAGTATACAAGGATGCAATACCAAGGCAAACGGGACCAGATATATTAAAAGCGATTGCTTTTCGAATATCAGTACCTAAATCCAATGCAAAAGTTGAAATTACGATACTAGGAACCAATAATATTAAAAAAAGCCAATATGGAGCAAAACCCTTAGAAAGTCCACTAAAATACATTCCTATAAAGATAAAAACCATCACGCCATATTTGGAAATTTCATACAAAGGATTACCATTCGTCATCCTCAAAAAAACTTCACTTCCTACAATATAGGCAGCTGCAATAAGTGCTTCGTTATTTCTATTTTGGCTTTTAATAACATAATAGATCCCAAAAATAAAAATGAAATATCCATATATTTTTGAAACAAAAGGAACGGCATACACCATTAACCCAATAACGACATGGAAAAGAATTAAAAACAAATAGGATTGATCCTCTTTTTTCATTTACAACTATTAATTAACCAATTTAAATATACTGCAATAACAGCTTTTTTTGAATAATGATCCTGTACCTTTTTATAAAGCAAATTGCCAAACTCAAGCTGCTGAAACTCACTATCTATTAATGCACCTAATGCTTCGTAAAACAAATGCTCATTTTGAGGAGCCACAAGAAAACCGTTTTCTCCATTGACAATCAACGAGGATATTTCTCCTACATCTGTAACAACAACAGGTTTTTTTGATTGTCCGTATTCTAAAAGAGCTACAGGCAGACCTTCAGATTGAGATGTTAAAATCCCGATTGCAGCTTGTTGTAAAATATTTTCAATATCGGATTTGGTACCGTAAAGAAACACATTTTTTTCTAAATCAAAAGAAACTATAAGGTCCTTAATTTTTTGAGAATAAACATCATCAAAATCTTTTCCGACCAAATGAAAAGTCCACTCTGGATGAGATATTTTTAGTTTACGAGCTACTTTTAACAATAAAAAGTGATCTTTCTGTACTCTGAGATTAGCTAAACATACGATTCGCTTTCCTTCGATTCCTTTCAATACAGTAAGGACAGTGCTATAATTACCCTCAGTAGGGAAATTAGGTAAATAGACCGTGTTCTTAAAATTCATTTTTTGCTCAGCCCAAACTTTCAATTTTTCATTTACGGATATAATTCCACTAAAAAAAGGCAACGTAATTTTTAAAGCACCTATTGGTCTTTTGGATAAAAACTCACTATCCCCATAATGGTCGTGCCATATTAATTGTATCGAAGGATGAACTAATTTCAATAAAAAAGCAAGAAAAAATGAGGTACTGTGAGCTTGTACAACAGACACTTTATGCTGCTTCACATAATTTCTAAGCCTATAAAGTGCTTTTAAATCAACAACTTTATTTCTATTCAAAAATAAATATGATACCCCTTCGTCAACCTGACTTAAAAGTGGTCCTTCTTTGCGACTAACCACTAATCCGGAAAACTCAATCGTAGGCAATAGTGCATTAGCATAACTCACTGCCATACGCTCAGCACCACCTGCCTCAAGAGAATCTATAATTTGAATGATTCTTATTTTATGATTGTTATGTTGCATCTTGCTACTCTAGGCTTATTTATTGTTCTCTTAATTGAGGCGTCTTTCATTTGGCCACTCCCTTTGCTACTGCCTTTAAATTTTCAAAACCTAACACATTAAATTTCTATACAATTAACTTCTTAATTGCTTCCTCAAAAACATCTAGTGTAAACATTCTTGACCATTCCGCAGCTTTTTTCCTTTTGGCATCAAAATCAGATTGATTCTGTAAAACCCTCTCAATTTTAGCACTATCACTCTCTAAATTCATTGTTAGCAATACGCCTCTATTTTCATAGTCTAACATATACGGAACACAAGAAACTGCAGTAGCTAGGGGAACACAACCCCAAAACATACCTTCAGCGATTACTTTAGGCCAGCCTTCACTATCAGAAGGCAATACAACAAAATGACTGTTCTGATAGGCTTTCTTAACAATGTCCTGTGTCTGGTTTCCCTTTAATGAAACAATACTTTGCAATTGTTGCTTTACTATATAATCTTCAAGAAGTTTTCGTTCTACCCCATCACCATAAAGATTCAATCGCACTGCATATCCTTTTTGATGCAAATTTTCAACTAATTGTATAGCATATAACGGATGTTTACCTTGTACTAATGCACCAACAAAAACAAAGTCAATAATTTCATTCAGACTTTTTTGAGCAAGAGGAACTTTATCATGAGCGTTATAGGAAGCTGTAAAAAAAGGTTTTATATTATGGCTCATCCCTTCCCACTCACCATAAACCAAAACTTGTATGTTACGGGTCAAAAAAGTATTGTTTAAAATCCATTTTTGCAATTTATACGTCCAAGGTTGTTTGGATTTTGGATCCCAATTACCTGCATATTTTGCAGTTTTAGATTTATTTGGAAATACTATTTGTACTAAACAAGCTAACAAACCAATATTCCCCGGACAACGTAAATGAATATGATCAGCAGCTTGCATTTCCTTAAAGAGAATGATTAGCAAGGCTGGAAGTTTCAAAATAGTCTGTACAATAGATTTAAACGTTAAAACATCAAAATTTGATACAGAAATAAACTCTATTTTAGGATGTACATACGGAATGTCAATTGCAGTTGCATCACCAATAAAAAAAGGAGCAACAATAACTAATTCATCTACATTTTCCCCCCACACATTCATTTCTCTAACATAAGGAGCATAAGCATAATATTGATTATCAGCTTTAGAATGTGGCACATGGGTAAATATTGCGAATTTCATATTATAACTATTACAATTTCTAACTGCTTTATTTATTTGACTCGCTATTTAATATTGACTCCACCACATATTTTGCTTGTGCAAATGGTGTACAAAACCCATCAAAATAGATTTTACCATTAGCGGCTATTGTTTCATGATAGTCCTCACTATCAATTATTTTATCAAAAAGTGGTTTAAATTCTGTCGTTTTTTCTATAAAATGAACGTCAGTATGTTGTGTTAAATTTATAGGCAATTCTATTTTAAAAGGAAATGACAAAACAAATAAACCTTGATTTAAATATTCAGCTAATCGCCAACTCACTGCTCCACAAACTGCCGGGTTATTTAATGCAATTTTAGATTTTGCACTTAGCTTTGAGAACATTCGGGGAGAATATTTTTCATTGTTAAGTTCGTTGTCGAATCCGTAATTATTCCCATCAGAGCGAGGTATAAATCCACCTTTAAATACTATTCTGGTATCTGCTTTACAAAAACGAATAAATTCTGCTCGAATTTGATTGGTTTCGGGTTCTTTTTTCCAAATATTAGAGGAGAAAAAAATGAAATTATCTTTTTTAAAACTTTTTTTGTACTGCAGATAGATAGGTCTCCTTAGAAGAATATAAATTTGCTGTAATACCTCTTTTAATTTTAAATAACGAAACAAACTTAATCCAAAAATACGGCAATATAGTGGAACAATATTAACTGGATAATGAGGAAAAAGTGGTTTTACTTTTGGCTGTTTATAAGAATCGTGATTGATAAGCTTATTAGTAACAAAATAAGTACTAACCATCTCATATAATTCAGAGTTAACCCCAGTAGGATCATCATTATCTATTACGGCTAGTGTATTATTAACCTTAAAAATTAGGATGGGCTTGTTATTGAACTTAGCAAATCTAGGGTCCATTTTAAATTTGACCTTATACTCATGATTCAATCCTAACAAATAGTAAGAAGAATAAAAATTAGGAATATTTAATACTTGTATTTCTCTCATAATCTTGTTATTACCTATTGCACACTATACATAGAAGCATTACATACTTAGAAACTTATTTCGGCTTATTAATCCACAAACTCCACCACCCCATAGTTCTTCCCAAGGCTTCGGTTAAGGCTTCTTTTTTATTGTTTGTAGTAAGAACATTACCATACCGAATTCCCGTTAAAAGCAAAGTAATAGCATGCCATTTCAACCTATGTATTAAAGCAGGTCGAGGGTTTTTAGTACGCCATACATACCATCCGTTGCGCACCACCATTTTCCCGTATTGATATTTATTAGGTCTGCCTTCAGTATCGTGATAATGGTACAAAGTTGCAGCAGTATTCAAATATAATTTACCCGTTTTAGCAACTCTCAAAGTAAAGTCTGCATCTTCATACAAGCCATAACCTTCAAAATAAGTCGAAAAATGAAGCGTGTCAAATACTTTTTTTCTAAATGAAGAGACTCCTCCCATCAACATTTCCACTTCATACGTTTTACCATTTGGCGGTAAAAAACCCACACTACGCCCATGAGAATACAGTGATGAATATCCTGGAGGACAATCACTGTCTAATCCTAATTTTTTACGAAGGATAAAACGACTACCGTCCTTTTGCTTCCATCCGTCGAAATAAAATTCTTGAATAGTTGGCCGATAATTAGGTCCTACAAATTGAAATTTATTCTCATTGCAAATGTAACCTCCCACACCCAACGCTTGAGGATTATCATTGTAGGTTTTGAGAATTTGTTCAAAATAATCTTTTTCTAAAACAGTATCATCGTCTAAAAAAAACACTATTTCGATGGCATCACTTACTTTCGCCACACCATAATTGCGCTGTTTTGTAAGACCTCTATGCTCAGGAGAAACTAAATAATAGTGTAGGTTTTTAAAAGGATTTTGATTCAAAACTGTTTTAGTATCTTGATTCAAAGAACCATCAACAATTATAATTTCTTCTGGATAAACCGTTTGCCCTACAACAGATTGCAATAATTGCAAAACTGGTTTTGGACGCATATAAGTACATATAATCAGAGCAAATTTCATTTATATTTTTTCGTTAAAAAGAGTAGAAAGCGTAATAAAATACGATTCTCTATTCAATAATTGAAGCCACAAATTACGGTTATTAACCTGCATCTTTTCAAAATTTTCAGCAGTTGTTTTTTGATGAAAAGCAATTAATGCTTCACAAATGTTTGTATCAGAAGCACGAATACAATGCGCTTCCCAATCGACAATCCCTTCCAAAGGTAATCTAAAATCAGTATCTATAACAAAAGGAATCCTTCCCATGGCAAGGGTTTCATAAAATCGCACAGAATAGTTACCAGCACCTCTAAGACAAAATGTGTAGGGGTTTGCAGCTATATTTTTAAAAAAATCCTGAGTTGTTTTCTGTTTATCTTGTGCTGTTTTTACTCCGGCTCGGTATTGCTTTCTAAAAATAAAATCAGTTTCAATTTGATTGTTTTTTTGCAATAAAGACAAATACTTGTAGCGTTTTATACTGGAAGGATAAAAAGCCTGATAATCAGTAAAGAGCACTTTGGTCAGTCGCTTGTAATTGTGTAGTAAAAAAACTAATATTTCTTTAATCCATTTAGTCCACGAGTTACTGGCGTGACCTACAAAACCAATTTTAGGGAGAGCTTCTTTGGATATGGGTTGAAATTGGTTCTGAATAGTAGCATAAGGATCTTCAATAAAGGAAGGCAAAATAAAGGTGTTGGCATCAAATTTTGAATTAAAACCACTTAATCTAAAAGTATAAACCGCTTTATTTAAAGTCAATCCATAATCTCCTGCAGTATATACCCATACTTTTTTATGCAATGCAATAGCTTTGTCTAGATAATCAAAAAGCCATTTTTGTTGTTTTTTTTGAAAATATTCACTGATATCTAAAGGCACAATCACTACCTCAGCCTCCTCCATTTGGGTCATTAATTCATATCGTTCCAAAAGACGATGATTTTTAGTATAACACAAATCAAACAACAACGGAAAAACACAACGTCGGTTTTCCGGTGTTAAAAAGAGTTGGTCTGTATAAATTTTTAGCATTTATTATTTTCTAAAATTTTTATAGGTTACCAATCCCCTTTTAGATTTACTATAAAGGATACACTCCAAATAAAGTCTGAATGCTCTGGCTATTTTAACCCATTTTTTATTAAAATTATATTCTTTATTTGCAGTTATGCTTTCGTTTACTAAAACTGATTGGCTTCCCTCTATTGTTGATGCCAAACGTTGATTTGTTATCCCGATTTTAGCATTCGATTTAAGTATTCGAATTGCATATTCAGTTTCACCATACCTCCCGGAAGTTTGTTCTAAATAAGTACCAAATCGATCATAAAAACTTTTTTTGGTTACGAAAGGATGATCACTGTATTGATAATAATTCTGTAAAAAATTCTGGAATGAAAATTTTGGAATCAAAGAAACAGCATTTGATAATGGAAATAATTTATTAAATGCAAAATTTGATGTAAATCGAATCAAATCAACTTTTCCCTGCTGCAATAAATCCAAGCATTCTGGCAAAACATGGCTTAATTGTGGAGACAAAAGAAAATCTTCTTGACAATAAATAATGTAGTCACCCTGACATGCTTTAATACCTTTATTAATATTAGCCGCTAGTCCCTGATTTGTTTGGGAAACAAGCAACTTATCTATTGAGAAATTTTTAATTGTTTTTAAGTGTTCTTTTTGGCTCGCATCGTCACAGACAACAATCTCTGAATTTGATATATTCAAGCTTTTAATAGCTGTTAAACATTGTAACAAATCATCGGGTCTATTGTAATGTGTAATGAGAAAACTGATTTGTTTATTACTAATTTCCATTCGTTATAATTTAGTAGCCCAATAGTGACTCTTATTCCATTTTTTTTCAAAATTGTTTAAAAATGCCGGATAATTCAAAAGAGATTCCTTTTTTAGTAATTTAAAAAAAGACACTAATTTGTAGCACTGAAGTTGTTGTAGTGTATAATGCTTCAAAAAAACATACATAATAGTAGGTGATGGTTTAGGTTGCATTTTTTCATCATCCCATAATTGTTTTACTTTGATTCTAAAACCGCCCATAGGAGCTTTGAGATGCAAAATACGTATTTCTGGGAAATAAATAACATCAAATCCGCTGTTGCGCAATTGCATTCCAAAATCAATATCCTCACCATAACCAAACTCTAAGGCCATATTAAAAGAGACGGTCGCCAAACAACTCGCCTTTACAAAACTATTTCCAGATCCAAATATTCCAGACTGATTCGTAATACTGTAGCGTTGCGGTTCATTTTTTTGAAGGTAAGCCGTTGTTAGTGCAGAAACTCCATATTGATCTACTTTATGTAAAAATGTTTCTAATAGTTTTTCGTCAAAACGATTATCATCATCATTCAAGAATACCCACTCACTTTCTACTTGGCTTAAAGCCAAATTACGGGCATTACAAGCACCAGCCTGATGGGTAAAAGTATGTTTGATGTTAAAAGGCCAAGTTTGATTTGTCAAAAAATCCAATTCAGAAACACTGCCCGGCTGCGGATTTTGTTCTACAATGATTACATGAACGGGCAAATGGGTTTGTTGTGACAAATCATGCAAAACGTCATATAAATAATTTTTCCGACCTATGGTTGGTATAATAACATCAATTGTTTTTTTATCTGCAACCGTCAAATTAGTTTGAACTGGAATACCATCTAAACTCAATTCACTTTTCTTTCTGTTTTTAAAAAACAACGAAAAAAGTAATGGTAATAGTGGAAATCGTTTTTCAAAAACAAGTAAATTCAAAAACAACAATACAATCCAGCGTTTTTTATAATGCTGTTTTACAAATCGAAATAAAGCAAATAAATTGGCTTTTACAGGAGGTATTTGTGATACATTTTTTAACAATAATTGAGGTTCTGAATAACACAATAGACCCAAAATCATTCCTACCTTAGACAATGAGTTTAAAAAATAATCAAAATTAGTGTCTGCTTTTATAGTATCTCCAATCATTTTTAGTACTGAAGCATGAATCACTCCAACATCACTGCTCATTAACCAAGTAGGATACCTACACTTTTTATTGACTTTAATAAAAGGAGATTCTTCAACATAGCCAATTCCGTTTCCTAAAAAACTAGAAGGAGAAACACCGTAAGAAAGCATCATTTTATTATGATGAAAAAGCTTTGCAATACCATCAATATTCAAACTATTTTCCAGCAATTGATGACACCATACGATAGGCTCTAGGGGAAATTGACGAGACAGTGTCATAAGTACTGAAGCAATGCTCAAATGCTCCTCAACAGCAACTGATTCATTATGATTCGACACAACTTTAGCTACACGGTTATTATGATGGTACACTACAATCACGATTTGCCAATTATAGATTGATAAAAAAGAATATTCTGTTCTGCTATTTTTTCAATATCAAAAACAGCTTCCACACGTTTTCGGGCATTTCCTCCCATTGTCAGACAAAGATTAGTATCCACTAATAACTCTAGTATTCTATCAGCGTAAAGCGTATGATCTTGTGGATGAACCAGAAAACCACTTTCACCATCGACAATCAATTCCTGTGCCCAACCAATATTAGTATTAACTACAGGCTTTTGTAACGCCATTGATTCTATAGTCACCATCCCTAAAGTTTCTGCAAAGCTGGGAAAGATACAAACGTGTGCTTGTTTGATGTAGTTTTGAATATCCTGATAAGGTATTTTTCCGAGGTAACTTACTTTTTCTAAATCATGGGGATCAAATTCTTTTTGAAGCAGTTGCCAGGTCGAATGACTGCCAGTTTGTACATCCGAAGAATCTCCACCAATTAAAATTAGCTTTGCATCTGGAAATTGCATTCTAACTTTTTTAAAAATTTCGGGTAGTTCAAACACGCCTTTCTTGCGTATAATTGTCCCTATGTACAACAACAATCCCTTTTCGAAATGTTTAGGATTTGGATTTTCAAAAAGACTCAATTCCAGTCCATAATGAATGGTTTGTACCCGTTTATTTTTGATCCCGAATAATTCCTTAGAGACGTTTCCAGCATACGTAGTAGGTGCAATAAAAGCCTTGGCTTTTTTAGTTGCCAATTTTTCAAACCAAAAATTCTTTGCTTTTTGATGTCGTTTTTCGATATGGCAAAAATAAGTATCGCTACCATGAAACCGAATCACCAATGGCGCTTTTAAATGCATAAATGCAGTTATTCCAGTCCAATCCGGTGCTTCTACAGCATCAATTTGTTCATACAGGATGTATTTATTTAAATAATTCTGGAGGTACTTTCGATGAAAATACCAACCCATGAATTTGTATTTTCTGTTTTTGATCAAATGAATGGTTATTCCCTGCTCGATAAGCACCGCATCTTCTTGCTGCCCATATACAAATACTGACACTTTGATTTTTTCATTGGACAAAGCAACCACTAAATTCTTTATGCTAGTGCCTATACCAGCAGCGTGAGCTACTCTTTCGTGTGGATATTCCGGAGTTAGAAAAGCAATGTGCATAGTGTCCTTGATTACAATTATTGATTGAATTTTACATATACATCACCAAATTGAGTATTTAAAAATGCATTAGTGTTAACAACCTCCAATAATTCATTAAAATCAACCCATTGTGGCAAAGCAAACTCTGTATTTTCTGTTATACAATAATTGAATAAAACATTTGAATTAGACAAATTATTTAAATAACGCAAACAATCAACTAACGCTTCTTTTCTTTCCGGGACGGTATATTCTAACGATAGTACATTCACCTTTTGAGAAAGACCTTTTAATACCTCTAATTCAAAACCCTCAACATCAATTTTAATAAAATCTGGTTTCCCGTATGTTTCAATCAATGAGTCTAAAGTAATCATTTCAATTTTCCGAGTTTTGTCCCAATTAATCTTTTTAAATCTTCCACTTTTTTTAGTAGAATCAATCCAGTCCTTTGAAAATGAAGATAGAATATTAGCATTAGTAGAAATATACATCAGTTGAGTTTTATTTTCCTCACCAACTCCATTTTGAAGTATTGTTATTTTTTTTCCATATTTTTTTCTTAAATATCGAACACATTCTATCTGTGGTTCGATTGCTATAATTTTGATATTATCATTTACTAAAGGTTCAATTCTGTTGCCATAATTTGCGCCAATATCAAAAAAAACACTACCCGGCTTAAGGAATTGATTATAAAAAATTCGTCTTTGCTCAATAAGAATCTTTTCATTTGAACTTACAAACCATGACTTAACAAATTTTATATTATTTACACCAAATAGATTTTTAATTATATTCTTGATATTCATACTTTTTTACTTTTTAAATTGTGATTCTATATTATTGAAATAATCCAAGAATCCAAAGATTCTATACCAAGTTTTCTAATTTTCATATCTTTACAAGAATTGTATTTCTTTCCTTTTCACACTCTACTTTATTTAAAAAAATCATTTAAAATTATTGATGTGAACTTGCGTGCTCCAGCATCATTCATGTGCCCACAAGAAGAAAAATACTCATCACCCTCAACCGCTTTTTCATAATTGTGAATTTCGGGATACATTTGATGCACTTTCTCAAAATAATCTAATCCTTTAGTATTAGTACACATGGGTGTCATAACGGCTATAAGGTTAATATCATTTATTTTGCAAAGATGCTTTATTTCTTCGTAGTATTTATTATGTAGAGGTTTTAGATTAGTCAAGTCATTTTTCATATTAGCTTTTGGTTTTTTACCCAATGGATAATAGCCTAAATGATCCAATAACTTAGTTGGTTTTTTTAGAGCATCATTATACATTTCCCTAAACCCTATTTGAGGTTCGAAGACAATATACCTGTAAAAAGGAAGGTAATAGTTAGTCCAAAAATCAGGTTGTTGTGCAAAATGTGATGCTATAACTTTAGAATCGTGAATATATGGCATAAATTTAGACGCCACACTTTCAGACTCCTTTTCATTCGACAAGTTCAAATCGGCTTCAAGGATTACATTTTTTATGATATACTTCCGTTCTATCATTAATTTAAGAAACAAAGAGGCTTCAAACAAATGCCCGCCACTCATACCATAATTAAAAGCTTTTAACCCTTTATCCTCAAACATTGGTGCAACAAAATGATTATTAGCTCTAGAGGACCCTAAAATAACTACATCATAAACCCTACCTTTTGAATTGTATACATACCCTATTTTCCCTCTATTCGAAGACTGCAAATACACTTTTGTATAGACAAAATCTAAAACAACCAACACAAGTAAGGTCAGTAGAAGTATTTTTGTTGTAAAAATTAAAAATCGTTTCATTGCTGTTATATTCTCTTTTATATTATGGTTTTAAATTCTTAAATATTGCAATGGCTTTGTAACATTGAGCGCAGTCTAAACACTCCACTTGATCAGTGAGTTGCGCTTTGTCACGTCGAGCGCAGTCGAGACGCTTATTATTCTAAAACTGATGATTTCCCAAGACAATCTCGTCTTTAGCTAGTTCTGAGCTAATCTCGACTGTGCTCGATTTGACACCTTACCCATTCTTGTCACGTTAAACGCAGTCGGGACGCTTTTTATTCTAAAACTGATACCGACCTTAGATAATCTCGACTGCGCTCGATTTGACAACGTACCCTTCTTGTCACGTCGAGCGCAGTATGAAAACTCTACTTGATTATTGAGTTGCACTTTGTCACGTCGAGCGCAGTCGAGACGCTTTCTAATCTAAATTAAAATCACCTTGAGACGATCTCGACTTTAGCTAGTTCTGAGATAATCTCGACTACGCTCGATTTGACAACGTACCCTTCTTGTCACGTCGAGCGCAGTCGAGACGCTTTCTATTATAAAACTAATATCGACCTGATAAAATCTCGACTGCGCTCGATTTGACACCTTACCCTTCTTGTCACGTCGAGCGCAGTCGAGACGCTTTTTATTCTAAAACTAATATCGCCCTGATTAAATCTCGACTGCGCTCGATTTGACAACGTACCCTTCTTGTCACGTCGAGCGCAGTCGAGACGCTTTTTATTCTAAAACTGATATCGTCCTGAGACAATCTCGACTTTAGCTATTTCTGAGATAATCTCGACTGCGCTCGATTTGACAACGTACCCATTCTTGTCACGTCGAGCGCAGTCGAGACGCTTTTTAATCTAAAACTGATATGGACCTGTGATAATCTCGACTTTATTCCGTCCTGAGCTAATCTCGACTGCGCTCGATTTGACAACGTACCCATTCTTGTCACGTCGAGCGCAGTCGAGACGCTTTTTATTCTAAAACTGACATCGACCTGAGATAATCTCGACTACGCTCGATTTAACACCATACCCATTATTGTCACCTCGAGACTTTTAATCAAATTATTCATTTACGTCTTCACCATCTGGTTTGTATTTATGATGCGTTGCATTTCTACATTCTGATAAATTTTGTAATCTGTCAAAATCCCCATCAATTAATGCTTGCTTTTTTAATCTACTCCATTTTTTTAATTTCTTTTCAAACTCAATAGCCTGATTAGGATCTGTAAAATCCTGATAAAAAAATAACGTAACAGGTCTTCTACTATGCGTGTAAGCTTCCTGATATTTACCTGCATTATGTTCCATAATCCTCCTATCAATATTAGAAGTTACTCCAACATAGAGTGAATCATCATTACAAAGAAGAATATATACATAATAGAATTTCATACTCTAATTTTTTATTATCAAACCTATCTAGACTTGATAATTGATTTGCAATTTGTCACGTCGAGCGCAGTCGAGACGCTTTTTAATCTAAAAATAATATCGCCCTGATAAAATCTCGACTGCGCTCGATTTGACAACGTACCCATTCTTGTCACGTCGAGCGCAGTCAGGACGCTTTTTATTCTAAAACTGATACCGACCTTAGATAATCTCGACTGCGCTCGATTTGACAACGTACCCTTCTTGTCACGTCGAGCGCAGTCGAGAAGCTTTTTATCATAAAACTAATATCGCCCTGAGACGATCTCGACTACGCTCGATTTGACAACGTACCCTTCTTGTCACGTCGAGCGCAGTCGAGACGCTTTTTATTCTAAAACTAATATGGCCCTGAGACGATCTCGACTACGCTCGATTTGACAACGTACCCTTCTTGTCACGTCGAGCGCAGTCGAGACGCTTTTTATTCTAAAACAAATATCGCCCTGAACAATTCTCGACTTTAGTCTGTCCTGAGCAAATCTTGACTGCGCTCGATTTGACACCGTACCCATTATTGTCACGTCGGGCGCAGTCGAGACGAATTATAATTTAAACGTTACTTACAATCAATATTCTTATTTATATCAAAACTGAAAATAAATAAATTCTTTGTAATCAGAGTACGTACCCAAAGCTATAATCGCTGCTAGACATAACGTTAATTTCAAATAACTATATCTCCCAGAAATAGGTTCTAATTTGGTTCGGCTTTTCCATTCCACAAGTATAAATGCAAGGACTAAAATGATGATTTCAAAATTGTATCGCTCGTTTTCTAAATACTGAGATTCAAAAATGCGATTTGTAAAAATACGAGTTATGTATTCAAATGCATCTCCTATCGATTTTGCCCTGAAAAACACCCAAGCCAAACAAGTTAATGAAAAGGTACTAATAATACTTGCAATCACTTTAAGTGAATTCCAATTCCAATACAATGAAACCGTTTCCATATTAGATCTGTTCTTTTTTAAAAGCAACAACGGTAAAAAATACAAGGCATTAATAAATCCCCACGCTATAAATGTCCAATTAGCGCCATGCCAAAAACCACTGATTAAAAATATTACAAAGGTATTTCGAATTTTCATCGCCATGCCACCACTGCTTCCGCCCAAAGGAATATATAAATAATCCCGGAACCAAGACGATAGCGAAATGTGCCAACGACGCCAAAACTCAGCTATATCTCTTGAAAAATATGGATAATTAAAATTACGTAATAAGTCAATTCCAAATAATTTTGACATTCCTAAAGCCATATCCGAATAACCCGAAAAGTCTCCATAAATCTGAAATGCAAAATAAACTGCTCCCAATAACAATGAAAGTGAATTCATGGAATGATAATTATCAAAAATTGCATTGGCATAAGTAGCGCACGTATCGGCAATAACTACTTTTTTTACTAATCCCCAGATAAACTGAAAGATTCCCTCTTTGGCCTTTTGATAATCAAAAGTACGTTTCACTTTTACTTGTGGTAATAAATGTGTGGCTCTTTCAATTGGACCTGCCACCAATAATGGAAAATAGCTGACAAACAAAGAGTAATCCACAAAATTATATTCTGCCTTAATTCTTTTTAAATAAATATCAATAACATAAGACAAACCGTGAAAAGTATAGAACGAAATACCCACCGGTAAAACTACATTCAGCAATAAAGGACTTGTTTGTAATCCAAACCCATTCAGTAAATCGGAGAAAGAATCCGCAAAAAAATTATAATATTTAAAAACACCTAGAAAACCCAAATTGATACTGATACTCAACCAAAACCAAAATTTTCGAGAGCCTTCGGATTTTGCTTTTTCAATTCGAATCCCTGTGTAATAGTCTAAAAAAGTAGAGAAAACCAACAGAAACAAAAAACGCCAATCCCAACAAGAATAAAAATAATAACTCGCTATAATAAGAACTGCATTTTGATTGCTTTTATTTTTATTAAAAACAAACCAATACAACAGGAATACGATAGGCAGAAATATAGCGAAAGATAGAGAATTGAAAAACATGCTAAATTTTATTTTTTATTATTTATTATTTTTTCCACTACAATTTCAGTGAATTTTCTTGACCCCATTTCATTCAAATGAAAACAATCAACAAACATCGAATCTTCTTCTATGGCATCAGAAAAATCATGTAAATCTGGGATTTTAGTTTTTAATTTTTTTATATAATCTAAATTTTTAGTATGCTTACAAAAAGGAGCACAAAAGAAAACAATTTTTAGATTATTTGCTGCTCCGTATTTTTTTATTTTTTCGTAATAAGGATTATGTGATGCTATAGAGGTTGGCAAGGCAAGATGGTTGCTGTGCTTACCATCATTTTTTCGTAAAGGACTATACCCTTTATTTGCGACCACCGTCGTTTTCTTGCCTATGACGTTTGCAAAAACATCCCTAAACCCAATTTTTTGATCACTTGCACAATATCTAACAAAAGGAATATAATACGTACTTAGATCTTCTCCTACATAATCAATCAAATAGTCTTTTGTAATTTGATTTTCCTTAATAAAAGGCGCCATTTCATACGGTAAATTAATGGAGTGACCCTTAATGTCATAAATATAATCTACTTGAATAAACACCGTATCGGAGGCAATATTATACCATTTCAACAATTGCAAAACCGTGTAAATATCGCCCAGTTTAGCCGCTTCATATCCTAAATTAACGCATTTTTTTTGAGTGTTATTTTCAATAATGAATGGGTCAATTCCATTTTCAACTCTTGAAGAACCTAGAAAAATATAATTGACTTTGGAGTTTTTAAGACTTCTTAGATATTGGAATTTAGTCCTTGGATTAGCATTTTTATAAACAGAGGTGTAAGCAAAATCGAATGCCAATAGTAGTATTAGAATAATAGTTAAAATACCGATAATCTGAATTATAAATTTTTTCATAGTAGACTAAAAGTAAAGACTCAAATTTTATTTTTTTAAAATCAAATCAATACTTTCCCATATTTTCTCCGAAGCTTGAGTTGGAGTGGTACCAGCAACAATTTTGTACCATTTTTTACCTTCTGAAACATTCGACAATTGACCTTCGATGATTTGATTTACCAAATTTTCCAAGTCTTTTTTATCCGTACAAAAAACAGCTGCTTGTGGGCTGGGCATACTTCTAAAATGAACATACTTATAATTTTGTCCAATGTCCCGAATGCCTTTTCTTAGTTGGGGTTGCTCGTAATTAAAGTAAATACAGGGTTTTTCATGAGCTACAAAATCAAAAACTGTTGAGGAACATACATTCGTTACCATTTCAGAATGGGCGCAAACATTGTACAACAATCCTAAATCTTCTTTAGTAGGCAAAATTTCATTCCATTGTTTCCCCATAGGTTTCCAGATAGGATCGATTGCAACAATTACATCTGCATTTGCTTGTAAAACAGCATCGTATCTATTGGTGGTGTCAACTGGACATTTTCTGTAGATAATTCCAATATTCTTGCCTTTAGCATTTAAATTGCGTACAGCATGTGCCAAATCTTCTAAATAATATTGATCTAAAGGCGAGGTAGTTTCATCATCACCGGAATAACAAATATATTTTTTATCTATATCCAAATGATGTTCGGCACAAAAAGCAGCTCTTTCTTTTAGTAGTAGGTTGTCGTAATGCGGTTCAAACTGCGGTGTTCCTGTAACAATAACTTGGGATTCGTTTATGAATGGGTAATATTTTAAAACTTCCGATTTCATTAAATCACTCCAAACAAAATAATAATCGGTTTCTACCACTTGCATTGCCTTAGGCACATTATCCCATGAATATACAAAAGCAACAGTAGGAATTCCTAAATCTTTGGCTGCCAATAAAGCGCTTATTGATTGCGTAGCGCGTTGTGTGGTACAAAACACTAAATCCGGTTGGTGTTCTAGCAACTGAGCTTTGCAATACTGGTATTTTTCAGTGGAACGTTCCAGACGATTGATTCGTTTTCGGATTCTTACAATCCCTTTTTCTGTTGAATTCAATCCTATTAATAACTTCGTATAAAGTGTAATTAAAGTATTTTTTATGCCATTGTAACTAAAAGGAAATTTATAAGTAGGATACACATCATCCTTAAACTTCTTTTGTGACACATTTAATTCGATATGTTTTCTAATACGAGAATAGATTGGCGTTAACCTATTTATTCTATGGTTTTCAATTTTAACCTCATCATAACCCAACTCTTCTTTGAGCGAGAAAACGGTATTATTCCAGTAGACAATTTGATGTCCTTTTTGTTCTCCTAATTCCTTGAATTTAGTAAATGCAAAATTGCGCAAACCTACTCCATCTGGAAAAAAAACAAATATTTTTTTACTCATAAACAAATTAACTTATTGATAAAAACCAAAATTAAATAAAACACATTTCTTCATTTATTTTAAAAAATAGAATTTTACTTTACACTGACTAAAACTTCAATCAATTCCCCCCTAATACCATAATGTAAATCATCAATATGTTCAATTATTGTTTTAAGTCCACTTTTTTCATTTATGAAATCGACAATGTCAAATCCCCAATGCATGGTAACTGGAGATCCATTAGCATCAACCACATTACTGTGCCATTCGGGTTTGTTAGTAAAGATAGGCTCTCCATTTTCTCCTTTAACAGCCCAAATTTCCGTTTTCATATGCTTATTGATAATTGGAAGAGTAAATATATGAGCGCCTCCTTTTCTCAGTGTTCTCGCAATTTCTGAAAAAGCTTTTTCAGGATTATATACATGTTCCATTACATCTTGAGAAATCACAAGGTCAAAAGAACAATCATTAAAGGTTTGGTTTTCCAAGTCCTCATTTTGAAAATTATTAATAACAGCTCCAAACTCTTCATTGGGATAGTACTGAGTTGCTAAATAATTTTTTGAATTATTTTTTAATTTTAAACTCGCCCCTCTATTCCCTGGGGATGACTCATGAATATCAAGATTTCTCCAGTTTGGATAATATTTTTCAATAACCACCATCAAAGCTCTTTCTCGTGGAATTGACTTACAATTACTGCAAATAAATAATCTCTGAGCCAACTATTTTTTGATTGAAAATGAACTTCTAAATCACAACAAGGACAATAACCCTTTTGAGAAAAATAAAACCCATTGGGTAGGACATATTTTAATATTTCTTTTTTTAAACTGTCCTTTATTCCTTTTATTTTTCTTTTAATTAAACGCTTCATATCTTTTATACTGTTTTTTTCTTTTAAAATTTTTAATTTAGTGATACCCTGTTTAACAAATTTTTGTTTCTAAAATAAAAAACACTTCAATCAAGAATGTTGATTTTTCTCAATTGAACTTTATCTTAAAATATATTCTATTTGAGTGAGAAAACGGTATTATTACAGTAGACAATTTGATGTCCTTTTTGTTCTCCTAATTCCTTGAATTTAGTAAATGCGAAATTGCGCAAACCTACTCCATCTGGAAAAAAAACAAATATTTTTTTGCTCATAATTTAATTTATCAAGCTCGTTTGGTGTTTAATTATTGATTTTTTTGCGGTTATATATTACTAATCCTGAATTTTTATTAGTTTATAAAAATAAAGTTCTTTTTCTCTTTAAACCATTAAGAAATTAAGGTTCATTAAGGTTAAAACTTAATTTTCTTAATTTCTTAATGGTTTAAAAATATAATAAAAATTTTTCACAGCTTAGCAGACTGCTCTACTACTTTTTATTCTTCAACTTATCTCTTTGCACTTGTTCAATAGGTAAAATATCCATTGATTTATAGGACAAAGCACTGTGAACTGCGTTTAAATCTCTGGCTAATTTTCTCAATCCCATAGGTTCTAAGGAAGCCGCATGATCAGTTCCTTTCCAAGTGCGATCTATAGTATAATGTCTTTCAACAATGTTGGCACCTAACGTATAAGCTGCTATATCTACTGCTATTCCTAAATGATGTCCTGAAAAACCAATATGTTTTACTGTGTCACCATATTTTTGCTTTAGCAAAGTAATATCTAACAAACAAACATCCTCAAATGGAACCGGATATCCTGAAGTACAATTGTATAACACTAAGTCTTTATTCCTGCCTTTTTCAACAAAATAATTGACCAGAGTATCTGTTTCATCTTTAGTGGTCATTCCAGTTGAGATATGAATTTCTCCTTGATAATGATCACACAGCCAACCCAACATATCAAAATTATTATTACAAGCGGATGGTATCTTTATAAATTCTGGCTGAAGTGAAGCAATTTCTTTGGCTGAAGTCGTGTCCCAAACCGAAGTGGAATACGTAATTCCAATAGATTCACAATACTCTTTTAACTCTTGATGTTGGTTTACATCAAATTCTAAAAATTCACGGTGCGCACCATACGTATCGCCATAAGAGTTGCTGGCATTGGGATGCGGTGCATTGTATTGCTCTTCAGTCAATAATTCCGTATTGTTTCTTTTTTGAAATTTTACGGCGTCAACATTACAAAATATCTTGGCAATCTTTATCAATTCTTTTGCAATTGCCATATCGCCTTTATGATTACAGCCAATTTCAGCAATTACATACGGTTTTTTTAACTCAGTCATATCTTTTATTATACTTTAATATCATTTCACAAACTTCCCTGATAGCCCCGGCTCCAGAAGCTGTTCCAAGCACAAAATCAGCGTTCATTTTTACTGTAGTTGTCGCATTTGCAGGAGCAAAAGACAAACTGCAACTACACATATTAGTCAGATCATTAACATCATCTCCAACATAAGCAACAGCGCCAAAACTACTATTTTTAGTGGCAAGAAATTGCTTCAGAAATGAATATTTATCTTTCACACCAAAAAACGCCTCTTTAATTTGAAGTTTTTGCATGCGTTGCACCACCAGTTTAGAATTTTCAGAAGTTAGTGTGATTACTTCAACATTATTTTCTCTTAAAATTTCTAATCCCATACCGTCTCGCATATCAAACTTTTTGGCCATTTCTCCCTCTTCATTATAATATACCCCACCATCTGTAAAAACGCCATCAACATCCAGTACTAAATAGTCGATTCTTTGTTGGGTTTTACTCTTTTTTTGTCGCTCTATCAGTAAATTTTCAACAATATTCCAGTCAGAGAGGCTGTCTATCTCCATCAAAGTTTCCTCTGGCATTTCTACTAATCCAATACTACCACTTACTCTGTTTCTCGAATGTAGAAAAAGTTCTTTTTTAGTAGCATATACCGCTCCATTTTCTATTAGCAATCCCTCAAAATTTTGCCTTCTGGGTCTGTTAAACACATCATAATTTTGCGGAGTTCCGTCCTTGTTCCAGGTAAATCGATGGGTGTTGACGACAGTAAGAGCACTGTCATATTGTGTTGTAGTAATTTTATCTAAAACGGCATTAATATCGGCAGATAAGGTCAAAGGCGAAGTCGCTTGAAGCAAACATAAAACCCCGTAATCATGATTAATTTTCTCAGAAAACTCCATCATGGTACTCTCCGTAGAAGCGGTATCATTGGCATTTTCTTCGTTGCGCAATAAGGCATACACCTTATCGCTCCAGTAATATTCGCGTTCTATATAGCTAATGATTTCTGTATCGTTTGTAAATACATATACAGCATCCAAATCAGAAAAAATAGCTTCCGTAAGTACCCAGGAAAACAAGGGCCGTCCTACCATTTTCTTTTTATTTTTCCCCGGAATCCCTTTCGAATCTTTACGCAGTGGAATGATGCCTATTTTTTTCATAATTGTAAGTGAATCGGTTATTTATTTCTTGTCTTCTATATAATTATGCGAAATAAGTTTCTATAAATAATCGCAATGCAAGATAAAAAAAGTATTTATGAATAGATTCTTTAAAATACCATTTTGAATTTAATACACTTTGAATCTTTTTCATAGGCATATTCATATGGATTATTACGATAATTTTTAATTATTTCTTCTAAAATCATTCTATTTATTTGCTCTAAACCAATATAAGAAATCGATTTTTTCTGAATTACTTTTCTCAAACCATTTTTAAACTTTGTATACCAATTGACCTCATCTATCCGGATAAATACAACTTCTTGTTTAAAATTCCTTAACTGTGCTAAAAGAGCAATTATTATCGTAAGTGAATTTGGCAAAACAAATTCGACAGTTGTTGAATTTAACTTTAATCGCTGATACATTGCGATGTCTGGCATTTCACCCCATGATTGGTTATCATTAACAATAATTTTTTTAGTCACTTGCCCTAAGTACATATAATTATGATTTACCGTCTCTAAACCACTATGAAAAGGGTGCTTGCTCAATGCATTTCGATATAGTTTTGGGTGCCATTGGTGTTTTACTAAAATAGTTGAATCATAAAATTTAATTTCATAACCTAAATTTTTTAACCTTAAGTGAATGTCTGTATCTTCAGCACCCCAACCATGATAAAATTCATCATAACCATTAATTTTTTTTAAGGTTTCAGTTGAAAACAATGTTGTACCTGTGACGGACATACTCCCCTTAAAGTCAACTTGATATTCTTCATATTTTTTATTTTTTAATGATTCTTCTTTTGATAAAAAACCATATTGAAAATAATGAATTTCATTGTCGTTAATCAATTGATAAGCTAAGTTTATAAACTCAGGAGCAAAAATTAAATCTACATCGCCCACTAAAAAGTGAGAAGTTTTAGTCTGTTTTAAAGCTATATTGATTGCCCTACTTTTATTCCATAACTGACCATTGACTGGGCACAAAATTAAATTAACAGTATTATAATTTACCATCAAATCATTTAATTTTACTAAGTAATCCAAATCACTACCATAATCTACAAAAAACAATTCAAATTCATTTATTGTTTGATTTCGAAGAGATTCTAAACAATTCTTAACAATCCGTAAATCACGATTCCTATTGGTTAAAACTAGTGTAATCATATACTAAAGTTTCTTTGTAGCGGTTTTATTATAATCTCTGTATTCTTAACAGTAACTTGCTTTTATAAACACTTGTTCGTAAAATGATAAAATATCTTTTTTTAAAGTTATTCTATTGCAATCCTTTTGAATCAAATGAATATTAAAATTTTGTGCTTGTGCTCTGATATCAGGATTCAAAATGGCCCATTCGATACTATTGGCTATTTCTTGCGTATCCAGTGGGTTGTTAATTAAGACTCCATTGACGCCATTTTCAATCACTTCTTCTGATACATTACCGGGATTTGATTGTATAGGAAAAGCACCCATTCCCATAGCTTCCAGCAAAGCATTAGGCATACCATCAGAAATACTGTTGCCAATATGCAATACAGATTGTCCCATTATTGCTAGTAATTCTGGATTAGAAATAAACGCACCTCTGTTGATAACCCTCACTTTTAAACTTTTAAAAAATTCCTTACTTTTTAATTGATTTGAAACAGAAGCATCAGCACTATAAACCACTATCTTATAATTCTGAATCAAAGCTATAGGAACTAGTTCTAGTGCTTCAATCACTTTAGAAGCCATTCCTACTCCATCATCATACCCCTTAATAATAAGAGTATCCCGCTGATTACTGTCTTTTATCTTTGCTGTGTCAATTGTTATCCCACCATTTCCGGGATATACTCCCAAAAATGTATTCCTGTACCCATTTGCAACGGCAATGTTATAGTCTCTAATACAATCCGTAATTAAATAATCGACTCTTCCTAAAAAACTAGACACCGTTCTTTTAGTAATTCCAAGTTGCTGGTAATAATACAAATCACTTCCCCAAGATGAATAAATAAAGGGAATGGAATGGTGTTTTTCCATCACTACTAAAATAGGAAGACCAGCCAACCGCATTTCGAAGCTATGAACAATATCCGGCTGATATTCTTGGATTATATTTTCAAAAACGGCAGTAAGATTTTTTTCATTATATTTTTGAAGGTAAGCATATATTTTAGGTAAATACTGTTTAAAAGTGTGTCGCATCGGGAAATTCCATTTCAATTTCCATCCTTTAATCTGAGTTACCCAATTAATTCTTTCAACCTTAGTACCCCCATCAGAAGCATCAAACCAAATAACATCATGCCCCGAATCTTTCAATTGGTCAACCCATTGAAAAAAATGATGATTAGGAATAGATACCATGAGGATTTTCATATTATTCTAAATTTATTTTTTGCCAGCTGTAGCTAATATTTAAGTAAAACTTTGATAAACGGAATATCCGTAAAATCTAATAAATTGGATTTTTTTATTGGTAGTTTTCAAAATCTTCAAAAATAATTGAAACCCTTTTAAATAATCCTTTTCTCGATTAAAACAAGTCATTAAGTCTTTGTTCCTACTGAGAATACTTGAAGCAATAATTTGCTTTTTATGACTGAAATTCTCATCCACAAATACATGTTCTAAGATGTCAATTAAGACTTCAATAAAAACACTGGTCTTCTTCATGTAGGCTGATGAAACTCCTATGTTCATTCTATAAACTGCTGTCTTATCATCCATAAAATGAATTTTACCTCCATTTTTCAACACCCATAAATAAGTTTGCCAATCACCAAAAGGAAAATTAATAATCCAAGAGGGAATACTATCTTCTTTGCTTTGAACATTCCTAAATAATGCTGTAACTGAGTGAATAAAATTATCAATAATCAAATCATCAAAATCTAGATGTTTCTTATTTAAGCTGTAGTTATAATCAATATATGTCCCATCAGAATACAACCTTTTTACTGCGGTATATACTATCGAATAATCTGGGTTTTTATCTAAAAAATCGACTTGTTTTTGTAACTTATATTCATCAATCCAGTAATCGTCTCCATCGCAAATGGCAATATAGGTACCATCACATTCAGCAATAGTGCGCATGTAATTGGCAATCAAGCCTCCGTTAGTAGCCGGGCTTGGCAATAATTTAATGCGATCACCATATTGTGATGCATAAGTTTCGCAAATTTGTCTAGTAGTATCGGTACTGGCATCTTCGCCAATAACTAATTGATACCTGAAAGTAGTTTTCTGCATCAAAATGCCTTCAATCGCTTGTGCTATAAACGCCTCCTGATTGTAGGTTAACATAAAAATACTTACGGTAATATTACTCATTTCAAGCTCGTTTTAGACGGACCTTCAATTACTTCTTGGGTGGCTTCAAGATATGCTGTGCCCCATTTTTGGCAAGGTTCTAGATGATTCCCTTCGGCCCACTCATTCCATGCATTGATGAATAAAAATGAGTCTGACGCTTTTTCCCATGGAAAATTATCAGCAATATGTCGCAGCCATTGTTTATATTTTTCTGGTGTTGATTGATGCAGAATAAAAGGATAGTTTTTTTTTCTAGCGGTATTGTCCCACATTGGAGTTATACCTGGATATACTTTTGGATTGAATTTGTTATTCATTTGATGATTCGCGTACGCCTCATAATCATTTTTTATAACCTTTGGTGGTGCATATTTACCAGAGATTTTCTTCGTTTTTATCTTAACTCTCTCCCAGATTGTTGCTTTGGGTGCCGCAGGTGTATCCGAAAAACTAGGCTGAAATTCAAAGGCAAAATCAAAACAATCCATAAAAACTTCGTTAACTGATTTTCGAGCAAAACCAATGTAAAAATCAGGAAATCCTGCTTCTTGAACCCTTTTACGCCATATTTGAATGGTTTTGTGTATATCTGGAAATAAATTCGGACGGTACACCATAAAAACAGGTTTGCCGTTTACTTTTATATATCTCGTATCCTTAAAATACGGAATTAAAAACGCTATGTGTTTTTCATCATCCTCAGATGAGTATTCCTGCCTTAGTAACACATCACGTTCGGCCTCTATCCAAGTTTTAGTCCAATTCTCATTGGCCCAACACATCATAAAAGGCAAATCTTCTTTTGGATTTTTCATCTTACGTTGCAAAGGTTCTTCGAGAACTTGCTTACCAGTAAACCAGTAATGATAGTAACAAAAACCGTGAATCCCATAAGATTTAGCTAGCGCTTCTTGAGCCAATCTGGCCTCTTCTAATCTTAAATCGTAAAAACCCAGATCAGCAGGTAAATGCGGTTGATAATGATCCTTGAAAAGCGGTTGCGCTTTAGAGGAATTAGTCCACTCTGTAAACCCTTTGCCCCACCATTGATCATTTTCAGCGATAGGATGAAACTGCGGTAGATAAATTGCTATTGGTTTAATTGCTTTTGACATATTGATAGAGATGGATTATTTTGGCAATCATTCGAGCCTTAAATTTTTTAAAAATAGGAGTTTTATTTTTATATTTTATTTCTCTTTTTTTCACCATGAGCGCTCTAATTAAGGCTCTTTCATTTTTTGTTTGAAAGTACCGCAAAAGAATTTCTGTACTTTCTAAAAAACCTTGTCGCATGGCTGGGTAATTGGTACTCATGGATTCCTTTCGGATGCGGTAATAGGCTAATACATTACTGTTGTTCTTGATTTTATTGGCATGATAAAACAACTGCACCCAAAAAACCCAATCTTCGTGATTGGGGAGTGAAATATTAAAATAAATGGCATTTTCAAGTTGTAGTTTCCTTTCGAACAAAATAGCGTGGCAAGGAATTGACAATCTGTATTCCCAATCTAAAATAATTTGGGTTACAAAAGATTCCTCCGAAACAAAAGGAGTTAAATACTTATTTGGAGCGACTGTATTTTCTGTACCGTCTAGAAATGAAAAATAATCCCCCACACTAATAGAGACCTCTTTCAAATCTTGTAATTGCAACTCAAACTTTTGACGATGTATCTTATCGTCTCCATCTAAAAATTGAATATAATCACCTTCAGCTAACTTCAAACCTGTATTGCGAGCACCACTCAATCCTGCATTCGCTTGAAAAATATATCTAAAACGACTATCTAAAGCACACCAATTTAATGCAATATCCTTTGAACTATCTGTGCTACCATCATCAATAATCAAACATTCCCAATTGGTATGCGTTTGATCTAACACTGACTGCAAAGCTTCCTCTAAAAAAAGAGCTTGATTGTAACACGGAATAATTACTGATACTTTATCATTCATTTTTAGATCTTTTTGTCATACCGGACCGAGAAATTTAAAGCTATACTTTTACAAGGCTACTTCTCGCACTGCAAATATACTAGACCAATGTTTATCATCTTTCCAGACCTTAAACCCTTGCTGTTGAATAATCAATTTAAAGTGAGTTAAATCTTCTTCTTTATCCAAATGCATTTCAATGTTCATTGCTCCTACTTTTTGCATCCAACTCAAATCAGAAGCTTCTAAAATAGCTACTTCAGCGCCTTCTATATCCATTTTCAAATAATCAACAAAATCTAAATTATGATTTTTTAAAATAGTTGAAAGTTGTAAACAAGGTACCGTTACAAGTTGGCTATTTTCATTGTTATTAACTTCACTTACAATAGCGTACGAATCAAAATTTGCCGCATTAGCATAGCTAACCGTGGCATCTTCTATCCAAACCGCTGTATTCACTATTTGTACATCAGGGTACTTTTGAGTATTAGCTACAGCCAAAAGAAAATTTTCCTGATTCATTTCGTACCCAATGATTTTAGCCAATGGATATAATTGTTTCATGTGAGCAACCGTAAGACCAATGTTACTTCCCAGATCTAAAATAATTGGATTTGACCGAAGAATCGCTTGAGTCGGTGGCAAATGATATTGCTCTTGTAATACATAAAAAACAACATCTTTGTCTACAAAATTTTGACGAATCGTTATGCCGTGTTTCCAGCCTTTTGGTTTTAAGCGAATGTACTTTTTATAATTCGTTTCCCTATTGATTTGATCTAATTGATACTTATCATAACGTGAAAACAAGGGATGCCCTGTCAAAACATTTTTTAGATTTCGAATTTTTTTTTTTAGTTGTGCTAATGCAGATGCAAACATATTTAGGGATTTGATTTTAATTTTGCAAAATTGATTCTTATTATTTAAAATTTCTTCGGTTTATTAATTATAAAAGACAGCAAAAATAAAAATCGTTTACTGTGGTAATAGCAATCGAGTAGCCACTGCTTGCTGCTGTTCCAGATACCGCCAATAAATCCTTTGCAAGCCTTAGCTAAACTAATATCTTGATGCCACAACTGATAATTTCCTACCACATCATTTTTAAATCTAAAAAACAATTGTTTGGGACTTCTTTTAATTTCGTAGCTAAAAACAACAGGAGCAAATTCAATATCATAGCCGTGCTGAAGCACACGAACGGTCCATTCTTTATCTTCAAAAGTAGCGACATCTTCTCGAAACGGATATTTTTCCCAAACTGATTTACTAAAAGCCGAACCTGAAAATATCAACCCTGATTTGTTAGGATCGACTGTGGCCGAAACCTTGTTGATGTAATTGCGGTAATCATTAGCGTTATGCAAACAGCGTAGGCCTGCCAGATGAGGATTGCTATCAAATTTTGCTTGAATCACCTTAAAAAAATCAGGACTTACGGGATACGAATGCGCGCTAAAAATAACTACGATAGGAAATCGAGCTTCTCTAGCACAAACATTAGCGCTTCCACCAAAACTAAAATGCTCGATAGTGACGAAACGTGCACCAAATTGTTCCGCAACTTCTTTGCTAGAATCAGTTGACAGATTATCAACAACAATGATCTCCGAAATGTCATTTGCGTACCTTTCCGTCAAATTTTTCAACAAAAAAGAAAGAACAACAGATTGATTTTTATTTCTAATAACAACTGAAATCATTGATACTTTATTTTTTTATCATTAACCTTTGTACTATTCTATAAGGCTTGGCAATTATTTTTGCAATTTTATATTCTAATGATTTTTTTATCTTGTTTTCACTTGTATGATGCTTTTTTATTAGATAAAACAAATACTCCATTGTTGTATCAAACTGTTTAATATAAATCTCGCTGTGCTTCTTAAACACATATTCCATATTAGATTCTACGTGATTATTTAGGGTTTCAATGAGCATGGATTGCTTTGATTTTCTGTAATAAAATAGAAAAGTTTCCACAAATTTATATTCCCATCCTTTTTTAGTAATTGCAATCCAAAATTCCCAGTCTTCAAAACCTTGTTTCATGTTTTCGTCATAGCCGCCCACTTCCTCCCAACACTTTTTACGGTATAATGAAGTGGCCATCATATTATTTTCATATAGTAATGCGTGATAGGTAGTACCGATAGGCTTTTGTTTGTGAATAATATTTGAAATGTTTTCAATAAAAAAATTACTGTAACAGGAAACAATAGCAAGTGAGGGATTTTGTTGTAATTCAGGAACTAAAAGTGTTAAATAATCCTCATGCAACAAATCATCTGCATCTAAGGGTAAAATATATTCCCCTTTACTGATGCCAATGCCAGCATTACGAGCAGAAGATAACCCTCCATTTTCTTTTTTAAGATACTTAAATCGACTATCTATTGCACACCATTTTTGAGCGATACTTTCCGTATTATCAGGGCTACCATCATTGACAATAATACATTCCCATTCTGTATAGTTCTGATCCAATACAGATTGCAGCGAATCTTTCAGAAAATGCGCTTGTTTGTAGCAGGGAACAATTATAGATACTTGTACGCTCATCATCAAAACTGGTTTAAGAATCTTAATTTGACTAATAATTGAATAATTCGGGATTTTCTAAAAGTAGTGACAATATCTTTATAAAGAAGGACATCATCTAAATCTTGAACATAAGCGGCATAATCCTGTTGTAATACCTGTTGCTTTTCATCCTGTTTTATCGCTCTATTAGCGGGATTAGAACTCATGCCACCAATATAAAAGGTAGACAAAGTCGTATTTATTTTTTTATAGGATAAATTATACTTGCAAATACTGTCTATAAAAAACTTCCAATCTGATAGAATCTTAAAATCTTCACTATACAAATTCGTTTTTTCAAAAGCCCCTTTTGCTATAAAAGTAGCTGGATGTGGCAACGTATCTTTTACAAAATAGGAAAAAGAAAGTACATCAGGATACTCTCTAATAAATAATTCAGCTCCTTCTATAACTTGTAAATTGAAATAAATAATCACTTGGTCTTTAATTACTTGGTGATTTTGCTCTAATACTGTAGCAGAAAAAAAATGATCGCCACTATTCAAAAAAAGTAAATACTCCCCGGAAGCTTGTGCGATTCCCTTATTCATGGCATTATAAACTCCTTTGTCTGGCTCGCTAACCCAATACGCAAATCGTTCGGATTTACTTTCTATATACGCCACACTTCCATCTGTAGAACCGCCATCAATAATGATATGCTCAAAGGCTTGCCAAGTCTGACTGGAAACACTCTCAATCGTTTTTTGTAATCCTTCCAGATTGTTATAATTGATGGTGATGATAGAAATTTTAGGTTTCAAGTTTCTAGTTGTTTTAATTCTTTTGGTACAAAAATGGAAAAAGGATTTGTCTTTGTCTAATTATTGGAAAATATTTGATGCTTAAATAAGTAAATAAAAGTTTTTGATTTTCAAAAAAAAGCTTTGACCAATATATAGTGTTTTGTAATAAACCATTTTTTTGTTTGAATTTCAAAAGCCAAATCCATTTCAATAAAGTATCAATTTTTGCTAATGGAATACTATTGTTACTACTCCAGGCAATAAGTGATTCATACATTTTTATCACATAAATTTGATACAAATCATCTCTGTTAAAAATATTAGCGTCATGAATTCCTCTTTTAGCTACTGGTTCCTCTAACACTCCACCTACTAATCTCGTTTTCAATGCCATTTTCCAAAATAAATCTGAATCTTCCGAAACTACTAAAGTTTCATTAAACAATCCAGTTGCATCAAACATTGATTTTTTCACTGTTAAGCCATCAATATGAAAAAAACCATATTTTCCTGAAATTAAGGCATCAAAAAGGGAGTCTGGTTCAATTCCTGTTGTCATTGTATTTAACTTCAATTGGCTTTGCTCCTCTGTGGTAATTGTTCTGTAAAAATGAAATCCTACCGCACTATAAATTCCATCACATTTCTCGTTTTCTTGAAATACTTTGATGTCATTGACAAATCTATTGGGTAAAAAATAATCATCGGCATCTAAAAACGCAATATAATCTCCAGTCGCTTTTTGAATACCCAGATTTCTACTGGCAGAGCGGCCTTTGTTTGCATTATTAGGATGTTGATACAGGTGCATCCGAGGCTGTTCCTGCTGCAAGTGTTTTAATAGTGCTAGCGAACCATCACTACTGCCATCATCTACTACTACAATTTCAGTTACTTCGGGTTGTTGTAAGACAGACATAACTGCTTTTTCAATAAAGCGCTCGCAATTGTAAACTGGAATAATAACCGAAAGAGTAAAATGATTATCCATACCAATCTTAAAATTTATCCAAGAAACCCAACTTGATTAACCAATTGATTTTTCGAGATTTTTGCAGATTCCGAATGATTCTTTGCTGAACAAAATACTCGTTTAAATCATTCAGGAGTACTGGAAATTCGGCTTCTAAAACTTGACTTCTCTCGGCCTCCATTATGGATTGATTTTCTGGTAACGAACTGATTCCGTCTTTGTAAAAAATCGAAAAAACAGCGTCCACCTTTCGGTAGGTTACATTATGTTTTAGTATCGCTTGAAGCAATAATTTCCAATCAGCAACTATTTTTAAACTTTCGTCATAATATCCTACTCTCTCAAATACAGATTGATGAATAAACGTACATTGGTGGCAAGGCAAATTGTTATGTAAATACAAAAACGAAAATACAGCAGGATTCTCTAAAATATACGATCTCTCTTTATCAATAACATTGATATTAAAGTATATCACATCTTCCTTGAAAAGATGTTTTTGAACTTCTTGCAACGACAAAGTATTCATAAAATGATCACCGCTATTCAAGAAAAGCAAATATTCTCCAGTTGCCTTTGCAATGCCTTTGTTCATGGCATTGTAAATTCCTTTATCCGGTTCACTTACCCAATAGGTAATTTTATCGCTTAGACTTTCTAAATAAGCAGCACTTTCGTCCGTTGATCCTCCATCAATAACAATAAACTCAAACTCTTGCCAAGTCTGGTTTAATACACTTTCAACGGTTTTTTGCAAACCAAGAAAGTTATTGTAGTTGATGGTGATAATGGAGAGTTTTTTCATCTATTTTTGTATAATTTTTGACCAAAAACTATTGTTCCCAGCATAAGGATAATCTTCTCTAAACCAAGCGTGACAAGCAAAAGGAAGCTGCTTATATTTATTAAATAAATAATCCGGACGCCTATCCCAAGAAAAAAATAAAGATTCATCAACTGAAGGTACTTTTAATAGTTTATATATTAAATACATGTTTGAAAAAAAAACATCCTCATTGCCTTCCCATAATTTTGCATAATAGGAACTATTGTTTTTGTATCCAAAAATATTTAATAAAAGCACTAGTATTCCCTTAATATTCTTAAAAAAATAGCCCCTATTTATATTTCTTTTTTCAGAAATTAATTGTCGCCAATTTTTTAAAGGTTTTTTTGATGATACTAGATCAATCATGGTTTTTATTTTTCTCAATGAAAAACCACCGTTACCAGGGTACCACAAAGTAGCACCACCTTCGGGGTTTTTTATAAATTCTTCAAACCATAAACCACCAATATAATCAAAATTCTTTTCTACCCAGAATACTAATTCATCTCTAAAAACAAAACAATCTGTTTGATAGATTAATAAATAATCATAGCTAGAAAAGGATTTGTAAAAAAGATCATTGAGCATCAATTTATTATACCCATTCAAATCCTTAAAATAATTTTTATCAAAAAAAACAAATGAATTAATTTCTTTGAATTTTTCTTTATAAAATGATAAATCTAAATCTTCTGGACAAACAAAATAAATATCATAGTCCGCAAGCACTTTTATACATTGCTTTACAGATTGAATTTCAAACTCATTTAAGCTTTCCTTATTTATCGGAATTACGATACAAATGGATGTTTTATTCATTCGTTCTTTTATATAAAAGATTCAAAAATTCAAAATGAAACTTTGAAATAGGTTTACTTTTTAATAATCTCAACCATATAAAAAAAGCCGTTTTTATTAGTTTAAAATCAAAAAGTTTTTGAATAAATAATTTCCCGTTATTGAACTCTATTTTTTCTAACTCTATTGAATTACAACTATTAACTGTATTTAAAGGTAACATTTTACCATATTTTTTATCAAAAGTCATAGCTGATGCTACCCACGTTTTATTAATTGTACCTATAGAAAAATGTTCAATCAAAACCTCATTGGTAACAACAATTTTAAGATTTTGTTTTAAATATTGCAAACACAAGAATAAATCATAATGATGAAATCCCGTTAATGTTTCATCAAAAGAAATAGATTTATTTGATCTTGCAGCCATAAAAACGCCATCTATTAAAGAGACCTCAGCATAATTACCTTGATTAAAACCATGGCATTGTACTTCCTTTTGATTGTTTTGTAGTCGATGAATTATATTAACAACCATTAATTCATCAGGACAATCCCACCAAGCAGATGGCATTCTTGTTTTTATTTTGGAACCTGCTACACCTATTAAGCCTATTTGAATATCATTATCAAATATATTTATCACTTTTTTTCCCCAATCCTGTGACTGAAATAAAATATCATCATGAATAAAACACCAATAAGTCCCAATACTCTTTTTGATACCCATATTGTAGGCCTCAAAAATTGAATATTGGTTTTGAGAATTATCAATAATAATTAGCTCGAAGTTACAGCCTATTGTTTCAGCAATGTTATCCGAAAGATCCTTTGAAATAAAAGGGGTTCGAGAACAAATAATTATTGAAATCATTATCGATGGATTATTTATTTTGTTAATTTTCCAAAAATCATTAATCCAACCTTAAAAAAATAAGCAACAAATAGCTTTAAAAAATTTCTCTCTTGTTTAACATAATTTATATAATTATTGCAACTACTTAATAATTCAGAAACAGTTAATTTGCCAATACCTTTTGATATTAATAAAAAAATTCTATCCGATTTAAATTCTTTATCATTATATGTTGCACTAAATCCACCGTATGTAAAATTAGCAATTATTTGATCTATGTATACATAAGAAATTTTTGAAGAAAAAAACCAATTGATATTATGATGCCAATCTGCGTACGCTTTATATTTTAAATTGTATTTGCCTATTTTATTAAAGATACTTCTCCTAAAAAATATAGCTTGGTGACAAATATTTTGGTTTAGCAATTTAGAATAAGTGAACATCCCATCATAACTCCCATTAAAGTATTCAGAATAAACATTACCATATACTATTTCATTATTTTTAATCTGTTTATTATTTAAAAACTGCTCTAATGTGGTCGACTCATACAAAGAATCATCGCTGCCCAAAAAACACAACCATTCTCCTAAAGCCAAATCAATCCCTTTATTCATTGCATCATAAATTCCATCGTCTTTTTCTGAATAGATATTAATCTTATTAAACTTCTTTTTATATTTTTTTACAATTTTTATAGTATCATCTGATGATAAACCATCCATAATCAATACCTCTAAATCAGTAAATGTTTGATTAAAAACACTATCTAATGCAACTGACAAAGTAGAACCAGAGTTAAATGTTGGGATAATTATTGAAAATATAGGTGAATTTGTAGTAATCATTTATTGTAACTTATATCATTATAATCTCTGAAAACTTTATTTAAATTGTAGCACTATTAATTAGTTCAATAAAATCGTGTGAAAATTTTTTTACATTTATACTATAATCGATGTAATTAATTTTAGTATCAACTTTAATGTGCTTTTTGATTAGTAGAGCTAGCTCATCTGCATCATTTGGTTTAAAAAATTCACAATTGTTTAAAATTTGTTCTCTATGTACTTTAATATCAGAGAGTAGAATAAATTTATTCAAAGCCTTAACATCCTCAACAACTGTACTCCATCCTTCAAAAAAAGATGGCTGTATAATTGCTTCTGCCTGCTTCATTAAAAACAATTGCTCATCTCTAGGAATAAATCCTAAAAATTTTACATTGTTTTTTAAATTATGAACTTCTATGAAACTTTTTAAATTTCCCACATAATCATTATTTCTATAATCATTCTCATTACCAGAAAACACAACTAAAATACTAATTCCTTCATCTTGTAAAACCTTAAGAGCTTTCAAGACTATCATATGATTTTTATGTGCCCAAAACTGATTTGGCAAAAAGAAATATGGGTAACTTATATTGTATTTTTCAACTAATAAATTAGGATTTATATGACTAAAATCGGGGTGAGTGACGGCAAAATTAAGTACAAATGTTTTTGCTTTGGCACTTGGATAAAGTCTTTTAAAGTCCATAGCAGCGTCTTTACTACTAAGAACAACAATATCGCCATAACAATAAATTTCTCTTTGAATATGTTTTCGACTTTTTATTTCTTCTTCAGAAAAATATTGTGGTAAATGCTCTTCTTGAAAATCAGGAATCCAATTAACTTTTTTTAAATCACTAACTTGTATTGCATCGACTGAATTAGGATATAAAAAATCAATAACTGGTTGTTTAGGTTTCTTAACTAATAATGGCCTTTTTATGATTTTTCTGCTAAATTTATTTAAAATATTTTCAAATAAATTATAATTAATCTCTGGTAAGGGGAAAACAAAATATTCTAAAAATGGGTAATTTGTTTCTTTTTTAACTAAATCAAAATTTGCAACACTATCAGAGAGAATGACAAGAACTGGTTTTTCTTTGTCGTTTAAAATATTAAGTGCATGAATAATATTAAGGATATAATAGCTTCCTGCAATCCAATTTTCATTATATGAAAAAATTAAACCTATTCTCTTTCTTTTAACCATTCCGTATATTCTTTTAATCCCACTTCAATAGGTATTGACTGTTCAAAATTCATTTTTTGAAGTTTTTCGGTATTTGCAACCCAATTAATTGGATCTCCTAATCTTGTTTTACCTTCAAACACAACTTGTATCTGAGAATTAAAATATTTAAAAAAAATAGAGGCAACACATTCTATAGTTATTTCTTTTGAACTTGCAATATTAATTATATCATTTTTAAAATTTGAGTATTGAATTACTTTATTTATTGCTAATACTAAATCTTTTATATGGATGAAATCTCTACTTTCAGCTCCTGTACCAAATAGTTGAACTTGATTTTTTGAATCTGATTTTTTATACAAATCCCAAAACAATTGCTTTTCTAGTCCATTCCCATAGGCAGAAAAAATTCGTAATGAACAGGTTGCAATGTTATAATTTTCATGAAATTCTTTACATATATCTTCAGCCATTTTTTTATGAATACCGTAAGGAGAAATAGGGTTTAATGGATGATTTTCATCAATAGGTAAATATTTTGGATTGCCATATACGGCCGCACTAGATAAATTAATGTACTTACATGTAGCGTTTAACTTTCTAATGGCATCTAACTGTTTAAAAACATTTACAGTATTTAGTACGAAATCGCGTTGTGGATTCTTTAAACTGTCAGGTACACTTGCAGCTCCTGAACAATTTATACAAACATCAAACTGTTGTGATTCAAAAATATCACAATAATCCGCATTTGTTGAATCTAACAAAAAATATTTTTCTAAAGTATGATCTGTCACCACGTCACATTGCCAAACATCATTGCCATTTGAAAAGTATTTAACACAGTGACTACCTATGAATCCTTTTGAACCGATGATTAATATTTTCATTTTTTTATACATAAATAAGAATACATTCTACCCGGTATTTTATTCTCATCGTAAAAATTTTTCTTGTTCAAACCAATTTTTTTTAAATATAATTTTTGAAGAAATGATATTTTGGATAAAATCCCTATTTTATTGTTTAAATGTGTAATTGCTTTTGATTTAGATAATTGAAAAATATTAGTAATTTCTTCTTTTGTAGAAGGGAAATAGTTAATTACACTATCATAATATTTCATTTCTTTTTTAATCTCTAATCCTGCATTTTCCATGGCATTTTTATATTCTGTTGGTTTAAATGCATTTTCGCCACCATAAAATTTTTGCAATGGATGGTTTTCTAAAAACCATTCTTTATCATTTTTATTAAAGATTACGTGGTCACGAATGGTAATAAATAACCCGTTTTTTTTTGTCACTCTACTTGCTTCAGCAACAAACTTTCCTAAATCATAAGCATGATGCATGCATTGTCTAGCATAAACAATATCAAAACTGTCATTTGGCAATTGAAGCTCTTCAGCAAAAGCTTCATAAACTTCTAGATTATCTAAATTGTAATGTGTTTTTAATTTTCTAATTGCACCAGCTCCCACAGTATCGCTTGAATCGGGTTCTATACTCACAACAGTATATCCCTCTAAAGCCAATGCAACTGCGCTTATTCCATTTCCACTTCCAATATCTAAAATAGTTTTTGCATTAGGTTGATACTGATTTAATAATTTGAGTGTTTCTCTAAACTCATCGCTTTGCATAAATCGTTGCACATTTAAAATTAAATCTTCTTCAAAATAAGCTTTATCAACCAAGTATTTGTATTCTGGTTGTGTACGAATGAATCTTATGGTTTCTTCCCAAGTCAATACGTTTTTTTTATAAATTTAATACAAGCTATACTTCTACAATGAGCTGCTCCATCATCTAATTTTCCTTTCCCTGTATGTGGATTATAAGATTCAACTTTTGATAATTCATTTCTTTCTGCATATTTCCAACCTTCTTTTTCGTATTTAAAATAGTCTGATTTAATAGTTCCTTTTACTTCAAGCAAATCAAATACTTTTTGCAACATTTCATCATCAAACTGTTGGAAGAAACCGTGATTTTCAAATTTACCATAAGGAAAAGTAATCAACAACTGCCCTCCATTTTTTAAAACTCTCAATAATTCTTCTACAACTTTTAAATACTCATAATTCTTAGTAACAACAGGTTCAAAAGTAGATTTTAAATCATACCCATATATTGAATTATCCATATCGATATGCTCAAGAGTAGATTGGCAAACAATTTCATCAAAAAAATTATCTCTAAAAGGTAAATCCCTCAAATCACCATAAACATAAGATATTCTTTTATGATTGTAACTCTTGTCTTCAGGATAGTAAGTATAGATGTACTTATCTTTATTTTCAATTAATTCATTACTCAATAAATAATCAAAATTAAATGTTGAACCTGCATCAAGAAAAACTGTTTTACCTTTTTTTAGGTTGGCAAAAATCCAAGGGTATTCTACAATTCTTTCGTCTATACGATAGCCAAAGTTAGCCGGTATTTTTTTATTAAAAAATTTGTCTAAAACTAAAGGATTAGAAATACAATTAAAAATTGATTCTTGTTTATGATTAGCATAACCTTCCGACCATGGAATCTGATCGTTTTTAAAGAAATTAATTTCAATTTCTTTTTTTTTAAGTTCTATTTTATTAGCTTCTTTTTTTAAAAAATAATTGTACCCCTTTGTAATGATTTTTTTAAGCATTATTATTTTATTAAGTTCCAATTACAATTAACAAACACACAACCATAATCTGCACTTCCATAAATATGAAAATCAGAACCCGTTTCCACAATTTCAAAAGATAGGCATTCTTCAAGAAAATCAATTAGTTCTACATTAGGTACGTGCATACCAAAAGTAAGATTGAATTTATTTGGAACTAAAAACTGTTGAGGTAAATCTACATCAAATTCATATACACCTTCTTTATCGATTTCAGATATTAATTTAATTTCAGAAGTAAATATTATTCTTTCATTTTTATCCAATACTCTAAAACTTAAATGTGAATTAAGATGTTTTTCTACCACTTGTACTCTTATCTTTATGGTAATTAACTCATCGTAACCAAACTCCGTTCTTATAGCACCATTCTTATCCACAATAGCTAGACTTATAAATCCAGATTCTTCAATTGCTTCATTGATGTAAGTACCCACATAGCCATCATATTGGTTTGACTGCAAATAATAATCAATTCCCTCGCTAGTATTACCTTCAAAAACTACTGAACCGTATTCTAAGACAATGGCTTTAGTACATAATTGTTTAATAGCCGCCATATTATGACTCACAAACAAAACCGTTCGTCCTCCTTCTCGAGAAATATCCTGCATTTTACCAATGGCTTTCTTCTGGAACTCCGCATCACCAACTGCTAAAACCTCATCGATAATCAAAATTTCAGGCTCTAGAAATGCCGCAACTGCAAAAGCCAAACGCACATACATCCCGCTACTATATCGCTTTACTGGAGTATCAATATAACGCTCACATCCTGAGAACTCGATAATTTCATCCAGTTTTGAGGCGATCTCTTTTTTTGTCATCCCTAAGATAGCGCCATTCAAGTAAATGTTTTCTCTACCGGTCATTTCACCATTGAATCCAGTTCCAACCTCCAATAATGAAGCTACACGACCACCAAATTTTATGCTTCCTGTAGTAGGTGCTGTAACTCGAGACAATATCTTCAACAAAGTAGATTTTCCTGCTCCATTTTTTCCAATAATCCCAAGAACTTCGCCACGTTCTACTTCAAAGTTGATTTCTTGCAAAGCCCAAACGTAATCACTCTCCGCTTTAGTAGAGCGGTCATTTATATCTCCAATTTTTAAATATGGATCTTCTTTGCCACGTACTTGATGCCACCAACGGTTCAAGTCATGACTCAAACTGCCCATGCCCACTTGACCTAAACGGTATTGCTTGGAGATATTCTCGGCTTTTAATATAATGTTTTTCAATGGAGGAATAATTGGTTAACTGTTTTTTCGGTTAATCGTGTAATCAATAATAATAAATTTAAACCGTATCTATAAATCGCTTCTCCGTTCTATTAAATAGCAAAACGCCTACTAAAAAGATTATGATGGTAACAATTGTTGTATACGCCATACCAGCAAAAGGTAATTCGCCAACACTCAACAACATAAAACGAGATGTTTCAATAATGTAGGCTACCGGATTATAAACAATTATCCAAGCGTACTTAGGCATTTTGCTAGCAATCAAGCTCATAGGATAAAACACGCCCGAAATATACATTAAAAGCTGAACACCAAAACCTATTAAATACATTAGATCACGGTACTTTGTTACCATAGAGGAAATAATCATTCCTAAGCCTAAGCCTAACACGCCCATAATAAGAATTACAAAAGGAAGAAAAAAAGTCCATTTATTAAATGAAATGGCAGCTCCATCCTTATAGAAATAGACAAAAAAACCTAAAAATATAAGCAACTGAATAACTAATTTGACCAAGTTAGAAATAACGGTTGTCAATGGTGCTATAATCCGTGGAAAATAGACTTTCCCAAAAATCCCTGCATTATTACCAAACGTATTAGAGGTCCCTGACAGACAGGTAGAAAAATAATTCCAAACCGTTATACTAGCCAGATTGAATAAAAAAGGAGGTACATTCCCCGTACTGATTCCAGCAAGATTATTAAAAACAATCGTAAAAGTTACGGAGGTAAACAAAGGTTGTATCAGATACCATAGTGGTCCCAGAACTGTTTGTTTATATACCGTCACTACATCTCTTTTTACAAAAAGCATCAGTAAATCACGGTATTGCCAAACTTCCTTGAGGTTTAGCGAGAAGAATTTGTTTTTAGGTGTTATTTCAAACAGCCACGTGGTATTGGTTTGTTCGGGTTGGTTCATTGGGTTATGCTAAAATCCTATCGTTATTTTTTTATTTCGAGCCTGTCCTCTCGTACGGAATCGAGAAACAAGAGCTCATTTATTTTACTCAGCAAACAACATCATTACTAGGCAAATATAAATAATTTGTATTGGGTATTTCCTTAAAAAAAGCGGCGCATTATTAATTATTCTTAAAAATTATCCACTATTTAAGGCTAGATAACATAATATGCACGGCCAAAATAAAACTTTTGGGTACGCTTCGCTGCTCTAACTTACAGTTTTGAGGCAAAGCCTAGCTGTTGAAAGAGATATTTTTCAGCGAATATACTATTAGATTACAAATATTACCAATAATTAACTACCAATCGACTACTTTAATACACAAGTAGAATATCCATCTATTTTTTGGCAGAATCTTCTGAGCCCTTTTACAGATTTTTTACACTTTTCAAAAAAATTAAATCTGTTGTAAACGATGAAACAACTTTTTATCGAAAGAATTTTAATTGTGATTTAAATCCAATACATTTACGTTATGATTAAGTTGAAATAAGCTTTTAGGGTATTAAACAGTCACTTCAGACGAACTTACAGTAGTTGCAAAATACTATCGAAACTCAAAACACACAATGGAAAAATACTTACGACAATTAATTTCAATAGAGTTTGAAGACAAAAAAGATGTCTTTAGTGGTTTTCTTATAGATTGGACTGAAGATTGGATATTATTAAAAAACAATCCTGTAGATTTTATAATTGATGGCTATACAATTCTAAAAAACAAAAATATAAAGTCAATTATTCAAGACAAAGATCATGAATTTACAGAAAGAGTAATTAAACTTAAAGGCCTTAAAACAAGCGCAGAGGAAATAATCCCTCTTAAAGATTTGTATTCTATCATTGATTTTTTAGCTAATAAGTATGAGATTTTTCAGATTACTAAAAAGTCGGATAAAGCAGTATATATAGGCAAACTAATAGAACTGAACGAGAAAGAGCTGGTAATCGATTTTTTAGGACCCGAAGGTATTTTTGAAGGCGAAATGAGTTTTAAACAAAACAAAATAAGAGTTATAGAATTTGATACAGACTACATCAATTCTTTAAAACTAATTGTTGACGAAGAAAAAAACAAGTAATTTACCGCTGTTTAATAAACCTTTAGTTTTAATTCCAAAGGATTATTTTCGCATTACAGAACTAAATGTCTTTGCATAAACAAAGTAGTATTTATCTACTAAAATGCATCATTCTTTTTGGAAGATAAAAACACTCAAACCTGCATATTGATTGCAAAAAACCAATCACTTTTCATTAACTTTGCAGTATGTTAACATTCTTCAAATCAAAACCCATACTTAAAGATTTAATTCCAGATTATCATATTGATATCCACTCCCACTTGTTACCAGGTATAGATGATGGTGCAAAAAATTTTGGAGATACGCTGAGATTAACTCAAGCATTACAAGAAATAGGGATTTCTGAGTTTATTACCACACCGCACATTATTCAACATGTTTGGGACAATACTCATGAACAAATTCTGGAAAAAAAAGCTTCAACAGTTTTAGAACTGCAAAAGAATAACATTACAGTTCCTTTTAATACAGCAGCTGAGTATCTTATGGACGATCAGTTTGTACAACTGTTCCAATCTCAAAGTTTATTGACTCTCAAAGACAAGTACGTGCTTGTAGAAATGTCCTATATAAATCCGCCCATTCAGTTATACTCTATACTTTTTGATTTACAAGTGGCTGGTTACATTCCCGTATTAGCACATCCGGAAAGGTATTTATTTTATAACAATAATTTTAATGAATATATAAAACTGAAAAGAGCTGGCTGTTTATTCCAGCTAAATTTATTATCAGTAGTTGGGTATTATGGTGTAGCCATATCTAAAATTGCAGATCAGTTATTACAAAAAGGAATGTATGACTACGTAGGCTCTGATGTACATCATGACAATCATGTTGCCGCCTTCAAACAAAAAATAAATCTGAAAGACGCTACACCTCTAAAAGAAGTTATTGCGAATAATCAATTTTTCAAATTGGGATAGTGATTATTTTATTGATAAAAAAAAATGGCCTAAAGTAGTACTTTAGGCCATTTTGCTATTTATTAATGCTATGCTATTTATCTAATAGCTCAAAAGTAGAATTCATACTTTTGAACTCAGGCACAATTTGCTTCATTTTTAAAACTATTCTATCATTATCAAAATTATTAGCAATACTGATAAGCTCTTCAATATCTGTGCTTAAATCCTCAAAATCATCTGAAATTTCTTCAGAAATCATAATTTTTTCATGATACGTAGGAAGTGTTTTTGAAGTATCATTCAATAATTCTTCATATAATTTCTCACCTGGTCTTAAACCTACTATTTGTATTTTGATATCCTTGTCTGGAACAAAACCGGCTAACTTAATCATCTTTCTAGCTAAATCAATAATTTTAACTGGTTTCCCCATGTCAAAAATATAAATCTCTCCACCATTACCCATAGCTCCAGCCTCTAAAACCAGTTGGCACGCCTCAGGTATAGTCATAAAATACCTGATAATATCTGGATGGGTAATCGTTATTGGACCTCCGGTAGCAATTTGCTTGGTAAACAAAGGAACAACTGATCCATTAGAGCCTAAAACATTTCCAAAACGAGTGGTAATAAATTTAGTAGCATTCTTTTCGCCGTTATTCGTATTCTTTAATTGTAAAGATTGCACATACTTTTCGGCAATCCTTTTACTAGCTCCCATTACATTACTTGGATTTACTGCTTTGTCAGTAGATACCATTACAAATTTTTTGACTTTGTAAAGGCAAGATAAATCAGCAATAATTTTAGTACCCTCAATATTAGTAAGAATAGCTTGAGAAGGGTTTCCTTCCATCAATGGAACATGCTTATACGCTGCCGCATGAAAAACTACTTGAGGCTCATATTTTTTAAAAACGCTATTCATTGCCTCTTTATTCCTAACATCAGCAATTATGGCATGCATTTTTGAACTAGATACTAAATCATTCATCTCCAGACACATGTTATGCAACGGAGTTTCAGCCTGATCTAATATAACTACAACTTTAGGATTAAAACCTATTACCTGACGAACAATTTCGCTACCTATGGAACCAGCGGCTCCCGTGATTAAAACGGTTTTGTCTTTTAGCTGTTTAGAAATTGATTTGTTATCTAATACGATAGGTTTTCTTTCCAGTAAATCTTCAATTTGAATATTTTTTACTTTTTGGCTAATCTCTTTTTGATTTTCCCAATCGGAAATTAAGGGCACAGTATACACCGTATAGTTAAACTCTAAACATTGGTCTACAATTACTAATTGCTCCTCTTTGGACAAACTTTTGTCAGCAATGATTACGGCCTGAGCATTTACGGAGCGCATCAACGGTGGTAATTTTTTCTTTTTAATCAAAATTGGCAAATCCAGCATACGCTTTGTTGCATTTTGATTGTTTTTATCAACAAACCCTACAATTTTAAATCGGGTGGGTGTTTCAAATTTTAAAGCATTAGCTACCGATATGGCATTAGCATCAGTACCATAAATTATGGTTCTTATTAATTTATTTGTACCTCGTTCTGAAAAATAGATTTCAAAAGTTTGTTTGATTATAACTCTATATAAAAACAATCCACAAAAGGAAAGCACTATGTTTATAAAAAAAGCGGTATTCAGGAAAGCTTTCTCTCCATACAACAATTCGTATGCAAAATTAAAAAAAAGAAACAGCACCAATACTGCCATTTGAGAAAACAAAAGCTTAACGGCATCAATATAAGAAGAGTGCCTAATAATCCCAGAATAGGTTCTAAACAACCAGAAAAAGAAAATATTGACACTAAATAAAGCAATTATAAACCTGAAATTGTAAGGAGTAATGACATAGTCTAATCCTGTCCCTTTAAAGATGAGGATAGTAAAAAAAAACGAGAGTACTAAAACTGAAAAGTCCATCATAACTATAATCCATCTGGGTAGATAGCGTAGATTATGAATGCTGAACTTCAAGTTTTCCCTTGAAAAAAAATTAAGGTTTGATGATGATGATGATTCAGTTTTTTTTATGGTGCTCAAAATAGATATATTTTTAACATTACTTATTTTAGTGTAACAAAAATAACGATTAAAGCATAGATAAAAAAAGTAATTCAATTCAAATTTTAAATTATTTAGTCAAAAAAGGCTTACGGTTTAGTGAAAAACTAATATGAAATTGAGTTATTGTGCATATCGAAAAAGTAAAATTCTTTTATTGTGGTACTATTCACTACAATTAGTCGTATTGCAATTTACCCGCTGGGAATCATTCCATTTAGTGTCTTTCTTTAACACAAAGACACCTCGTATTTGCGTTTATTAAAAGTTGTTTCACTTTACTAAGAGAAAAAAATAGCTGTATCAATCCAAGAATTGGACTTTCAAACTCTTTTTTTATATGGTTAAACTTTCATATTTAGCTATCAATATCTGAACTATATAATTCTAACTAACTAGTTTGTAATTTATATTTTCACGCAACTAATTGTCTGTCGGCACTATTCATTAAGAACCATATTTTTTCGTTAACTATCATTAGCTTATGATGGTAATTTTTAGACTGATCCGTTTATCCCGAACTAGTTTCGGGAGTGATTTTTCTGTAGGCTTAGAAAGAACTCCAGCGGCAAACTTGACATAATACATATATTGTACCTATTAGCACAGAAAAAACTGTGAAATCTAAGTCAAATAAGCTAAATTTTATACTTTAACAATCCTAAAAGATATTCACCATAGCCCGATTTTTTCAATGGCTCAGCCAATGCTACTAATTCTTGTTCTGTAATAAAGCCCTGTCTCCAAGCAATTTCTTCAATACATCCTATTTTCAATCCTTGACGCTCTTCAATAACCTGGACAAATTGTCCAGCTTGCATCAAGCTATTAAAAGTTCCTGTATCTAACCATGCTGTTCCTCTGCTCAGAATTCCAACTTTCAAGGTTCCTTTTTCTAAGTATACTTTGTTAACATCAGTGATTTCATATTCACCACGAGCACTTTGCTTAATATTTTTAGCAATTTCGACTACCGAGTTATCGTAAAAGTATAAACCAGGCACCGCATAGTTTGACTTAGGTTCTAAAGGTTTTTCTTCGATAGAAAGTGCTTTTAAATTATCGTCAAACTCAACTACACCATAGCGTTCTGGATCAGATACGTGATATGCAAATACAACTCCCCCTTTAGGATTGGTATTGTTTCGAAGTAAATCATCCATATTAGCACCAAAGAAAATATTATCCCCTAAAACTAATGCTACACTATCCTTTCCAATAAACTCTTCCCCAATTACAAAAGCTTGCGCTAATCCATTAGGAATAGCCTGCTCTGCGTAGCTAAATCTGCAACCTATTGATGCTCCATCACCTAATAACTTCTTGAAATTAGGTAAATCGTGTGGCGTAGAAATAATTAATATTTCATTAATTCCAGCCAACATCAAAGTAGACAATGGATAATAAATCATAGGCTTGTCATACACCGGCATCATTTGTTTACTCATCGCTAAGGTTAATGGGTGCAAACGAGTTCCGGAGCCTCCTGCTAATATAATTCCTTTCATAATATTTTACTTATTTTCCGAATTAAAACGAATTAAAACGAATTACTTTAAATTGATTATTCTTTTATGAGTTAATGAAGACGTGCCAAAATTAATCAACATGCCTAATTCTAGATTTGTACATTTTAAATAATTGGTTAACTAGGCGTATAATGCAACTGGTATTTGTGATACTGCTTTTATTTCTAGAATAATTGTATCATAGCAAACAAAGTCATCTCTATATTTTTTTTGTAATTTCTGATTGTCATAATATAAATCGAATTTTACCTGCCTTTTAAAGGGAATTTTCAAAGTTTGAAATTCTTTCTCCAATGCTTCCTCGTACACTGCCTCCAAGAATCCTGCTCCTAATGTTCGATGTACTTTCATACAAGCACCAATTATGGCAAAGCTTTCTTCTTTATAGAGTATTTTATTGGCTGCATCCATTAATGAAATTCGCTTTATTTCGCTTTAAATTCGTTTTCAATTTGTGTATTGTTTCTCGTAATACGAAGCATACTCCCCAGAAGTAATATTATTCAACCACTCTTGATTTTCTAAGTACCAATTTACGGTTCTTTCCAAACCTTGCTCAAAAGTAACCGATGGCTTCCATCCCAACTCAGTGTTAATCTTACTTGCATCAATTGCATAGCGTAAATCATGTCCAGGACGGTCTTTTACGTAAGCTATTAACTGTTCAGATGTACCAGCAGCTCTTCCTAACTTATCATCCATTATTTTGCAAAGCAACTTTACCAAATCAATATTTTGCCATTCATTAAAACCACCAATATTATAGGTATCGTGGTTTTTACCTTCGTGAAAAACCAAATCAATTGCAACGGCATGATCTTCAACAAAAAGCCAATCACGCGTATATTTCCCATCGCCATAAACGGGTAAAGGCTTATTTTGAATGATATTATTGATAAATAAAGGAATCAATTTTTCAGGAAAATGGTAAGGTCCATAATTATTAGAACAATTTGTCAACACATAAGGCAAACCATACGTTTCACCGTAGGCTCTTACAAAATGATCTGAACTCGCTTTTGAAGCAGAGTAAGGAGAATTAGGATCGTAGGCGGTTGTCTCAGTGAATAAACCCTCCGCACCTAAACTTCCATAAACCTCATCAGTGCTAATGTGGTAAAAACGTTTCCCTTCATAATTTCCGTTCCATATTGTTTTGGCGGCATTCAATAAATTCATAGTTCCTATCACATTTGTTTTCACAAAAGATAAAGGATCCGTTATGGAGCGATCTACGTGAGATTCAGCAGCTAAATGCAATACTCCATCAAATTGATGTTCCGCAAACAAAGCATCAATAAATGCAGCGTCAACGATGTCTCCTTTTATGAAAGTATAATTTGGGGCTTTTTCAATATCGGCAATATTTTCAAGATTTCCAGCATAAGTAAGGGCATCCAAATTAAAAATTTGATATTGAGGATATTTATTAACAAAAAGTCGTACAACATGAGATCCTATAAAACCGGCACCGCCAGTAATTACTATTTTTTTCATTTTATATAATTTTTAAACATTTCCCCAAACTTTCTTTATAATTCGGCACTACAACTCCAAAAGTATCTTTTATTTTAGTTTTATCCAATAAAGAATATTGAGGACGTTTTGCTGGTGTAGGATAATCTGAAGCAGGAATTCCGCTAACTTCACAATCAAAATTGCCTAATTCTTTAATTGCTAATGCAAATTCATACCAACTAATCTCTCCTTCATTAGAAAAATTATAAATACCTGCTTGCCAATGCGTATTTGCTATTATTGTCATGATAGCCTCAGCCAAATCTGCAGCGTAAGTGGGGCTTCCTATCTGATCATTTACAACATTTAAGCTATCCCTTTCTTGCATTAATCGGGACATCGTTTTTACAAAATTATTCCCAAAACTGGAATATACCCATGATGTCCTGATTATAATTGAATTGGGATTTTCTTGCAAACAGGACTTTTCACCTGCCAACTTAGTCGTCCCATAAACATTAATAGGATTTGTTGGAGCCGTTTCAGTCAATGCATTAGCTTCAGTACCGTCAAAAACATAATCCGTAGAAACATGAATCAATTTACAGTCATTGATATGACTCCATTTTGCTAGCACTGCAACTGCCTGGTGGTTTAAAACATCTGACAATTCGCGCTCAGACTCTGCCCTATCCACAGCAGTATGAGCAGCACAATTGATAATAAACTGAGGACTTAAAGTACCTAATTTAGTTTCTAAAGCTACTAGATTGCATAGGTCCAGTTCTTCTCTATCAGTAAAAACCCATTCAAACTGAGTATACTTATCTGACAATACAGCTAATTCAGACCCCAATTGTCCTTTAGCACCAGTAACTAAAATTTTTTCTTTATGAATCAAAACTCCAATCTATTTCATTAAAACTAGGCAAAATCAAATCCTTTTCCGAAACAATAACTTCTTTAGAATCTAATTGCCAATCTATGGCCAATGTAGGGTCATCATATCGAATACCTCTTTCACTTTCTTTATGATACACTTGATCTACTTTGTACATCACAGATGCTGTTTCGCTCAAAACGGAAAAGCCGTGAGCTAAACCATGCGGTACCAATAATTGCTTATTATTATCTGCACTCAAAACAACACTGAAATGCTGTCCGTAAGTAGGAGAATCTTTACGTAAATCTACTACTACATCAAGAATTTGTCCTTGCAATACCCGCACTAATTTAGCTTGTGAAAAAGGGCTAATTTGAAAATGTAATCCTCTTATTACACCTTGCTTAGAGAAGGATTGATTGTCTTGAATGAATTGGAACTTAATCCCATTTTCATATAGCTTAGCGTGATTGTAGACTTCGAAGAAAAAACCACGATCGTCGTTATAAACGGTTGGGGTTATAATTAGTAAATCTTCAATACCTGTTTTTTCAATGACCATGTAATACTTTTATTTTTTTATTTTAAATAAGTAGCAGGACAATGTCCGTTATTTTTCAGAATGATGCAACAAAGATATATCAATAAATGTTAAATTGTATGATAATCCTGAGTTCGATAACTATATATTTTGGTGCATTTAAGTATTTTTTTTTAACAAAATCTTCTAACGCCATTTAGCTCTAGGACCAATACTCATTTAAAACCATTACATTAGGTCTCCAGCACATCTAAAAAATAATTCAATTGAAAAAAAGGCCTTTTAAACTATTCACCAACACCAATTAGGTTCGACTCAATTTAGTTGTATTTTCAAAAAAAAAAAAAAAAATTAGCAATACTACGATAATGAACAAAACTCTCAGTATAAATTTTCTATTACAATTAAGCCATTTGAGTATAATTACTTTTTGATGGTAATTTTTCGTCAATTCAGTTTACACTGAAACTAATTCGGGATAAAGCGAACTGTTATTATAAATACTACATGCAAAGTATTACAATTATACAACTCTAAGTTTTGGGTTCGCAAATACTATAAAAAAATCCTCTTACAAAAAAAAGGTTTATAAAGAAAATACATCTTTACAAACCTTTTTAAATAGAATATCAAATGAACTACATTTTAAATATCTTTTTATACCAAGGTATCTTTTCTACTTTTACACCGTAACCATAACCATAGCCATAGCCTTTAGTAGTATCAGTGTCGTTTAACAACAAGCACATATTCTTCAACTTCTCTTCTTTATACAAGGTATTTGGAATATTTAACATACGCTTTTCTAAGAAATTAGCTCGTGCTACATAAATAAAACAGTCCGCATGTTTGGCAATCAATAGCGTATCTGTCACTAAACTCACTGGTGCTGTATCTACTATTATATAATCGTATTGACTTTTCAATGTTTCGAAAAGAGTATCAACTTTCTTATTCATTAATAGCTCTGCCGGATTAGGAGGGATTGCACCAGCAGGGAGTACATAAAAATTCTCAAATCCTTTATATTTAACAATAAGATCTTCAATCACTAAATCTTTTGAAGACAGATAATTAGTAACCCCTTTGTCCGGTAAAGTTAAATAATCATCCAACCTAGGATTCCTAATATCCATTCCTATCAACAAGACTCTCTTACCAGATAGGGCAAAAGTAGCTGCAAGATTAACTGAAACAAAAGTCTTTCCTTCTTTAGGAAAAGTAGATGTTAAAAAAATAATTTTAGATAGTCCCTCTGGAACTTTGGTGAGCATAAACTCTAAATTCGTACGGATAATACGTAACGCTTCTGCAGTACTAGATCGACTCTCCGCTTCAATAAGCTCCGAAGGAGAATCTGAAGTAGGTACATCCCCTATATATGGAACTGGAGATTTTCCTTCTAAATCCAAACGACTTTTTATTTTAGTATCCAATAAATCCATTAGATAGATAACCGCAAAAGGAACCAAAAGTCCCAACAACAAAGCACCTAAATAAATTAAACTTCTTTTAGGCGAAATAGGTGATTTTGAGCCTTTAGCACCATCAACTACACGCGCAACAGATTCGGTTGCCGCCATAGCAATAGCAGTTTCTTCTCTTTTTTGCAACAAATACAAGTACAACTCCTCTTTTACTTTTTGCTGGCGTGCAATTACGCGAAACTGACGTTCTTGAGTAGGAATCTTTTTAATTTTGCTATTCAAATACTCTTCTTGATTATTTAAATCACGTCTTTGAATTAATAAATTGGATTGCTCACGATTTAAACTAGCTGATACATTTGATCTTAAAGCATTTAATTGCTCGCTCAATTTAATCACTGTAGGGTTAGCCTCAGTAGCACTTTTCAAGATTCTATTACGGTCTAAAACCAACTGATTGTATGCTACAATAAGATCTTTAGATTCGCCACCAACTATACTACTAGGCAATAAATCAGTAGGCTTGCTTTTTTTTATAAAATCAACCATAGAACCTATGACATTCAGTTGGATATCTGCTTCAATACCTTTTTTATCATACTCATTTGAGCCTCCGATAAACAATTGAGTCTCCGTCTCGATATCAGTCAATTGGTTAGAGCTTTTGAAGCTTTCTACGTTTTGCTCTACTCCATCTAACTCCTCAGTAATCAATGCTAAACGATTTGCAATAAACTTAGAGGTATTTTCAGATATAAAGTTTTTATCTGCTGCGGCATCTTGATTGTAATTTTGAACCAAATTATCCAAAAAATCTTCTGCTTTCTCCACTACAGGATCTACTAGCGATAGCTCTACAACACTACTTGTTTTACTCAAAGGCGCTACATTCAAGCGCGCTCTAAAACTAGAAACCACGTTATCAAGCGGACTTATTAAAATCGTAATTGGTTTACTATTTGCATCAAACGGCCTTACATTAACAAGCGATTTATTAATAACTAAAGTACCATATTTAGTTTCTATGGCCTCACCATAACGAAATACTTTTTTATCAGACAAAATATCATTTTGTTTTAGTAAGCCTTCTAACTTAAAGGTTGATTCAGAGAGCGCTAAAAATTCATAAGAGATACTTTTACTGTAAAAATCTTGTTTTTGATCTAAATAAGTGACTAATATTGGTGATTTTTTATAGAGACTATTACTGATTATTTTGCCATTAACAACAAAATTTATATTCAGATTCATCTTTTTTACAGTACTCTCAATTAAGCTTCTAGATTTGAGTATTTCAATTTCATTATCCAGACTTTTTTTGGCGCCACCTAATCCCATATCGGCAAAAGCTGATAACTCAGAAGACAAACCGCCCTTTTTCTCATCTTTTACAAGTATAGTAGTTGTAGCTCTATATTGGGGTAATGCATATCTCAAATAGATGAACGCAACAGACAAACTAATACAGACTCCTAAAACAAACCATTTCCAATGGATGATATATTGATCTATAATAGCTCTAATTTGAAAATCCTGTTCTGAATTTTCGTTTAGCAGATTGTTTTCCATAAAACCGTTTTATTTTGAAGAAGAAATTATAAGTGTTGCTAATGTGATTAAGATAGAAGTAATCGAAAAAATAATAGTGGTGCTTGGTCCTACCGCAGCGCTATTTATTTTATTCTGGTTAGGCTCTACATATATCACGTCATTTTGAGCTAAATAATAAAAAGGAGAATTCATGAAGCTTGCATTTGTTATATCTACCCTGTTATATGATTTGACACCATCAATTTCTCGAATGATAAGGATATTGTTTCTTTTTCCATAAACCGTCAAATCTTTGGCCATAGTCAATGCCTCTATCAAAGTTATTCGCTCCGATTCAATGGTATACGAACCTGGAGCATTAACCTCTCCTTGAACTGACACTTTAAAATTAGCAATTCGTATGTTTACAATTGGGTTTTTGATGTAAGTTGATATCTTAGCATGCAACATATCTAATAATTCTGTTCGACTTAAACCACTTAATTTTAATTTTCCCAAAATTGGAAAATCTATATTTCCATTGGCATCTACTAAATAACGTTGCACCCTTAACTGTCCGTCACCCGCTCCCACATTGTTAACATTTTGTGAAGTTACCGCAGTCAAATTAAAGGGAGCTGCTATTTCAGGATCTTCAGCAGATACAATTATAGAGAGCAAATCATCTGGTTGTATGGTAATTTCATATGAATTTGCTTTTTCTTGTTTACCCAAAACGTCAACATCCTGATAATAAATCATGTCTTTCTTTGAAGCACAAGAGAACAACAACACTAAAATTATAAAAGGAACTATTTTATTTAGTAACAAAGAGTGTTTCATATTATTTTATTTTTTATGGCTGCAAATATAGGTATTCTTTAGCTTGACTATATTAATTTTCTGTACTATTTTTCATCAATTCGAGTTGTTTTACCCTACGACTGTTATCAAAACTTATTTTAAAAAACATATAAAAATGAATTTTAGTTTTTTTTTAATTATACCTCAATAAAGATATTTAGACGATTATTGAGTACTAATTGTTTCATTTACATTCTTTTTACATGTTCAAGTGATTTCGTCCCGAAGTATGAAGCAAATAATTGTATTGTGTCTGGTCCTGAAAAAGTGATACAGGATTAATAAAAAATAAAAATACAATTTTTAAACAGTAATAAGCCTTGGTTCATTACTGTTTATTTTTATAAGTTCTCTTTTAATTTTATTTTGTTCGTACAATTTCATTAGGCTCAAGCATATAATTGGAATAATCTGGTCTATGTATTATAAATAGTAATTGATTCTTGTACAATTTATTTCATAAGTTTTCACTACCATCCGAAAGTCTAAAACAAAAAGTACCTTGGATTCCCTTGTTTTTGTTTTGCGAAAAATATTTTACGGTACTCTTCATGCGAAACAAAAATATTTAAAAAACCAATTGATTGACAAATTATTGACCTAGTTCCTCGATGATGCTTGAATCTTATAGCAAAAAGTACAATTCAGACAATGGTTCTAGTAAACACGAGACTTACGATTAATTTGTTGCTTTAACATACGGACAGCTAAATAAATGTTATATTTTAAACGATATTTTTCACTGGAACTGAGGTTAGTGAGACTTTTATTGGAGATTTAGGTTTAAACCAAAGTCCTGCAAGATCCACTATGAGTGACGGCAATAAAAAAAAGATTGAAAAGTTTTTGAATCGATGTATTATGGGGATTTAAAGCATTATGAAAGTGTTTTAAAAAGTGATTCAGAACATAATGTAATTGCCAAAATTAAAGGGCGAACTATAAAAATCATTGATAGTACCACAATTAGTCTGTGTTTAAGCATATTTGACTGGACAATCCTGTATAGCTATTGGGACTGACAGCCGAAAATAGTTTAAAGATACATACTTGCAGGGATAATAATTTGCAGATTCCAGACTTGATAAATATAACTCCAGCAAAAACACACGACCAATACGGTATTGGGCAGTTAATTTTTCCAAAAGGAATAATTGTCATAGAAGACAGGGCTTATTTTGATTTCACGTTGATGTTGCATCGGATTCAAGTAGAAAATATTTTTGTTACTCGAATATAGACGGATACATTGTATCAAACTGTGCAAGAATTGGACTTGCCGGAGAATGGAGATCAAGGTATTCTAAAAGACGAAATTATCGTTTTAACTAACAACAAAGCAGTTGAGACAGGTATAAACGAGCAGCAATTAAAATGAGTTTATGTATATAAAGAAGATGAAAACAAGGTTATTGAGATAATCACAAACAATGTAGAACGGTCAGCAAGGACCATTGCTGATTGATGCAAAAAAAAGATGGGATATAAAGTTATTTTTCAAAGCAATGAAACAAAGTCTGCAAATAAAACATTTTTAGGTACAAATGAAAATGCGTTTAAATCGCAAATTTAAATTGTTTTAATCAGTTATTTATTGCTTGAATTAATTAATAGTACAATAGCAAAAAAGAATAAATCGTTCTATACTTTGGTCGAAAAAATCAGAATTTATTTAGTTTATTATTTAAGTTTAGATTATGTCTGCAATGAAATTGGAAATGGAGCTAAAAAAATAAGGTCAGAACCTAAATTAGAATTCAGTTCTGACTTATTTTTAGCATAATTTTGTAATAACATCCTATTTATAGGCTCTGCAGAATGGTATTACAGGTTTTATTAAAACTTTCGGATAGCAATGTATCAAGACAAAAGTAAAGAATAATCATAAAAAAACTCAATCGTCTGCAAAAATGAAAACTCTGTAGAGATGCTTCGTACCTCCGGATGACAAATTACAAAGTCGAAAGTCTAATGTCGAAAGTCATTAGCCCTCAGTTAAAAAAAATTAACGAAAAAGTAATTCGATAAAAACACTCTTAATTAAGGTCGTCTAATACTAATGATTATCATATCCAATAATTAAATAACCCTATATCACTAAAAAAAAGGCTCTAATATAGTAATCAATACCGTACTTATACGTTCTCGATCTGCATCGGATAAATTAGATCCTGATGGCATACACAATCCGGTATCAAACAAGCTTTCAGAAACAGTACCTCCATAATACGGATACTTTTCAAAAATAGGTTGCAAATGCATCGGTTTCCACAACGGTCTTGATTCTATATTTTCAGCTTCTAAGGCCAATCTTAGTGTCTCGCGCGTTAACCCATTCGCTAAAAGAGGATCTACAACTATAGCACTCAACCAATAATTTGCAAAATAATCGTCATTTGGTACTGTAAAAACCGAAATTCCTTCATATGCCATAAAGAAATCAGCATAAAAATCATGCATCGCCCTGCGTTTGGCCACGTGATCATCCAGCACTTCCATTTGCCCTCTTCCAATTCCGGCGCAAATATTACTCATGCGGTAGTTGTACCCAATGGCGCTGTGCTGGTAATGCGGTGCCTCATCTCTGGATTGAGTCGCATAAAATACTGCTTTTTGCTTTAGGTCTGCGGTAGGAGTTACAATAGCACCACCGCCAGAAGTAGTGATGATTTTATTACCGTTAAAAGACAACACCCCAATATCTCCGAAAGTACCGCATTTTTGCCCTTTGTATGCACTCCCTAGTGCCTCAGCACTGTCCTCTAAAATTGGGATTTGGTAGGCATCGGCAACTGCACGTACCGCTTCAATTTGATACGGTACTCCATACAAGTGCACGGCAATAATTGCTTTAGGCTTTTTGCCTTTGGCAATCTCACTAATAATAGCTTGCTCTAGAGCAATAGGGCAAAGGTTCCAGGTTTGTGATTCACTATCTATAAAAACAGGAGTAGCTCCTTGATACAAAATAGGATTTGCAGATGCCGAAAATGTCATGCTTTGACACAACACTACATCTCCTGCTTTAACCCCTAATAAAACTAATCCTAAATGAATTGCCGCCGTACCCGAACTAAGTGCAGCAACAGCAGCATGTTGGCCCAAATAGGATTCCAAATCTTGTTCTAAACCGTTTACATTAGGCCCCAAAGGCGCAACCCAATTGGTATCAAAAGCTTCATTTACAAATTTTTGTTCGTTTCCGCCCATATGAGGAGAGGAAAGCCATATTTTTTTATTATTCATTATTTTTAAATTTAATTATTTTACCGGGATTACCCACTACTACAGCATAATCAGGTACGTCTGTGAGAATTACTGCTCCAGCACCAATGATGCTCCATTTGCCAATTTTAATTCCTTGAATTACAGTCGCACCTATCCCAATATGGCTCCCTTCCCCAACACTCACATTACCAGCTAAAGACGCATTAGGCGATATATGAACATAATTTGCTATTAAACAATCATGCTCCACAACCGCACCGGTATTAATGATACAATGTTTACCTATCTCAACTGCCGCATTAATTACAGCTCCAGCCATAACTACACTCCCTACATCAATTTTTGAATATTGAGAAACAATGGCCTTTGGATGAAGAGCACTGCAAAAAGCAGTACCAAGATATTCAGCAATTTTTTTCCTAATACTATTATCTCCAATAGCGATAAGCATTTTACCATCTGCATAGCTACTTCTTTCTTTAAAGGAAGCTACCGGAATCCCTAATAGAAAATCCGATTGTGGATAGTCATCAAAAATGGCTTGAATTTCCTGGTTATTAGACTGTAGAACATCAATAACTACCTTACAATGCCCGCTGGCCCCGTACAAATATACTTTACTATCCATGAAAAGGTTCTATTGTCGCTGCATCTGCAGCATTTATTCCTTCACTTTTAATTACTTTCTGAATTGTCTTGAATAGAATTTTTATATCCAATAAAAAGGAAATATGATCCACATACCAAACATCCAATTCAAATTTTTTTTCCCAACTAATAGCATTACGCCCGTTCACTTGTGCCCAACCTGTTATTCCTGGCTTTACCTCGTGCCTCCTATTTTGAAAATCAGAATACAAGTGAAGATACTGTACTAACAAAGGTCTTGGACCTATCAAACTCATATCTCCTTTAAGAACATTTAATAATTGTGGTATTTCATCTAACGACGTTTTACGTACAAAGGCCCCAATTTTTGTCAATCGTTCGGCATCTGAAAGGAGATTCCCTTGTGGATCCTTCTTGTCATTCATGGTTTTAAACTTTACAATCTTAAATATTTCGCCTTTCTTCCCCGGACGTAATTGAAAAAAGAAAGGCTTGCCTTGATTAGCAAAAAACAATCCTATGGTACAAAATACAAAGAGAGGACTTAGTAGTGTCAATCCTATTAAAGAAGATACAAAATCTATTATTCTCTTAAAAAAAACTGTATACATTTTTATTTATATAAATTTTATTATCATTAAAACCACTCTTTTCATTGATGCAGAATAAAAACTAATTACTTAAAAACCATACATTTTTTTAACTGTTTTGTAATCTTATCAATTTAGCACTGATCAGCAACATTTTTTAAATTTTGAATCCTTATGTCAACTCCTGCTTGCCATATATTGTTGTCATAATTATTTTATTTTGAATTAATTTTTTAAGTATATTTTGTCTTATTTATTGATTTTTCAGCAAGTACAATCCGTTAAGTGTGATTTGTTTTTGATGGTAATTTTCGTGAGTTTCGATTATCACTAAGTAAGTTCGGGGCAAAAACGACTGATGTTTGTTAAAAGTACATCCAACGAGTAACTATTAAAAAAAATTTAAAAAACTGCATCAACTAAAAATCTTAAAAAAACCTTATGTTACCGAAAACACAATATATTTTGCGCTAGCTTTATCTGATTTAATAATTTTTCCTGGGTTGCCAATAACTATACTGCCATCTGGCACATCAAAATTTACAAAAGCATTAGGCGCAATTAAAACATCATTACCAATATTGATCTTCCCTACAATTACCGCATTTGTCTGAACTACGACATTATTTCCTATTGTAGGCGACCCCCACATACGCCCCTCAGAATGTCCTATTGTTACACCATGAGAAATATTAAAATTTTCACCAATAATTGCAGCTGGATTAATAACTATATGACCAAAATGAACAATTCTAAATCCACGCCCGATATTTGTTTTTGAAGGAATCTGAATTCCTGTTTGCAACATACACTTTCTTAATAAAACCCCCCAAAATAATTTACTAATGCTATTTGAGGCTAACTTTGCTTTTCTATACAAGTAAATGTATCTAAAAGACGCCGTAAAGAAGACGTACCGTGCTAAAAGTGTTAGGCTTTTCTTGCCTTCATACCGATACAAATCATCATATATTACGTTTCTCATTTCATTTTAGATTTAATAATTAATCTTTTGACACACTAAGCTTTGAATAACTAGATAATGTAGCTTCCCACAATTTACTTTGATCATATTTATCAATAACATACTGTCTACAAACATTTTTCATTTGCGCAACTAAACTGGGATTGTGCAATACTAATTCCATTGCTTTTTGCAGTTCTTCTTTTGATTTTATAGGAACTAATATTCCATTATAACCACTTTTTATTATTTCATTACAACCAATAATATCAGCCGCTATAGAAGGAACATTCATAGCTGCAGCCTCCATTAGCGATACACCAAAACCTTCTCTATAACTTGGAAATACAAATACATCCATTATCTTAAGAAACGACCTTACATCCTGCTGAAAACCAGCAAAAATTATATTCTTATTGGTTCGTATTTCTAATTTTAAAGCATCGTCAATTGGGTCTAATTCGTCTTCATAATTCCCTACTAATAGTAACTTTGTGTGCGGCTGCTCTTTATTTATAGCGAGAAATGAATTGATTAATTCATTTATACCTTTATCTCGAACAATTCTACCTACAAAACCATAAACAAAATCGTTCTCACTTATATCAAACTGTTTTTTTACATCCTGAATTCCTGTATTAGTGGGCGAAAAAAAATCAGTATTGATCCCGTTGACACTACCATTTAAGATAATCTGGATTTTTTTTAAAGTAATGCCATCTTTAACTAACTCTGTTTGGACACCTTGACTTACTGCAAAAATATCAGTTGCAAAAAAACAGCTTAACGATTCAAAATTCATTAAAATTTTTCTCTTTAAACCAGTAGCACCTTGATATCTTAATCCATGTACGTAATAAATCCTAACAGGCACTTTAGCAAACCAGCCTGCAATCATAGAGAGTAGTCCCGCTTTCGGTGTACTACCATGAATCATTTGAGGTCTGTTTGTAATAAAAAGCTGAATTAAAAGAATTAGACTTTTTAAATCTTTCAAAAATGAAATCTCACGCTGAATTTCGATAGTATGGTGTTTCACTTTTTCTTCTGTTGCGATACTTTGTAAATAGTCCCCTGAACTAGACACTATCTCAACATCAAATTCTGATTTTAAAAAACGTATTTGACCTCTAAAAAAAATTAAAGAAAGTGGAATTGTTGTTAAAATAAACAATTTAGGCTTGGTCATATTTCTCTATTTTAAACCTTCAACATAGGTTTCTTTTATTGTTGTTATAACTTTCCAGTAATCGTCTAAGAACTTTTTTTCAATAACGCCATTACCTCTTCTCTTTAGTAACCAACCCATTAAACCCAAAGTATTTAAAATTTTAACCCCGAGCGTTTTTAAATGTATAGTAGCCAATAATTTAAAACGTCCGTTGGTTGCATATTTGCGTACCATTCTGCGTTCATTATCATACGCTCTAATGATTTTACTAATCGTAACATTATTTTCTTCCCTGTAAATATAGAGTGGATCTGCAATTGTTCTAGCATTTAAATCATTTGCACTAGCCGATCTTAACCAAAGATCCAGATCTTGCGCAACAGCTAAACTTTCGTCATACTTATTGCGGAGATACCAACTTTTCTTAGCGATAACAGCAGCATGAACAATACTTGCTTTTTTATTAATTAATGCTTCAAAGTTTATAGTTGTGTGTTCATTACCTCTAATGCCAACTAAGGATAAATCATTCATTACAGAAAAAACTCCTGTTGAAATTAAATCAATATTTTTATTATTTTCTAAAATATGCAACTGTTTTTCAATTCGCACTGGAGACATCAAATCATCTGCATCCATTCTGGCAATATATTCAAACTTAGCTAGGTGAGTAACTTCATTCAAACGAGCCGCTAATTTTTTATTCTTCCCATCAGCTATAACTCGTACTCTTGGATCTTTTATCGATTGAGCAATTTCTAACGAGCCATCTGTAGACCCATCATCAATAAGCAGTAGCTCCCAGTCTTGATAAGTTTGTGCAAAAACAGATCTAATCGCATCAGGCAAGTATTTCTTTGCATTATAAAAAGGGATAGCAATAGTTACTGACATATTCTAGTAAAATAAATTAAAATTAAATTGATAGGGCGTTAAGTTGGACATTTTAGATAAATAAACTGCAAAAAATAATAAATGTATCGTGTAGAATATAATTTTACCAAATGAGCTTTGAAAAAATTTAACATCTTTAAAAATTATAGGCCAAATTAAAAAATACCCTATCATAAAATAAAGAGACAATCTAATAAAATTTACATCGCGTCCCGTTGCGATTACAACAAAATAAATTAGCGAACTGAAAACACAAGTATTTAAATAAATATTATATCTATATTGATTAATTAATGTAATCTTCTTTCGCAAATAAACCAGATAAAAGGAAAGCACAATAAAAAACAATCCTAATGAAAAGCCTCCTTGTGCCCCTCTCGTTTCATAAACGGCATATCTCTCCTGCACATTATCCTCAAATAAACTCAAAAAAGTACTCAAATACAATAAAGCGATTAATGATACTAGGACAAACAACAGCATTTTTTTTACACTAAGTTTCCAGTGTAGAATGTAAAAAAAAGGAAGCATAATCAATGCTGTTTTATGAAATAAAGTTGCTATAAAAACCCATAACACATAGTGCCATAATTTTTTATTTACTAAATAAAAAAATGCAATCCCATAGACACAAGCGGCAAGCCCTTGTCTGGCGCCATTGAATAAAAACAAATAGGAAGCCAAGGTAATAAATAAAAAAACCGAAATTTTGAAATTTAAAGACAGTAACTGAAACGATTTTAAGGAAATAAAAACACCTACAATAGCGATTACCGTTAACAATGACCAATACTCCGATGATATCGCAAAAGCAATATTTTGTAAGAACATATAGCCACTTTCTATGGTACTATCACTATTTTTAAAAGCATGAGTGTTATATTTCAAACCATTAAAAATTCCAACATAATTATTAGTGTCAGTACCTACATTACTAGACCGTAAACCTTCAAATAAAACTAAAACTACCCCTGCAATAATTTGATAGAATGAAAATTTATTTGGTGCAGTTTTTAATCTTTCGCTCATAGTCAATAATATCATAACTAGGAACAGAACTATAAAATAAATGATCATTTTTGTTTCTTTAAATGATGGTTGAGAATAGTATGCAAAACCTCATTATGAGCCTCACATCGCACAATATTTTGACTAGTTCTAATGTATTTTTTAGGATAAAAAATCGAGACTAATTTATTTTTAGAAAATCTATTCAAATGGATAAATAGCCTGTTGAATCCTAATAAATAGGCAAAGTAAAAGGCTGTTTTATTCAGACAAAATGTACTCCAAGACTGCTCTAAAAACGTTTTATTGGTTAAATTTTGTGACTTAGTCGCAACTGTATCTAGTCGCTTTTGGGCTTCCATATCCTTGGTAAGTTCAATACCTGATTGAACTGCTTGTATGGAAACAAAGCTAATCTCTGGTGCAGCGTGTTCATTAACAAATAAGAGTCGAATTAATAATCCCTGATTCCATGAGTCATTATTTTCTCTATACCCAAATAAAGTATTACCCTGACCGTAAATAATTTTCTTTTGCTTATAATCCTCTATAGTTCCTATGCAATGACTGTGTTGACAGGTAACCAAATCAGCTCCTTTATCGATGAATTTTTGACATTTTTTTTGCAATAAAGGACTAGGGTATTCATAATACTCGATCCCACCATGATAAATAACAACTACATAATCTACTTTTTTCTTTAGCTCTTGTAGCACGTCAAAATCATCATAAGGGTCTAAATAGCTCGCACCATATTCCTCATTAGAAGCAACATTGAACTCCTGCTCTGCAAACGTCATGAAGCCAATTTTCCAACCATTTATATCTTTTATATATGGCTTTTTAGCATCTTGCAAATTAGATGCCGCTCCAAAAGCAGCGATACCTGCGGACTCGCAAGTTGCTAAGGTTGTTTTTACGCCAGCTTCTCCACAATCTTTGATGTGATTGTTTGCTAAACTTAAAAGATCAAACCCCGCTTTCTTGAAAACATCAATGTAACTTGTTTTACCATATAACACAGGGCCCGATTTACGTATCGGTTTTGCATCATCTGTAAGAACAAACTCTAAGTTTCCCATTACAAAATCAGCCTTTTGTAATACTGGTAGCACATCATTAAACAAGCTTTTTACATCAGCTTGATCAAATAAAACTTGAGTATCAGCAGTAGGGCATAAATCACCACAAATTATGATTTCTGTTTTTGTTTTCATATTTAAGAACTACTTTTAATACTAGAATATTTATCCTTCATCAATATAAATTTATTTTCAAAAAAAACATACGACACGTATGATAGTAGTATTGTAGTAAGAGTTATTAAGAAAAAAACAATAATATAATTATACCAAATATCCATTTTAAAAGCCCCTAAAAATTTAATAAAAAAAAATATTATTACTGGATGATATACATACATACCGTAGGAAATTTTTCCAATGAAGTTAAAAGGTTTTGTATCTAAATCAATAATAAAATTCTTCCTGTTTATCTGGGTTAAAATAACTCCAACCGTTACAATAGAAATGATTTCATGATCAATTAAGGCCGAGGAGATTTGAAATTTATCAACAATAGATAAAAAAATAATGCTCCAACAAAACACTGCAAAATAAACGCTCGTTAAATAATTAATTATTTTTGATTTTTTATAAAATAGAATTGCTGCAATGCAACCTATAATCATACAGTAAAATCTAGTAACAGTTATTGCGATTAAAGGTATTTTATAACCATAAAAAATATGCACCGCAAAAAATAAATATTTTAATAACAGTAAAAATAATAAGAGTATAATTGACGATTTAAGAATTTTGTCTTTGTTTATTTTAGCTATCCAAGGCCAAAATAAATAAAATTGTTCTTCAACTGCAATAGACCATAAATGACCAATAAAAGGTAGCGATTGTTGCAAAATAAGTGGAACGTTTGCCAATATAAAAACATAAAAAATCAAATAATTACTATCATAAGGTATCGAAAAAATATAATAGAGATTGATACAAATTATTAAATACAAAAAATAAAGCGGCCAAATTCTTAAAATCCTTCTAATGTAAAAATTCTTGACGTTAATAGAAGACTCTTCCGATTTATCTTTTTCTTTTAGCAATAAAAAAGTAATCAAAAAGCCACTTAATGTAAAAAACATTGTAACACCATAAGAAGCTAAATTAAGTGACGTATCAATGCTATGTAAACCAAAATGTTTTAAATCACCCATGGTATGAGAAAACAAAACAGCTACTGCTGCAAAAGCTCTAATACCATTTAACCCTCTAAAATGAACTACTTTATTCATTAATTATTTTTTTATACATTTTTTCAATGGTATTCGTATTTGTTCTACTATCAAATCCTTTAGCTATGATTGCATTTCCAACCACATCTAAATCAGTTCTTTTTAATTTTAAAGAAGTACATGCCTTGACCCATTTGTCCAAATCAAAAGTATCTTGAAAGTTCACCAGATTTAATCCCATATCTACTGAACGTGGGAAACCTTTGTACAAGACACTAGGCACACCGGCGGCTTGAGCTTCTACGGCTACTAAGCCAAAACCTTCTTTGAGAGCTGGACCTATAAAAACATCAAAGCTACTCATCACTACTGGCACATCATCTCGAACATCAAGATAAATAACACGCTCTTTAAGTCCATAGGAATCAGCTTTGTTATTAATTTCAAGCAGATAAGTTGGGTCATCCGCTCTTCCTGCAAAAACAAAAACAAAATCAATATTGGCTTTCTTAATTTCATTTAGTATCTCAATTATAAAGAGTACATTTTTATGTCGAACCACGCGCCCAATATTACCAAAAACAATGGTGTCTTTTTGTAAATTATAAGTTAAACGCAACGCGCCTACTTCATCTTTAGATACTTGTTGAAATTCTTTTACATCTACTGCATTATTTATCACAGCGGAATGCAAGGGAGTTAATAAGTGTTTATAAAACAAACTCAAATTAGCTTCCTGAGAACATCCCCAGTAGTAATCACCATACTTAGCAATAAGGATTTTTTGAAATTTTAATTCTAAAGTACTGACCAATCTGGACAAAAAACTACCTCTAAATTTTAAATCGGCATGAGCGTGTACAATAATATGTTGAACTCCTGCTTTTTTAGCTGCCATAGCTATAACACCTGACTTAGCATTAAGATGAATATGAACAATGTCTGGAGTGCCTAACTCGTCAATTATTTTTTTAAATTCAAAACAGTAGCGTTTTATTCCCAAATCCCATTGTACAGGAATGTATTTTATTTGTGCGCCTCTTGATTTGATTTCTTCATCAAAATCACCTGACGTAATTCCGCTTTTTTTCTTATGATTGACTAAAAAATCAAAATGCACATCCTTTGAAATATTGCGAAAAATATCCATTAACATCACCTCAGCACCACCGCGATTCATGGCTCCTGTTACATGCAAAACTTTTATCATGAGTACTGATTTTCTTGTGGTAATGATAAATACTCCCCTAAAATGCCATCGTATTCTGGAGGGGTAAAATCCGGCAATCCACTTTTAGGATAAAATGTCATTTCACCAAAAATAATTTGACCTTCCACTTCATAGAAATCTACACGAACAAATGGAAACTCGCTAGATAGGTCTTTAGCAATAGTAATCATTTCAACAAGTTTTGTTGGTGCATCAATAGGTATATCCGGTCTGGGTTCTAAGTCTTTTCCAAAAGGCAAGATGTTCCAATCTAAATCATAAAAATTTTGAGCATGATTATTAGTATCTCTGCCTTTATTAGCCTGAATAAATCTTACCTGTCCGTTAAAACAAAAGAACTTAAAATCCATTAAACTACCACTCACATCTTTTAAGAATTCCTCGACAACTAAACGAGGTTTCATATTTTTATACGGCCATTCTCTTCCTGGCCAAAAAATATTATTATTCAACCACACATTCATGATCTTTTTCCAAATCCACCAATTAATTTTTCTTTTGTCGGTACAAATTAAATTCCAACCACTACCATGTGATGCTTTGAGGACGAACTTTTCTGGCAAAGTAGCTGCGTTAAAATCAGCTGCTTTGTCATAAACTGCATGAACATTATTTAGTAACTGTTCGTATCCTTTTCGCTTTAAATATTCTCTTACTTCAACTTTATCTGCACAAATAGTCATTAAAGGATTATGGTAGTTTAACTTTAACCATTGCATTTTTTCGCTAAATGTAGTTGGCTGCACTAAATTTGGCAACTTCCCAGAGTAATTCAGGTACAATTTCTCGATTGCTTCTTTATCTGAGAAGTGAGCTAAATTGTCTAACCCTTTTTTTTGTTGGTTTTTTGACCACAAATAATAAAGAAAGGCATTATTATTCTTAGTATTTACTAGAAATTCTCTTAAGCTCATGATTTAATTTTTCTAAAAATTGCTCTACTTATATACCACATTTGCATTTGTAATTTTGCCTTTAAGCTTCCATTCATAGCTGCAAAAAAATATTTAGTTTGCTGTCTTAATCCATTTTTTTCATTTAAGTACAAAAAGTGTTCAGGCTTCATTCTGTCTTTAATCAAAACTAAAGCTTCTGCTTTGTATTCCTTTTTTATATTATCGTACATTCCTGCAAGAAAATTAATTTGTTGATCAAGAAACGTACTGCGATACAAATCATATAGTTGATTGTCTTTAAGGTATTTTTGTACAATATCCATTACAAATGCTAAATGAAAAAGTTTTTTATCTTTTTTGGCTGTGGTTGCATCAGGCTGTTGTCTGTAATACGCTAATCGCTCTGGTAAAATTGAGATTTGATCGAGTTTTGTAACTAAATGCCAATGAACCGGTATATCCTGACGTGTTAACCCTACAGGAAAGTGAATTCCCATTTCCTTAATTTTTTGCGTACGCAATAACTTAACCCATGTAAAGGAAGGGCGTTTCAACAAGGCTATTTTATCCTTTACATTAAAACCAATTAAATCAGACGGCTGTTCTTTTAACTTTTGAATTTGATGATTTTCATAAAAACTGACATAATCCCAAAGTACCATATCGCTCGAATCCTTTTCTGCTACTGCTATAGCTTTCTCAAATAAGGTAATATCATAAATGTCATCTCCGTCTAAAAACATCACATAAGTTCCTGTTGCCAGTGCCAAAGATTCGTTTCGAGCCACAGCCAAACCTTGATTTACTTTTTTAGCAATTACTTTTACCCTTCTGTCTTTATTTGCGAATTCTTGTAAAATAGACACGGTATTGTCATGTGAACCATCATCAATACATATAATTTCAAAATCTTGAAAAGATTGATTAAGAATACTCTCAATGCTCTCTGATATAAACTTATCAACATTATATGTTGCTATTGTCACAGTTAATAACACTTCTTTCATTTTTTAATATTTAAAACAGAAGTAAATAATATTTTCCACCTGTCTATCATTTCTTGTTTATTAAATTCTTTTTGAAAATCGGTTCTTATTCTACTGGACATTTCCTCTAACAAGGATCTATTATTATATAATATTTCAATTTTCTCTACCATCTTGTCAAGATCTTTTTCGACAATAAAGCCATTAATTCCATCTTGAATTACTTGACTAGGCCACCCGATATTTGTAGATACTGAGGGAACCCCCATTAATGCAGCTTCTCCAAACATAGCTGGACCAGCGTCAGCATCAGATGCAATCAATACAAGATCTACATCCTCATAAAAACTTGGCAATGTTTCAATAGGCCCTGAAAATCTTGATTTTAATTCAATATCAGGGTATTTCACTTTTAATATTTCAACTGCTTTTACAACGTGTGAATAATATCCTTTAAAATCTCTTTTCGGATTTCCAGTCCAGCCAATAATAAAGTTAGGTTTTTTATTAAAAGTCTTTCTTTTAAAAAGCTGGTCATCAATTATACAATTTGCATAAAAAACTTCAGGAAAAAGATTGGAATAAAACTCTTTAATTTGAGTAGACCCGCACACAAGGGCATCTGTATTGAAGCAAAATTCATTTATAAAAGCAATTGGTTCTCCTACGAAATTTGAATTAGAAGGAGGAAATCCATCTGTATAGATACCTTTAATCTTATATTTTGACACCCAATTTACTTTCATTTGTTTCTCAAAATAAAAAGCTAAATCAAAAACTAGATCATAAGTATTATCTTTTCTTATTCTTGAATATTTTTTTCTGTCTAAAATAGATTTTATCCTTTTCAAGGGATTTATAGACTTTACTTTTGTATTGTAAATCAAGAAATCACAATAGATATCAAAATCATCCGATACATTTTTTTTTATAAATTGTTGTATTTCAAAATAGGCCCATCCAGGAAAATCAGCAATAATAAGAATAGAAGGTTTCATTTTTAATTATATTTAACATTTAGTTCAAAAAACATCACTACGATTTCTAAAGTATTTTGCACAAAATTGTTGTTGTTTTTAGAATTATCTTGGGGAAATGCTGATTTCATTTCAAAAAACTTCATTAACACTACCCTTATTGCAACAGTTATTTCGAAATTAAATATTAGTTAGTAATCACTTGCAACGCTAAGGACACTCATATTTATTAAATTTTTAAAGGCTCTAATACTTTAATTATTTTTGCTGGAATACCATAAGCTATGCAATTATCCGGAATATCCTTAGTTACAACAGAACCAGCGCCAATAATTACATTTTTCCCTATCATAACTTTTGGCAAAACGGTCGTACTTGCGCCAATTTGTGTAAAGGAGCCAACTACAACATGACCAAGTAATGTTACGTTTGGTGACAACTCCACAAACTCGTTTATGATACAATCATGCGCTATGGTTACGTTGTAATAAATGATACAGCCTCTTCCTATTTTTACTGAATTTGAAAATATAGCACCACTTAATATATTTGATCCATTTCCTATTTCTACATCATAATTTCCTAAATCTGCTTTAGGACTTATTGTTGAGCAGAAAACCCCACCAAGTTTTATAAATTTTTCATACAACTGAAATCTCAATTGAGGATTTCCAATTCCTATTGTAAATTCGTTACCGCTCTTGATGAAGAACTCCTTTACTTGTGTTTCATTTTTCAATATTGGAAAAGAATTGAATAAAAATTCCTTCGCATCATCATTAACATCATCGTAGAAAGCTATTCCTTCTAATTGATGTAATTGATCAAATACCCCTAAAATTTCTTTTGCAAATCCCTTAGCTCCTATTATTAACATTCTTAATTATTTTGAATTCTTAGCATTAACCTGCTAATTAAATCAACCTCTTCAAGAGACAAATCAGGATATAAAGGTAAACACAAAACACATTTTGCCACTTTATCAGTGATCTCAAAATCTTTAGGTTCTAGATATGGTAAGGTATTGGCTAAGGATGGATAAAAATAACGTCTAGTAAAAATCTCATGTGTTTTTAAATACTCCATACATTGCAGCAACAAATCTTCACTTTCAAATACAATGGGATAGTATGAACAATTATTATGCGATTTTGAATGCCAAATTGGCCGTCTCGCCTTTAGATTCCTTAATTTTTCATCATAACGCAAGGTAATTGCTTCTCGTTTTTGATGAATTGTTGCAATATAATCAAGATTAGCAAGTCCCATTGCGGCATGAAATTCAGAATTTTTTCCATTAATACCTAATTCCGCAAATGCTTCTGGCCCATTAAATCCAAAATTTCGTATCGAAGCTAATTTTTTTAGTAGGGTACTGTCCTTTGTAAATATCAAACCACCTTCTATAGCATGATACAGTTTAGTCGCATGTAAACTACAAGTTGCAATATCTCCGTATTCAAAAATAGATTTCCCTTCAATTTTAACTCCAAACGCATGAGCACCATCATAAATAACTTTAAGATGGTGTTTTTTTGCAATTTTTTCAATCGCAACCACATCACATGGATTACCATATACGTGAGTAGCTAGGATTGCGGTGGTATTTACAGTAATAGCCGCTTCAATCTTCGAAGCATCAATATTTAAACTGGCTTCATCAATATCAACAAATACAGGACTACAACCTTCCCAAACAATACTACTAGTAGTTGCAATAAATGAAAATGGAGTTGTGATAATTTCTCCTTTTAAGTCCAGCGCTTTTATCGCCATTTGCAACGCTATAGTACCATTAGTCACAAACAATAAGTGATCAATTGCTAAGTGTTCTTTCAACTTCATTTCCAACTCGCTAGCCAAGGGACCCATATTGGTCAACCAGTTGCGTTGCCAAATTCCTGTCAAATACTTTAAATATGCTTCCTGAGGGGGAAGAAAAGGTTTTGTTACTGGTATCATTGTCTTTTAATTATTTTAATTAATTCTAGTAAGGATGTCATTTTAAAAGCATAGGCTATACTTAAATAAAAAAGGGCTCCTAAACTACATCCTGTGATTAATCTAAGAATATCATAAACCAAAAAATCTTTAAATAAAAAATCAGCGCCATATACAATACCGCTACTTATGGTACCGACAAATACTGCTGGAAGCAAATCTACCAATTGACTTAAAGAATTATAATTTAAAAATTTACCCGTATAATGTGTGTTTATAAAAAAAGCTAAAACCGAAGTAAGGACACTTCCATATAACAACCCATAAATACCAAACTGAAATGAAACAGCTATAATTACAAGTATCATTGCTTTTTTGATGATCTCTAATTTTAAAAAAAGATCACTCCTCCCTTTTACTTTTAATATATTCAAATTGTAAGAATGTATTGGAAAAAGAATCCCGTTCCAACATAAAATTTGAAAATACGGAACAGCTGGAATCCATTTTTCTGTAAACAAAAAACTAAACAACGGTTCAGCAATGGCTGATAAAATTAATAATATGGGAGATACAAAAAAAATAACCATTTGCATAATATTTTTATAAGCGGCTTTCAAGCGAATGTCATCATTTTTAATTTCTGCAAACAAAGGAAAAGTTACCTTAGTAAGCACTGCAGAAATATTGCTAACAGGTAGCTGTTTTAAGGTATCGGCACGATTATAAAACCCTACTTGAGCTGGCGCAAAAAATTTACCTATAATAATCGTATAGGCATTACTAAAAATATTATCTAATATTCCAGAAAGGGTAAGCTTATAACCATAATTAAAATGATACTTGAATTTTTCTTTGTTAAAAGTCCAAGTAGGCTCCCAATCTGATCTGTACCACAGTTGAATGGCAGCACTTAATGATTGCGCAATTGCAGATGCAACTAAACTCCAAACTCCATAACCATTAAAAGCCATAGTGACTCCTACAACACTACTAATAATAAGGGAAGGAACGGTAATAGAAAGCTCTTTTTTAAAAAGCATCTGCTTGGTTAGACGTGTATATTGTATACTTGAAAAAGCATTAATTATAAAAATAGAGCAATACCACCTAATCAAACTAATAAGACTTGGTTGATGATAAAAATCAGCTATAAAGGGTGCCGTTGTAAATATGATTAAGTAAACAATACAACTTCCTGTAAGATTAAAATAGAAAACAGTTGTATAATCATCATCTGTTGGATTTGTTGTACGAATGAGTGATTGTGCAAGTCCTGCTTCAGACAAAACACGTCCCAAGCCCATAAATACTCCTATCATAGCAATTAAACCAAACTCTTCTGGTAGTAATAAACGTGCTAAAATTATGGAAACAATAAATGCAATTCCCTGAGTACTGAACTGCTGTACTAAACTCCACATGACTCCAGATAAAGCCTGTTTTTTTAAAGACATGAATTATTGTTTTAAATAGTAATCTTTATACCACTTTATAAAGTTTGGAACACCTACTTGAATGTCTACAACTGGATTATAACTATAACTTTCTATTAAAGGACTTACATCAGCCCATGTTTTTTCTACATCGCCAGGTTGCATGGGTAACATTTCTTTATGTGCTTTTTTACCTGTACTTTTTTCAATTGCTTCAATGAAATCTAGAAGTTTAATTGGTTTACTATTACCTATATTATATAATGAATAAAGAGGTCTCTCCGAAGTGTTGTTATCAATTAACGTTGCGACAATTCCTTCTATAATATCGTCTATATAGGTAAAATCTCTTGACAACTCTCCATTATTGAACACCTTGATAGGTTTATCATTTAAAATTGCATCTGTAAATAAAAACATAGCCATATCAGGTCTGCCCCATGGTCCGTACACCGTAAAAAACCGGAGCCCAATAGTTTGTATTTGAAACAAATGGCTGTAAGTATGCGCCATTAATTCATTTGTTTTTTTAGTAGCAGCGTATAAACTAATAGGATGGTCTACGTTATCATTGGTTGAGAATGGGATTTTATCATTTAAACCATAAACGCTTGAACTACTTGCATAAACTAATTTTTTTACATCATTGTGACGCATACATTCTAGTAAATTCATAAACCCAACAATATTACTTTCTACGTAAACCATGGGATCTTCTATACTATAACGAACACCTGCTTGTGCGGCTAAATTACAAACGGCATCAAACTTATGTTGTTTAAAAAGTATAGGCAAATAGACTTGATCCTCTAGGTTTATCTTAATAAAGGTGAAATTTTCTCCGTGTAATTGACTTATTGCAACTTTATGCTCAAAGACTTCGTGTATGCCTAATTGCTTTAAGCGGGCCATCTTTAAATTGATATCATAGTATCCATTTATGTTATCTAATCCGCACACCTCATGACCTAGTTTAACTAACTTTTCACAAAGGTGATATCCAATAAACCCAGCAGCACCCGTCACTAATATTTTCATTATACTGTATATTTATATTTTAATAAACGATTAACTGGCAAGTCACTATAACTTCCCATCCACATTTTTCTCTAAAACACCTTTTACATCATATAAAACGCTAGTATCTTTTCTTAATCCTTCTATATCTAAGGAGATAAACTCCTTGTGCGCCACTCCTAGAACCATTGCATCAAACTTTTGATTGGGTAATACCGTTGTTGTTTCTAAAGCATATTCATGTTTGACCTCAACTGGGTTTGCCCATGGATCGTAAATCGTAATCGAAATTCCATAATCGGCTAAAGCGGAAATAACATCCACAATTTTTGTATTGCGAACATCTGGACAATTTTCTTTAAAAGTAATCCCTAACATTAGAAGAGTAGCACCATTGATAGCAATTCCTTTTTTAATCATAAGCTTAACTACTTGTGAAGCAACATACTCCCCCATACTATCGTTTAAGCGTCTACCCGCCAATATGATCTCTGGATGATAACCAAACTCCTGAGCTCTTTGTGCTAAATAATAGGGATCTACTCCAATGCAATGACCGCCAACTAAACCGGGTTTAAACGGAAGGAAATTCCACTTAGTACCGGCAGCTTGCAAAACAGCATGGGTATCAATATCCATTAAATTGAATATTTTTGCCAATTCATTTACAAAGGCAATATTGATGTCGCGTTGGGAATTTTCAATAACTTTTGCAGCCTCAGCTACTTTTATTGTTGGTGCCAAATGAGTTCCGGCTGTAATCACTGATTGGTATAAATGGTTAACTTTTTGCCCAATTTCAGGCGTAGAACCTGCTGTTACTTTCAATATTTTTTCTACTGTATGTTCTTTGTCTCCCGGATTGATTCTTTCTGGAGAATACCCTGCATAGAAATCAACATTAAATTTTAAACCTGATATTTTTTCTAAAACGGGCACACATTCTTCCTCAGTAACACCAGGATAAACTGTAGACTCATAAATAACGATATCTCCTTTTTTCAAAACCTTACCCACTGTCTCACTGGATTTGTACAAGGGAGTCAAATCTGGACGGTTATTTTTGTCCACGGGGGTTGGAACTGTTACCACATAATAATTACAATCAGCAATATCGTCTAAGGAATTAGAGCATAGTAATCCGTTTTGATTATTGCTGAAATCATGTACCAATACTGCTTGTAATACCTCGTCCGATACCTCTAATGTACTGTCCGTTCCAGAACGCAATCCATCAATTCTGAACTGATTTATATCAAACCCAACAACTGGATATTTTGTCGCAAACAATCTTGCTAGTGGAAGTCCAACATATCCTAAACCTATAACTGCAATTTTTATACTCATTTTTTCTATTTTCTTTTACTGTTATCAATTCTAATTCACTACTACTCCTCCGTTTTATATTGATTTAACAGATAACGAACAACTCATAAACCCTTTCTATATAATCCATTACCCCAAATTTTCCCAATACCACTTTACAGCTTCTTTCAAACCATCTTGTATTGAAAACTTTGGGTCATAATTTAATAATTTTTTTGCTTTATCAATACTCGCCAAAGAATGGGGAATATCTCCCGCTCTATTGGGACCATGAATAATAGGTACCTCTGCAATCGCAGGATCAAACTCAGATAAATACTGCTTCAAATAACCCACTAAATTATTTAGGGTATTCCTATCGCCATAAGCGGTATTATAAACTGTGTTCACAGCATTTGGGTTTGTCGTGGTGATGGCTAGTTCATTCATCTGTATTACGTTATCAATATAGGTAAAGTCACGAGAATAATTCCCGTCCCCATTAATGGTCAGACTTTCGTGCTGCATCAATTGCATTACAAACTTAGGAATCACTGCAGCATAAGCGCCATTAGGGTCTTGTTTACGACCAAAAACGTTAAAATAGCGTAAACCAATGGTTTCTAGTCCATAGGTTTTGCTGAAAATTTCGGCATATAATTCATTTACATATTTAGTAATAGCGTAAGGAGAGAGTGGCTTTCCAATAACCTCCTCTACCTTTGGCAATCCTACTGAATCACCGTATGTGGAAGAACTAGCTGCATAAACAAAGCGTTTTGCTTTAGCATCGCGAGCTGCGGTAAGCATATTTAAAAAACCAGTAACATTTACATCATTAGTTGTTATTGGATCAAAGATGGAACGAGGTACAGAACCCAACGCCGCTTGATGCAAAACGTAATCTACTCCTTGAACTGCTTTTTGGCAATTTTCTATTTTCCTAATATCTCCTTCAATTAATGTGAATTTTTTATGCTCTAAAAAAGCAGAAAGGTTATGGCGATGCCCCGTTGAAAAATTATCCAAACAGACCACTTCATGTCCTTTGGACAAGAAATACTCACAAAGATTAGATCCGATAAATCCAGCACCTCCTGTAATTAGTATTTTCATATTTATTTTCTAAATTTATTAGTGCTCTTGGTTATTAACTGAATGTACAATATTCGATACGTGTATTTCTTTTTTAAACAAAGCTATATCTGCTACTACCATTTCTTGAATAAGCCTAGCGAGATCATATTGCGGCTTCCAACCCAATTGGATTTGTGCTTTACTTGAATCACCTAGTAAAACATCTACTTCAGTAGGACGAAAATAGGTCGGATCAATTCGAACTAAAACTGTCCCTGCTTTGATGTTAGGGGCTACACCATCCAAAACTTTTTCTACAACGACTTGATCAAATGCATCTAAAATACCCACTTCGTCAACTCCTTCACCTTCAAAACGAAGGCTTAAACCCACTTCAGCAAATGCCATTTGTATAAAATCACGTACTTTAGTAGTTACTCCGGTTGCAATTACAAAATCTTCAGGCTTTTCTTGTTGTAAAATGCGCCACATAGCCTCAACATAATCCTTAGCATGTCCCCAATCGCGCTGTGCATCTAAATTTCCCATATACAAAAAATCTTGTTGTCCCAAAGCAATTTGCGCTACTCCACGAGTGATTTTACGGGTAACAAAAGTTTCACCTCGTAAAGGCGATTCGTGATTAAACAGTATACCATTACATGCAAACATACCGTAGGCTTCTCTATAATTCACAGTAATCCAATACGCATAAATCTTAGCCACTGCATAAGGAGAACGAGGATAAAAAGGTGTTGTCTCTGATTGTGGTATAGCTTGAACCAAACCATACAATTCTGAAGTACTTGCCTGATAAATTCTAGTTTTCTTCTCTAATCCTAAAAGGCGAACAGCTTCTAAAATTCTTAGCGTCCCAATTCCATCTGCATTGGCAGTATACTCTGGGATATCAAAGCTCACTTTTACATGGCTCATAGCTCCTAAATTATAAATCTCATCCGGTTGTGTTTCCTGAATGATTCGCGTTAAGTTCATAGAATCTGTTAAATCCCCATAATGCAATTTGAATCGTTGATTTTTTTCATGTGGATCCTGATACAAATGATCAATTCGGCTAGTATTAAATGAAGAAGATCTTCTCTTAATACCATGAACTAAATATCCTTTGTCTAATAAGAGTTCTGCAAGATAAGCACCATCCTGACCTGTAATTCCTGTTATTAGTGCCGTTTTTTGTGTATTCATTTTAGTCTATGGTTCGTGTGTCGATTTTTGTGATTTATTTAACGGGTTCACAGGTGATTTATTTATGCTACTGTTAATCGTTTCTACTGCAATGATTGATTAAAAATTTAAATACCATAAAACGAGATTGCAAAAACTACATTTTCACTTGCTTAAAACGATCTATATTCTCTAAAAACCAATCATAGGTTTTTTGAATTCCCTCGTCTAAAGACACTTGATGTTTCCATCCTAAATCATGCATTTTGGTACTATCCATTAATTTGCGTGGAGTTCCATCTGGCTTTGTAATATCCCAAATAATTTCTCCTTGATGACCTACTATTTTTTGAATAGTCTCTGCCAAATTCTTTATGGTTAAATCTTCACCTATCCCTACATTGTATAAATAATCTGGCAACTTATTTTCTAAAGCAAATACAACAGCTTGAGCCATATCATCAACAAATAAAAATTCTCTCAAAGAACTTCCGCTTCCCCACAAAGTAACAGGAGCATGATTATTTTGCTTTGCATCGTAAAATTTTCGCATCATTGCTGGTAAGACATGAGAGGTATTTAAATCGAAATTATCATTTGTACCATATAAATTGGTAGGCATTAAACTCACATAATCCTTTCCATATTGCTTTCGGATTGCTTCACAAGCTTTTACTCCTGAAATTTTTGCAATGGCATACCATTCGTTCGTCGGTTCCAAAATACCAGTAAGCAAGTATTCTTCTTTTAATGGTTGTGGTGCGAATTTAGGATAAATGCAAGAACTTCCTAGAAAAATAAATTTCTCCACTCCAGATTGAAAAGCTGAATCTATAAGATTATTCTGAATTTGCATGTTTTCCATAATAAATTGATATGGAAAATTGGTGTTAGCTAATATTCCTCCTACTCGTGCAGCAGCATCAATAATAACTGCAGGTTTTTCACTAACTATATATTTTATTACTGCTTGCTGGTTTTTTAAATCTAAAGTTTCACTAGACGCCCCAATTAAATTTACATACCCCCTAGCAGTTAGTATTCTCCATATTGCGCTTCCCACCATACCCGAATGGCCAGCTATATATATTTTGGAATTTTTATCTATCATTTATTCTTTGAACCCCTAAGTTATTATTTTGGGTTAATAAAGTTTAATATTTCCCGAATCCAGATGTTGAGCTTCATTTTTTAATTGCTAAAAAACATGATGCTAAACTTTGAATTCAGGGACTTTCTTTTAATTTAAGAGATTCGAATTTTCTCTTTCCAACTGATTATAAATATTCTTAACATCTTGCGAGCTGTCTTTATGCAAAATTAAATTAGCAGTTTCCGTATAAACAAAAATGGTGTTTTTTAATCCAACAAAAGCGGTATAATTATCCGTTCCGATTACCATATTCCCATTTTTATCAACAGAATGCCCCGTAGCAACAAGATAGTCGTAAACCGATTCAAAAGAACCTAAATCAGACCAAATGAATGTCGATGGTACTACTTTTATTTTTTTACTTCTTTCCATAACTGCATAATCAACGCTGATGGAAGGAATTTCGAGAGACAATTGTAAATCTAAAGTACCGTTTATGTTACTATTCCATGCTATTTTAGATTTCTCGTATACATCAGGTTGAAAGGATTTTAGTTCTTCCAGAAACACACTTGCTTTAAAACAAAACATCCCACTGTTCCAAAGAAAATTTCCTTTGTCGATGAAATCCTTTGCAGTTACTTGGTTTGGCTTTTCTCTAAAAGAAATCACATCATCTCCTTTGCGTTCTATATAACCATATCCTATCTCTGGCTTAGTAGGCACAATTCCAAACGTGACAATAAAGCCTCTAGTAGCTTTTTCGACAGCCTCATTTATAGCCACTTCATAATTTTCCATTTCATCTATAATATGATCAGAAGGCGTAACTATTAATATATCATCTGGTTGCGATGCAAAAGCTGCAAAAGCTATTGCGGCAGCAGTATTTCTTGGTGTAGATTCAACAATATCTAAATAAGATGTGTTCGATTTTTCCATCACTTTTCTGCTTAGATGGCAATTATCAATATTGCCCACAACCATAATTTGATTGGCAATATTACGATTACGTTCCACTGTCATTTCAAATAAAGACTTTCCATCAAACAAATCCAAATATTGTTTAGGTTGACTTTTTCGGGATAAAGGCCATAATCTGCTACCTACTCCGCCAGTAAGAATGACATGTGTGATTGAATGTTTATTTTTCATGCTGAACTTTTAAATCTTTAGTATTGCTATTTTGATTCTATGTCTTTTTATATGTGGTGTTTTATAACCGTCCATCTACTGCATCACCTAAAACACCTTTAACATCATACAACAAACTAGTCGGATTTTGTAATGTGGTCAAGTCTAAATCAAAAAATTGATGGTGTGCTACTCCCAAAATTACTGCATCAAACTTCTCAGTTGGTATTACATTTGTTGTAACCAAGTTATATTCTTTTTGTACTTCTAATGGATTTGCAAGAGGATCATCTATCGTTACAGTTATTCCTTAATCCGTTAATGCAGCTATAACATCCACAATTTTTGTATTCCGAACATCTGGACAGTTTTCTTTGAATGTAATTCCAAGCATTAAAACTGAAGCTCCATTAACCGAAATTCCTTTTTTTAATCATCAGCTTTACTACTTGAGAAGCTACATATTCGCCCATACTATCATTCAATGCCCTACCGGCTAAAATAATTTCAGGATGATCACTAAATTCTTGCGCACGTTGAGCTAAGTAATAAGGATTAACCCCAGAAAAAATGACCTCCAACTAAACCCGGTTTAAAAGGCAGAATATTCCATTTGGTTCTCGCTGTTTCTAATACCGCTTGCGTATTGATATTCATCAAATTGAATGTTTTTGCTAACTCGTTTACAAAAGCAATATAGATATTCCGTTAGTTTTCAATTACTTTGACTGGTTCGGCAACCTTTAATGATGGTGCCAAGTACGTCCCAGCTGTAATAACCGATTGATATAACTCATTGACACAAAGGCTAATTTCAGGTGTTGAACCCGAAGTGATTTTCAAAATTTTTTATACCGTATGCTCTTTATCTCTAGGATTAATTCTTTCAGGAGAGTAACCCGCAAAAAAATCAACATTAAATTTCAATCCTGAAACTCTCTCTAATACTGGTACACATTTCTCTTCAGTTACTCCAGGATATACTGTAGATTCATAAATAACAATATCCCTTTTCTTTAATACCGAACATACAGCGCTTGATATGTATAATAAAGTTAAATCATGACGATTGTTCTTATCAGCCGGAGCGGAACAGTAACTACGTAGTAATTATAGTCTGAAATGTCTTTAATATCAGTCGTTTAATATAAACCAACAGCTTTACCCGGTTGATTCAATAAGACTTTTTGCAACGCAACATCATCAACTTCAAAAGTAGTATCAGTACCCGATTTTAAAAAATTAACTCTAGTTTGATTGATATCTAATCCAACAACAGCATGTTTGATTGCAAACAGTCTTACCAAAGGTAACCCTACGGGACCGAAACCAATTATTGCTATTTTTGTATTAGAGTTCATTTTTTGAACAATTATTAGTAATTATTGTTAATTTTATTACACAGCTTCGCATTTCATGCTCACAAAAACGAACTGAAATTACAATAATTTAAAATGTCAAATATAAGCACAATATGCCGGTTTTTGAACTATTATTTACCTTAAGAAACACTAAGATACTTTCCCAAAAACCAAAAACAAATACAACCTACTGAAAATCATAAAGAAACACTTTTATTATTAACTAAACTACCAAAAAAAATCACCTAATTTGGTGATAAAAAACCCAAAAAAAAGGGGGTAAACTTACCGTTAAATAACACTAAATTACAAATACAATTTTAGAATGGAAAGCATAAATAATTATTGAAATATACAAATGAACTTATCCTATTTTGAGCCTTAAGACTTTGGTTATTCCAAAAGTTAAATCCTTTTTCTACATTTTTTAAAACAAACAGAAATAAACTTCTTTTTATACTGAAGTTAAAGCCTCATGTGATTCCATATTTTTTTCAGAGCTTTTTAAAATAATACTATTCAACACCTGGCTTATTTAATGAAATAACACAGCCTAACTCTCAATCGAGTTAGGCTGTGTTAAATAATCTAAAATGCAGTTTTTTTTTCAATATAGACCCATTAAAGAATAATGCGAAAGTGGTTACTTTAGTTTCATTTTCAGAACACAACCTAGTGATTCTAAAACCATCACATAGTGTGTATTAGTAACTTCTTTTACAATTGCTTTATGATTAGAAAACGGACCAGAATCCAGTTGTATAGCATCTCCAACTTCAAATGAAAGTACTGAAACATCGTTACTCTCAGCAGGATTTAGCCATTTTTTTATAATACTGATCTCTTCGTCTCTTACAATTGCCGGTTTTCCCAACCAAAATAAATAACGTACAACACCTACTGACTGAAAAACTAAATTTCGTTCGGAATCCGGTAATTGAACAAAGACGTAGGAATTAAAAAGAGGCACTTCTACTTTTTTCTTTCTATCTGACCATTGTCTGACTTGAGTAATCAAAGGACAGTAACATTCTATTCCTTTATTCCTTAATTGTTCTGCAACTTTTTTCTCCCATTTCGGTTTTGTGTAAACTACATACCAATTCATCATATATTTTGTTTTACACTACTAATTTTAGTATTATTATTCGGAATAAGTTTATAAGTATTTCAATATGAAAACAACTAGTTTGACAACATTTCAGCCTTATCAATTTATTATCTTAGTTTCTTTCTAACAAGTAATTAAAACTCATGCTTTTTTTTAAGAACCTATACTTTGGTATACAAAACCGATAGCTTTTAATTCTGAAGCATTCAACAAGTTTCTACCATCAAAAACAAAAGCAGGTTTTTGCATAGAATCATAAATTTTTTTCCAATCGTAATTTTTGAATTCATCCCATTCTGTAAGTACTGCTATAGCATGTGCATTATTACAAGCATCGTACGGATTATCAAAAGAACTTACACTATTACTATTTAATTCAGCACTTCTAGTTTCTAAATAATTTAAATCGTCAATAATTTTTTTATTAGACACCTTAGGATCGTAAACAGCAATTTTTGCATGTTCATTTATCAAATCATCGGCAACATAAATAGCAGCCGACTCTCTTGTATCATTAGTATCTTTTTTGAAAGCCCAACCTAGAAAAGTTACTTTTTTATCAGAAACTGTATTGTAAAGTGTTTGAACAATGTTATTAGAAAAACGTCTTTTCTGGTGATCATTCATTATAATTACTTGTTCCCAATAATCAGCTACTTCATGTAATCCATATGATTTTGCGATATAAACCAAATTCAATATGTCTTTTTGAAAACAAGAACCTCCAAATCCAACAGAAGCTTTAAGAAATTTCGATCCTATTCTGCTATCCATTCCTATTGCTTTTGCAACTTCATTCACATTAGCACCCGTTTTTTCACAAAGCTCTGACATGGCATTTATAGAAGAAATCCTTTGTGCTAGAAAAGCATTAGCCGTCAATTTAGAAAGCTCAGAAGACCAAACATTAGTAGTTAATATTTTGTCCGTAGCTACCCAATTTGAATATACATCAACTAAAGCCTGAATCGCTTTCTGTCCTTCTACAGAAGAATCGCCTCCAATTAATATCCTATCCGGATTCAATAAATCCTGGACAGCAGTTCCTTCAGCTAAAAACTCTGGATTAGATAAAATTTGAAACTGTACTCCATTCCCAGTATTGTCTAATATACTTTTAATAGCCTCAGCAGTTCTAACAGGGAGTGTCGATTTTTCTACAACAATTTTGTTGTCTCTAGCAACTTTGGCAATTTGTCTTGCGCACAATTCAATATATTTCAAATCAGCTGCCATACCTTTTCCCTTACCGTAGGTTTTAGTAGGTGTATTTACTGATATAAAAATAATTTGAGCTTCATCTATAGCTTTTTCCACATTAGTAGAAAAAAACAAATTTCTACCTCTAGCATCAGCAACAATTTCGCTCAAACCTGGTTCATAAATAGGGATATTATCTACATTTTCATCATTCCATGCATTAATTCGCTCTTCATTTAAGTCTACTACCGTAACTTGTATTTGCGGGCATTTTTGAGCAATGACAGCCATCGTTGGACCTCCAACATATCCTGCTCCAATGCAACAAATTTTTGTAATTTTCATTTATTCAAATTTTAATGTGCAAATATATTTTAATTTATCGTACCGTTTTGCTTTAAATACTTCTTTTATTTAAGGTTATTCCAATACCATTCTACAGCTTCTTTTAATCCTTCTTGCATCGAATATTTTGGATTATATCCTAATAACGATTTAGCTTTCTCAATACTTGCTAAAGAATGCGGAATATCACCAGGTCTATTAGGGCCGTATTCTATCTCGACAGCGGCAATTCTTTCATCATAAACACTTAGGAAATCTTTTAAATAATCAACTAAATTATTCAACGTATTCCTGTCACCATAAGCGGTATTATAAACGGTATTGATAGCATCAGGATTTTCTACTAACATAGCCAACTCATTCATTTTCAGTACGTTATCAATGTAAGTGAAGTCACGGGAGTAATTCCCATCCCCATTTATTTTTGGACTTTCCAACTGCATCAATTGCATAACAAATTTGGGAATGACCGCTGCATAAGCTCCGTTAGGATCTTGTTTTCGACCAAAAACATTAAAATAACGCAATCCGATAGTCTCTAAACCATAGGTTTTGCTAAATATTTCAGCATATAATTCATTAACATATTTTGTAATTGCATAAGGAGAAAGTGGTTTTCCAATTACGGCTTCAACTTTAGGCAGAGCTTCTGAGTCACCATAAGTAGATGAACTTGCTGCGTAAATAAATCGTTTGACTTTTGCATCTCTTGAGGCGACTAACATGTTCAAAAAACCAGAGACATTTACATCATTTGTAACAACAGGATCATTAATAGATCTGGGTACAGAACCTAAAGCAGCTTGATGCAAGACATAATCTATGCCTTGTACAGCATTTTGACATTCAGCTCCATTACGGATATCGCCTTCAATTAAATGAAAATCAGGATGATTTATAAAGTCTTTTAAATTATGTCTGTATCCAGTTGCAAAATTATCAAAACAAACAACCTTATAATCTTTAGATAAAAAATATTCACAAAGATTAGAACCTATAAATCCTGCTCCACCCGTTATTAAAACGGAACTTTTTGTTTCTATTTTCATTTGTACGTATTTTTAAAACAATCCATTATTTAGTTTGTTTTTTCAAAATCTTCTGTGCTATTCTTTGATAAATACTTTTAGTCTTACCCTCTTCATAATATCCATTTGCATAGGTTCCATAACCATAGCCGTATCCATAACCATAGCCGTAACCAGTACCATATTTTGCTTTATTCTCTAAACCATTTAAAACAATACTGGCATTATTTAACTCTCCGCGTTTCACCCTGTTGTTTAACAGCGTTATCATATCTTTTTTAGTATAGTTCTGTCTTACTATATATAAGGTAACATCACAATATTGCGCTAGTTCTAAAGCATCTGACACCAACCCTACTGGAGGCGTATCCAATATGATATAATCGTATTTTTTCTTTAACTCGCCTATTAATTCACCCATTCCTTGACTCATAATCATTTCAGCAGGATTAGGCGGAATAGGTCCTGACAAAATAACGTCTAAAAAAGGTATGTGTGTATGATTGATGATTTCGTCAATTGTTTTTTGTTTTATCAGATAGTTTACAATCCCAACATCATTTGATAAATTAAATTCAGTGGACAGCTTAGGCTTTCTTAAATCCAAACCGATAACAACCGTTTTTTTCTCGCTAAGTGCAAATACCGTAGCGATATTAATAGAACAAAATGTTTTTCCCTCTCCACTCACTGAAGATGTAATCATTAGTGTCTTTGCCCCATCTAAATTTTGTTGCTTATATAGAAATTGAAGAGAAGAACGAATGGCTCTGAAGGATTCTGATAAAGCTGATTTTGGTTTGTCGAATACAGCTAGATTGGTATTCTCTTTATTGACACCAACAACACCTATTAAAGGGATTTTTGTCATCTTACTGATATCCTCAGCATTCTGAATCGAATTATTGATAAAGAAAACTGCAAATACAAAAATTAACGGAAAAAGTATCCCCAGAAATAAAGCCAATACATAATTAACTGATGTTTTTGGACCTATAAGTCCTCCGCCAACATCCTTAGCAGGATCTATAAAATGAATATCTGATAAATTCGCAGCCTTAACAATATCTGCTTCGCTTCTTTTTTGAAGAAAAGTGCTGTAAATATTATCACTCAAATCATATTTCCTTTTAATCTTAATAAGCTCTTGCTGATCATCCGGGAGTGCCTTTATAGTACTTTCAGCTTCATTTATTTTACTGCTTACCATTGCTAAATCATATTGAAGAGATGCTTTAGCTGTAGCTATATTCTCTAACAAAACATTTTTAATAGCCTCCATTTGATTGTCAAAATCCTTAAATATTTTATCGCTTTTTACAGCATAAGCCATTTCAGATCTTTGAGTAGATAATGCTATTAACTTTGAAATATTTACAACGATATTAGGGTCTTCTATTCCTGCTACGGAAGGAGCAGGAAGTTTTGCGTAGTTTACACTGTTTTTTAAATAGGCTTTTAAGGAATTATAATAAGCCATTTTACGATTAATCTCGTCTTTTTTGACATCAAATTCCAAAATCTTTTCTGAAAACTTACCTCCACCTTCTTCTATATCATAAATGTTTTTTCCTTTTCTAAAAGATTTTAACTCATTTCCAGTTTCCTTAAGTTGGGATTCCATCGTGACTAATGTACTATCTATAAAAGCTATGGTATTTGTCGCAAACTGGTTCTTACCATCCAATTGCCTCTTGATAAGCATTTTAACCGTCGCGTTTAAATACTCAACCATTCTTGCTTTATTAGTTCCCTGCATCCCTAAGGTAATTATTGAACCACCTTTATCATCTGATCTAACGCTAATACCTTTGTATCCTGATACAGTTCCATTAAAATCGTTAAACTGTACAAAATATTCGTTCCCTTTATAAAAGCCAGGATTTTCATTTATTTGTAACTTCCAATTTAAAAAAGGCAAAGAAACTTTTTCGCCAACCTTATATCTTTTTACAAAATCTCCTGTTGCTACAGCGGTATTACTGTATGAATTATCAGAATAGGTAATTAAAGATACATTTTGACTAGCAAAAGGAATTCTAATTTCATAAACATTTTCACTAATAAATTTAATACCTATTAAAGTTCCTGCTAACTGTCCTTTTGATTTGTCTATATTGATATTAAAAGGGATTGCTCCATAAGCGTCTATTAAATTATATTCTCCTTGAACAAAGTAACTAATATAATATTGTAATTTATCTACAACCAGTTCATTATGCGATCTAGATTGCAACGTCGTTGATATAGTCTGAACTTGATCTGAAGTACCTCCCCAATTAAAGACTAAACTAGTATTAGATGTAAAAAGAGGATTACTTTCTTCTTTTACTGAAATAAGTGTTTCCATACCGTAAATTTTTTCTTTACGAATATTCACCTGATAAGCAATCGTGAAAGTGATTAATAAACTTAATAAAAACCACTTCCAGTAACTTCCAATTTTTATTAAAAAACCCTTGAAGTCAAAACTTACTTGGTTTTCAAAAATCGAAAAATCTTTTATATCTAACATTTTTTGAGCGCTGTTTTAATTTTTAAAAAGTAAAAAGAAAATTGTTGTTGCCACTGAGAACAAAGTAGTAATAGTACCAAAGGACTCTATTCCAGTTTTTCCGGTTCCCCAAGTTTTTTGCTTGAGTGGTTTAACATAAATATAATCATTAGGCTGCAAATAAAAATAAGGTGATTGCATTACATTTATATTCGTAAGGTCTAAATCGTGCATTACTACTCCTGTTGGCGTTTTTCGCATAACTGTTACTGCTTTTCTATCTCCAGTAATAGTAATATCTCCAGAATTAGCAATAGCCTCCATAATATTTACCTGCTCTTGAAACATTGTTTTTGTACCCGGACCCCCAATTTCTCCATTTATAGTATAACGCAAGCCTGCTAGTTTAACGGTTACAAAAATATTAGCTTCTTTATTAAAATACTCTGCTAATAATTGCTTTTCAATTCTAATTCTGATTTCGTCCAGTGTATAACCTATAACATTTAACTCTCCTAAAATTGGAATTCTAATATTTCCATGGTCATCCACTGTAAAACCATCAAAATAAAGTCCTGACTCAGATTTACCTGCAGCTCCTCCTTCACTAGAGGGGCTAAAAATAGCGACTAATTTAGGGTCGATAGCTTTTATCGTGATACTCAACACATCGTTAGTCTGTAATCTATATGGTTGTGATTCTATAGCTGTAATAACAATATTATCTTGTGAATTATCTTTCTTTTGGAGATAAATTAAATCTTGGGTAGGAATGCAAGATGTGAATAAAACACTAATGGTTATTAATAAACATAATACGGATTTGCTCATTTTCAATATATTTAACGACAAATATAGCTTTTCATTTACGATTTAAAAAGCATCACTATTCTTAAAATGGATTAATTATTTTTAAAAGACTTTTCAAAAGGTACTCTTTGCAATATACTTCTTCCCAAGGTAACTTCGTCTGCATACTCCAGCTCATCTCCTACCGAGATTCCTCTGGCAATTGTAGATATTATTATCTCACAATCCGCTATTTGTTTGTAGATGTAAAAATTTGTAGTATCACCTTCCATAGTGGAGCTTAAAGCAAAAATTATTTCGCTTACAATACCTGTTTTTATTTTCTCAACTAATGAAGTAATATTCAATTGACTGGGACCAACCCCGTCAATAGGAGAAATTTTACCTCCAAGTACATGGTAAATCCCTCTAAATTGCCCGGTATTTTCAATAGCCATGACATCGCGAATATCCTCGACAATACAAATAATCTGATGATTTCTGCTTTGATTAGCACAAATTTCACACAGCACACTATCAGAAATATTGTGGCAGCTGCTACAATACTTAATATCCTCACGCATAGCAACTAAGGCTTGTGATAAAAAACCTGTTTGCTCTTTGGGCTGTTTTAGTAAATGCAGCACCAATCGAAGTGCCGTTCGTTTGCCAATTCCTGGCAGTTGAGACATTTCGTTAACTGCCTTTTCTATTAATTTCGAAGAAAATTCCATAACTGCAAAAGTAGTTAATTTGTCCCGAACGTTCGGGATAGATAATTTGAAAATTTGAAGATTATTTATGTAATTTGGCCCAAACAATATTTACACAAAATGACTCCATTCGCCATTCTATCACTAATTATAATCTACTTTGGAATTCTTTTTTTGATTTCGCATTTTGTAAGCAGAAAAGACAGCGGCAATGATGCTTTTTTTAAAGCTAATAAAAATTCCAAATGGTATTTAGTCGCTTTTGGAATGATTGGAACGGCGCTTTCCGGAGTAACTTTTATTTCTGTCCCTGGAGAAGTGGGTTCACCCAATGGAGAGCAATTCAAATATTTTCAATTTGTTTTAGGGAACGCCATTGGTTTTATCATAATCGCAAAAGTTTTGCTTCCGCTGTATTATCGAATGAATTTAACTTCTATTTATGGCTACATCGAGCACCGCTTGGGTCTGTATTCTTATAAAACTGCCGCAACTATTTTCCTAATCAGCAGAACTATTGGCTCAGCATTTCGATTGTATCTTGTTGTGATAGTTTTACAACGCTTTGTTTTTGATTTTTACGGAATCCCATTTGCAATTACAGTTCTAATTTCACTGGCTTTAATCTTTGCTTACACGTATCGAGGGGGATTGAAAACCATTATAATCACAGACACTTTACAAACCTTTTTCTTGGTATCTTCTGTCTTTTTGACGATTTTCTTTATTTGCAGAAGTTTAAATTTAAATTTTTTAGAAGCTTTTGAAGCAGTAAAGGATAGCAATTATTCTAAAGTATTTTTCTTCGAGGATTTTGTATCGAGTAAGTTCCATTTTGTAAAACAAATTATAGGAGGAATATTTGTAACTATTGCCATGGTGGGCTTGGATCAAGATTTAATGCAGAAAAATTTGAGTTGCAAAAACATTGGCGAAGCACAAAAAAACATGTTTACGTTTACTGGAATATTTGTTGCCATCAATATTTTTTTCCTAAGCGTGGGTGCTTTACTGTATATTTATGCATCAAAAAACGGAATAGAAGTTCCAACCGATTTAGTTACCGGAAAACCCAGAACCGATTTATTGTTTCCCGAAATTGCGTTTAACCATCTGACACTAATCCCTTCGGTTATTTTCTTATTGGGATTAACCGCAGCCACATTTGCAACAACGGATTCCGCGTTGACAGCGTTAACAACTTCGTTTTGTGTTGATTTTTTAGGAATGGATAAAACCGAAAATTTAAACAAGCCAAACGTAGTACGAAACAGACATCTTGTACACATTGCTTTTTCGTTTTTAATGTTTCTGGTGATTATTTTTTTTAATGCCATTAATGATAGCTCTGTAGTAGGAATGATTTTTAGAGTGGCTTCCTATACATATGGTCCTCTTTTGGGACTGTATTGTTTTGGATTATTTGTAAAATCAAAAACAGTGAAAGATAAATTTGTCCCTATAATTTGCTTATTATCTCCTGCTATAACTTACTTGATCAGCGAAAATTCGAAGACTTTATTTGGAGGATATGTTTTCGATAACGAATTGATAATCGTAAACGGACTAATTACTTTTCTTGGGTTGTTGTTGATTAGCAAACCCGCAATTAAGGAAACAAGATTTTAAAATATTCTAAGGAGCTGTCTTGTTAAGTTTCAAAATTCTTGGGCCTTAGCCCTGATAGAAATGAAAATCCTTTTGATAAAAAACGGTAATTTTTTCTTATAAAAAAAGAGCTACTCCCGACCATTCGGGAGAAGCTCTTGTTTTATTTAGAAAAATACTGTTTAGTTCAAAAGATTGAAATGGATAGCAGGAATAGCTACAAAAAACTAATACTGATTAGTAGCTAATAAAACTAAAGTACAAGCTACTTCTACCTTGATATCATTTAATTTTAACAATTGATAGAATTCTGGATTCTCTGTTCCTGGGTTGAAAATCACACGTTTAGGATTAGCCTCAACGATATAGTTGTAATAATCGCGTTGACGTGTTGGGTTTAAATATAGGGTAACGGTATCGATATTTTTTAATGGAATGGCTTTAGTCTGGATTTTAATACCTGCAACTTCGCCTGCATTTTGTCCTAATGCAAGAACTGAATGTCCTTTATCTACTAACATATTTACGGCTTTGAAGGCGTAGCGCTCTGGTTTAGTTGTCGCTCCAAGAACTAATGTTTTTTTATTCTTTATCATTTTCTTTAATTGTATTTAGCAAAAGTAATCAAAAAGGTTTATCCGTCTAATAATATTAAGGTTTAGTTGTTGTAGCAATAAAAAACACTACCCTAACATTAAAAAACAAAAAAAGAGTATTTTTACACTCTTAAAAATAAAATATGGATTTGTTTATTTATCTTTTTGTTGCTCTTTTTTCCGTCTTAAACCCTATTGGTACCGTTCCTATTTTTGTAGGACTTACTCAAAATGACACTAAAAAAGAACGTTCCAGAATTTCTTTATGGACAGCGATAAATGTATTTATCATTCTTATTGTTTCGTTTTTTATTGGACAATATGTTTTACTTTTTTTTGGAATTAGTATTGATGCGCTCCGAATTGCGGGAGGTATTATCATTGTAAGTTCTGGTTTTTCATTGCTTTCTGGCAAATTCACTAAGAAACGTGGTATTAACAAAAAAGCAGAAACTGACGCCCAGCAAAGGAATGACATTGCTTTGACGCCGCTTGCAATTCCAATGCTTGCAGGACCTGGCTCTATTTCCTTGCTTATTGCATTTTATCAGGAACACAATACTACAATGGAAATAATCATTTCTTCCATTGCTATTCTTGCCATTGCGGTAACTATTTTTCTAATTCTAAAAAGTGCTCATTATTTAGCAAAAATACTTGGAGCATCAGGAATTATTGCAATATCCAGAATTGTGGGTTTTATAGTTATTGCGATAGGAATTCAATATATCGTAAGTGCCATTATCAACATTATAAAAGTGAATCTTTCATAAACTATAATCACAACTAAAAAAAACCAGATACGATTTAGAATCATATCCGGTTTTCTTTTTATTAATTTCTAGGCAGGAATATTTCAGCCATCATGCATCTGGCGCTACCTCCGCCACAAGCCTCGATGGTATCCAGACTTGAACTCAAAATTTCAGCATGTTTTTCTAGTTGCTCAATTTGTTTTGGAGTTAGACTTTGATGAGCAGCTGCACTCATAATCAAATATCGTTTGTCATTTGCTCCTCGAACTTCAAGCATATTTCCTGCAAAATTGTTCATTTGAGCTTCAGTAATTAAAATTATTTCTTTTCCGTTTTCTTTCAAATTATCCAAAACCATTTTGCGTTCTTTTTTATCATCGATACAATCCGAACAAATCACTGCAAAAGTTTCTCCCAAGCACATCATTACATTCGTATGATAAATGAGTTTTCGCTCTGAATCAACGGTTTGAAATGCTTCAAAAATCACTGGTGCATAATCAAAATCCTCACAGAATTCGATAAATAATTCTTCATCCGCTCGGGGAGATAATGCACAATACGCTTTAGCATTTACCCTATCCAAGAGCAAACTTCCTGTGCCTTCTAAGAAAAATCCATCTTCCTCAGCGGAAGTGTAATCTATAATATTATGAATTACAAAACCTTTTTCTTCTAATAAATCTAAAATTTCTTCGCGACGTTCTTGACGTCTATTTTCAGCAAACATTGGATATAAAGCTACGTCACCATTCTCATGAAAAGAAATCCAGTTATTAGGAAAAACACTGTCTGGAGTATCCGGATTCAACGTATCATCAATAACTGTAACATCAACTCCTACTGCTGTCAATTTTTCGACAAAAGCATCAAATTCTTGTTGCGCTTTGGCATTTACGGTTGCAGGCAAAAGTCCATCTAATACTTTTTGATAGTAATTATTTACTGCGGTTTGTTCGTTCATTCTAAACGCAACCGGACGAATCATCAATATCGAATTTGTTGTTTGTTTCATATATTTTTAGTTTAAAATTTAACAGTTTAAAGTTTAAAGTTTAATGTTAAGCAACATTAAATTTCAAACCTTAAACAATTATTTATTCTCTAATTAAAGGCAAAGTAGAACACCGTAATAATCCTTCTTGTTTTGCAATTTCTGCATATGGAATCTCTTCTACTACAAAACCGTTTTCACGCAACCAATTGTTAAGTCGGGTAAAATTCCTTTCTGAAACGACAACGTTAATATCAATAGAAAAAACATTAGAATTCATATTGTACATTTCGTCTCTAGTAATATGAAATAAGTTTTCTTTACCAAAAAGATTTACCAAAAACAAATAATCAGCTTCTTCACGGAAACCATTTTTGTAGATAATTCCTTTGTCATTCCCAACAGGCTGAAAACAACAATCCAGATGCAACGCATTGTCACGAGCTTCGATTTTAGATTTTACCAAATCAAATTCTTTGACAATTTTATTTGGGAATAAATCCTTAATATATTGCACTCCTAACATATTTGTTCGAGCTGTAATGTAATCTTTGTAATCACTTCCTTTGTAGGTTCCAATGAAGATATAATCATTCCACAACATCACATCACCCCCTTCAATATGAACTTCCTCTGGTGGACGCACTACTTTTTTTGGATTAATTTGGTCAATTATATACTGGATAGCATCTAATTCTCGTTCTCTATCCGGTAAAATATTCGATTTTACAAAAGTATCATCAATCACAAAACCAATATCCCTTGTAAATATCTGATTATAATTTTCAATCATTTCGGGACGATAAACGGTTACATCATACTTTTTTAGTACGCTATTAAATGCTTCCATTTCATTTACCATATCTTCCTCAACAGGATAGGTTCCTGCTAAAATATGTTCTAACGACTTAGGATCATAAGCTTCTTCAACCTTAGGTGTAGGTCCATTATTGACCGCTGAGCCTAAAACTACAGCTCGAAGTCTGGAAGTTTCATTCTTTATATTTAACTCTAACATGTATTTTTAGCTTTTGACAAATATAAAAAAAGCTTCACTAATTTGTGAAGCTTTTTAAGCTGATTTTATCTTTTGTCTGATGATACAAAATCCCTCAAAGGATGTCCAGTGTAAACCTGTCTTGGCCTTCCGATAGGTTCTTTATTTTCACGCATTTCTTTCCATTGTGCGATCCAACCTGGCAAACGTCCTATGGCGAACATTACTGTAAACATATCTGTAGGAATTCCTAAAGCTCTGTAAATAATTCCAGAATAGAAATCTACATTTGGATATAAATTTCTTGATTTGAAATATTCATCTTCCAATGCTGCTTCTTCGAGTTTTTTTGCAATTGCAAGAATTGGGTCTTCAACTCCTAAAGTTGCTAAAACTTCATTAGCGGCTTTTTTGATAATTTTTGCTCTTGGATCAAAATTCTTGTAAACTCTATGACCAAATCCCATTAATCTGAAAGGGTCATTTTTGTCTTTGGCTTTAGCCATGTATTTATCAGCATCCCCACCATTTCTGTGGATTTCTTCTAACATTTCAAGAACTGCTTGATTAGCTCCACCATGTAAAGGTCCCCAAAGTGCAGAAACTCCAGCCGAAATCGAAGCAAATAATCCTGCGTGAGAAGAGCCTACCATTCTAACTGTAGAAGTAGAACAGTTTTGCTCGTGATCTCCGTGAAGAATAAATAATTTATCCAATGCATCTATAACTACAGGATTTGCTGTGTAAGGTTCTGTAGGTAATTCAAACATTAAACGCATAAAGTTTTCTACATAACCTTTTGTGTTATCATAATAATTCAAAGGATAACCCATGCTTTTTCTATAAGTCCAAGTTGCAATAACCATAAACTTACCCATAGTTTTGCATACTGCCTCATACATTTCTTTTTCATTATCAACATTCACTGATTTAGGATTGAATGCTGTTAATGCACTTGTCAAAGATGCTAAAACTCCCATTGGATGAGCTGTTTTAGGAAAACCATCAATGATGTTTTTCATTTCTTCATTGACCAAAGTGTATTTTCTAATATCGGTTTCAAATTGCGCTAACTGATCAACAGTTGGCAATTCCCCAAAAATTAAAAGGTATGACACTTCTAAAAAATCTGCTTTTTCAGCTAAATCCTCTATCGCATATCCTCTGTAACGAAGAATCCCAAGTTCTCCATCTAAAAAAGTAATGTCACTTTTACAAGAACCTGAATTTTTATAACCTGGATCAAGTGTGATTACACCTGATAAATCACGTAATTTATTAATATCGATGGCAACTTCATTTTCACTTCCTACAATTATAGGAAGTTCAATTTTCTTTCCATCAATTTCTAATGTTGCTATTTTTGACATAATATAATTGAAAATAAACTTTTAAAATAATAATTTCTCAAATCTAAGGAATTATACACTAATTAAAAAGAGAATAACACAATGAAATTGTTAAATATTACAAAAAAAAGCCACTCACACTAGGTGAATGGCTTAATTAATAAAATTCGTAAGAATTATTTTATTTTGAAAGCATTTTTACCAGGAAAATAGGCTGTATTCCCTAATTCTTCCTCAATTCTTAATAATTGATTGTATTTAGCCATACGGTCAGAACGAGATGCTGAACCAGTCTTAATCTGTCCACAGTTTAAAGCTACTGCTAAATCTGCAATTGTATTATCTTCAGTCTCTCCTGAACGGTGCGACATTACTGAAGTATAACCTGCATTTTTGGCCATATTTACAGCTGCAATAGTTTCTGTCAAAGTTCCAATTTGGTTAACTTTAATAAGGATTGAATTAGCGATTCCTTTTTCGATACCTGTAGACAAACGCTCTACATTAGTCACGAATAAATCATCACCTACTAATTGAACTTTGTCTCCAATTTTATCCGTAAGCAATTTCCATCCATCCCAGTCATTCTCATCCATTCCGTCTTCAATAGAAATAATAGGATATTTAGCTGCTAATTCAGCTAAATACTCCACTTGTTCTTCAGAAGATCTAATTTTACCTGTTTCTCCTTCAAATTTAGTGTAATCGTATTTTCCGTTTACATAAAATTCTGCAGCAGCACAATCCAAAGCAATCATGATTTCATCCCCAAAAGTATATCCTGCATTTTCAACAGCTTTTTTGATTGTATCCAAAGCATCTTCAGTTCCTCCTGCAAGATTTGGTGCAAAACCTCCTTCGTCACCTACAGCAGTTGAAAGACCTCTATCATGTAATACTTTTTTCAAGCTGTGAAAAATTTCAGTTCCCATTTGCATGGCATGTGAAAAAGAAGTTGCTTTTACCGGGAAAATCATAAATTCTTGAAATGCAATAGGCGCATCAGAATGAGAACCTCCATTGATAATATTCATCATTGGTACAGGCAATGTATTTGCCGAAACACCACCTACGTATCTGTATAATGGCAATCCCAATTCGTTAGCAGCAGCTTTGGCAACAGCCAAAGAAACTCCTAAAATTGCATTTGCTCCTAAGTTTGATTTATTTGGAGTACCATCTAAATCAATCATCGTTTGATCGATTAGATTTTGTTCGAAAACAGAAACTCCTACCAGTTCTTCAGAAATAATGGTATTCACATTTTTCACCGCATTCAAAACTCCTTTTCCAAGAAACGCTTTTCCTCCATCACGTAATTCAACTGCTTCGTGTTCTCCAGTTGAAGCCCCAGATGGTACTGCCGCTCTTCCTAAAACACCATTATCTGTAATTACATCTACTTCTATTGTAGGATTTCCTCTTGAATCAAAAATTTGTCTTGCGTGAATCTTGATAATTATACTCATAATACTAAAATTTAAATTTTGAAATACAAATATATTCTATCTTTTGGAATGATTTAATGAAAATAATGAATGTTATTAACGAAAACGTTGTAATTTTTTAGCTAACAATACATTTAAGCTTTTTTAATAATATATTTTTACATTATATATTATTTTTTATTTCTAATAAAATCAAATTAAGCAAAAAATTAAAATCTTGGTAGTAATGGAAAAATAAATTTATAGATGAAACAAAGGATGAAAAAAGACATTCATCCTACATACGACTTAAAACTATAAAATTTATTTTAAATCAAATTCCCGTAACCATTCCATTCGGGAAGCAAATTAGAAATAAAAAAAAAAGGTTTGACTGTTAACTTTGTCAAACCTTTTTTTTTATTTCTATATCAAAACATTCATTTATTGTCCTTTTATATTTTCAATAAATTGATCAAATAAATATGAGGAATCATGTGGACCAGGACTTGCTTCTGGGTGGTATTGAACTGAGAAACAATTTTTGTTTTTCATTCGCATTCCTGCTACAGTACCATCATTTAAATGAAGATGAGTAATCTCTAAATCAGGATGATTATCAAGTTCCTCTTTATTAACGGCAAAACCATGATTTTGAGAAGTGATTTCACCTTTCCCTGTAATCAAATTTTTTACAGGATGATTGATTCCCCTATGTCCGTTAAACATTTTATAAGTAGAAATTCCGTTTGCAAGGCCTATTACTTGATGTCCAAGACAAATTCCAAATAATGGATTATCGTTTTCTAGAATTTCTTTTGCCACTTGAATTGCTCCAGAAAGGGGCTCTGGATCACCAGGACCGTTAGATAAAAAATACCCATCCGGATTAAATGCTGCTAAATCCTGATAAGAAGAATCAAAAGGAAATACTTTGATATAACAATCTCTTTTGGCAAGATTACGAAGAATATTCATTTTAATTCCTAAATCAAGTGCAGCAATTTTATAGGTTGCACTTTCATCACCAACAAAGTAAGGTTCAGTGGTAGAAACTTTAGAAGCTAATTCAAGACCTTTCATGTCTGGAATTTTTGCTAAAGCAATTTTTAAATCTTCAATAGAAGTTCCATCCGTACAAATTACAGCATTCATTGCTCCATTGTCGCGAATATAACTTACTAAAGCGCGTGTATCTACATCAGAAATGCAAATTAAATTTTGTTTAATAAAATAGTCTTCCAAACTCCCTGATGCGTCCTCACGAGAATAATTAAAACTGAAATTTTTACAAACCAATCCAGCAATTTTAATGCTATCTGATTCAATTTCATTATCATTCACTCCGTAATTCCCAATATGGGCGTTGGTTGCTACCATTAACTGACCAAAATAAGAAGGATCAGTAAATATTTCTTGGTAACCTGTCATTCCTGTGTTAAAACAAACTTCACCAAAAGTGGTTCCACTGATTCCTATGGATTTACCATGGAATATTGTTCCGTCACTTAATAAAAGAATTGCTTTTTGTCGTGTTGTATATTTCATTCTTTGATTTCTATTATTTTTTAATAGTCTCATGGAACTCGCAAAGCTAGTTACATCTGTAGTTAAATATTGTGCAAATTTACTCCTTTAAAGCAATGGAAGCAAGTTTTTGAAATTTATTGTAAAATAAAAAAATTCTTATCTAGCCCTGATGGAAACGGCATCCTTTTGCTTTTTCTTTAGAAGCAAAAGATACAGTGAACAGCAGGACAATATGCAATTAAATCCCAAAATTTTTGCTCCGAAAAAATCAAAAAAAAAGGATAAACTATAAATAGCTTATCCTTGATTTTTATTGAATGATTATTTTCATAATTACTCAGCAGTCTCAGTAGTTGTATCAGTTTCAGCAGCTGGAGCTTCAGTAGCTTCATCTTTCTTAGCTTTTCCACCACGACGGCTTTTTGCTTTTTTAACTTCTTTTTTACCACCATTGTAAAGTTCATTGAAATCTACTAATTCGATCATTGCCATATCAGCATTATCTCCTAAACGATTTCCAACTTTAATGATACGAGTGTATCCACCTGGACGGTCTCCTACTTTAGCAGCTACGTCTCTGAACAAGTCAGTTACGGCATATTTGCTACGTAAGTAAGCAAAAACGATACGACGATTATGAGTCGTATCAGCTTTAGATTTTGTTATAAGCGGCTCAACGAATTGTTTAAGCGCTTTTGCTTTAGCAACAGTAGTGTTAATACGTTTGTGCTCGATAAGAGAACAAGCCATATTAGCTAACATAGATTTTCTATGCGCAGTCTGTCTGCTTAAGTGATTGAATTTTTTTCCGTGTCTCATTGCTATGTAAATTTAAACCTTGCGGCTTAGATTATTCTTTATCTAGTTTGTATTTTGCTAAATCCATTCCGAAGTTCAAATTTTTAACTGCAACAAGTTCATCAAGCTCAGTTAAAGATTTTTTACCAAAATTACGGAATTTCATTAGGTCATTTTTATTGAACGATACTAAATCACCAAGTGTATCAACTTCAGCCGCTTTCAAACAATTTAATGCTCTTACAGAAAGATCCATATCAACAAGCTTAGTTTTAAGCAATTGTCTCATATGTAATGATTCTTCATCATACGATTCTGTTTGTGCAATTTCGTCAGCCTCGAGTGTAATTCTTTCGTCAGAGAACAACATGAAATGGTGAATTAGAACTTTTGCAGCTTCAGTAAGGGCATCTTTTGGATTAATCGAACCATCAGTTTTTATTTCAAAAACTAATTTTTCATAATCTGTTTTTTGCTCTACACGGAAGTTTTCAATAGCATATTTTACATTTTTTACTGGAGTAAAAATTGAATCTGTAAAAATAGTCCCAATTGCAGCATTCTGTTTTTTGTTCTCTTCAGCAGGAACATATCCTCTACCTTTTTCGATCGTTAAATCGAAATTAAGTTTGATTTTACTGTCTAAATTACAGATAACTAGTTCTGGATTCAAAACTTGGAAACCTGAAATAAATTTTTGAAAATCACCAGCTGTTAATTGGTCTTTACCTGAAACAGATATAGTAACTGATTCATTATCGATATCTTCAATTTGACGTTTGAAACGTACTTGTTTAAGATTAAGGATAATTTCGGTAACGTCTTCAACAACTCCTGAAATAGTAGAAAACTCATGATCTACACCTTCAATGCGAACAGATGTAATTGCATAACCTTCTAATGCTGAAAGCAAAACTCTTCTAAGTGCATTACCAACAGTCAATCCATAACCAGGTTCTAAAGGTCTAAATTCAAATTTACCTTCAAAATCGGTTGAATCGATCATGATAACTTTATCGGGCTTCTGAAAATTAAATATTGCCATAAATTTCGACTAAGTCAATTATTATTTGTTGTACAACTCTACGATTAATTGTTCTTTAATGTTTTCTGGGATTTGAAGTCTCGCAGGTACAGAAACGAAAGTACCTTCTTTGATATCATTATTCCAAGTAATCCATTCATAAACATGACTTGAATTAGATAAAGAACGTTCGATAGCTTCTAATGATTTAGATTTTTCACGAACAGCAACTTTATCACCAGGCTTAAGGTGGTAAGAAGGAATATTAACCACTTCACCATTTACAGTAACGTGTCTGTGAGAAACGATTTGACGCGCACCTCTTCTAGAAGGAGCAATACCCATTCTAAAAACAACGTTATCTAATCTTGCTTCACACAATTGTAATAAAACTTCACCAGTAACTCCTTTAGTAGCTGATGCCTTTTCGAATAAATTTCTGAATTGTTTTTCTAATATTCCGTAAGAATATTTAGCTTTTTGCTTTTCCATTAACTGGACAGCATATTCAGATTTTTTTCCTCTTTTTTTAGCCATCCCGTGTTGACCAGGTGGGTAATTTCTTTTTTCGAAAGCTTTATCGTCTCCGAAAATTGCCTCGCCAAATTTACGAGCAATTCTTGTACTTGGACCAGTATATCTTGCCATTTTAAATTGTTTAAGATTGAGATTATGAATTCAGGTCTAATCCTTCGATAATCGAAATTCAATCTTGGTTATACTATAAATTTATTTTGAGTATTATACTCTACGTCTTTTTGGAGGACGACATCCATTGTGAGGCATTGGGGTAACATCGATAATCTCAGTTACTTCAATTCCACCGTTATGCAAAGAACGGATAGCAGACTCACGTCCGTTTCCTGGTCCTTTTACATAAACCTTAACTTTTTTAAGTCCAGCTTCAAGAGCTACTTTACTACAATCTTCTGCTGCCATTTGGGCTGCGTATGGAGTGTTCTTTTTAGAACCTCTAAAACCCATTTTACCAGCTGAAGACCAAGAAATAACTTCACCTTTTTTGTTTGTCAAAGAAATGATGATATTGTTAAAAGTAGCAGAAATATGAGCTTCTCCCGTTGATTCAACGATAACTTTACGTTTTTTTGCAGTTGCTTTAGCCATATTACTTATTATTTAGTTGCTTTTTTCTTGTTGGCAACAGTTTTTCTCTTACCTTTTCTTGTTCTAGAGTTGTTTTTAGTTCTTTGTCCTCTTAAAGGAAGACCAGTTCTATGACGGATACCTCTATAACATCCAATATCCATTAAACGTTTGATGTTTAAAGAAACTTCAGAACGCAATTCTCCTTCAATTTTAAAAGTTGATACCGCCTCACGAATTGCTCCGATCTCGTCATCATTCCAATCTTGAACTTTTTTATCTTGGCTAACTTGAGCTTTCTCTAAAATCTCAACAGCTCTACTTTTTCCTAATCCGAAGATATAGGTAAGTGCAATAACACCTCTCTTATTTTTTGGGATATCTACCCCTGCTATTCTTGCCATAATTATCCTTGTCTTTGTTTAAATCTAGGATTCTTTTTGTTTATTACGTACAATCTCCCTTTTCTTCGCACAATTTTGCACTCGGGACTTCTCTTTTTTACTGAAGCTCTAACTTTCATTTTGAATATCCTTTAATATCTATAAGTAATTCTTGCTTTTGACAAATCATAAGGGCTCATTTCTAGTTTCACTTTATCACCAGGTAATAATTTGATGTAATGCATACGCATTTTTCCAGATATATGTGCGATTACAATATGTCCATTTTCTAACTCTACACGGAACATTGCATTTGACAATGCTTCAATGATTGACCCGTCTTGTTCTATTGCTGATTGTTTTGCCATAAATTAAGCTACTGCTTTTCTATTTTTACCACTTTTCATCAAACCATCATAATGTTTATTCAACAAATATGAATTAATTTGTTGCATTGTGTCTATGGCAACTCCAACCATAATTATTAATGAAGTACCTCCAAAAAACATTGCCCAAGATTGTTGAACATCCATAAGACTCACAACAATTGCTGGGAACACAGCTATCAAAGCAAGAAATAAAGACCCTGGAAAAGTTATCAAGGACATCACTTTGTCAAGATAATCAGAAGTTTCAACACCTGGTCTAATCCCAGGAATAAAACCACCACTTCTCTTTAAATCATCAGACATTTTGTTAGTAGGAACTGTGATAGCAGTATAGAAAAAAGTAAATACAATTATAAGAGTTGCAAAAACTAAATTATACCAAAATCCGAACATATTACTAAAAGCGCCAACGATTGATTGTGATGCATCTGATTTAGACAAACCTGCTAAGGCTGCCGGAATAAACATAATTGCTTGCGCAAAAATTATTGGCATAACCCCAGAAGCATTAAGCTTCAAAGGAATCCACTGTCTGTTTCCGCCCAACATGTCTTGTTCGAAATCACCTGAAGTTGTACGACGTGCATATTGAACAGGAATTTTCCTGATCGCCATTACTAAAAGTACACAACAAATGATAACTAATAACCAAATGATAATTTCAATAACTAACAACATAGGTCCACCATTATTATTGGTAACTCTTGTTGTAAATTCTTGAATAAAAGCTTGAGGTAATCTAGCCAATATTCCAACCATGATTAACAAAGAAATACCATTTCCAATTCCTTTATCAGTAATTTTTTCTCCTAACCACATGGCAAAAATTGTACCTGTAACTAAAATAACTACTGAAGAAAATAAGAACTCAAATGAATTGAATCCCAATAAAAAAGCATTACTAGGTAATGTTCTATATAAATTATAGATATAAGTTGGACCTTGAACTAAAGTAATTCCTATTGTCAACCAACGAGTAATTTGATTAATCTTTTTTCTACCGCTTTCTCCATCACTTTGAAGTTTCTGTAAATAAGGAATTGCAATTCCCATTAACTGAACAACAATTGAAGCAGAAATATAAGGCATAATTCCTAAAGCAAAAACTGAAGCTTGAGAAAATGCACCACCAGTAAACATGTCAAGAATAGAACCAATTCCTTCTTTAGTTTGCCCAGCTAAATTACCTAGCTGTGTAGCATCAATACCTGGAAGGGTTACTTGAGCCCCAAAACGATATACTAAAAGTAAACCTAATGTTATAAGGATTCTATTTTTTAGTTCCTCGATTTTCCAAACATTACTTATTGATTCAATAAATTTCTTCATATTAATTGAAAAATTACATTGTTACAGCTTCTCCACCAGCAGCTTCAATAGCAGCTTTTGCAGTAGCAGTAAATTTGTGAGCGGTTACTTTTAATTTTGCTGTCAATTCACCTCTACCTAAAATCTTAACGATTTCATTTTTAGTAGCTAAACGATTAGCAACATAAACTGTCATATCAACAGTATCTTTAATAACACCATTATCAACTAAAAGTTGAAGTGTATCAAGATTTACACCTTCGTAATCTTTACGATTGATGTTTGTAAAACCAAACTTAGGCACACGTCTTTGAAGTGGCATTTGCCCACCTTCAAAACCAATCTTTTTTGAATAACCAGAACGAGATTTTGCTCCTTTGTGACCTCTTGCAGAAGTACCACCTTTTCCAGAACCTTCTCCTCTACCTAATCTTTTATTTTGATTGTGTGTAGAACCTTCAGCAGGTTGTAAGTTACTTAAATTCATAACAGTATTTGTTATTTAGCTTCTTCTACAGAAACTAAGTGTTTAACTTTATTTATCATCCCAAGGATTGTAGGGTTTGAATCATGCTCTACAACTTGTCCCATTTTACGTAGACCTAAAGCTTCTAATCCTCTCTTTTGAGAAAGAGGACAGTTGATTTTGCTTCTAACTTGTTTTACTAATAATTTAGCCATAATTTCCTTGAATTAACCTTTAAAAACTTTTTCTAAAGAAACACCCCTTTGTTTTGCAACAGTGTAAGCGCTTCTCATTTGTAGTAAAGCATCAAAAGTTGCTTTCACTACGTTGTGAGGATTTGAAGATCCTTGAGATTTAGATAATACATCATGAATCCCTACTGATTCAAGAACTGAACGAACAGCTCCACCAGCAATAACTCCTGTACCATGAGAGGCAGGAATTAAAAATACACGTGCACCACCAAATTTACCTTTTTGTTCGTGAGGAACTGATTGACCATTCAAAGGAATTTTAACTAAATTTTTCTTAGCATCTTCTACTGCTTTCGCAATTGCCTCAGAAACGTCTTTAGATTTTCCCAATCCGTGTCCAACCACTCCATTTTCATCACCTACAACTACAATAGCAGAAAAACCGAAAGCTCTACCCCCTTTTGTAACCTTAGTAACACGATTAACACTTACCAAACGATCTTTTAATTCAAGACCACTTGGTTTTACTAACTCTACATTCTTGTATTTACTATTAGACATACTATATTAGAATTTAAGTCCAGCCGCTCTTGCGCCTTCCGCTAATGATTTAATACGACCGTGATATAAATAACCTCCTCTATCGAAAGTCACTGTTTCTATCCCAGCTTTTAAAGCTTTTTCAGCAACTAGTTTCCCAACTGCTGTAGCAACTTCAATGTTCGTACCGTTACCTATTTCTTTTTCTCTTGAAGAAGCCGCCAATAAAGTAACTCCATTTACATCATCAATAAGTTGAGCGTAAATTTCTTTATTACTTCTAAATACAGATAGCCTTGGATTAGTAGCAGTACCACTAATTGTTTTTCTAATTCTGAATCTAATTCGTTGTCTTCTTTCAGGTTTTGTTAATGACATAATCTTATTTTTTAAGCTGATTTACCTGCTTTTCTTCTTAATACTTCACCTACAAACTTAACACCTTTTCCTTTGTACGGCTCAGGCTTACGGAAACCTCTGATTTTCGCAGCTACTTGACCTAAAAGTTGTTTGTCAAATGATGTTAATTTAACAATTGGATTTTTACCTTTTTCAGATATTGTTTCTAAAGTAACTTCTGGAGCAATTTCTAGAACAATATTATGAGAATATCCAAGAGCTAAATCTAACTTTTGTCCTTGATTTGAAGCTCTATATCCAACTCCCACCAACTCTAAAGATTTAGTAAAACCTTCGTTTACACCGATAATCATGTTATTGATTAAAGATCTATATAAACCATGTTTTGCTCTTTGGTCTTTATGATCAGACGACCTATCAACTTGAACTTGACCGTCTTCAACTGTTACAGTTACGTCCGAAAACTCCTGTGTAAGTTGACCGTTTTTTCCTTTTACTGTAATAATACCATCTGCAACTGAAACAGTTACTCCTGCTGGTATTGTTACTGGGCTTTTACCTATTCTTGACATCTTCTACTATTTTAATGATTAGTAAACGTAACAAATTACTTCACCACCAACATTTAATTGTTTGGCTTGTTTTCCTGTCATCAAACCTTTTGATGTAGAAACAATAGCAATCCCTAATCCATTAAGGATTCTAGGAATTGAAGAAGAACCTGAATACTTACGTAAACCTGGTTTACTAATTCTTTGGATATCTTTAATTACAGACTCTTTAGTATCTTTATCATACTTCAAAGCAATTTTGATTGAACCCTGAACAGCGTTGTCTTCAAATTTGTAACTCAAGATATAACCTTGATCAAATAAGATCTTAGTTATTTCTTTTTTTAGATTAGAAGCAGGAATTTCAACAACTTTGTGGTTTGCAGCCACAGCGTTACGAACTCTTGTTAAATAATCTGCAATAGGATCTGTATACATGTGTATTAATTTGCGATTATGGTTTTCATAGGACACTCATCCTACGAACCTTTAACCAATTTATAAATGTGTTTGTATTTTGTAACTAAGTTACAATCTACCAAGATGCTTTTTTAACACCTGGAATTAATCCGTTATTTGCCATCTCACGAAATGTAACACGTGAAATACCAAATTGACGCATATATCCTCTTGGTCTACCTGTTAATTTACAACGATTGTGCAAACGAACTGGAGAAGCATTTTTCGGTAATTTTTGCAAACCTACGAAATCTCCAGCTTCTAACAAAGCTTTTCTTTTCTCAGCATATTTTGCTACAGTTTTTTCTCTCTTAACCTCACGGGCTTTCATTGATTCTTTAGCCATATCTTAATTCTTTTTAAAAGGTAAACCTAATTCAGCCAATAGTGATTTTGCTTCTTTATCAGTTTTTGCAGAAGTTACAAAAGATATATCCATACCTGATATTTTGTTTACTTTGTCAATATCAATTTCTGGGAAAATGATTTGCTCCAAAACACCAAGATTATAATTACCTCTTCCATCAAAACCAGTAGCTTTAATTCCACTAAAATCTCTAACACGTGGTAAAGCAGAAGTTATAAGTCTATCTAAAAACTCATACATTCTTTCTCCACGCAAAGTAACTTTTGCTCCAATAGGCATCCCTTTTCTCAATTTGAATGACGCAACGTCTTTCTTTGAGATTGTAGATACTGCTTTCTGTCCAGTGATCTTAGTTAACTCATCAACTGCATAGTCAATTAGTTTTTTATCAGATACAGCTGCACCAACTCCTTTACTTAAAACGATTTTTTCCAATTTTGGAACTTGCATTACGTTTACGTATCCGAATTCCTCTTTAAGAGCAGCGATTACTCTGCTCTTATATTCTTCTTTTAGTCTAGGTATATACGCCATTACTATAGTACTTGATTAGATTTTTTTGAAAATCTTACTTTCTTATCTCCTTCTACTCTAATTCCTACTCTAGTTGTTTCCTTAGTTTTAGGATCAATTAAAGAGATATTAGATATTTGTATAGAAGCTTCTTTCTTTACGATACCGCCTTGAGGACTTTTCGCACTTGGTTTCGTATGTTTTGAAACCATGTTTACACCTTCAACGATCGCTTTATTTTTCTCGCGGTAAACACGTAATACTTTACCTTCAGAACCTTTATGGTCTCCAGCAATTACTCTTACGATGTCTCCAGTTTTTATTTTTAGCTTTATCATCTTAAAACGAATTAAAGCACTTCTGGTGCTAATGATACAATTTTCATGAATTGTTTTTCACGAAGTTCTCTTGCTACCGGACCAAAAACACGAGTTCCTCTCATTTCACCAGCAGCATTTAATAACACACATGCGTTGTCATCAAATCTAATGTATGAACCATCGGCTCTTCTTACTTCTTTTTTGGTACGTACAACAACTGCAGTTGAAACAGCTCCTTTTTTAACGCTTCCGTTTGGAGCAGTATCTTTGATAGAAACTACAATCTTGTCACCAACAGAGGCATACCTTCTTTTGGTACCTCCTAAAACACGGATAGTTAAAACTTCCTTTGCTCCAGTGTTATCTGCTACTTTTAGTCTTGATTCTTGTTGTACCATAATTATTTAGCTCTTTCTAAGATTTCAACTAACCTCCAACATTTTGTTTTACTCAAAGGACGCGTTTCGCTAATCCTTACAGTATCTCCTATGTTACAGTCGTTCTTTTCGTCGTGTGCGTGATACTTTTTAGTTTTCAACACGAACTTACCGTATAATGGGTGTTTTACTTTACGCACTTCAGCAACAACAATAGATTTATCCATTTTGTCTGAAGTAACAACACCAACTCTTTCTTTTCTTAAATTTCTTTTTTCTTCCATCTTTCAGCAGATTACAATTATTGCAACTCTCTTTTAGTAAGTTCCGTAGCTAATCTTGCAACTGTTCTTCTTACACTTCTAATTTGAAGTGGATTCTCAATTGGAGAAATAGCGTGAGCCATTTTTAGGTCGGCATATGCCTTCTTAGTCTGGCTAAGTTTTTCTTGCAACTCCGCTGCAGAAAGATCTTTTATTTCTGATTGTTTCATAATATAATATAGATTATGCTTCGAAATCTCTAGCAACGACAAATTTAGTTTTTACTGGAAGCTTTTGAGCCGCAAGACGTAAAGCCTCTTTTGCAACTGACAAAGGTACTCCTCCAACTTCAAACATAATTCTTCCGGGTTTAACAACGGCAGCCCAATACTCAACTGCACCTTTACCTTTACCCATACGTACCTCAAGAGGCTTCTTAGTGATAGGTTTGTCTGGAAATATTTTGATCCATAATTGTCCTTCTCTTTTCATAAAACGAGTTGCAGCAATACGCGCAGCTTCAATTTGACGAGAGGTTAAGAACATTCCATCTTCATGTACAGATTTAATACCAAACATTCCATTTGAAAGTTCATGCCCTCTTTGAGAGTTCCCTTTCATTTTACCTTTTTGTACCTTACGGTATTTTGTTCTTTTAGGCTGTAACATTTTTCTTTAGTTTAAAAATTTACTTTCGTTTACGAGCGTCTGGTTTACCACCTTTGTTAAAAGGCTTTCTGTCTCCTCTTGGAGAATCACCACCTTTACCACCAGCACCAGATTGTTTTTTGTCCATTCCAGCAAGTGGAGAAAGATCTCTCTTTCCATAAACTTCACCTTTCATGATCCACACTTTGATTCCCATTCTACCATAAGTAGTATGAGCTTCAGCCAAAGCATAATCAATATCAGCTCTGAAAGTTGATAGAGGAATTCTACCTTCTTTGAAACCCTCTGAACGAGCCATCTCAGCACCATTCAAACGACCAGAAATCAAAACTTTGATACCTTCAGCGTTCATACGCATAGAAGCAGCAATAGCCATTTTGATTGCACGTCTGTAAGAAATACGGCTTTCGATTTGACGACAGATGCTTGTAGCAACTAGATACGCGTCAAGTTCAGGTCTTTTAATTTCAAAAATGTTGATTTGAACCTCTTTGTCAGTAATTTTCTTAAGTTCTTCTTTTAACTTGTCTACCTCTTGTCCACCTTTTCCGATAATAATACCAGGTCTAGCAGTAGTGATAGTAACGGTTACAAGTTTTAAAGTTCTCTCGATAATTACTTTTGATACACTAGCTTTTGATAAACGAGCATGGATATACTTTCTGATTTTGTGATCTTCGGCAAGTTTATCACCGTAATCATTTCCACCATACCAGTTTGAGTCCCATCCTCTGATGATACCAAGTCTATTTCCAATTGGATTTGTCTTTTGTCCCATGCTGCTTAAGAATTGCTTTGTGTGTTATTGATAGCCCCAAGCACGATTGTTACGTGGTTAGAACGTTTTCTTATTCTGTGTGCTCTTCCTTGTGGAGCTGGACGAAGTCTTTTCAACATCATTCCACCATCTACACGGATTTCCTTAACAAATAAACCAGCTTCTTCCATATTAGCTTCAGGGTTTTTAGCTTGCCAGTTAGCAATTACTGATAAAACCAATTTTTCTAATTTTCTTGAAGCTTCTTTAGAACTAAATCTTAAGATGTTAAGTGCTCTTTCTACCTTCTGACCTCTTACTAGATCTGCTACTAAGCGCATTTTTCTAGGTGAAGTAGGGCAGTTATTTAACTTTGCAAAAGCCAATGACTTGTTAGCCTCTTTTCTTGCATCTGCTGTTTCTCTTTTACGAACTCCCATTGCTTCTTATTTTTTACCTTTATTTTTTGCTCCAGCATGACCTCTAAAAGATCTAGTTGGTGAAAACTCTCCTAATTTGTGACCTACCATGTTCTCTGTTACGTAAACTGGTACAAATTGACGACCGTTATGAACTGCGATAGTTTGTCCAACAAAGTCTGGAGTAATCATAGAAGCTCTAGACCAAGTCTTTACTACCCCTTTATTTCCACCTGCAATGTTTTCTTGAACTTTCTTGTCTAACTTATAATGAACGAAAGGTCCTTTTTTTAATGAACGTGCCATATCTTATTATTTCTTTCTACGTTCTACGATATACTTGTTACTCGGGTTTTTCTTAGAACGAGTTCTATAACCTTTAGCTGGTATTCCATTCCTTGAACGTGGATGTCCACCAGAAGAACGTCCTTCACCACCACCCATTGGGTGATCGACAGGGTTCATTGCAACAGGTCTTGTTCTAGGTCTTCTTCCTAACCATCTTGTTCTACCTGCTTTACCAGATACAACCAATTGGTGGTCAGAATTAGAAACCGCACCAATTGTAGCCGAACATGTCAACAAGATTAATCTTGTTTCACCAGAAGGCATTTTAATTGTTGCATATTTTCCATCTCTTGCCATTAATTGAGCAAAAGTTCCAGCTGAACGAGCAATTACTGCTCCTTGACCTGGTCTCAATTCGATACAAGAAATTACAGTTCCTAGTGGAACTCTACTTAAAGGTAAGGTATTACCAATTTCTGGTTGAGATTCTGGACCAGAAACTAATTTCTGACCAACTTTCAATCCATTTTGAGCAATAACATACGTTTTCTCACCATCAGCATACGCTAACAATGCGATAAAAGCAGTACGATTTGGATCATATTCAATTGATTTCACTGTAGCTGGAATTCCTTCTTTTGTACGTTTGAAATCAATGATACGATATCTCTGCTTATGACCACCACCCGTATAACGCATGGTCATCTTTCCTTGACTATTTCTACCACCAGAGTTTTTTATCGGCGCTATCAAAGAGCGTTCCGGCTTATCAGTTGTAATGGCGTCATAACCATTCACAACTCTAAATCGCTGACCTGGGGTAATAGGTTTTAATTTTCTTACTGACATTTTATCTTAGATATTGTTGTAAAAATCAATTGTTTCTCCTTCTTGTACTTGAACAATTGCTTTTTTAATTGCATTCGTCTTTCCACTGATTAAACCACTTTTAGTGTATTTTGTAGTTCTATCCGGTCTTACGTTCATCGTGTTAACACTCAAAATAGTTACTCCATAAGCAGCTTCAACAGCTTTCTTAATTTGTACTTTGTTTGCTTTTTGGTCAACAACGAATCCGAAGCGGTTTAAAACTTCACTTTCTTTGGTTACTTTTTCCGTTACTATAGGCTTAATTATGATGCTCATATCCTATTATTTACTTAAATTTTCTTCAATTATCTCCAAAGAACTCTCTAGAAGCACTAAATTATTAGCGTTTAATATAGCGTAAGTGCTTAATTCTAAACTACTTACAACGCTAGAGCCTTTTAAATTGCGTGACGACAAATATACATTTTTATTTACATCACCCAACACAAATAGGGATTTTTTATTCTCTAACTCTAAAGCTTTCAAAACGTTGATGAAATTTTTAGTGTTTGGAGTTTCAAAATTAAAGTCTTCAAGAACGATAATGTTCGACTCTTTAGCTTTAATTGAGAAAGCTGATTTTCTAGCCAAACGTTTCAAGCTTTTATTCAATTTGAATGAATAACTTCTTGGTCTTGGACCGAAAACAGTTCCACCACCTTTAAACAATGGATTCTTTGCACTACCCGCACGAGCAGTACCAGTTCCTTTTTGTTTTTTTATCTTACGAGTACTTCCCGCAACCTCAGCTCTTTCTTTAGCTTTGTGCGTCCCTTGTCTTTGATTAGCAAGATATTGCTTAACATCAAGGTATACTGCATGATTATTTGGTTCTATACCAAATACTGAATCAGAAAGTTGAACTTTTCTTCCAGTATCTTTTCCGTTGAAATCTAATACTTTTGCTTCCATTACTTCTGAATGATTACATAAGAGTTGTTATGACCAGGAACACATCCTTTAATAACAAGTAGGTTCTTTTCAGCAACTACTTTTAAAACTCTAAGGTTTTGAACTTTTACATTGTCTCCTCCCATACGTCCAGCCATACGCATTCCTTTGAATACTCTAGATGGATAAGAAGAAGCTCCTACAGAACCAGGCGCTCTTAAACGGTTGTGTTGACCGTGAGTTGCTTGACCAACACCACCAAAACCGTGACGTTTAACAACCCCTTGAAAACCTTTACCTTTAGATACACCTTGTACATCTACAAATTCTCCTTCAGCAAAAATAGAAACATCAATAAGATCTCCTAATTTTTGTTCTGTTGCAAAATCTTGGAATTCAACGACTTTTTTCTTAGCTACAGTTCCCGCTTTTTTAAAGTGACCTAAAGCCGCTTTTGTGGAATGTTTCTCGTTTTTGTCATCGAAACCAAGTTGCAACGCTTCATACCCGTCAACACCTTTGGTTCTGACTTGGGTAACAACACATGGTCCAGCTTCGATTACTGTACAAGGAATATTCTTCCCGTTCTCGTCGAAAATGCTAGTCATGCCGATTTTTCTACCAATTAACCCAGACATAAATATTAATTATTAATTATTAAATATAAATATAGAACGCAGCTTTTAACCGAATCCTATTTTTTAAGTGGGTGCAAATGTATAACTTATTTACACACAAACCAAAAAAATATTTTTCGCTTAAAAACAGCGTTCCTTTTTACTCTTAAATTACTTAAACTTTGATCTCTACTTCAACCCCACTTGGCAATTCAAGTTTCATTAAAGCATCAATAGTTTTTGATGAAGATGAATAAATGTCAATTAATCTCTTGTATGACATTACTTCAAATTGCTCTCTCGCTTTTTTGTTAACGTGTGGAGAACGTAGTACTGTAAAAAGTTTTTTGTGAGTTGGCAATGGAATTGGTCCTGTAACAACTGCACCGGTACTTTTTACCGTTTTTACAATCTTCTCAGCAGACTTATCTACTAACATGTGATCGTAAGATTTTAATTTTATTCTGATTTTTTGACTCATTTTCTTAAAGATTATGCGTTTCCTTTTGCTTTTTTGATAACTGCTTCCGAAATATTAGAAGGCGTTTCAGAGTAGTGTGAAAATTCCATAGTAGATGTTGCTCTACCTGAAGAAAGTGTTCTTAACGTAGTAACGTAACCAAACATTTCAGATAACGGCACATCAGCCTTAATGGTTTTAGCACCAGCTCTATCACCCATATCATTCACCTGACCTCTACGACGGTTAATATCACCTACGATATCTCCCATGTTTTCCTCTGGTGTTATCACTTCCATTTTCATGATTGGCTCTAATATAACAGCACCAGCTGCTTTAGCTACCTCTCTATAACCCATTCTTGCCGCAAGCTCAAAAGAAAGTGCATCAGAATCCACAGGGTGGAAAGATCCGTCTAATAAAGTTACTTTCAAACTATCTACTTGGTATCCTGCTAAAGGACCAGTTTTCATAGCTTCTCTGAAACCTTTTTCAACTGATGGGATATATTCTTTAGGAACGTTACCACCTTTTACTGCATTTACAAACTGCAATCCAACTGGAGCTTTACCGTCAACTTCATCTGCTGGTTCAAGAATAAATACGATATCACCGAATTTACCACGACCTCCAGATTGTTTCTTGTATGTTTCTCTATGTTGTGCTTTCTTGGTAAAAGCTTCTTTATATTCAACTTGAGGCTCACCTTGATTTACTTCAACTTTGAATTCACGTCTCATTCTATCAACTAAGATATCTAAGTGAAGCTCACCCATACCTGAGATAATAGTTTGACCTGAAGCTTCATCTGTTCTAACAGTAAACGTTGGATCTTCTTCAGCTAACTTAGCTAAAGCCATACCCATTTTATCTACGTCAGCTTTAGTTTTAGGCTCAATTGCAATACCAATTACCGGAGCAGGGAATTTCATACTTTCTAAGATAATTGGGTTTTTTTCATCACACAATGTATCTCCAGTTTTAATATCTTTAAATCCAACTGCCGCCCCAATGTCACCTGCTTCGATATATTCGATTGGGTTTTGTTTGTTAGCATGCATTTGATAGATACGAGAAATTCTTTCTTTATTTCCTGAACGTGTGTTCAAAACATAAGAACCAGCATCTAAACGTCCTGAGTAAGCACGGAAGAAAGCTAAACGACCTACGAAAGGATCAGTAGCAATTTTAAATGCTAAAGCAGCGAATGGCTCTTTAACATCTGGCTTACGCAAAATTTTAGTTTGATCTTCTTCTAACAAATCAGCATCATCAGGATGAATTCCTTCGATACCATCTTTGTCCATTGGAGATGGCAAATATTTACATACCGCATCCAACATGAATTGAACTCCTTTGTTTTTGAAAGAAGAACCAGCGATCATAGGAATGATAGCCATATCCATAACAGCAGCTCTCAAAGCAATGTTGATTTCCTCCTCTGTTATAGAGTCTGGATCTTCCATGTACTTGTCAAGCAAATTCTCATCATAATCAGCAACTGCTTCGATAAGAATATCTCTGTATTCTTTAACTTCATCAACCATATCAGCAGGAATATCTACAACTTCATAAGTCGCACCCATTCCAGCATCATCCCAAACAATAGCTTGGTTTTTAACTAAATCAACTACACCTCTGAAATCATTTTCTTCACCAATAGGCAAAGTGATTGCAACTGCATTTGATTTTAACATATCTCTTACTTGTTGACAAACCATCAAAAAGTTAGAACCTTGTCTATCCATTTTATTAACGAATCCAATACGTGGAACTCTGTATTGATCTGCTAATCTCCAGTTAGTTTCTGACTGAGGCTCAACACCATCAACAGCACTAAATAAGAAAACTAAACCATCAAGTACACGTAACGAACGGTTTACTTCAACTGTAAAGTCAACGTGTCCCGGAGTATCGATAATATTAAAGTGATAAGGTAATGTTTCAGGTAAAATTTTACCTTGTGTAGTCGGAAAATTCCATTCACAAGTAGTAGCAGCAGAAGTAATTGTAATACCTCTTTCTTGCTCTTGTGCCATCCAGTCCATTGTTGCAGCACCATCATGTACTTCACCAATTTTGTGTGATTTTCCAGTATAGAATAAAATACGCTCAGTTGTTGTTGTTTTACCAGCATCAATGTGAGCAGCAATTCCTATATTTCTTGTGTATTTTAGATCTCTAGCCATTTCTTAAGAATTAAAATCTAAAGTGAGAGAAAGCTTTATTAGCTTCTGCCATTTTGTGAGTATCCATTCTTTTCTTAACAGCAGCTCCTTCTTCTTTAGCCGCAGCTAAACATTCTGAAGCTAACCTTTGAGCCATAGATTTTTCGTTTCTTCTTCTTGAATAAAGAATTAACCATTTCATCGCCATAGAAATTTTTCTATCTGGACGAATTTGCATTGGAATTTGGAATGTAGCTCCACCAACTCTACGACTACGCACTTCTACGTGTGGCATAACGTTAGTTAACGCATCTTTCCAAATTTCTAATGATGGTTTCTCTGCATCTTGTTTTTTAGACTCAATGATATCAATTGCATCATAAAATACTTTAAACGCTGTCGATTTTTTTCCATCCCACATTAAGTTGTTCACAAAACGTGTTACCAGTTGGTCATTAAACCTTGGATCTGGTAAAAGTGGTCTTTTCTTTGCCGCTCTTTTTCTCATGTCTTTTTTTTAATAAAAGGTCATACTTGCACAATTGTGATTAATCACATTACACACGAAATAACTTTTTAAATTACTTTTTTGCTTCTTTTGGGCGTTTTGCTCCGTACTTAGATCTTCTTTGCGTTCTTCCTGCTACTCCTGACGTATCAAGTGCACCACGAACGATGTGGTATCTAACTCCTGGTAAATCTTTTACCCTTCCACCCCTAACTAATACTATCGAGTGCTCTTGTAAATTGTGTCCTTCACCAGGGATGTAAGCATTCACTTCATTACCATTTGTCAAACGTACACGCGCTACTTTACGCATTGCAGAGTTTGGTTTTTTTGGTGTTGTAGTGTAAACACGCGTACAAACCCCTCTTCTTTGAGGACAAGAATCTAAAGCAACCGATTTACTCTTCTTAGTTATCTGAGTTCTTCCTGTTCTTACTAATTGTTGAATTGTTGGCATAATTAATACTAAAAATTTCTTATTATATTAAATTCCCGCTTTTTACGGGGTTGCAAATGTAGAAAATATTTTTTACTCTACAAACCTTAATCTATTAATTTTCAATAAGATTATTTTATCATTTGATTTTTATCACAAACAAGAGATATTTGCGTTACTTTTAATAAAACACTTACTCACTTGAAATTCTCAACTATTTTAATATTCTTTCTAATTATTTGCCTCAATTGTTCGGCGCAAAATTTCCGATTATTAATATCAGGAAGCAACCCATTAGAAACAAAAACAATAGACTCACTGAAATACAATACAATTCATAAGAATACGAAATCAATTAGTGAAGAGGTCATCATACTTTCGAAGAAATTATCTGATGTAGGCTACATAGATAACTCCAACACTAAATTTAACAAAGTAGACGACTCAACTTATACCGCTTATTTTACACTTGGAAAAAAAATCAAAACAATACATATATATATAGGTGAAAATTTAATTCTCGAAAATACAACTCAAACAAATAAAAAAAACGACACTATAAAATTACCATATTCAGAAATTAATTCTTTTCTAATAAAGACCGTTCAGAAATTAGAACAAAATGGATTTGCGTTAGCAAGACTGAAATTAACAAACATTAAAAGAGCCGGAAATAGAATCCTTGCCGATTTAAAACTTGAATCCGACAAAAAAAGAACACTAAACTCCATAATTGTAAATTACACAGAAAGCAACCGATCAAGTAAATTTCCAAATGGACATTTAGCACAAATCAATAGGAAGTATAAAAACAATGTATTTAATCAGAAAATAGCGGACGAAATTTATAATGATTTTGAAAAATTTGGATTTATTAACCAAGTTAAATATCCAGAAATTTTATTCACAGAAGACACTACAAAAGTTTACGTATATCTTGAAAATAAAAAATCAAATACTTTTGATGGATTTGTTGGATTTTCAAACAATGAAAACAATACAATCAAACTGAACGGGTACTTAGACGTGAAACTCGAAAACATTTTGGGTTCCGGAGAACAATTAGCTGTTTATTGGAAAAGCGATGGGAATGATCAAAAAACATTTAATGCTAGTATTGAACTTCCTTATTTACGCAAAACTCCAATAGGGTTAAAAGCAGGAATTCAATTATTTCGACAAGACAGTACTTTTCAAAACACAAAAACAACAATAGATCTAAGCTATTTTGCCAGTTATAATACCCGATTTTATTTGGGTTACCAAACAACAGAATCCAGCGACATTCAAAACTCAATAGACTCCTCAATAAGCGATTTTAGCAATTCATTTTTAACATCCAGTTTTAACTACACCAAAATTGATATAGGCAATTTGACTTTTCCGATAAAAACTCATGTATTTGTAACAGTAGGAACTGGAAAACGAGAAATCAACAATCAACTAGAAAACAACATAAAAAACAATCAGTTTTATATAAACATTCAAGCTTCACACAATTTTAATTTGAATAAAAAGAACATCATAAATATAAATAGTCAGAATAACTTCCTACAAAGTAATAGTTATATTATTAACGAACTCTTTCGTTTTGGAGGATTTAATAGCATAAGAGGCTTTACAGAAAACAGCCTACAAGCACATTTCCAGACCTCACTTCTAACTGAATATCGATATATGCTCTCACCTAATCTATACATACATTCAATACTAGATTACTGCATTTACAAGAACAAATCAAATATCGAAAACAAAGGAAATAACGAGGCACTCTTAGGTCTAGGACTAGGATTTGGAATACAAACAAAAAATGGCCTATTAAAATTTGCTATAGCAAATGGAACCCCCAAAAACCAACAAATTGAATTTTATAACACAATTGCACATATTAGTTATAATGTTAAATTTTAAATACAAAAAAAAATAGAGATTTATATATTAGGAAAATTAACAAATTATTATGATGTTTGCGAGACTAATCCAAAATATTAAAAAATGAAACTAAAGTTCAATGGAATCTTAGTACTATTAGTAGTACTTATGGCGCAACTAACTTTTGCGCAAGAAAGATCTGTTTCAGGTGTTGTTTCTGATAATGCAGGATTGCCTATACCAGGCGTGAGTGTATTAGTTAAAGGAACAAAGAATGGAACACAAACTGATTTTGATGGAAAATATTCTATCAAAGCTAGCCCAAATGAGACACTTGTATTTAGCTACATTGGTATGAAAAGCGAAGAGCTTCTCGCAAAATCAGCTAATTTAAATGTGAAAATGCAAAGTACTGCAATGGAGCTAGAAAGTGTTGTAATTACAGCTCAAGGTATCAAAAGAGAAAAAAAGGCTCTAGGTTATGCTGTGAGCGAGATAAAATCTGCCGATATTGAGCAAAGAGCAGAAGGAGATGTTGCAAGAGTTCTAACTGGAAAAGCATCTGGGGTTAATATTAACCAAACTAGTGGTATTTCCGGATCTGGTACAAACATCAACATTCGTGGTTTAAACTCGATTTCAGGTAACACACAACCTTTATTTATTGTTGATGGTGTGCCTTTTGCAAGTGACACTAATGCATCAGGAAATTTCGCTGATGGAAACTCTGGTTCAAGTCGTTTTCTAGATTTAGACCCAAACAACATCGCAAACGTAAACATCCTTAAAGGATATGCAGCAACTACACTTTATGGTACTGCCGGTAGAAATGGAGTAATTTTAATTACAACAAAAGGTGGTGCAAATAAAAAAGGAGCTAAAAAGAACGAAATAACAGTAAATCAATCTTTATTTTTTAATGAGATAGCTTCATTACCTGATTATCAAAACACATTTGGTAATGGATTTGATCAGACTTATGGAAATTTCTTTTCAAACTGGGGTCCAGGTTTTTATAAAGATGGCCTAGGTGGTTATGCTGCACAAGGTTCTAACATCGCAGCTGATGGTACCATATTACACCCTTACAGCAGAGCAAGTTTAGCAACTGTATTCCCAGAATATCAAGGACAAAGAATTCCTTTTGAAGCACGACCAAATAATGTTAAAGACTTTTTTAGAACTGGTGCTGTAATTAATACTAGCGTAAATTTAGCAGGAGCATCGGATGATGGCAACACCTCTTACAACTTCAACTTTGGAAATTTAAATGATGAAGGTTTTACACCAGGTAACGTTCTTAAAAGAACTTCTTTTAGTGCTGGTGGAATATCTAAATTAAGTAATAAATTTACTATCAGTGGAACAATGAACTTCTCAAGAACTGACTTTTTGACTCCTCCGGTAGCAAGAAGTAATGGTTCTGGTGTTGCAGGTGCTGGTTTATCTATTTTTGCTGATATCTTTTACACTCCACGAAATGTAGATTTGCAAAACTGGCCTTATCAACATCCAGTTACAGGTGAAAATTTAAGTTATCGTTCTGGAAATGATATTGTGAACCCATACTGGACACTTAATAACTCATCTGTACGTCAAATTACAAATAGAACATTTGGTAATACGGCATTAAGTTATGATATCAATGACAATTTAAAATTAAACTATAGAGTTGGTTTCGATTTCTACAATGAGCGCAACAGTTCTTACACTAATGTTGGAGCACCTAGAGGACCAGTTTTAGGAAATTACAGAACTTTTGACAACAACAATTTAATTTGGGATCACAATATAATGCTTAATGGTAATTACCAATTAACAGATAAAATTGGACTTAATTTCACAGCTGGAGCTACATCAAGATTTCAAGCTTATGATCGTCAAGGGGTAAATAGTGTTGGGCAACTAATTTTTGGTGTACAAAGACACTATAACTTTACTACACAATCTCCAATACAATACTCTGAGAATAAAAATATTGTTGGTGTGTATGGCTTAGCAGAATTTGATTACGAAAAGTATTTGTATTTAAATTTATCAACTAGAACTGACTGGGTTTCTAATACTTTTATTAATAGCATCACTTATCCAGCAGGTAGTATCTCTTTCATCCCAACGGAAGCATTCGACAATTTAAAAAGTACTAATGGACTAAATTTCCTAAAATTAAGAGCAAGTTACGGAACATCAGCAGGTTTTGCAGATTCTTACCCAGTATCAAACAACTTAGATTTATCGGCTAGAGACTTCTCTGACGCTAATGGAGTTGTTAATCCTTCTCTACAAGCTAGTTCAAGATTAGGAAATGCAAATTTAAAACCAGAATTACTTTCAGAATATGAATTCGGTTTTGACTCTAAATTCTTTGATAACAGAATAGGATTAAACGCTTCTTATTTCTTAAGAACAACTAAAAACTTAATCACTGAAACCCCTATTGATCCTTCATCTGGTTTTTCTAGTATTTATACTAATATTGGAGAGTTAAGAGGTAATGGTATAGAAGTAGATTTAGATTTACACCTAGTAAAAAACAACGACAAAGGTTTCAATTGGGAATTGTCTTCTAACTTCTTTAAAGGAGAAATGATTGTAAAAGATCTAGGAGAGTTAGAAAGAATAACAATAGCTGGTTTTACTAATTTAGGTAACCAAGCTATAGAGGGAGAACAAATAGGTGTTATGGTTGGATCTAGAGTAAGAAGAGATGCTAATGGTAATTTTGTGGTTAACAGTGTTGGAGATTATGCTGTTGAAGCAGGACCTTTTATCATAGGTAATCCAAATCCTGACTTTACATTAAATACTACAAACACTTTCTCTTATAAAAATATAAACTTAAACTTTTTGATAAGTTATGTAAGTGGTGGAGACGTATATTCTCAAACTACAGCAGCTTTATTAGGTAGAGGTTTGACAACAGACACAGTAGACAGACTACAATCATTTACTCTACCTGGTGTAAAAGAAGATGGCACACCAAACGATTTGCAAATTAACAACTCTACTTACTACTTTAATAACGTTGCATTTGGTCCTGATGAATTAAGTGTATATGATGGATCGGTAATTCGATTAAACGAAGTATCTTTAGGGTATAATTTCCCAGCAAAAATGATTGAAAGAACACCTTTTGGAAGCATCAGCTTCAGTGTTTCAGGATATAATCTTTACTATAATGCCTTCAATACTCCTAAAGGTGTAAACTTTGATCCAAACGTAGTTGGTACTGGAGTAGGTAATGGTAGAGGTTTTGATTTCTTAAACGGACCTAGCGGTAAAAGATATGGTTTTAGCATTAAAGCTACATTCTAAAAATTTAATAAACAATTATGAAAAAAATAATAAAAACAACAGGTTTACTTATTGCAATAATAAGTATGGTGACGTTTACCTCATGTGAAACCACTGAACTAAATCTGACAGATGATCCAAATGCAGCTTCAGCAACAGCTGCTGATCCAGACTTACTTTTAAACAAAGTTCAAGTACAATTTGCAGGTACTATGCAAAATTTTGGTACTGTAGGATCAGAAGTAAGTAGACTAAAATGGATGTTTGGTCGTAATTACCAAGATGATGCTTATAGTGCAAGTACATTCAATGGTGATTGGACAAGTTCGTATGCTGTTATTTTAAAAAATAATAGAATTATGAATCCTATAGCTGCTGAAAGAGGATTAACAAAACATATCGCTATTGGGCAAGTAATTGAAGCTTACACTTTAATTACATTGGTAGATTTCTTTGGTGATATACCGTATAGTGAAGCACTAGACGTTAACAATTTAAATCCTAAGCTTGATTCAGGGAAAGATGTTTACGAAGCGGCACTTGATTTATTAGACAAATCAATTGTTAATTTTAACGCATCTGCGACTTCAAATCCTAAAATAGACTTTTACTATAACAAAAGTTGGGCTAAATGGATTAAACTAGCAAACACATTAAAACTAAAAATTTATTTGCAAACTAGATTAGTGGATGCAACTGCCATCAGTAAATTTAATGCTATAATAGCTACAGGTTCATTCATTGGAACTGGTGAAGACTTTGAATTCAACTGGGGTACAAGCAATGCAAATCCAGACTCCAGACATCCAGCATATGTTGAAAATTATACGCCTTCTGGTGTTGAAGCTGGATACCAAGCTAACTGGTTAATGAATGAAATGAAAAATGGTAAAACAACTCAAGACCCTAGAATGAGATACTATTTTTACAGACAAGTAAATACTGTTCCTGTAAACGAGCAAGATTTGAGATGTTCTGTAGAACCAGCACCTGCTCATTATGACGCTGGTGGACACGTATATTGTAGAATAGATGCAGACCAAGGATATTGGGGAAGAGATCACGGAAATGATGAAGGTATACCAAATGACAGAACTAAAAGAACTGCTGTAGGAGTTTATCCTGCAGGTGGTAAATTCGATGACAATACATTTAGAGCAATCAATAATGTATCTTTCGGAGCGAATGGAGCAGGTACTACTCCAATTGTTTTGGCTTCAACTGTAGATTTCTGGAGAGCAGAAGCAGCTTTATCACCAGGAGGAACTGGAGATGCAAGGTCTTTTATGACTGCCGGTATTCAAAAATCTATAACTAAAGTTAGAGGATTTATAACTAGAGATAAAACAGCTATCACATCGTTTGCGCCTGCATTATCTGTTGACAACTTGTACATTACTGCTGTTCAAGACAAATACGATGCTGCTGTTTCAAATGCTAATAAATTAGATGTTGTAATTACAGAATTCTTTATTTCTCTTTTCGGAAATGGTACAGATGCTTACAATGCATACAGAAGAACTGGATTCCCAAGAAAAATGCAGCCAAATATTGATGAAAAAGCAGATGGATTCATCCGTTCTTTCTTATATCCTGCTGATGTTACTGGAACGAATCCAAATATAAAACAAAAAGCAAAAGTAACGCAACGAGTGTTCTGGGATAACAACCCTGAAACTGGATTCCCAATTGGTAACTAAATAAAAAACGATCATGAAAAAAATAATTATTTCTTTATGTGTTTTACTATCTTCGACATTATTTTTCTCTTGTAGCGAAGGAGATAATCCGATAGATTATGTATTAGAAAACACACAAAATGGTGGTGGAAATTTACGTACCATCAAAGTAGACAATCCAAGTATTGCTACAGGTGATGCAAACGCAAAATTCCAAGTAAATTTAGAAGTGCAGGATGCAAATGATGGTCAGAATACAGAACGAATTGATGTCTATGTTAGATTTATAGACAATTCAGCAGGTAATGGTAGTAATCCAAAAACTGAAGCTTTACTAAAATCAATTCCAGCTTCTGCATTTACAGCTGGTACGAGAGAACTACCTTTTGCAACTGTATCAGTATCTATTGCTGAACTTAAAACAAAGTTTGCTTTGACAGATTCGCAATACACTGGAGGAGATGTGTTTGTTATCAGATTGGCACAAGTTTTAAAAGATGGTAGAATTTTTACTAGAGCTAATTCTAACTCTAATATTGTAGGTGGAGCTTATTTTAATTCTCCATTTCAATACAATGCCAATGTGGTTTGTCCTATAACTGAAAGTTTAGCTGGAACGCATACATTCGTGACAACAAATATGAAAGCTGCAGGTGCTGCTTGTGGAACATCCGTGTCTGGATCAGTAGTTTTTGGAGCAACGGCAACGCCTGGAGTATATACAATAAGTGATTTATCATTTGGTATGTTCGGATCAAGTTGTTACGGAGACAATCCTGCTTTTAGCGCAAGTTCACGTGTAACATGGTTTTGTAGTAACTTAATTGCAAGTGGAACTGATCAATATGGTGACTCTTATACATACACTATAGTAGCCGCTGCTGGTCCAACAATAACTATCAACTGGCGTAGTACATACAACGATTCAGGAACAACAGTATTGACAAGACAAGGTGGAGCAAATTGGCCTACTGATTTTATGAGATAATCACATCCAATTAAAACATTGAAACCATCCTATTTTTTAGGGTGGTTTTTTTTTATATCTTTGCAACATGGAAAAAGAACATCAAATATTTGGAATTAGAGCGATAATTGAAGCTATACAAGCAGGCGCAACAGTAGATAAAGTATACATTCAGAAGGAAGCGAGCAGCGAACTAATGAAAGACTTAATGAAAGTGATGAAGCGCGGAAACATCAACTTTTCCTATGTTCCTGTTGAAAAACTAAACCGATTGACTCCTAACAATCATCAAGGTGCAGTAGCTACAATATCTCCAATTTCGTTTTTTGACTTAGAATCTTTGATAGAAACGGTAATCGAAAATGGTAAAAAACCTTTGTTTTTGATATTAGATCAAATATCTGATGCGCGTAATTTTGGTGCTATCATCAGAACTGCCGAATGTACTGGAGTAAATGGAATCATTGTTCAAAAAGCAGGATCAGCTCCTGTTAATGGCGATACTGTAAAAACATCTGCTGGAGCAGTTTTCAACATCCCAATTTGTAAAGTTGAACACATAAAGGACGCCATTTTTCTTTTACAAGCTAGTGGAATAAAAACTGTGGCTGCAACAGAAAAGACAGATCAAAATATTTATGACATTTCGTTAAATGAACCTATTGCAATCATTATGGGTTCTGAGGATCGTGGTGTAAACCCGTCAGTCCTAAAAATTGTAGATGAAAAAGCAAAACTTCCAATGTTTGGTACTATTGGTTCATTAAATGTATCTGTAGCTTGTGGCGCATTTTTATATGAAGCAGTGAGACAAAGATCTTAGATTTCTACTTTTTAGATTTTAATAATATCACACAATAATAAATCAATTGAAAATGAATTAAGACTCCGGTTTTGATTCATTTTTTTCATTTGTTACAACTTCATAATTTACCTTCAAAACAGAAGTAAAGTATGTTGATGATTCCTCTAGTTCATCAAAAAATTCAAGTTTAGGTAAATCAACAAAATTACCATTAGCATCAAAACGCTGCATAAATTTATCATCAGAAGGATCGAAATCTGGATGTTCCCAATCATATTTTATGATTTTTTTATACTCAGGAGTTTTATAAATAAACGAAAGAATTAAACCTGTCATCAACCCTGCTAAATGACCTTCCCAAGATATAGAATTTTCGCCTTGCACAGCTGGGGTAGGGAAAACATACCAGACCAACCCGCCATATACAACAATAACAGCAAGAGACAATGCCACAAGACGACTATACTTTGTCTGAATACCTTTAAAAAAAACAAAACTAAAAAGTACATATATCAATCCGCTGGCACCGATATGATAATTATCTCTGCCGATGATCCAAGTAATAAATCCTGACAAAATAATCCCGTAACCGATGACGTGCAATGACTGTTTAGCATAAAAAAACTGCAAGGCAGCTAAAAGTATCAATAGCGGAAAAGAATTATTATACAAATGTTTCATGTCTGCATGAATAAAAGGACTAAAAATAATCCCTTGTAAACCTGAAATAGTTCGAGGGTAAATACCGTTTTGAATAAAGTCAAAATCAAACCTGATTTCAAGCCAAAAGACAAACCACAGCGACACCACAAAAAAAAGAGGTAGTCCAATAACTGCATTGGTGAATTTGAAATGTTTATCCATGAATAACGAAATATTTTATGTTTTGATTCTAATTCAAATACTTGTCCAAAAAAAATTTAATGCTATTTTGTCATAAAACTTACAAAAAAAATAAATAAACCACCAAATTCCTAGCCCAGATGATCTCGAAGTCTCGGGAGGCATCCTTTTTTTCTCGCTATAATAACGAGATATAAAAATATAGTATATCCCGAAACTTCGGGAGAAACAGCTCATAAAAAACAAACTTTACCCTAAGCAAACTGTTGCAAATTAAAAAAACTGTAATTTTACGCAATGGAAGCACCTCTTGCAGAACGAATACGACCACAAAAATTAGAAGACTACATCAGTCAATCCCATCTTGTAGGGCCAAATGGTTCCTTGACGCAACAAATTGCAAAAGGGATAATTCCGTCATTAATTTTCTGGGGCCCACCAGGAACTGGAAAAACTACTTTGGCACAAATTATTACTCAAGAATCAAAACGACCATTTTATATTTTGAGTGCCATCAATTCAGGTGTTAAAGATATTCGTGACGTGATTGAAAAGGCAAAACAAAGTGGCGGTTTGTTTACTGCTAAAAACCCTATTTTATTTATCGATGAGATTCATCGTTTTAGTAAATCGCAACAAGACTCTTTGTTAGCAGCAGTAGAAAAAGGTTGGATTACACTTATTGGTGCCACAACAGAAAACCCCAGTTTTGAAGTAATCCCTGCATTACTCTCTCGTTGTCAAGTCTATATTTTGAATGCTTTTACCAAAAAAGATTTAGAGTCACTCTTAGAACGCGCAATGAAAACAGACATCTATTTGTCTACAAAAAATATTATTTTAAGTGAAACTGAGGCTTTATTGAGACTTTCCGGAGGCGATGGACGAAAACTATTAAATATTTTTGAACTTGTTGTAAATGCGTCTAATGAAGACGAAATTATTATCACAAATGATCTAGTTTTCTCATTAGTACAACAAAATACCGTTTTGTATGACAAAACAGGCGAACAACATTATGACATTGTTTCTGCTTTTATAAAATCCATACGGGGAAGTGATCCAAATGGCGCTGTCTATTGGCTCGCCCGAATGATTGAAGGCGGTGAAGATGTGAAATTTATAGCACGAAGGATGTTAATTTTAAGCAGCGAAGATATAGGAAATGCGAATCCAACGGCATTTATAATGGCTAACAATACTTTTCAGGCTGTGGCTACCATTGGCTATCCTGAAAGTAGAATTATTTTAAGTCAATGCGCCGTTTACCTTGCTACTTCGCCTAAAAGTAACGCTTCATACTTGGCCATAGGAACGGCTCAACAACTTGTAAAACAAACTGGAGATTTACCCGTACCTATTCACCTGCGCAATGCACCTACAAAATTGATGAAAGAATTGGGATATGGTGAGGAATATAAATATGCTCATGATTATACCAATAATTTTGCTGAACAAGAATTTTTACCAGAATCATTAAGCAAAACACCTATATATACTCCCGGAAACAACTCTAGAGAAAACACTATTCGGGAATTTCTTAAAAACCGTTGGAAAGATAAATACGGTTATTAAATTCATACCATAAAAAAGATGCATTTATTTCTAAAGGCGTCTTTCTGTTTATTTTAGTGCGTACAATGTTTTAATCTAAAACTTAACCGTTATTATTTCAGACCAAAGCTGCTCATTTTGATAATATTCGAAAACCCATTCATTATTTTTAAGCAATAAAACTCCCTGAATATACCCTTTTACAGCAATGTAACAGTGTTTATTTGAGGTATGAAAAACTTTCATAATTACTTTTGGCGTACTATCAATTAACTGATATCCATTAACTGTGGCTTGTGCGTAAAGTAAATTAGTATCTGTTTTACTTATAATCTTTGGCGTACTCAAAACTGGTGTTTCAACTTTTGCCGCAGGAGCAGAAACTGTTTTACTTGCTTCAGGTTCAGCAGAAACAGATTCAGGATTTACTGTTTTTTGACCACTATAATTGTATTTTAAATCGTAAATGGACTTAAATGCATCATTCAACGCTTCGGTGAACGCAACTTGATATTCTTTTTCTTTACTTTTACCAACATCGGATTGAAATATAATTTTTCCATTACAATCCTTCATTGTAAGATAAAGCTTTGTCGTTAAGAAACCACTGACTTGGATAACATCAACAAATAACAAACTGCATCGATCACTATACTCACTCGGAATAGCTTCTTGGTTATAAAAAGCTACAAAACCTGCCTTCTCAAGATTAAACTTAGTAAAAGTATTTAAACGATACTGATTTTCTGTTTTAAGAAAACTATAATTCATAGGGACAATAACAGCCTTATAATCCGTAACCGATTGAGAATAAGAGCAACTAACAAAAAAAAATAATACTAGTAAAAATTGTTTTTTCATATTTATAAATATTTTTTGAGTTCTAATAAATGGTTAATTTGTTTAATATGATGCTCTACTTTTATTTTACTTTCATTAAAATAAATAGCATCTAAACCCGCATCTAGTGCTCCTTGTACATCTGCATCTAGACTATCCCCTATCATGATACTGCTTTGTTTTTTGGCTTTAGCCAAATCAAGTGCATAATCAAAAATAACTGGATTTGGTTTCTTTACTCCTGCCATTTCAGAATTAGTTATGGTATGAAAATAAGAACCAATTTTTGAATTATTTAATTTCTTAAATTGGACGTCAGCGAAACCATTGGTTATAATATGTAAATTATATTTCGGTTTCAAATAGTCCAAGAGTTCTATTGTTCCATCAAAAAGATGATTATTCTCCGGTAAATACTTGATGTAGTCATTTGCTATTGCATCAATTTCTTCATCAGAAATAGAATAATTTAAAGCATCAAAAGAATGTTTGAGTCGATTGTAACGCAATTCTTCATGGGTAATTTTATCATATTGATATAGCTTCCAGCATTCTTGATTTATTGGCACATACTTTTCAATAAATCTTTTGGTTTCAACTGTAGGATGGTTTTTATTGAAAATGGTTTCAAAAGTAAGCTCTGAATTTTTATCAAAGTCCCAGAGAGTGTGATCTAAATCAAAAAAAACGTCTTTTATATGTGTTTGTTTCATTTTGTATTTTTAAAATATTCCTTCATCAGCAAAGCTGAAATAACTTGTTTCTGTTACAATGAGATGATCCAATACTTTTATTTCTAAACTATCGCCTGCTAATTTTAATTTCCTTGTAATTTGTTTGTCTGCCTCACTTGGAATCAATGTTCCTGAAGGATGATTGTGGCACAATATCAACGCCGTTGCTCCCATTTCTAGCGCTGTTTTAAAAACAATTCGCACATCAACCAATGTTCCCGTGATCCCGCCTTTACTCAACTGAGACTTAGCAATTACTTTATTCGAATTATTCATATAAATAATCCAAAACTCCTCGTGTGGCAATTCGCCAATAATAGGTTGCATGATTTCGAAAATGACTTTGCTCGAAGTGATTTTCTTCAATTCTACAGCATCTTCCCCTCTACGGCGTCTTCCTAATTCTAAAGCGGCAATTATCGAAATTGCTTTTGCCTCCCCTATTCCCCTGAATTGCATGAGCTGCGACAAAGATAATTTCCCTAATGCATTCAAGTTATTATCTACGCTTGCTAAAATGCGTTTGCTTAAATCTACCGCTGACTCGCTTCTGCTTCCCGATCCTATCAGAATGGCAATCAATTCAGCGTCACTCAAAACACTTTTGCCTTTAAGCATCAGTTTTTCACGTGGCTTATCGTCTTCGGACCAATTAGTAATAGGAAAAAAGGAATTTTCAGCCATTTATATAATGTTTAAATTTGTTTCCGCATGCAAATACTATTTTTTAAACCCACATAAGGTTCGTAATTATCCACTATCTGAAACCCTGCTTTTTGATACAAAGCAATCGCTTCCTTTTGTTTGTATAATGTTTCCAATACAGAAACCGAATATCCTAAGTCCTTAGCCCAACATTCCAATTCACGTAAAATTGTTTGTGCCAAACCCATACCTCGAAACTCAGGTAAAACAAACATACGCTTTATTTCAATTGTATCTTTATCATATTTTTTAAAACAACCACAAGCAACTGCTTTGTTATCTGAATATACAATTACAACATTTGGATTTAATTCTAAAATATTATTTCCCCAATAATCCGCTTTCAATTCTGGATAACGCTCCCACAAACTTTTATCTAATGCAGAAATGAGGCTTATGAAATCTGGATTATCACTCGTAGTTTTAGAAATTATAGTAGTATCACTCATATCACTATTACTTTACCAATTCCTTTACTTCATCAAAGTTTAATCCTCCATAATTACCGGAACTCATCAGCAGCAATGCAGAATTTTCAAGATTTAAGTTGAACAAATAGTCTTTGAAATCTTTTGGATTGGTATAAATAATTAAATCTTCTCGATTAAAAGATTTAGCAATTTGGTCATAAGTCACTTCCTCCAGCTGTTTGATTTTAACTGCATCTGGCGAATAAAAAACAACTGCTTTATCAGCATATTCCAATGCGCCTTCGTATTCTTTTAGGAATTCAGCATTCAAACTGCTATACGTATGCAATTCTAAACACGCTACTAAAGTTCGATTAGGATATTGTTCTTTGACCGCTTTTGTAGTGGCGGCAACTTTGCTTGGTGAATGAGCAAAATCTTTATAGGCTACTTTTGTTTTGCTTTCGGCAATTTTTTCCAATCGTTTTGAAGCACCTTTAAAACTGGCAATAGCTTCATAAAAATCAGCTTCATCAACGCCCATATTTTGGCAAATCCATTTGGCACCAGCCAAATTATTAAGATTATGCGCTCCAAAAACTTCAATTGGCATATCACCTTCTGGAGTTTCGAGCAGTGTTACGCCATCACTTACGGCATATTTTGGGGTATGATATGCTAATTTTCGGATTGGGTTTGTTGCGGCTTCGGAAACTCGCTTCACTTCAGCATCATCTTCATTGTAGACAAGAATTCCACCATTTGTAATTTTACCAATGAAAATTTCGAACTGTTCAACGTAATTTTCATACGTTGGAAAAACGTTAATATGATCCCAAGCAATTCCTGAAATTAAAGCAATATTAGGTTGATATAAGTGAAATTTAGGTCTGCGATCAATTGGCGAAGACAAATATTCGTCTCCTTCCAAAACAATAAAATCATTCTCCTCCGTTAGATGCACCATCGTATCGAAACCTTCCAGTTGTGCTCCCACCATATAATCTACAGCAATGTCATGGTAATGCATTACATGCAAAATCATTGAAGTAATTGTTGTTTTTCCATGGGAACCACCTATAACAACACGCGTTTTATTTTTAGATTGTTCGTAGAGAAATTCCGGATACGAATAGATTTTCAGTCCTAATTCTTGCGCTTTTAATAATTCAGGATTATCCGCTTTTGCGTGCATTCCAAGAATTACCGCTTCGATGTCTTGAGTTATTTTTTCAGGAAACCAACCTAATGCTGGCGGTAAAATTCCCTTTTTGTCTAATCTTGATTTTGATGGTTCAAAAATCGCATCGTCACTTCCGGTAACTTGATATCCTTTATTGTGTAATGCTAAAGCCAGATTGTGCATGGCACTTCCCCCGATAGCTATAAAATGTGTACGCATTCTAATTTTGGTTTATGGTTGTTGAGTTCAAGACATATTAAGTTCTGTCTTGATTTTTTTTATTACACGTTTCTAAAATTGCTTTTGCTTTTTCAGGATCTCGCATTTTGTTCTTGTACAAATTAGCTAGTTTTTGATAACTTGTTTTTGAACCTCCTACAAGAATTGCTTTTTTATAATGTTGTTCTGCAACAGTATATCTTTTAAAATATTCCTCGATATGACCTCTTGACAAATAACCGTCAACGGGTGACAATCGCAATAATTCCCCGGAATATTTTAATGCTTTAGATTCGCTTCCGCCAACTATTCCTGGTAATTGAATATATAATTCTATCAAAGCCCAACGCGATTCTATATGTTTTGGATTCAGACTTATAGCTTTTTCAAAAGATGATTTCACTTCATCAATCATTCCAAGAGCTTTAAACTTGTTTGAATCTTTGGCTTTCATACCTAAAACTCCACCATATTTAAAATGGTAATCGGCCTCTGTTGGTTTCAGCTGTTTGAGTTTTTTATAATACCCAATCGCTTTATCCCATGACTTATAATGTCCGGCAATATCTCCCAGATATTCAATAGTTCTTAAATCTGATGGATTCGTTTTCAGAATAGATTCAAAAACTAATTGTGCTTGTTCAAATTTTTGTGCTTTGAATAGCTTTTCTGCTTTATCAAAATCAGATTGAGCCCACATCATAATAGGTAGGAATACAAATAAATAAATAATATGTTTCATTCATCAAAAATAGGGAAATATGATACGTTAGATTTGATTTTAAGTAAAAATTAGTAATTTAGTAAGAAATATATTCTGATAATAATACGACCACATCAGCCTATTTTTCTCTTCTATTTTAAACGCAAATTATGAAAAATATTTTTTTACTTTTTATCTTCATCTCTACTTCTATTTTTGGACAAAATTATGACAAAAACTGGCTTAAGGTAATTGAATATGAAAATGAAGGAAAAATAAAATCAGCTAATGAAGTGGTTTCAAAAATTCATCAAAAAGCATTGCGAGAAAAAAACGAAGTACAAATCATCAAATGCTTTTTTTATGAATCGAAATATTTGCAAGTGTTAGATGAGGATGCACAAACCAAAATCATAAACAATTTAAAAACTGAAATAAGTAAAGCTTCAATTCCATCAAAAGCGATTTTGAATTTAGTATATGCGAAGTGTTTAAACGATTATCAAAAGCAAAACTACTATGTACTGTTCAGTAGAACCAAAACTTTAAGTTTAAACGATCAATTTTTTACATGGACGTCAAAAGAAATTTCGGAACAGATTGATAGTGCATTAGAAAAAACACTTTTGGACGAAGTCCTATTAAAAAAGACTTCCTTGAGTAATTACCTTTCTATTTTATATTATAATGATGAAGATATAACTAAAAAAGAAAACCTGTTTGACTATTTATTAAAAGAAAACATTGCGATACTTACTCCGCTGATTCCTCATTGGGAAGTTCAAAAAAAGGAATTTTTATCGTATGAAAAGGAACTTTTAGGAAATTCAGCATCTTTTTTACAACTTAATTTTGCTTTTGTAAAAAATGAAAAACTAAAAAAAGTGCTTGATTTGTATCAAAAACAAGAGAAAAATGCACCAAATTTAGAAAATCAATTCGAAAGAATTCAATTTTGTAATCGCGTTTTACTTGATTCTGATGAAGCATTTATGAAATCCTTAAATACAATGCAAAAAGAATCCAAAGACCTAATTTTGACCCAAAAAATACAATTTGAAAAAGCCACTATTCTCTACAATCTAGCTTCTAAAGAAATACATCCTGATTATAATATTAGAGCCGTTGCTACTCTTGACAGCATTATAAGCATTAATAATCGTTCAAATGCTCATAAACTGGCACTACAAAAGAAACAAAATATTAGTTCCAAATCATTGAAAATTGAACTTCAAAAATTCAGTTATACTGATGAAAATATAAGGGCTTTTGTTCAGTACAAAAATCTAAATCGTCTTTCGATTTCTTTCTTTAAAATCGACCAAAATACGAATAAAGACTTCCTAAACTCCCCTTATAAAAAAGACAGTTTAGTAGCTGCAATAATTAAAAACAAAAAAGCAATTGCATCTAAAAACTATGAACTTGAAAAAAAGAATAATTATTTCGAATACAGCACTGAAGTACTTTTACCGCCATTAAAAACAGGAAGTTATTTGGTATATTTTGAAAGTGATTCTGACATCAAGAATACAAAAGCATTTGCTTATGAAACCATTACAATTTCAAACATTACAGTTTTCAATTCACAAAACGATAAGAAAGAAGTATATCAAGTATTAGACAGAAAAACTGGGAAACCTTTAGAAAATGTTTCGATAGCATTATTAAATCAAACTATTAAAACCGACAAAAACGGTATAGCAACGTACCTAAAAAAAATTAAAGAGCGTGATTATAGGCTTACAGAATTTACGACAGAAAACGATTCGCTGTTGTTGAACAATTACACTCGATATAACAATGATTATACAAATCATAAAAACGAGAAAGCAAAAGGCAAAGTTGAATTTTATTTGGACCGCGCCATTTATCGTCCAGGCCAAACGGTTTACTATAAAGGAATTGCTTTTCGAAAAGAAAAAGACAAAACAACTATTGTTGGAAAAACAGCTTTCAAAATTACAATACAAGACCCAAACCGTACTGTTTTTAAACAATTTGACATAGTTACCAATGAATACGGTTCATTCTCTGGGGAATTTATGCTGCCAAAAAATGGACTGACAGGAAATTTCCGAATGACAGCTAACAAACCCGATACTAATAAAAATTTCGTTATTGTTCAAACAAATGATCAACATCAGTTTTGGGATACTATAAATTTTGTTAATTCTGAAATATTCCTCAGAGTGGAAGAATACAAACGTCCTAAATTTGAAGTTACTTTCGAGCCTTTTAAAAACACCCATCAAGTAAATCAAAAAGTAAGCGTAGAAGGACTTGCCAAAGCTTTTGCCGGAAGTAACATTTCCGATGCAAAAGTAACCTACAACGTCAAACTTATTCCGTACACCCTAAACAACGGTTACTATTACAACCTAAATGGGAAGTCCGAAACTATTTTACTTGGAGAAACTAAAACAGATGCTTCAGGAAAATTTGAAATAAATTTTATCGCCAAACCATTTGAAAATGCAACAAAAGAACAGTTACCCATTTTTGAATATTATATTTCAGCATCTGTTACTGATAATAATGGAGAAACCCACCAAACCCAAACAACCGTGAGGGTTGGCTACCATTCTTTGACACTTACCGCAACTATCCCAAACCGAATTGAAACCAAAAATAAAAATGAAATTGAACTAAAGAGTACCAATCTTAATGGAGAATTTTTAGCTGCCAAAGGCGAAATCAGACTCTATTATGTAAGTCCATTTTCAAACAAATTCAAATCCAGAGTTTTTTCAAAACCTGAAATCGAAACCATTTTGAAAGAAGATTTTGAACGATTATTTCCTTTTGAAAATAACGAAAACCAAAAAACTGTAAAGCCAAACGAAACTTTAGTGTATTCAAAAAAAATAGACACTGAAAAAGACAAAAAATTACTATTAGATTTTATTTCTAATTACAAATCCGGGAATTATAAAGTAGTTTTTTCGGCTAAAGATGCTTTTGAAAATCCAATTGAAACCAGTTCTAATTTCCAATTGATACAAAGCAAAGACAAATTTAATCCAGCTAAACTATTCACCGCTGAACAAATAAATTCTGATGCTAAAAAAGATGGATTTGTTTTAGTAAAATTAACGTCTGTGATTCCGGAACTGTATATTAACACCACCGGAAATTACCAAAGTTACCTATATTTTGAAGATACTTTTCACTTACAAAATAATGAAATCATTATAAAAATTCCACTAAAAAAGGAATTCGAAAGGAGCATCAAAATAGGTTTTCAAAGCGTATTCGAAAATCAAAAATTTACTGACCAATTAGAAGTATTTCTCAAAGAAGACAAACCAAAATTAGAATTCACAATTGAAAGTTTCAGAAACAAATTACAACCAGGAAACATTGAAAATTGGTCGTTTCAACTAAAAACATTTAAAAGTCCAAAAGAAGCTGAAGTTTTAGCCTCAATGTATGACAGCTCGTTAGATCAGTTTGCCAAAAGTGACTGGAATGGTTTGAAATTTAATGACTATAACTACAACACTGCTAACTTTAGAATGAGTTTAGGATTTGATAATACATCGAGTTATATTCGAAATCTGAATCCTATTTTGAATAGAATTGAACTTAATGATGAAACTATCAAACTAATGTGGTTTGGTTTTAACATCAACGATTCTTTCACAACACAGCAAATCAAAGAATATCAAAAACAGCTAAACAGTAAAAGTAAAAAACCCCTAAATGCAAAAATGATTTCAGGAATTGTTTCCGACGATCAAGGACCATTAGCGGGCGTGAGTATTATTGTGAATGGGCTAGAACGAGGCACATCAACTGATTTTGATGGCTATTACCAAATAGAAGCAGCAACTGGCGAAGAACTAACGTTCTCTTACATTGGGTTCGAATCTCAAAAAATCACGATTGACTCAAACATAATTGATGTTCAGTTAGAGGAATCCGGGAATAGTCTAGAAGAGGTAGTTGTTGTGGGTTACGGAATAAACAGAAGTAAAAAATCATTGGCTTATTCTCCTCAAGTAGTAGAGGAAGTAGATAATCAAGTTTACAATACTGCAGGAATCGAAATAAAATTAGAAGGAAAAGCTAGTGGAATAACAATTAGAGGTAACTCCAGTATTTCAGGTAATTACAAAAATGCCTTGTATATCGTTGATGGCGAACCAACAACTGAAGAACAATTCAGATTAATTTCTCCAAGCGATATTATTACTGTTGATGTTCTAAAAGGCGAAAAAGCAACTGCGATATATGGAACCAAAGGAGCTAACGGCGTTATTATTATCACTACCAAAAAAGCATTAGAAGCCTTGACTCAAGTAAAAGCCAGAAAAAATCTCTCGGAAACTGCTTTCTTTTATCCGAATTTAAAAACAGATGCGAAAGGAAAAGTAAGTTTCAATTTTACTTCGCCTGAGGCTTTGACCGCTTGGAAACTCCGATTATTGGCACACAACAAAGAGGCTGTTTCTGGTTATTTAGAAAAAAGTGTCATAACTCAAAAAGAGTTGATGGTTACGCCAAATTTCCCTCGTTTTTTCAGAGAAAAAGACTCGATAGTCATCACGGCAAAGGTGGCAAACATTACTAATGAAGCCAAAACTGGAATTGCTCTTTTGCAACTCTTTGATGCGACAACAATGCAACCAATCGATGCCAAAATGGGAAATGATAATACAGCACAAAACTTCAAAATTGCTCCTTTAGGTAATACCGTCGTGAGTTGGAAAATTTATATTCCAGGGGGCCTGCAAGGTGTTCAGTATAAAATTTTGGCGAAAGCAGGAAACTTTTCGGATGGCGAAGAAAACATACTTCCCGTTTTGACTAATAATTTGCTGGTTACAGAAAGCATTCCCATTTGGGTTCGAGAAAATTCGCAGAAAGAATACACCTTCGAAAACCTAAAAAATAACAGTTCGACCACTTTAAGAAACCATCAGTTTACGTTAGAATATACATCAAATCCAGTTTGGATTGCCATTCAATCCCTACCCTATTTGATGGAATTCGAACACGAAAGTGCGGAGCAAACCTTTGCCCGATATTATTCGAATGCTTTGGCTTCGGAAATCATTAACAGCAATCCAAAAATCGCTAATCTATTCGAAAATTGGAGAAAGAATGGAAAATTAAATGCTAAACTGGAAGACAACGAAGAATTAAAATCAATAATTCTTGCTGAAACGCCTTGGTTGAATGATGTGCAAAGCGAAGATGAAAAGAAGAAAAATTTAGCGTTACTTTTTGAATTAGATAAATTGAAAAATGCACAAGAAGCTACTTTTGATAAGCTGAAACAAAAACAAAATGCTTCGGGAGGATTTGCTTGGTTTGAAGGAAGTCCCGAAAACGAATACATAACCAGACATATTTTGGCAGGTTTAGGGCATCTTTCGAAATTAAGCAATACTGAAAAGAATACTAATAAAATTAAAGAAATTGCTACAACCGGAATTCCATTTTTAGACCAAAAGTTTTTACAATATTATAAAACCAGAACAGATAATTTAAAATCGACTGACAGATTCATTTGGATTAATCCCTATTCTGATTTGCATTATTTATACACCCGAAGTTTTTACCTTGAAAATTATCCGCTTTCGGACACGTTAAAAGAAGCAACAAAAATATATCTCGAAACCGCTAAAAAAGATTGGTTGACATATTCATTATACGAAAAAGGATTGGCTGCTTTGACTTTAAATCGCTTTGGCGAAAAAGAAACTGCCAAAAAAATTCTAGAAAATTTAAAAGAAACCGCCTCTACCAACGAAAATTGGGGAATGTACTGGATTGCCAATAAATCCGGATGGTATTGGTATCAAGCGCCTATCGAGACTCAGGCATTACTGATTGAGGCTTTCACCGAAATCGATTCTGACATTAAATCAGTAAACGCAATGAAGGTTTGGTTATTAAAAAACAAACAGACTAAAAACTGGCCCACTACAAAATCCACTACGGAAGCAATTTATGCTTTATTGATGCAAGGAACGGATTGGTTGAGCATCAAAGACAACACAATTTTTAAAATTGGAACCGAGAAAATATTGACTAAAAAATTAGCTGAAAACGAAAAAGAAGCAGAAACAGGTTACGTAAAACTCAATTGGAAAGCAGAAGAAATCAAAAAAGCAATGGCAACGATTTCCATTGAAAACAAATCGAAAGTTCCAGGTTTTGGTGGTATTTACTGGCAATACTTTGAAGAATTAGACAAAATAAAAACTAACTCTAATACTGCATTATCCGTTTCCAAAGAATTATATGTAAAGAAAAATACTGAGAAAGGCGAAACATCGGAACCAATCAACTCTACTAATCGATTAAAAATCGGTGATTTAGTAACCGTGAGACTAGTAATTTCTGCTAAAGAAGATATGGAATTTGTGCATTTAAAAGATATGCGCGCTTCTTGTTTTGAACCCGTAGATGTACTGTCCGCTTACCAATACAAAGGTGGATTGGGTTTTTATAAAAGCACAAAAGATGCCGCAACTCATTTCTTTTTTGACCAAATAAATAAAGGTACTTATATTTTAGAGTATGATATTCGTATAAATAATAGTGGCGAATTCTCTAATGGAATTACAACTATTCAAAGTATGTATGCTCCTGAATTTACTAATCATACTCAAGGAATCAGGATAAAAACTAGTGAGAAATAACAATAAAAAAACCGTCTCGCATTTTTTTACGAGACGGTTTTCAATATGTATTTAAAATCAAGAATTAGTCATTCAACATTTTCCATAATTTATCTTTTAATTCTGTCAAACCTTGCTGAGCAACAGAAGAAATAAACATATAAGGAATATCTTTGAAAGCAACATCAAGCTCTGTTTTTAACTCTGCTTTTAACTCGTCGTCCAGCATGTCGCATTTAGAAATCACTAGTAAACGCTCTTTATCCAGCATTTCAGGATTGTACTTAGTTAATTCGTTTACCAAAATATCGTATTCAGCTTTGATGTCTGGCGTATCAACAGGAACTAAGAACAACAACGTCGAATTACGTTCAATATGACGTAAAAAATAATGTCCAAGCCCTTTTCCTTCGGCAGCACCTTCAATTATTCCAGGAATATCAGCAATTACAAAGGATTGAAAATCTCTGTAAGCAACAATTCCAAGGTTAGGTTTTAAAGTTGTAAAAGGATAATCAGCAATTTTTGGTTTTGCTGATGTCAACACAGATAACAAGGTTGATTTTCCTGCATTAGGAAAACCCACCAAGCCTACATCGGCAAGCACTTTAAGTTCTAAAATAACATCCATTTCTACCCCTGGTAAACCCGGTTGTGAGTATCTTGGAGTTTGGTTTGTCGAACTTCTAAAATGCCAGTTTCCTAAACCACCTTTTCCACCACGAGAGAGAATTTGTTTTTCACCATCATCAGTGATTTCAAATAATATTTCTCCAGTTTCTTTATCTTTTACTACGGTTCCTAATGGTACTTCAATGTATTTATCATCACCATCGGCACCTGTACTTCTGTCACCACTTCCATCTCCACCATTTCCTGCTTTGATATGACGTGCAAATTTTAAGTGAAACAATGTCCATAGACCTTTGTTTCCAACTAAATATACATGCCCCCCACGGCCACCATCACCACCGTCTGGCCCACCTTTTTCAATAAATTTTTCTCTGTGCAAGTGCGTAGACCCTTTTCCTCCTTTACCGGATGAAACATATATTTTAACATAATCTACAAAATTCCCTTCTGTCATTTTTTTTAATTTCAGATTTCAGCTTTCAGATTGAATATATTCAAACTTTAAACTTACATCTATTTTTATAATTTAATCGCCTTCACCATCACTTTATCAATCTTCACGCCATCCATATCGATAACTTCTAGCTCAAATTTTTGCCAGACTAATTTCTCCCCTTGTTTTGGAATATGAGAGAGTTCTGTCATTATTAGTCCGCTTACGGTAGTCACTTCATAATCATTGATTAATTCGTCTAATTCAAAGTAGGTCAAGAAATCGTGTAATGAATAATGTCCGTCTACCAGCCACGATCCATCTTCTCTTTCTATCAACTGAAAATCATCTTTATAAAAATCAGAAGCATCACCCACAAGTGCTTCCAGAATGTCATTCAGTGTAATAACTCCTTGAAAAACACCATATTCATCCGATACAAAAGCATAATGAATTCCTGATTTTTTAAAATTTTCTAAAGCGACATAAGCCGTTGTTTGCTCCATCATAAAAGGTGCTTCGGTCATTATATCTACTAAATTAAAATTTTCATTTTCAAAATGAGAAAAAATATTTTTCAAGTTAACCACTCCAACAATGTCATCAAAATTCTCACCGTAAACTGGATAAATAGAATGTAATTCTTTGAGCATAAATTCCTTAACCTGTTCTTTATTAGAATGCAACGGCAAAAACATCACTGATTTCCTGTGTGTCATCAATGAGTTTATTTTTCTGTCCCCAATATGAAAAACACGCTCTACAATATCTTGTTCTATTTCCTGTACTTCTCCTCCTTCAGTTCCTTCTTTGATAATTGCTTTTATTTCTTCCTCAGTAACTTTACCGTCTGCTGTTGGTTTTATTTGCAAAATTTTCAATAAAAAATCAGTTGAATGCGTTAATAACCAGATAAAAGGTGCCGTGATTATTGACACAATTTTCATAGGTAACGCCACTGCTTTTGCGATAGCTTCGGGATGGTTGAGTCCAATTCTTTTTGGTACCAATTCACCCAAAACCAGTGAGAAAAAAGTTAGTACCACAACTACTAATCCTACTGCTACAGAATGTGCGTATGGTTTTAAAAACTCAAAGCCACTTACAAATATTTCTACATCAACCGTTATTTTATCTCCACTGTAAATACCGGTAAGAATTCCTATAAGAGTAATTCCGATTTGTACGGTTGACAAAAACTTGTTAGGAGAGTTGGCTAAATCTAATGCGATTTTAGCACTTTTATTTCCTTTTTTTGCTGCGGTCTCTAATCTGTTTTTTCGTGCTGAAATCAATGCGATTTCTGACATTGAGAAAACCCCATTTAGTAGTATTAGAAAAAATATTATTAGTATTTCCAATTTTTTAATTATTTCGTTTATATGTTAAAGTGTGATTCCTAAATTTTACTTATGAGAAATCGGTTGTTTGGCACCTCATCTTTTAGCCCAGATGGTAATGAAAATGCCTCAGTAAAAAAGCTAATTTTTCTTGTCAAAAAAGAGCGACTAAAGGAAGCTCCTTTTTTGGGCTTAGAAAAATAGATTTTTTGACGAGGACTTGTAATGTACAGCTGGAATTGCTCCTATAAATTATCAATGACGTTGCTAACTCTTTCTGTAATTTCAGCGATTGAACCTATTCCGTTTACGGCATGAAATTTCCCTTGGGCCTCATAATAACTCATTAAAGGGGCTGTTTTTTCATTGTATTCCTGGTAGCGATTTCTGATTTTTTCCTCATCTTGATCGTCAATTCTACCACTTGTTTTTCCTCTTTCCAAAAGGCGTTTTACTAAAATCTCATCATCCGCTTCCAGTGCTATTGTAGCTGCTACATTAGAACCTATTGAGGTAAGAAATGCGTCTAAGGCTTCAGCTTGAGAAATTGTTCTTGGATATCCATCAAACAAAATCCCATTAGTATCCGGGTGTTTATTTACCTCATCAATCAGCATTTTTGTAGTCAATTCATCTGGAACTAAATCCCCAGCATCCATAAATACTCTTGCTTGTTTTCCCAGTTCTGTATCGTTTTTTAAATTAAAACGGAATACATCACCAGTTGATATATGTGTTAATTTGTATTTTTCTTTCAAAAACTCTGCTTGAGTTCCTTTACCAGCACCTGGTTTTCCAAATAAAACAATGTTAGTCATATCGTTGAGTCGTTATTCTTTTAGTTTATATACTTCTGGTAAATTTCTTCCTAATCCATCGTAGTCTAAGCCAAAACCCACAATAAATTTATTTGGAATTCTAATTCCCACATAATCTATTTTGATGTCTTTTGCGTATGCTTCTGGTTTAAAAAAAAGTGTTGCTATTTTAAAATGTTTTACATTTTGTTTTTTGAATAATTCTTTTAGTTCTACTAATGTGTTTCCCGTATCAACTATATCCTCGATTATGACAACAGAACGCCCAGTTAAATCTTGATTTATACCTATTAACTGTTTTACTTCGTTTGTTGAAGAAGTTCCTTCGTAAGATGCCATTTTGATGAAAGATACTTCACATGGTCTTTTGTATTTTTTCATAAAATCCGAAACCACCATAAAAGCTCCATTCAATACTCCTACAAATACCGGCGTTTCATCAGCAAAATCAGCTTCTACTTGCGCAACCATTTTAGCAATGGCAAATTCAATTTCTTGGGCAGAAATAAACGGAACAAATTGTTTATCGTGAAGTTGTATCATTAATTTCGTTTTTAAAATAATGTGCAAAGATACAGAATTCGGATTTGTGAATTGATAAATGGACATTAATTTGTATTTTTAAGTAAATTTCATAAAAAAGCAACTAAAAATGTACTGAAAATAGTAAAAGTCAGCACAGAAATTCCGAAGAAAATAAAATAGCATTTCCCTATTTAATCATTATAAAGTATCTTTGCATAAACATACAACTACACCATGAATTATTTTTCTTCTGATTTTAAATTGGGAATTCTAGGCGGCGGACAACTCGGCAAAATGCTGTTGTTTGACACCCGAAAATTCGACATACAAACTCTTGTTCTTGATCCAAGTGATGAAGCGCCATGCAAGATTGCCTGTAATCAATTCTTTAAAGGTGATTTAATGGATTTTGAAACGGTTTATAATTTTGGTAAAAAAGTAGACGTTTTGACTTTTGAAATTGAGTTGGTTAATCTGGAAGCTTTAGTAAAACTAGAAGAAGAAGGATTAAAAGTGTTTCCTTCGCCAAAAACGTTGAAACTGATTCAAAACAAAGGAATTCAGAAAGATTTTTACATAAACCACGCAATTCCAACCGCAAATTACAAGCGATTTGAGAATCTAAAAAGTCTAATTGTTGATATTTTAGATTCTAAAATAAAACTTCCGTTTGTCTGGAAATGTACTGAATTTGGTTACGATGGAAATGGCGTTAAAGTTATTCGACAAATCTCGGACTTAGACAATTTAGCCAATGTAGAATGTATTGCAGAAGAAATGGTTCCGTTCAAAAATGAATTGGCCGTTATTGTTTGTCGCAATCCGTCTGGTGAAATAAAAACATATCCTGTGGTGGAAATGGAATTTCATCCCGAAGCCAACCAAGTGGAATACGTAATTTGCCCTGCTCGAATTGATGATAAAGTAGCCGAAAAAGCAAGAGCAATCGCATTGAATGTTTCCGAAAAATTCAATCATGTGGGATTATTAGCCGTTGAAATGTTTCAAACTGAAGACGATGAAATCCTCGTAAACGAAGTGGCTCCTCGCCCACACAATTCCGGTCACTACTCTATTGAAGCCAGTTATACATCCCAATTTGAAAATCACTTGCGTGCAATTCTTGATTTACCTTTAGGAAACACGGACAGTAAAGTAGCTGGAATTATGGTAAACCTAGTAGGTTCCGAAGGTTTTTCCGGGAATGTAGTCTACGAAAATATCGAAAAAATACTAGGCTGGAATGGTGTTACACCACACATTTACGGAAAAAAACAAACACGTCCTTTTAGAAAAATGGGACATGTAACCATCGTAAATGAAGACATAGATGAAGCACGAAGAATTGCAGAAGAGGTGAAGAATACGATAAGAGTGATAAGTGTTTAGTAATTAGTTTTTAGTTGGTAGTTTATTGTCTAACTACCAACTTGTCTTCCTAAACAAGAAATAATCATACAATAAAATAAAGAATGGATTATTTAGATACGCTTTTCAATTTTTTTAGAGTTTATGATAACTCACATTATATCAGAAAAGATTATAATGCGCTGACTGATAAAAATGAATATTTAGGAAAAAGAATTTTAAGTTTTCTATCAATTTTAATTACAATAATTGCAATAGTCTTTTTCATGTATGTAATTTATATAATGCTTAAACAATTAAAATAAGAAACAATGAAAGTAGCCGTAATAATGGGAAGCATCTCAGACATGCCAATCATGCAAGAAGCCATAGATATCCTAAAAGCATTTGATATAGAAATAGAAGTCGACATCGTTTCGGCACACAGAACACCTGAAAAACTATTTGATTTTAGTCAGAACGCACACACTCGTGGTATCTCGGTAGTTATTGCTGGTGCTGGCGGCGCTGCACACTTACCTGGAATGGTAGCTTCGATGTCCCCACTCCCAGTAATTGGCGTTCCTATAAAATCAAGCAATTCCATTGATGGATGGGATAGTGTTTTATCCATTCTTCAAATGCCTGGTGGCGTTCCCGTTGCAACAGTTGCACTTAATGGAGCAAAAAACGCAGGGATTCTTGCTGCTCAAATTATAGGAAGTCACAACAACAGTGTATTAGAAAAAGTAATTAAATATAAAATAGGACTGAAAGAAGCTGTTACTATTGCTTCTGAAAGTATCCAAAAATAGAAAAAGCTCCTTGATGGAGCTTTTTTCAATTATTTACTTATAAAAAAGTTATTCCGCATCAACCGCAATTTCAAGTACTCCTCCAAATTCTGATGCAATGATATCGTCTTTGCTCATCCAATATTCAGAGGTCATAATCGTATAATTCACATTATCGGTGGTCTTCACATCCCATAAAATATCTTCGGCTTCTGGGAAAGGTGCGTTTTCCGACATTTGGCTGTCAAATAATCTTTTGATTAAATTACTGCCTGACAATCCGTTATTTAACAATTTTAAAATACTTTCTTTAGTCAATTCATTTTCATTTTTACCCTCAGCAGGAGCCAAGCTACATTCAATAATAGTAGCTTTTGCATTAGGAAAAGTACCATTGTACGCTTTAAAAAGCAATTGATTGATATGAAACAATTTTGCATGCAACCCAATTTCAGGATATTCTTCACAAACTTTATCTAAGAACATATCATTTGAAATTTGCTGAATCTGACCTTCATTCAAATCCTCTGCTAACTTATATTCTAACATTACAACCGCAGCGTCTCTAGCTTCAAAATCAGAAATTGCCATAAACAATAACTCTCTCAAGGTAGAAGGCTCAGCATCCGCTGCATCAGGATAATCAAACTTTTCTAAAAGTTCTATATAATCCTCATTTGTCCAATACTCCTCAACCTCATCAACAGTATTTGTTCTATTTATTGTAATTTGATAATCCATCTTTTCTTTTACTTTATTAATTTTTTCTCGATTGGTCTTTTATTAAATCAATCATTTTTTTACAATTTAAGGCTTTATTACCGCCAAACGAAATAAATAACATTTAAATAACAGTTTACAATCCGCTATTTAGATCTAAATCAATTCCGTCTACAACCTCATTTTTTTTATTAAATCCGTACCTTTGATATCTTTAAACATGGAATTATTTTATTATTAATACAAATGAGCATTTTAACACACCATTTCAATACAAAATATAACACTGCGCCTTTTTCGAAAATTAAAAATGAAGATTTTCTTCCTGCTTTTCAAAAAGGAATCGAATTAGCAAAAGCCGAAATCGATGCAATTGTACGAAATCCTATACAACCTACTTTCGAGAACACGATTGAAGCATTAGCGTTCAGTGGAGATGTTTTGGACAGAATCTCAAGTATTTTTTTCAACTTGAATTCAGCAGAAACCAATGACGAAATTCAAAAAATCGCTCAGGAAGTTTCACCTTTATTGTCTGAATTTGGAAACGATGTTCGTCTTAATCCTGATTTATTTGCCCGAGTAAAAACAGTATATGAGCAACGAGAAAAACTGAATCTCAATCCGGAGCAAACCACACTTTTAAACAAAAAATACAAAAGCTTTTCCAGAAACGGAGCCAATTTGCCAGAAGACAAAAAAAATCAATTGCGAGAAATCGACAAAGAATTATCAAAATTGAGTTTGCAGTTTGGCGAAAATGTTTTGGCAGAAACCCAAGCCTTTCAATTGCATATTACAAATGAATCCGATTTAGCCGGCTTACCTGAAGGAACAATCGAAGCTGCACGCTCTTTGGCTAAAAGCCAAGAAAAAGAAGGCTGGATTTTTACTTTAGATTATCCTAGTTATGTTCCGTTTGTAACCTACGCTGACAATCGTGAGTTACGTAAGAAAATGGCAATTGCTTTTGGTGCCAAAGGTTTTCAAAACAACGAATTTGACAATCAAGAAATTGTGCTAAAAATTGCCAAATTGCGTTTTGACAGAGCTCAAGTTTTAGGTTATGCCACACACGCTCATTTTGTGCTTGAGGAAAGAATGGCTGAAAGTCCGGAGAAAGTAAAAACATTTTCGAATGATTTATTAGAAAAAGCCAAACCAGCTGCTTTAAAAGAATTTGCACAATTGACTGCATTCGCAAAAGAGCAACACGGAATTGACCAATTAGAAAAATGGGATGGCGCCTATTATTCCGAAAAATTGAAGCAGCAATTATTCAACTTAGATGATGAAATATTAAAGCCGTATTTTCAATTAGAAAAAGTGCTAGACGGTGCTTTTGCTGTAGCGCAAAAATTATTCGGAATCACTTTTGAGGAAATTTTCGACGTGGATAAATACCACGAAGAAGTAAAAACATACGCAGTAAAAGATGAAGACAACCAACTGGTTGCTGTTTTTTATGCTGATTTCTTTCCAAGAAAAGGCAAACGCAACGGTGCTTGGATGACCTCTTTTAAATCACAATACATAAAAGAAGAAAGCAACGAAAGACCACATATTTCTATTGTGTGTAATTTTACAAAACCGACAGAAACGAAACCATCATTATTGACTTTTAATGAAGTCACTACTTTGTTTCATGAGTTTGGTCACGCCTTACATGGCATGTTAGCTAACACTACTTATCCAAGTTTATCTGGAACTTCGGTTTATTGGGATTTTGTAGAACTACCAAGTCAGATTATGGAAAACTGGTGCTACGAACCGGAAGCATTAGCATTGTTTGCGTATCATTATGAAACTGGCGAAATGATTCCGATGGAATTAGTACATAAAATCAAAGAAAGTGCAAGTTTTCAGGAAGGAATGGCAACTATGCGCCAATTGAGTTTTGGATTATTGGATATGGGATGGCACGCACAAGACCCTTCGAATATCAAAGACATCAAAGCTTTTGAAACCGAACAGTTCGCAGCCACACAATTGTATCCTGAAGTAAAAGAAAATGCAATGAGTACTTCATTTTCTCATATTTTTCAGGGTGGCTATTCATCCGGTTATTACAGTTACAAATGGGCCGAAGTATTAGATGCCGATGCTTTTGAATATTTTCAAGAAAAAGGTATTTTCAATAAAGAAGTGGCTACCAAATTTAAGGAAAACGTACTTTCCAAAGGAGGAACAGAACACCCGATGATTTTGTACAAACGCTTCAGAGGACAGGAACCAAAGCCGGAAGCTTTGTTACGAAGAGCAGGATTACTATAGAAACATATTTATTGAAAACCCGAAGTAACAGGCTTCGGGTTTTTTAATAAACTATCAATACCGTTACAAAAATTTAAATCCAAGAAAAAATGAGTTTCTTAAAAGCAGAGTGGAATAATTTAGCCATGATTAATTATGAAGTTAATTCCGAAATTCTACAAAAATATGTCCCAAAGGGAACGGAGATAGACTTGTGGAATGGCAAATGTTATGTTAGTTTTATTGGTTTCTTATTTGAAAACGTTCGTGTTTTAGGAATAAAAATTCCTTTTCATTCTGATTTTGAAGAAGTCAATCTTCGGTTTTATGTGAAACGATTTGAAAACGGAGCCTGGAAAAGAGGTGCGGTTTTTATCAGCGAAATTGTTCCAAAATATGCGATTTCATTTGTTGCTAATACATTTTACAACGAGCATTACCGAACTTTGCCCATGAAACATACTCTGAAAGTTAATGAAAACTCTCGAGAATTTATATACCAATGGAAGGTTAACAATAATTGGAATACCATTCAGGTAGCAACACAAAAAAATCCCATTGCAATTGAACCCGATTCTGAAGCTGAGTTTATTACGGAGCATTATTTTGGCTATACCAAAATCAATGAAAACGAAACTTTTGAATACCAAGTCACCCATCCCAGATGGCAACAATATGAAGTGACTAAAAACGAATCCGTGATTGATTTTGAAGGAGTTTACGGAGAAGAATTTGCATTTATTAAAGATTTAAAACCCACTTCTGTATTTCTTGCCATTGGCTCGAAAATTACAATTGAAGACAAACGAAAATTATAATTGTAATGACCAGAATAAAAATTCGGACTCAAATAAAGGCACCTATACAAACTGTTTTCGATATATCCAGAGACATTGATGTGCATCAAAAATCTGCCAGTCGTACAAACGAAATAGCCATTGACGGAGTCACTTCCGGTCTAATCAATTATAACGAAACTGTAACTTGGCGCGGTAAACATTTTGGTTTTTACCTAACACACAAAAGCCGAATAACCGCTATGAATCACTATGATTATTTTGTGGATGAAATGGAGGAAGGAAAATTCAAATCTTTTCGTCATGAACATATTTTTTACAAAAAAAATGGATTAACCATTATGAAAGATAAAATACATTACGAAGTACCTTATGGTTTTTTTGGAGAATTATTTGATTTTTTGTTTCTAAAAAACCACATGATTAATTTTATTCTCGAAAGAAATAAAGTATTGAAAATGCTGTCTGAAAGCAAGCCGTAAAACCCGACACATCGCCTAAATAAAAGCCCAAACTATTTCAAAAAGGCGCTGAAATTCTCTTTAATCAACAGTGGAAAAATATCCTATTCACCAAATTTATATTTTTATTGGTGAACGTATTCACCAATTAAGTGCTTTTTAAAATAACAACAGCAACAGCCACCAAGCTATAGGAATGCTTTCTACCCAAAAAGAAGTGTAATATTTAGAGCGTTTTTCATTGGCGAAAGCCAGAAACAAAGCTACTAGAATAGCAATTGCAAAAATCAATAACAATTGAAGCGATAAGAATTGCAAATTGAGAATGCCATTGACATTGCTATTGAAAAGTTCCAATACACAAAAAATTATCAATAAAATGTATCCCAGATTTTTCGTGCGCTTCACTCCTATTTGTTGCGGAACGGTTTTAAGATGCGGATCATCATTTGTCAAATCAATGATTTCAAAAATTAGAACCAAGACAAAAATCAGAATAAAACGTTGCAAACATTTTAGATAAAAGTCCGAAGAAATCAGGATACCCGAATCTAAAATTGGCAATCCTAACGTTACGCCTACCCAACACAACGCCACTATATGAATCTTTACTCCTGCCCAGTTTCTTGCATTTTTTTTATTTGGAAAAAAGGGAAGCGTGTACAGTAATGTGACACTCAAAAAAGCTATTGCAACAATCTGAGTAATGCGTTCCAGTTGAAAAAAATAAAATCCAACCAAAATAAATGACCAAAAACTGAACAAAGTAATTGCTTTAAGTTCCTTTCGCATCTTTATTTTTTTGGCTCGAGCCAAAGCGTCATATTTTACAAAATTATATCCTACAATAGTACCAAAAAAAGCGAAGTTAGCAACTGCATCACCTTCTGGAATGTGGAACATATGTTGAGTCATTAGCACTAAGGCATAACACGACAAAGCCACGTGAATACTACTATTTATATAAAAATTGAATATTAGTTTAAAAAACCTCATTAGACAAAATTAATCAAAGTGTTAATAAGAACGGCTTTTAGTTGAAAAATTCACAGAAAATCAAGTTAAAAAAGGCAATTAATAGCATATTAATATTTAATTTTACAGCCTTTAAAACTAGAAACACACAACCCATTTTATATACAATGAAAACAGACGCTTTTGCATTAAGACACATTGGCCCAAGAGAAAATGATCTAGAACACATGTTGAAGACCATTGGAGCAGGATCACTGGAACAATTAATTCAGGAAACGATTCCAAGTGATATTCGTTTAGAATCTGACTTAGATTTAGAGCCTGCAATGACTGAATATGAGTTTGCAAATCACATCCAAAAATTAGGAAATAAAAATAAAGTTTTTCAATCTTATATTGGTTTAGGATACAATGCAGCTATTATTCCCGCGGTGATTCAAAGAAATGTTTTTGAAAACCCAGGGTGGTACACTGCCTACACACCGTATCAAGCCGAAATTGCTCAAGGTCGTCTGGAAGCTATTTTGAATTTCCAAACCATGGTTATCGAATTAACCGGAATGGAAATAGCCAATGCTTCTTTATTGGACGAAGGAACTGCTGCAGCAGAAGCTATGGCATTACTTTTTGATGTTCGTTCACGTGACCAAAAGAAAAACAACATCAATAAATTCTTCGTTTCTGAAGAAATATTACCTCAAACATTATCTGTTTTACAAACACGCTCTACTCCAATAGGAGTAGAATTAGTAGTTGGAAATCATGAAACATTCGATTTTTCATCAGAATATTATGGAGCAATCCTACAATACCCGGGCAAATTTGGACAAGTTCATGATTATTCTGCATTTATAGCTAAAGCTGCTGAAAACGAAATAAAAGTTGCTGTTGCCGCTGATATTTTGAGTTTAGTCAAACTTACTCCTCCAGGAGAAATGGGCGCAGCAGTTGTACTGGGAACTACACAGCGTTTTGGAATTCCGTTGGGTTATGGCGGACCACACGCAGCTTATTTTGCTACAAAAGAAGAATACAAAAGAAGTATGCCGGGAAGAATCATAGGCGTAACTGTTGATACTGATGGAAATCGGGCTTTACGTATGGCGTTACAAACCCGCGAACAACACATTAAACGTGATAAGGCAACATCAAATATTTGTACGGCGCAGGTTTTATTGTCTGTTATGGCAGGAATGTATTCCGTATATCATGGTCCAAAAGGATTGCAATACATCGCAGATAAAGTACATGCATCTGCAGCTACATTAGCAAATACATTAGAAAAATTAGGCTATCAGCAAACCAATACCGCTTTCTTTGACACTATAGTTGTAAATGCTGATGCCAAAAAAGTAAAAGCGATTGCTGAAGAAAACGAAATTAATTTCTATTACATAGACGACAATACGATTTCAATTTCTTTAAATGAAACGACGAGTATTGCTGATTTAAATAAAATTGTTGGTGTTTTTGCTTCCGCAAATGGCGCTTCAGTAAACACTATTGAAAGTTTATCAGAAACCATTCATTTTCCTGAAAACATAAACAGAACATCAACGTTTTTACAACACGATGTTTTCAACAAATACCATTCGGAAACCGCTTTGATGCGTTACATCAAAATGCTGGAAAGAAAAGATTTAGCATTGAATCACTCGATGATTTCACTAGGTTCTTGTACCATGAAACTGAATGCAGCTTCAGAAATGTTGCCTTTAAGTATGGCACAATGGAACAACATTCACCCGTTTGCACCACTTGACCAAGCGCAAGGATACCAAGAAATGTTAACTAAATTAGAACAACAGTTAAATGTTATTACTGGTTTTGCCGGAACTACTTTACAACCTAATTCAGGAGCTCAAGGAGAATATGCCGGATTAATGGTGATTCGTGCGTACCACCAATCAAGAGGTGATCACCATAGAAATATTGCTTTAATTCCATCATCGGCTCACGGAACAAATCCGGCATCTGCAGCAATGGCTGGAATGAAAGTTGTGGTTACAAAAACATTGGAAAACGGAAATATCGACGTAGAAGATTTACGTGAAAAAGCACTTTTACACAAAGACAATCTTTCATGTTTGATGGTTACCTACCCATCAACTCATGGTGTTTTTGAAAGCGCCATAAAAGAAATTACACAATTAATCCACGATAATGGCGGACAAGTATATATGGATGGTGCGAATATGAATGCGCAAGTTGGATTAACAAATCCTGCAACTATTGGTGCTGACGTATGTCACTTGAACTTACACAAAACATTTGCTATTCCTCATGGAGGTGGTGGGCCTGGTGTAGGACCAATATGTGTAGCGCCACAATTAGTTCCATTTTTACCAACAAATCCTGTAATTCCAACTGGTGGAGAAAACGCCATTACGGCAATTTCTGCTGCACCATGGGGTTCTGCTTTGGTTTGTTTAATTTCCTACGGTTATATCTGTATGCTTGGTGCTGAAGGCTTAAAAAAATCTACTGAATATGCAATTTTAAACGCAAACTACATTAAAGAGAAATTAAACGGTCATTATGATACGTTATATTCTGGAGAAATGGGTCGTGCAGCACACGAAATGATTTTAGAATGCCGTCCATTTAAAGAAAAAGGAATTGAAGTAACTGATATTGCAAAACGATTAATGGATTATGGTTTTCATGCTCCTACTGTTTCTTTCCCAGTTGCAGGTACTTTAATGATTGAACCTACTGAAAGTGAAAACTTAGAAGAATTAGATCGTTTTTGTGATGCCATGATTGCTATCAGAAAAGAAATTGAAGCAGCTACATTAGACAATCCAAATAATGTATTAAAAAATGCGCCACATACTTTGATGATGGTAACAATTGACAACTGGAATTTTCCATACACTCGTGAAGCAGCAGCATTCCCATTAGAATACATTACCGAAAACAAATTCTGGCCTACTGTTCGTAGAGCAGATGAAGCGTACGGTGACAGAAATTTAGTTTGTTCCTGCGCTCCAATTGAAGCCTATATGGAAAGCTAAATTATAACTTAAAATGTCTCGAGAAATCGGGACATTTTTTTTAGTTTTAAAAACAAAAACTTTATTAAACTTATTAATTAAAATCTTTAAAAAATAAAATCATAATTTTTGATTAATAGATTTATGAAATAAAAATCACATCAAAACTTACAATTCGTAACGAAATAATCAATATTTTTGCCAATAAACTATTATTTCATAATTATATGCACGCATAGTAAATTTTGTGAGTGTAGTAAATTTTTAATGATTAAATTAGCATCAAATTTTGGAAATTTAACGCAATGAAAATAAAAATAGCTGGAATAGGAAGCTATATTCCTAAAAAAAAAGTAAGTAATACTGACTTTGGCGAACATGTTTTTTTGAATGAAGATGGAACCGCATTTGGTTATCCTAACGAAGTCGTAATTAAAAAATTCAAGGGCATCACCGGAATTGAACACAGGCGATATGCTGAAGATCATTTAAATTCATCTGATTTGGCTTTTCTTGCTTCTCAAAAAGCAATTGAAAATGCTGGTATCGATCCAGAAACAATCGATTACATAATATTTGCACACAACTTTGGCGATGTAAAACACGGAACAATTCAATCCGATATGCTTCCGAGTTTAGCTACTCGCGTCAAAAATAAATTACAAATAAAAAATCCAAGATGTGTCGCTTACGATATTCTTTTTGGATGTCCAGGCTGGATTGAAGGCGTACTTCAAGCCAATGCATTCATCAAATCAGGAATGGCAAAACGCTGTTTGGTCATTGGTTCAGAAACACTTTCTAGAGTTGTAGATGCGCATGACAGAGATTCGATGATCTATTCTGATGGCGCTGGCGCCTCTATTATTGAAGCTTCTGATGACGAAACAGGAATGCTAGCTTACGAAAGTGCTACCTATGCTAATGACGAAGCTAATTATTTATTCTTTGGAAAATCATACAATCCTGACTTAGATCCTGATACCCGCTACATAAAAATGTACGGACGAAAAATCTACGAGTTTGCATTAAGCCAAGTGCCTGCAGCTATGAAAAACTGTCTTGACAATAGTGGATTAGGTATTGATGACGTAAAGAAAATCCTTATCCATCAGGCCAATGAAAAAATGGATGAAGCAATAATACAGCGTTTTTACAAATTGTACGAAAGACCTGTTCCTAAAGACATCATGCCTATGAGTATTCACGAACTGGGAAATAGCAGTGTGGCAACCGTTCCAACTCTTTTTGACCTACTAATTCGTGGACAAATAGAAAACCAATCCATACAAAAAGGGGACGTTCTAATCTTTGCATCCGTGGGAGCTGGAATGAACATTAACGCATTTGTTTACAGATATTAATTTTTAGAGGAACACAACAATCAGGAGCTAATCCGGCTGTACACTTCAATTCCTCACTACAAAACTTGTTTTTATAAGGTGCAAGAAAGCTTCTTTTAGTCGCTTTTTGCGCCTTTAAATAACTACATTTTGAAGCTCCGGGATTTTCATTCCCATCCGGGCTAAAAAACAATGCCCAAAAACACATTTATTACTATATTTGTGCCTTCGTGCCCATGCGGCAAAATCAAAAAAACATGTACGAAAAAACGTTTCCCAATAAAAGATTCAAACATACTTTAGAATTTCTAAAAAAACACGTCTCCACTTCAGAAACCATCCTAGATTTAGGCGTTGAAAATCCTTTTTCTAAAATCATGAAAACCGAGGGATTTTCAGTGACAAATACAACTGGAGAAGACTTAGACAAAGACCAATCTGTTTTTTCATCACAAAAAAAAGATGTGGTAACCGCTTTCGAAATCTTTGAACATTTATTAAATCCATACACCATTTTAAGCGAAATAAAATCAGACAAACTTTTTATATCTATTCCTTTGCGTTTGTGGTTTTCACCAGCATATCGCAGCAAAACCGATATGTGGGACAGACATTATCATGAATTCGAAGATTGGCAATTAGACTGGCTTCTAGAAAAAACAGGTTGGAAAATAATAGACCGCGAAAAATGGACAAATCCTGTTAAGAAATTTGGTCTTCGTCCTTTATTGAGAAAATTTACCAATAGATATTATATTATTTACGCTGAAAAAATCTCAACCCCAACACTTCCCGAAGGAAAGAGAGCCTAGACTCTACAATTTTTAAGCATAGAATTTTAGCATCTTAGAAACTTAGTCCCTCAAGAAAAATGAATTATTATATTGTTATTCCGGCACATAACGAAGAAGCTTTTATCGCTTTAACTTTAGACTCTCTGCTTTCTCAAACTGTTTTACCAAAAAAAGTAGTGATAGTCAATGACAATTCGACGGATAAAACTGCAGAAATCGTTACCGCTTACGCTAAAGATAATCCGTTTATCACTTTAGTAAACAAAACTTCAAGCGCGATACATTTACCGGGAAGCAAAGTAATTCAGGCGTTTCTTAAAGGTTTCGAAACACTTGACGAAAATTATGATGTGATTGTAAAACTAGATGCAGATTTGATTTTACCCAACAATTACTTCGAAACTATTTTAAATATTTTCAAAAAAGATTCAACAATAGGGATGGCTGGCGGATTCGCTTACATCGAAAAAAATGGCGAATGGATTCTGGAAAATCTTACTGATAAAGATCATATTCGTGGGGCATTCAAAGCGTATAGAAAAGAATGTTTCCAACAAATAGGGAATTTAAAACCTGCTATGGGTTGGGACACGGTTGATGAATTATTATCAAAATTTTACGGATGGAAAGTCGTTACCGATGCTTCATTGATTGTAAAACATTTAAAACCAACTGGAGCTAATTACAACAAAACGGCCCGTTATAAACAAGGAGAAGCGTTTTATACTTTAGGCTACGGATTTACTATCACTTCCATAGCTTCGGCAAAACTGGCATTGATGAAAAAGAAACCGCTACTCTTTTTAGATTACATCAAGGGTTTTTGGAAAGCTAAAGCGGCTAAAACTCCTTTGTTGGTTACAACAGAACAAGCAAAATTCATTCGTAACTACCGCTTGAAGAAAATGAAAGAAAAGCTTTTTTAGCGTTATAAACCAAAAAACAGCAGAATCAAAAGGGATAACTCCTAACAATTTTTGTAATTTAGCCCATATTCACAAATCTATGATGCTCATTCGCTATATAACGCAAATAGGAAGATACTTCCTAATGCTTAAAGAAATTTTCAATAAACAGACGAAATGGTCCGTAATGAAAAATCTAATTTTTAAAGAAATTGATGATTTGGTTATCGGTTCTCTTGGTATTGTTGCCTTCATTTCCTTCTTCGTTGGAGGAGTTGTTGCCATTCAAACAGCTTTAAATTTAACTAATCCTTTGATTCCAAAATACCTTATTGGTTTTGCTACGCGACAATCGGTAGTATTAGAGTTTGCTCCTACTTTTATCTCCGTGATTATGGCGGGGAAAATGGGGTCATTTATCACATCCAGTATCGGAACAATGCGGGTTACGGAACAAATCGACGCCTTAGAGGTTATGGGAGTAAATTCCTTAAACTACCTTGTATTCCCTAAAATAATAGCCTTGTTATTATACCCGTTTCTGATAGGAATCGCAATGTTTCTGGGAGTTCTAGGAGGTTGGATGGCTGGTGTCTATGGCGGATTTATATCAAGCGCTGAGTTTATAAATGGAACCCAAATGGACTTTATTCCGTTCCATATCGTTTATGCTTTTATCAAAACATTAATTTTCGCAATGCTATTAGCAACAATCCCTTCTTTTCATGGCTATTACATGAAAGGTGGAGCACTAGAAGTGGGTAAAGCCAGTACTGTATCCTTTGTGTGGACATCGGTTTCCATAATACTTTTCAATTATATATTAACGCAGTTGTTACTAGGATCATGATAGAAGTAAAAAATATAGAAAAATCATTTAGTGGAAATAAAATTCTTAAAGGTATTTCAACGGTTTTTGAAACTGGAAAGACAAATTTAATTATTGGACAAAGTGGATCTGGAAAAACGGTCTTACTTAAAAGTCTTTTGGGCATTCATACACCAGAATCTGGAACTATTTCATTTGATGGCCGAATTTACTCCGAATTAAATCCAGATGAAAAACGAGAATTGCGAACTGAAATAGGAATGGTTTTTCAAGGAAGTGCTTTGTTTGATTCCATGACTGTGGCTGAAAATGTTGGATTTCCGTTACGAATGTTCACCAAAGACAATAATAAAAAAATTCAGGAGCGTGTAGACTTTGTATTAAAAAGAGTAGCTCTAACGGATGCACACAAAAAATTACCATCTGAAATTTCAGGTGGAATGCAAAAACGCGTTGCTATTGCGCGCGCTATTGTAAACAATCCCAAATACTTATTTTGTGACGAACCTAACTCTGGTTTAGATCCCAATACAGCTATTTTGATTGATAATCTTATTAAAGAGATAACTGAAGAGTACAACATCACAACCGTTATCAATACGCATGATATGAACTCTGTGATGGAAATTGGAGAGAAAATTCTATTCCTGAAAGATGGTTTGAAAGCGTGGGAAGGAAACAAAGAAGAAATTTTTAGAACCGATAATGAAGCTGTTGTCGCCTTCGTTTACTCTTCTAATTTATTCAAAAAAGTACGAGAAGCATATTTGAAAGAGTAAAACTAACTGGATTTCAACAATTCAACCTCAGCGTTAGGATTGAATAAATAAGTCTTTCCAGAACTTATTTCGAGGCATTCAAAACGCTTAGTTCTTACTGCAATTTTCTTAAAAATCTTTCCGTTTTGGATACGAAAAACACTACCGTACGGAATTTCGAACACATAATTTTTATCATTTTGTTGGTCAAATTGTTTCAAGGCTAAAGCTAATGTGGCATCAGTATCGCTACTGGCTGTGGGATTTTTGAAATGCCTCGCTAATAATGGTAGCAAATGATTTGGGAAAATTTCTGGCCGAATGAAAGGAATCATCAATCGTTGAAAAGAATATTTCCACTCGTTTCCATGCGGCTTGATGTTTCGCCCGAACTTTTCAAACGCAACTAAATGAGAAATTTCATGAATCAACGTAATCAAAAACTTGTATTTATTCAGATTTGAATTTACCGTGATTTCATGCTTTCCACTTAACCCTTTTCGATAATCCCCATGACGCGTCTGACGCTCGTTTACAATCTTAAGGTGCACTTGATTGGCAACAATAAGTTCGAAAACGGGTTTTACCGCATGCTCTGGAATGTATCTGGCTAAGGTTTCGCTCAAAGTAGTTATGAGTTATAAATTATGAGTTATGAGTTTTTCTTTGAGGTCATTATAATACTTCGTATAATTTTCAAAACTTCATTATTTTGTTGGTAAATCGATTCGAATTCTATCTCTGAAATATATTTGGTTTCTTTTAAAAGTTCTAACCAATAAAGAGATTCATCACATTCTTTCTGGGCTATTGACAACTTATGAATAAAGTCAGGCTTGCTTTGCGCATTTACAGCTTCACGGACATTTGCACCAACAGAAGTAACTGAACGCAAAAATTGTTTACTCATAATATATTCTTTCTTTTCACCGACCAAGTATTTATAAAAATTTACACCTCTAATTGCCAACTCAAAACTCTTTGTTTTTACAATACTTTCACTCATAATTCATAACTTAAAATTTATAACTCCCGGTTACGGATTCGTAGAAGAAACTTGCAAAACTTTCCCGTTGAAAAACTTATTTCCAGTCAAAGTAAAATCATAAATATAATTGGCCATTTCACCCGCTGATATTGGCGCTTGATAGCCTGGAAAAGCTTCAGCCAGCATTTCTGTTTGAACAGAACCCAAAGCTAGGACATTGAAAGAAATTCCACGCTCCTTATATTCCTCAGCTAGTAACTCTGACAACGTAATAACGGCTCCTTTACTCGAACTATACGCTGCCAATCCGGCAAATTTTAAACTTCCCTGAATTCCGCCCATTGAACTAATCGTCACCACATGGCTTCCATTTTGTAGATAAGGAAGGCAAATTCGAGTCAAATTAGCAACTCCAAAAACATTGACTTTATAAATATTTTCGAAATCTTCCTGAGTAGTTTCTGAAAAGGGTTTCAACAATAAACTTCCAGCGTTATGAATGACTGCATCTATTTGTTTCCAAGACTTGGAAAGAAAATCAGTTACTTTTACTAATTCGGATTCATCGGATAAATCAACAGAAAGACAGGTGATATTTTCGTTTCCTAATAAAGCTTGAGGAATTTTTCTAGAAAGGGCTAAAACTTGGTGTCCCGCCTTAGCAAATTGCAATGCCAACTCAAATCCTATTCCCCTACTCGTTCCTGTGATAATGATATTTTTCATGTAGCAAAAATAAACAAAAACAGTAAAAAAGTAATGCTTTACTCAAAGGATTGTAGTCACAATAAAAATTATATACTCTTATAAAATTTCTTAATTTTGGATACATCCAAATTATCACAACATGACAGAAAGCATAAAGTTCGAAACAGCAAAAATGAATGACATAGATGGTGTATTGGCATTACAGGATTTGTATCTAGTAGCTAATTTATCCGAAGAAGAAAAAGCTTCGGGTTTTGTTACCACACCATTTACTATTGAGCAACTAACAGAAGTTATCAATCAAAACAACTTATTTATTGCTAAAGACCAGAACAAAATCATTGCTTATATTTTTGCAGGAAGTTGGGATTTCTTCAAACAATGGCCCATTTTCGATTACATGAGTTCCTTATTTTCGGAACTGACATTTTTAGATTTTGACATCACCACTACCAATAGTTTTCAATACGGTCCCATTTGTATTCACAAAGAATACCGAGGAAAAGGATTGATAACACCACTGTTTGAATTCATGAGAACACATATGTTACTGAAATATCCATTGGCTTTGACATTTATTAATAAAATAAATATCCCTTCCACAAAAGCGCACACCGAAAAACTAAAATGGACTATTATTGGAGATTTTAAATTCAACAATAATGAATATTTAATTTTGGCTTACGATATGACTCAGGCCGTTTCTTAAACTATTTTAGCATTATAATTTCCTTAGTTGGTGTGTTTGCCATTTTAGTCACAGCTGGCAGTAATTCCTGAATGAAAGAAGTCATGTGCGGAATATCCATAGCACTGAAATCGTCCGAAACATGGTGATAAAACTCAAAGTTTTCAAAATCGAACGTACTTACGGACTGGCAAGGCACTTTAAAAAGTTCGTAGAAAGAATAGTTATCTGACCTGTAAAATAATTTGTATTCGGCTTCTTTTGGCAGAAAACCAATCGTGTTTTTTCCAGTATACTCGTTGATTTTACCTGCCATGTTCGACTTATCAAAACCAGTAATATATGCTAGATAATCTCTTTTCATTGGCACGCCAATCATTTCAATATTAAACTGGGCATATAATTTAAAATCTTGTGCTTTCAGTTTTTTGGCTAAATGTTTAGAACCCAATAAGCCTTTTTCTTCGCCTGTAAAAAACACAAAAAGAATGCTGCGTTTATTATTTCTTGCGGTACTGAAATATTTTGCCATTTCAGCAACAGCAGTCGTTCCTGATGCATCATCATTAGCACCATTGTTTATAAAATCACCATTTACTCCTTTTTTATCGAAACCTATATGGTCGTAATGAGCACTTAGAATTATATATTCATTTTTTAAAACTGGGTCATTTCCCTCCACTACACCTACAACATTAAATGCCATTTCTTTAAAAGTTGATAACGTATCACGATACGATTTGAAATACGGTTTTACATTATTGTCTTTGAAAATTTGTTCTAAATAATCCGCAGCTTTTACCATTCCTGCCTTTCCGGTTTCTCTCCCTTCTAGTTCATCTGAAGCTAAATATTTTAATGTTTTGGCAACATCATTTTCTTTTACTTTATATGCAATAGACATCGGTTCATTTGTTGGAGTTTCAGTACCAACTGAAGAAATTGGTTTGCAGCACAAGAAAAGAAATGGAAGTAACAGAAAAACTTTTTTCATAATTAAAGCGGATTTGTAGTTTGTAAAAAGATATGATTTAGTGTTATACTTATTTATTCAGACTTTTTTATGATAATATTTTTTATATACTTTAACCATTTGAACAACAGCTAAAATCACAAAAAATAACGGAATCACAATAGGAATTACATATTTAGAAAAGCTGGTTGTGTTTTGATCCAATGTATTCAATATTAAAACTAAACTCAACATTCCCATAAATGTACCTATTAAAGTCCCTGCAATATAAAACAGTTTGAGTTTATTTACAATGGAAATGTAATTCCCATTAACTAAATACAGATTCCATCCGGTCCAAAATGGTACTTGAAGAAAATTAATAGCACTCAAAAAAACACCAATCAGAAAAGGAGAATACATCGCATATTTATCTAAAACATTTTGCTGTTCTATTGTTTGATTTCCACTAGCATAAAAAGAAAACCCAATAATCAACAGAAAGAAAACGGCAAAAAAATCAATAAATTTCATAAGTTTTTTATTATTGACCAGTTGCTTTGCAAAAATTAAAGTGAAATAAATCACAAACATCTCCACGAAAATTACTCCCAATAAAAAGAACACCAAGCTGTTCATTCCTAACCTTGAATAAATTTCAAAACCTATAACATTCAAATATCCTAATGGTATGGAACCAATAAAGCTCACTAAAAAACCAACAAAAATGTTCTTTAATGCCTTCATGATTTTAGAAATTTACAATTTTATTGCTTTGTTCAAGGTGTAATCTGTATTCCTTCATGCCGTCTTTATGCAGTAAATATGTAACACCATTTTTATGGTTTGCGACACTTATTTCATACATATAGGTTATGTGACGTGCAAGTTCTTTCCAAGCAAAAAACAAAGAATGTTTTGGATCATAAATATGTGTAGGCTCACTTCCTGCGCCATTTAACTCTACAACTGAAAAATTCAATCCTTGCTCTAACTCCGTTATAGTATTATACATCACATCTAATCTGCCAAAGTAGAAACCCGGAATCTGCAAACACATTTCGTTGATAGTTTCCGTCAATTTTGGAGTTATCCAATGACTTCCATCAATGAATTTTGCGCCTCGTGCATGATTCCCATAAGGTACTAAATTCAATTTTTCTCCTTTTGGGAGAACATCAAGCAGTTTTTTGCCATACTCCTGTTTCAAAACCTTTAATTGCAGTTCGTATCGCGGATTTTCTTTAATTAATTCTTCAACGGTTGAGAATCCGTTTCCAGTAATAATCAGAAATTCTTTAGAAACTATTCCTGTAATTCTACCTGCTTTTTCATGAGGATAACGCACGTAAAAAATCCCAACTTCATTCTCGTAAGGAATTAAATCTTGCACTACATAATCGAAATTCGCTTTTTCAGCATATTCTTTTAAATCTTGAACAGTATTGATTTTTTTGACTCCAGATCCTCGCAGTCCAATATCTGGTTTTGCAATCAAAGGATATTTTATTTTAGCTGCTTCAATCACATTTAAAATTTCTTCAAGAGCAGTTCCTTCTTTAATTAATTCCGTTTTTGGGTAATACTTTTGCGGAATCAAATTGTAGATTTCTTTTTTGGACTCCATCATAAAACCGCCATTTTTTATGGTTGGATTAGAGGCATTAAAGAAAAAAATTGATTTTGCCTTGATGGCATAATAGGACCAAAGAAAATAAATAGGGATATAAACAATCTGGAAAGGCCAGTATTCCCAATGGGTAATTTTATGAAAAAATAGTTTGCTTTGCCTGTTCGTCATAACTCGGGTCAATAAAATTTCTTTAAACGGTAATAAATGAGGTCGAAAAATCCTGATTAGCAATCAAATCGTAATGCAATATCGTTACATTATTTTTTTTTATTACTGCTTGTGTAATACTTAATGTTTTCATCTCGTTATTTCTATTGATGACCAAGCCGTTTTCATCATTTTCTTCTTCAGTATAGCGATGAAAATCGTGCATTTTTGATTCGGAAATTTCAGAATTTCCTTCCATAAAAGTATGAAACCATTCGGCACGTTTTTCTCGAATTGATAAGGAATACAAAGTCGAGGAAGACCAGATATGATTTTGATGAATATCCAAGGGCGTTGTTTCCTTTTTATTTCCGTTCCAGCGCAATTGAAAAAGAGCATTGTTTTGAAATAAAACTAATGTAAAAGGTTCTATGTTATCCAAATCAATTTCTGTCCAGAAATCCTTTGGCGATAAGCTGCTAATTAAATCTAAAACAATAAGTCCACGACTTTTTCGATATGGAAGTTGCACCTTATGTTTTTCATCGGCTCCGTTTAACAAAACTAAAATTGCACCTTCATCATTAGCTACAAACCAAGTCCCACCTGCTTTTGAATCTTTTGGAAAAATAAGATTTTTTCCGTTTATGGTATAATTTCTTGGCGGTATTGCACTTGGTCTTCCTGTTTTTTCATCCCGATTCGATGTAATGATAATTGTATCATTCTTTGCTACAAAACTTACTGTGCACATTGATTTTTATATTCTATGGTAGATCGGGCAACGCCAAAATTAGGATCAATTGTTACTGATTTACATTGCAAAACTGCAACTTTTATAAGCGCCTGATGATGAATACAATGCTCTAGATTATAGAGTAATTCTCTTAAATAGTTGCTTTCAATTCGGATTTCCTCACCATCAATAACTTGCAACAAATCAATTTTTTTATTTTCTTTTTCTAGATTTTGTTGAATCAATAAAATATTTTCAATAGCAGAAACAGTGTCTGTTTGAATACGAATATTTCGTTCTCTTTTGTCATAATTCACAACTCCTGAATCATATTGATTTTCTAAACACTGAAACATCTCAATAATATGTCTTGTATGCTCTCCAATAGTTGCATTACTCAATTCCGCACAAAAACTGGAGTATTCTTTTTGAGATAATTGCTTCAGCAAATCTATTAGTTCTTTTAAACTATTATTAATGGAAGGTATTAGCATATTTATACTTTAATTCAACAAATTCAATACATTATTTCTATCCTAAAAAACTTAGGTCACACAACAAAGAAAGTCAAATAGAGGCAAAATAAAAAATGCGCTACCCTCATTTTTTCTTCATTTTCAAGTACAAACAAAGGAACAAAAATTGCAATCACTTTCTTAAAATCAACTAATACAAAATTCTTTAAATTAAAAAAGATTCTTTTCGTAAATGTATTAAAAAAACAAAACCCTTTCTAACCGAAATTAGAAAGGGCTCAAACAACTATTTTTAGTTTATCTATGAAACTAATCCTCTCGAAATTACTATTCGTTGTATTTCTGAAGTTCCTTCATAAATTTGAGTGATTTTAGAGTCACGCATCATACGCTCCACATGATATTCAGCTACATATCCATTTCCACCGTGAATTTGAACAGCCTCATTAGCTACTTCTAAAGCAATTTCAGAAGCGTACAATTTAGCCATCGCTCCAGAATGTGCAATGTCCTTACCTTCATCTTTTTCGCAAGCTGCTTTCATCACTAATAATTTTGCAGCAGTAACCTTTACGTACATATCAGCTAGTTTGAAAGCAATGGCTTGATGATTGAAAATTTCTTTTCCGAAAGCTTTTCTCTCATGCGAATACTTTAAAGCGATTTCGTATGCTCCAGTTGCTATTCCTAACGCTTGTGATGCAATTCCAATTCTTCCGCCGTTTAAAACATTCATTGCAAAAGCAAATCCAAATCCGTCCGCACCAATTCTATTTTCTTTAGGAACTTTTACATCGGTAAACATTAAAGAATGCGTATCGCTTCCACGAATTCCCATTTTCTTTTCTTTTGGTCCAATATCAAATCCAGCCCAACCTTTCTCAACGATAAAAGCATTGATTCCTTTGTGCCCTTTTTCAATATCAGTTTGAGCAATTACAATGTAGGTTGAAGCAGTTGACCCATTTGTAATCCAGTTTTTTGTACCATTAAGTAAGTAATAATCTCCTTTATCAATAGCCGTAGTTTTTTGCGAAGTTGCATCACTTCCTGCTTCAGGTTCTGACAAGCAAAAAGCGCCAATCACTTCTCCTTTTGCAAGTGGTACTAAATATTTCATTTTTTGCTCTTCATTGCAATATTTTTCAAGACCAGCACAAACTAAAGAGTTATTAACCGACATGATTACAGCGGCCGAAGCATCTACTTTAGCAATTTCTGTCATTGCCAAAACATAAGAGATACTGTCCAAGCCAGACCCACCATATTTAGGATCTACCATCATCCCCATAAAACCTAAATCGGCCATCATTTTCACCTGCTCAGTCGGAAATTTTGAATGTTCATCACGCTCAATAACACCCGGTAATAATTCTGCTAATGCAAAATCTTTGGCAGCTTGCTGAATCATTAAATGCTCTTCGGTTAAATTAAAATCCATATTTTTATTGTAAATTAATTGTTCTTAAATTTGTCCACAAAAGTAATTATTAAATATCAGAATTCAAACGATTTCGTAAATTTAGCCTATGTTTAAAGAAAAGTATAATACAATAGGAGTCATGTCTGGAACTTCGTTGGATGGCGTAGATTTGGCACACGTTGTTTTTACTGTAAAAAACAATAAATGGGAATTCGAAATCTTGGAATCTGAAACAATTCCTTACACGCCCGATTGGTTAAACAAACTAAAAAAAGCAATTGATTTTTCTGAAACTCAATTAAAAAAAATAAACCAAGACTACACGCAACTTCTGGCTACGATTATTTCAAATTTTATTAAAAAAAAAGACATAAAAAACCTAGACGCCGTTTGTTCTCATGGCCATACTATTTTGCACCAACCTCAAAACGGATTCACACTACAAATTGGGAACCTATCTGAAATTGCAAATTTGATCAATCAAACCGTAGTTTGTGATTTTAGAGTTCAAGATGTACACCTTGGCGGTCAAGGTGCACCTTTGGTTCCTATTGGCGACCGAATTTTATTTTCTGAATACGATTATTGCATGAATTTGGGTGGTTTTTCGAATGTATCTTTCGAACAAAATAATAAGCGAATCGCCTTTGATATTTCGGCTGTAAACACCGTTTTGAATTTTTATGCCAATCAACTGGGATTCGATTACGATGATAAAGGTAGTATTTCAAGGTCTGGAATTTGTAACTATGATTTATTACAAGAATTAAATGCTTTGGATTTCTACCAAAAAAAATATCCTAAATCATTAGGTTTCGAATTTGTAAAAGATACAATTTTGCCTCTAATCGAAAGCTACGTGATTCCTATTGAAGACAAATTACACACTTTTACAGAACATGTGGCTTTGCAAATTGCTTTGGCTTTGCCCAATAAAAAAGGAAGTGTTTTTATAACTGGCGGTGGAGCTTACAATGATTTTCTTATCGAGAGAATTCAATATCATTTACCAGAAATGAAAATGATAATTCCGTCTGCCAAGATTCTGGAATTCAAAGAAGCATTGATTTTTGCATTACTTGGCGTTTTAAAATTACTTGGAGAAATCAATGTATTGAGTAGTGTTACAGGCGCAAAAACAGATCATAGCTCCGGCATGATTTATTCTCCAAAATAAAATTAAAAAATACATATTTCACATTATTCTATTTTTTATATTTGCCAAAATTAAACATATCGCAACAAATGAAAGATTTATTAAAGAAATTCGAAAATAAAGAACCTGAAATAGTTTTCCATTGGAAAGATGCTGAAACAGAAGCCGAAGGATGGACGGTCATCAATTCGCTTCGTGGTGGTGCTGCCGGTGGTGGAACTCGTATGAGAAAAGGGTTGGATATGAATGAAGTTTTGTCTTTGGCAAAAACAATGGAAGTTAAATTTTCGGTTTCTGGACCTGCCATTGGCGGAGCTAAATCTGGAATTAATTTTGACCCAAATGACCCAAGAAAAAAAGGCGTTTTACAACGTTGGTACAAAGCAGTTTCTCCATTATTGAAAAGTTATTATGGTACCGGCGGAGATTTGAATGTTGATGAAATTCACGAAGTAATTCCGATGACAGAAGAATGTGGTGTTTGGCATCCGCAAGAAGGTGTTTTTAACGGCCACTTCAAACCTACTGAAGCTGATAAGATTAACAGAATTGGACAATTACGCCAAGGTGTAGTAAAAGTGATTGAAAACTCAAGATTTTCTCCTGATGTTTCTAGAAAATACACTATTGCTGATATGATTACCGGTTATGGCGTTGCCGAAGCTGTGCGTAATTATTATACCATTTATGGTGGAGATGTAAAAGGAAAGAAAGCAATCGTACAAGGCTTTGGAAATGTAGGATCTGCTGCTGCATTTTACTTAGCCGAAATGGGCGCTAAAATAATTGGTATTATTGACAGAGATGGAGGATTAATCAACGAAGAGGGATTCTCTTTTGAAGAAATTAGAGCTTTATTTCTTGCCAAAGACGGAAATAAACTGGTTGCCGAAAACATGATTCCTTTTGAAGAAATCAATCAAAAAATATGGACCATTGGTGCTGAAATATTCACTCCTTGTGCCGCTTCCCGATTGGTCACTCAATCACAAATTGATAGCTTAATTGCAAATGGTCTTGAAGTAATTTCTTGTGGTGCGAATGTTCCTTTTGCAGACACAGCAATCTTTTTTGGTCCAATTATGGAAAATGTTGATCATAAAGTGAGTTTGATTCCTGATTTTATTTCTAATTGTGGTATGGCTCGTGTTTTTGCTTATTTCATGGAAAAGAAAGTACAAATGACGGATGAAGCTATTTTCCAAGATACTTCAGAAATCATCAAAAAAGCTATTGAGAAAGCACATGCTTTAAACCCAAGTAAAACAAATATTAGTGCTACTGCTTTTGAAATCGCATTAAAGCAGTTAACATAATATTTCTCTGTTTGTAAAATCAATCTTATTGCTTTTAAATTTATAATTAAAAGTCAGTTTGATGCATCCTGTTAGTAACAAATGCATAAAACTGACTTTTTATATGGTTTAAAAGTAACACCCCAAACAAAACCTTCTCGTTAAATATTTTATTCTAAGTAATTAGCAATTTTTATAATATATTAGCGTTTTCATACCAAATAAAATTTCTATGAGTCTATTGTTACAAGCGGATACCTTATCCGTTGCACAAGAAAGTTTAGCCGATACAGTTCCTGTTGAAAAAACTTTATCTATTATTGAGCTATTAACTAGCGGAGGATTAGCAGGTCAATTAATAATGATTTCATTATTTCTGATGTTTTTTATTGCTTTATACCTCTATTTTGAGCGTCTAATGGCCATCAATGCAGCTTCAAAAGTTGACATAAACTTCATGGGACAAATTAAAGATAACATCAAGAATGGTCGCATTGATAACGCAAAAATTATCTGTGCTCACTATAAATCCCCTGTAGCACGACTAATCGAGAAAGGAATTTCAAGAATAGGAAAACCACTTGACGATATCAATACGGCAATTGAAAATGCTGGAAAACTGGAAATTTATAAATTGGAAAAAAATGTAAGTATGCTTGCGACTATATCGGGAGCAGGACCTATGACAGGATTTCTAGGAACAGTTGTAGGAATGATTCAGGCGTTTCATAAAATGGCTAGCTCAGGAGGCCAAATCGAAGTAGGCGCACTTTCTGAAGGGATTTATACCGCTATGACAACAACTGTTGTAGGCTTAGTTGTTGGAATTATTGCATATGTAGGTTACAACCATCTTGTAGTAAAAACAGACAAGATAGTTCATCAAATGGAAGCTAATGCCGTTGACTTTTTAGATTTATTAAACGATCCAGCATAATCATGAATTTAAGAGGAAGAAATAAAGTTAGCGCAGAATTCAATATGTCATCCATGACGGATATTGTTTTTTTGTTACTGATATTTTTTATGCTGACATCTACAATGGTGACAACAAATGCACTAAATTTAGTTTTACCAAAAGCAAAAGGAAAAACAGACAGTAACAAAAATATCTCCGTGAGCATCAATAAAAAATTAGAGTATTTTATTGACAAAGAACCAGTTTTAGAAACTGAATTAGAATCAAAATTACTAATCCTGTTCGCTGGTGACAAAGAAAAAGGTATCGTTTTAAGAGCGGAAGAGGGTGTGCCAATTGAAAAAGCAGTGAGTGTTTTAGACATCGCAAACAGAAACCAAATTAAAGTAGTTTTAGCAGTAAGACCTAAATAATTTTAGCGCAAATCAAGATTTATTCTAAATGAAATATATAGAAACAAAAGAAGAAAAAAAATCATTTGCAATCACATCAATTATTTTTGTGATCCTTTTTATTTTGTTTTTTTATTTAGGATTAACCTCTTTAGATCCACCTCCAGAAAACGGTATCGCCATCAACTTTGGTACTACCGAGTATGGATCAGGAGAGGTACAACCTACAGAAACTATACAATCAGCTCCTGAAGAGACCGCAGCACAAGAAACTGCTTCTAGTACTGACGATGATCTGCTATCACAAGATATTGAAGAAGCTGTGGTTATAAAAGAAACCAAAAAAAAACAACCTACGAAGGAAACCGCCAAAGAAATTGTTAAACCAAAGCCTAAAGAGAATCCAAGACCTTCACAAAGCACCTCAGATGCTTTGTCAAGTATTTTGAATGGCCCAAAATCTGACGGAAAAGCTCAGGGTGGGCAAGGTAATGATAATACTCCTGGAGATAAAGGAAGTCCAAACGGCAATCCTTATGCCAACACCTATTATGGCACAGGAAGTGGAAGTGGCAATGGAAGTGGCTGGGGTCTAAATGGCCGAAGCATAAGCTCCAGAGGCAAAGAAGTGCAAAAATGCAACGAATTTGGGACAGTAGTAGTTCAGATTACAGTGAACAGAAATGGAAACGTAATTGCCGCCAAATACACTAAAGGTACAACAAACACCAATCCTTGTTTAATTGAACCTGCATTGGCAACTGCCCGAAAATACAAATGGTATGCTGACCCAAAAGCTCCCGAAACGCAAATTGGTTTTATAACTGTTAATTTTAAAATAAGCGAATAAACGGCACGATAAATAATAAAAACTCAAGTATCTTTGAGTTTTTATTATTTAAATACTTCATGAACTACCAGGAAACCATAAATTGGATGTTTAATCAACTCCCGATGTACCAACTTCAAGGAGCTTCGGCATATAAAAAAGATTTAACCAACACGCATTTGCTTATCGCACATCTTGATAATCCGCAAGAAAAAATAAAGTGCATTCATGTAGCGGGAACCAACGGGAAAGGCTCTACTTCGCACATGTTGGCATCTATTCTTCAAGAAGCGGGTTATAAAGTTGGATTGTACACTTCACCCCATTTAAAGGATTTTCGAGAACGTATAAAAATAAACGGAAAGAATATATCCGAGGAATTTGTTACAGATTTCATAAATAAACACAAATTTTTTTTCGAATCGAATGACATGAGTTTTTTCGAAATGACCGTTGGTTTAGCCTTCGATTATTTTGCAAAAGAAAAAGTAGACATCGCAGTTATTGAAGTGGGAATGGGCGGACGATTAGACGCCACCAATATCATAACTCCATTAGTTTCAGTTATTACTAATATAGGATTGGATCATACTCAATTTTTGGGAAATACATTAGAAGCCATAGCCTTTGAAAAAGCTGGAATCATTAAAGCCAATATCCCGATGGTCATTGGAGAATATACTCCTGAAACAAAACCTGTTTTTTTGGTTAAAGCCAAAGAATGTAATTCGGAATTTTATTTTGCTTCTGATTTAATTTCAGAAACCTACCCTTCTGATTTAATTGGTGACTATCAAATACATAACAAAAAAACAGTATTACAAACCATTTCCGTTTTAAATAATCAGAATGAATTTAAAATCACTCTCGAAAATACAAAATCCGGTTTATTGAATGTGGTAAAAAATACCGGACTTCAAGGTAGATGGCAGCAATTAAGAGAATTTCCAAAAGTTATTTGCGACACAGCACATAATAAAAATGGGATAGAAATTGTTTTGAATCAAATCCAAAAAGAAGACTTTCATACTTTACACATCGTTTTAGGAGTTGTAAATGACAAAGATTTAGATGAAATCCTGCCTTTATTCCCTAAAAAAGCAATCTATTATTTCTGTAAGCCAAATATTCCTCGCGGATTAGATGTTGTAATTTTAAATCAAAAAGCAGCATCTTTCGAACTAAAAGGCGAAGTATATAATTCTGTTTCAGAAGCTTATCAAAAAGCAATCGAAAACGCTGCAAAATCTGATTTTATATACATTGGCGGCAGCACCTTTGTAGTTGCAGAAATTTTATAATTTTTTTGTTTTTTACTTGCAAATCTAGAAAAGTGGCGTATATTTGCACACGCAATAACGGAAACGAAAGTAACTAAATTGCATTAGGGCGATTAGCTCAGCTGGTTCAGAGCACCTCGTTTACACCGAGGGGGTCGGGGGTTCGAACCCCTCATCGCCCACAAAAACTCCATTAGAAATAATGGAGTTTTTTTATGTCTAATAGTTTATGGAACACATCACGGATCAATCCTAAAACCTGTGGGGAAGCAAAAATTAAGCATAAATATTAGTTAGCCTAAAAAGGAAAAACGCAACGTTTCTAACGCCTCTAAATT
>NZ_QQBA01000002.1 GCF_003350545.1 Flavobacterium glaciei
TTGGTTTGTTTTGCAACTTCAAGATACTGAATTTCAGTATCTTGACCAATATCTTTCCCCGATTTTTTTCCTTAATTTAATTTCACCCAACGGGTTACAAAATGTAATAAGTATAAAAAATGAACGAGTACTTTGCGATAATTCTTCGCAGCAGTGCCGTTTTTTTTTATATATCAATAGTGTTATTTCTATTAGGTTAAAAATATTTGTGACAACTGAACTGCGCAGCGATAATATTATTGCTACTTATCAATACCCCCTTTTAAAACGCTATGATAAAAACAAAACTAGTTTTTAGGGAGGTTTTCCCTAAGCGTAAATAGCAATAATTAAAAACTCTTAAATTGTAAAGTAACAAGAATTAAATAAGATATTCATGAAAATAGAACATATAAACGAAACTACAAGTGGCCATTTTAAAGCCGTTATACAAGAAGTAGAAATTGGAAAAATGACCTATACTTGGTCAGGAACTAAAACATTTATCATTGACCACACCGAGGTAAATCCTGATTTTAAAGGTCAAAGTGTGGGAAAGAAAATGATATTAGAAGCTGTACAATATGCTCGAGAAAACAATTTTAAAATTATACCCACTTGCTCTTTTGCAAAAAGCATATTTGATAAAACTAAGGAAATTCAGGATATACAATTGTAGAAGCTTAATTTTAGAGCATAAAAAAACCATTCATATAAGAATGGTTTTTTTGATGTTTGTAATTTAAGTATTAAATAAAAATACTAAATATATAATAAATGATTGCTGCTAATATTGCAGAAATTGGAATTGTTAAAACCCAAGCCCATAATAAGCTAACTGTCATTCCCCATCGTACAGCAGAAACTCTTTTAGTAAGTCCAACTCCAATAATAGATCCAGTGATAGTGTGTGTGGTACTTACAGGCACTTTAAAATGTTCCGTAAAATATAATGTCAAAGCTCCGGCGGTTTCTGCTGCAACACCTTCAAAAGAAGTTACTTTTGTGATTTTAGACCCCATTGTTTTCACAATTTTCCATCCTCCACTCAAAGTACCAGCTGCAATTGCAGAATAACAGGCAAGAGGAATCCACTCTGGCATTTTGAAAACCCCATTTTCGTCCGGAAGAACAACATCTAACCAATCTGGTAAACTTTCTTGAGCAATTCCACTAGTTTGAATGTAAACAGTTACTGCTGCGGCAATAATCCCCATAACTTTTTGAGAGTCATTACCACCGTGACCTAAACTAAAAGCTGCAGATGACAATAACTGCATTTTCTTTAACCAAAAAGTTGATTGGTGCAGGTTTAAACTACTAAAAAACAAACAAAAAGAACTTATAGATAGTATAATAAATGCAACTAAAAACCACTTAATATTATGCGATTCAAAAACTACACTCCAAAAATGAGAGTCAAATCGAGTTTTTTTGATGTCATCGAAATAAACCATTTGACTTTCCACAAACCAGATAGTCAATAACATTAATAAAATTGTAAAAATCTTAGGATATACACTTCTTCTAGAGGCATTTAGAAGCCATATTGAAATCAAATAAGACATCAAAGCACCCAATAAAGGAGCTAAAACGATAAAAGCGATAATTATTAAAACCCCAGAAGGGAAACCTCCATTTTTTCCTGCAGTATACCAGTTTACAGTATCATACCAGTATGCTGTATGAACTTGTGTTCCTTCAATAACTTCATATCCAAAAAAACCATGAACTGCAATAGCATGTGCAATGGCAGCTCCAGCAAATCCTCCGATAAGAGTATGTGATGAACTCGATGGAATTCCTTGCCACCAAGTGAACAAATTCCAAATAATTGCAGCTATAACTCCGGCAAGGATTACAACTAAATTAATTTCCAAAGTATTGGCTGTTTTTGCAACTGTATCAGCAACACCAAAACCAAAAACCCAATACGCCAAAAAGTTAAAGAATGCCGCCCAAACTACTGCTTGGAAAGGAGTTAATACTTTTGTAGCAACAACAGTCGCTATAGCATTAGCAGCATCATGAAAACCGTTGATGTAATCAAATATTAAAGCCAGAACTATAATGACTATAAGTAGAGTAAATTCCATAACTATAATTTCAGAATAAAACCGGTTGGGTTAAGAATGTTTAACAGAAATTGACTCTAAAACACTTGCTACACTTTTACATTTATCTGCCGCAGTTTCTAGAACTGACAATACTTCTTTGTACTTGATAATATTTTTTGCATCCGTTTCGTTTTCAAATAAATCAAGAACTGCTTTATCATAAACATTATCTGATTTATTCTCCAATTTATTTATTCTAACACAAGCATCAGTAATATTCTTGATTTTTTTCAAATCTCTCAACTCTCTAACCGCAATATCAATATTTTGACAAGCTTCAAGATTAATTTCAGTTAATTTACGAATTGATTTAGTGATTTTATCTACTTGATACAACCTCATTCTACTTGCTGCACCGTGAAGGTTATCTGCTACATTATCTATAGAAGTAATCAATGAGTGTATGTCTTCCCTATCAAAAGGTGTAATGAAATTTCTACTTAATTCTAAATTTGTTTGACGAGTAATATCTTCTCCTTTTTGCTCTAAAGCATCAATTTTCTGAAAAAGAACTTCACGTTCCCTCAAAGGAAGATTTACAGCTTCGTGCAAGTTTGTAGCAATTTCAATTAAATTACTAGATGCTTCTTCAAATAGAGGAAAGAACTTTTTGTCTTTAGGAACCAAAAATTGGAAAAAATTATTTATATTCATTTCATTAAAATTTAGTTTGGCAAAATTACTTCATTATTCAATGCTAATGTTAAGCCATTGTTAACAAATCATTTTCTATTTGAAAAGTGTTTAAAAACGAAACCGTATTCTCAATATCATAATGCAAGATTCTATCCTCTTTTATCAAAGGAACTTCCTGACGATAGGCGCTTAAAAACATTTCGATAAAATCGCTGGATTGCAATGGTCGTCTGTATTCAATAGCCTGAGAAGCATTCATAAGTTCAATCGCTAAAATACGTTCTAAATTATCTAAAACACGTAACGCTTTTGTAGCTGCATTAGCACCCATACTTACATGATCTTCTTGTCCGTTACTGGAAACAATACTGTCAATACTGGCAGGAGTTGCCAATTGTTTATTTTGACTGGCGATACTTGCCGCTGTATATTGTGGAATCATCAAACCGGAATTTAATCCTGGATTATCCACTAAAAATGCAGGAAGACTTCTCAAACCAGAAATCAACTGATAGGTTCTTCGTTCCGAAATACTTCCTAGTTCAGCTAAAGCAATTGCCATAAAATCTAAAGCTAATGCTAAAGGTTGCCCGTGAAAATTACCTCCAGAAATAATTTGGTCACTTTCAATGAATATATTAGGATTATCCGTCACCGAATTAATCTCTGTTTTAAAAACTTTCTTTACGTAATCAAATGCATCTTTTGATGCGCCGTGGACTTGAGGCATACATCTAAAAGAATAGGGATCTTGAACATGTTTTTTTTCTTGTTCGATGATTGTACTTCCTTCCAAAAATCCTTTTATACGATTTGCAGTTACAATTTGTCCTTTATGAGGTCTGATAAAATGTATCAATTCATGAAAAGGCTCTATTCTTCCATCAAAAGCTTCTAATGAAATAGTTCCTATTAAATCTGCCAAATAAGAAAATTTACTTACTTTCATCAAAATATGAGCTCCATAGGCACTCATAAATTGAGTCCCATTCAATAAAGCCAATCCTTCTTTAGACTGCAATACAATTGGTTCCCAATCAAATTGTTTCAAAACTAAACCTGAATGTACTTTCTTACCTTCAAAATGTACCTCGCCTTCACCTAATAATGGTAACGATAAATGTGCTAATGGAGCTAAATCTCCCGAGGCTCCTAGAGATCCTTGTGTATAAATTACAGGAAGAATATCATTATTGTAAAACGCAATCAATCGTTCCACCGTTTGTAATTGAATTCCGGAATGTCCATAACTCAATGACTGGATTTTAAGCAACAACATCAATTTTACAATTTCTGTTGGCACTTCCTCTCCTGTTCCACAAGAATGCGATTTGACTAAATTTTCTTGTAACTGTGATAAGTTTTCTTTTGAAATCTTCACATTACAAAGTGAACCAAATCCCGTATTAATTCCATAGATAGGCTCTGAATGAGAAGCCATTTTTTTATCTAAATAATCCCTACATTTCTGAATATTTACTTTAGCCTCTTCAGAAAGTGCTAATAATTTACCATGAGAAATAATCTCTTCTAAGGTTTCAAAACTGAGTAATTGCGTACTTATATAATGTGTGTTGTCCATTTTTATATCTTATTTAAAGGGTAAAATTCAATAAATCTATATTAATACACAACTTTTATTAACGATAATTAAAAATTCAAGCTAAAAAACAAACACACATAATTTTCACGAATGAATGATTGTAAATTAACCAACTTATAATCCGAGACATAAAGCACAATAATTAATAGTTATTTCCCTCTCAAAAATTTTAAAAAAGTTGCAAAATTCCTCAAAATGGCATTATTCATAGAATTAAAATATTTTTAAAAAGTGATATAACGAATCGCAAATCAATTAATTTTTTCCTAAAAATACGAATAGCTCCAACATAGACCTTGAAAACTAAACAATATTCAATAATCGTCTGAATGGTTTTGAAAAATTAAAATATTCGTAAAAAGGAAATTTGAGGCTTCCAATTTTATAAAAAACAGTACTTTTGAAAAATCAAATGATAAACAACAGAAAAACATATTACTCTTCTTTTACAACTCAACTTCGAGTTGTTTCTTCTGTTACATTTACAACAACTACTACCCCTTAGGGGTATACATTTTACATATAATCCTATTTATTATATTTTTTTTCTAAAGAAAGAAAGTACTTGGGTATATAATAAACATTTGCATTTTTTAAATTAAACAAACAAAAATGAAAGTATTAAAATTTGGAGGAACTTCAGTTGCCAATGCACAAAATATAAAACTGGTTTTAGATATTGTTATCAATAAAGCAAAAGAAGAAAAATTAATCGTTGTGGTTTCCGCTTTCAGCAAAATAACTGATTTGCTTCAACTTGCTTCGCAAAAAGCGGCTGCTGGAGATGAGAGTTTCAAAGATATTCTTGCAGAAATCGAGAAAAAGCACTTAGATGCCTTAAAAGAACTTATCCCTGTGAGCTCACAAAGCAGTCTTTTGAGCCACATCAAAAGAATCGTCAATCACCTGGAAACCTTATTGGATGGATGTTATCTTTTAGGTGAATTATCATCCAGAACTTCAGATACAATTTTGAGTTTTGGTGAATTGTTGTCTTCGTATATCATCGCAGAAGCTTTAAAACAAAATCTAGTAAATAGCAGTTATAAAGACAGTCGAGAATTAATAAAAACTAACAACCATTTTGGAAAAGCAGTTGTTAATTTTGATGTTTCCAATGAATTAATTGTGGACTATTTTGCTTCAAATGAAAATCAGGTGGTCGTTATGCCAGGATTTATTGCTGCTTCACTTGACGGAATCAATACTACTTTAGGTCGCGGTGGATCGGATTATACAGCCGCAATTCTTGCAGGCGCACTTGATGCAAATGAATTAGAAATTTGGACTGACGTTAACGGAATGTTTACTGCCAATCCAAAAATTGTAAAACAAGCACAACCTATCGCCTTCATTTCCTATCAGGAAGCTATGGAGCTTTCGCATTTTGGTGCCAAAGTTTTATACCCGCCAACTATTCAACCGGTATTGAGAAAGAATATTCCCATTCTGATTAAAAACACTTTCGAACCAGCAGCAGAAGGAACATACATTTCCAATCAGGTTTTTGCACAATCCAATCCCGTAAAAGGAATCACACACATTGATGCAATCACACTGATAACACTCGAAGGCTCTGGAATGATTGGTGTTTCCGGCTCTTCTAAAAGGCTTTTTGAAGTATTATCCAATAAAAATATCAACGTAATTTTCATTACTCAAGCCTCATCAGAACATTCTATTTGTATCGGAATATTAAATTCTGATGCCGATGTGGCGGAAGAAGCTATCAACAAAGCTTTTGAAGTGGAAATTTCACAAAATAAAGTAGAACCTTGCATTGTCGAGAAAAACCTTTGCATTATTGCTTTAGTCGGTGAAAACATGAAAAATCATCAAGGTCTAAGCGGTAGAATGTTTAGCACTTTAGGTAAAAACAATGTCAACATCAGAGCCATTGCACAAGGTGCTTCTGAAAGAAATATTTCAGCAGTTATCAATGAAAGAGATGTAAAAAAAGCATTGAATACGCTACACGAAAACTTTTTTGAAGAAAATACCAAACAGTTGAACCTATTTGTAATGGGCGTTGGAAATGTAGGTGAAAAATTCATAGAGCAAGTTCACCAACAAAAGAAATTCCTGAAAAATAATTTAAAAATAAACCTACGCGTTGTTGCTTTATCTAATTCCAGAAAGATGTACTTTGATGAAGATGGAATCGCATTAAAAGAATGGCAGTTTTTACTGGAAACAGGAGAACCTGCTGACAAAGAAAAGTTTATTTCAAATGTTAAAGAACTGAATTTACGCAACAGTATTTTTGTGGATATCACAGCAAATGAAAGTGTTTCTAAAACGTACGAACAGTATTTAAAACGAAATATTGCTGTAGTAACTTGTAACAAAATTGCCTGTGCTTCTGAGTATGACAATTACAAAAAACTGAAGAAATTATCCAGACAATTTAATGCACCTTTCCTTTTTGAAACAAATGTTGGAGCTGGATTACCAATTATTGATACGGTTAAAAACTTAGTTGCTTCTGGCGATAAAGTCAATAAAATTCAAGCCGTTTTATCTGGAAGTTTGAACTTTATCTTTAATAATTTTGATGAAAACAATACTTTTCATAATGTCGTTAAAGAAGCTGGTGTACAAGGATTTACAGAGCCGGATCCAAAGATAGATTTGAGCGGAATTGACGTTGCCAGAAAGATATTAATCTTGATTCGTGAAAGTGGTTACAAAATGGAAATTGATGAGATTGAAAACGAATCGTTTATGCCAGCGGAATGTTTGGATACTACTTCTAATGAAGCGTTTTTTGAATCTCTACAGACACATGCAGCTAATTTTGAAACTATTTATAAAGAAGCGTTAAGCAAAGAATCTCGTTTGAAATACGTAGCGCAATTCGAAAATGGAAAAGCAAATGTTGGTTTAAGATTCATCCCGAAAGACCATCCGTTTTACAATTTGGAAGGAAAAGACAATATCGTATTATTTTTCACTGATCGTTATGTGGATCAACCTTTATTAATAAAAGGTGCCGGTGCCGGAGCAGCAGTTACCGCTTCAGGAATATTTGCTGATGTGATTAGAATTGGAAACGTATAAACAAGTCGTAAAGTCGAATGTCGTAAAGTCTAAAAGTTATCTACTTGATTTTACTCTCATTACTTAGACTTTACCACTTTATGACTTTAGACTTTAAGACTATTATATATGAACGTAATAAAAATATTTTGCCCCGCCACAATCGCTAATCTTTCCTGCGGATTTGATGTCCTTGGACTGTGTTTGGAAACTGCAGGTGACGAAATGATTATTCGGAAATCAGATGTAAAAGGGATTCGCATCACAAAAATTGTGGGTGCCGACCTGCCTTTGGAAACCGAAAAAAATGTTGCAGGAGTTTCGGCTTTGGCGATGTTGGAAGCTATTGAAACCGAATTTGGATTCGAAATTGAAATTTACAAAAACATCAAAGCCGGAAGCGGAATTGGAAGCAGTGCCGCGAGTTCAGCGGGAGCAGTTTTTGGAATCAATGAATTACTCGGACGCCCATTTACGAGAAAAGAATTAGTATTATTTGCGATGCAAGGCGAAAAATTAGCCAGTGGAAACGCTCACGCTGATAATGTTGCTCCTGCCCTTTTGGGTGGATTTACATTAGTGAGAAGTTCGAATCCATTAGATATTATCAAAATAGAAAGTCCATCAGAATTGTACGCCACGGTTATCCATCCTCAAATTGAGTTAAAAACTTCGGATGCACGTTCAGTATTAAAACAAACCGTTTCCTTGAAAAGTGCGATTACGCAATGGGGAAATGTGGGCGGATTAATCGCCGGATTGTACACTAAAGATTACGACTTAATCGGACGTTCGTTGCATGACGAAATCGTAGAACCGTTGCGAAGTGTTTTGATTCCCGGATTTGATTTAATTAAGAAAACATCCTACGAAAATGGCGCTTTAGGTTCCGGAATATCAGGTTCTGGTCCTTCCATTTTTGCTTTAAGCAAAGGAAAGGAAACCGCTGATAAAATCGCAAAGGCCATGAGCGCCGTCTATGACGAAATGAATTTACCATATGAAATTCACGTTTCTAAGGTGAATGACGAAGGGATGAAAATTATATAATCCCCCTAACCCCCGAAGGGGGAATAAAAGGAATACGATTATTGATTTTAAAATTACAACAACACATTCTGAATCCAGTTTCGTCTCCCTTCCCTTCGGGGAGGTTTGGGGATTCAACAATTACTAAACACAATGAAATACTACAGTTTAAACCATAACGCACCCACAGTTTCTTTTCAAGAAGCTGTAATTCAAGGATTAGCATCTGATAAAGGATTGTATTTTCCGGAAAACATAACACCATTACCACAAGATTTTTTTGATACAATCGAAAATTTAAGTAATGAAGAAATTGCTTTTCAAGCGATACAACAATTTGTGGGTGACGAAATAGCCGAAGATACTTTAAAACAAATCATTGCTGAAACTTTATGTTTCGATTTCCCTGTGGTCGAAGTCGAAAAAGGCATTTATTCCCTAGAATTATTTCATGGTCCAACGATGGCTTTCAAGGACGTAGGCGCGCGATTCATGTCGCGTTGTTTGGGTTATTTTAATAAAGATAAATCCGACAGTGAAAACACCGTTCTTGTAGCGACTTCTGGCGATACCGGAGGAGCTGTGGCCAGCGGTTTCCTAGGTGTTAAAGGCGTTGAAGTAATTATCCTCTATCCCTCAGGGAAAGTGAGTGATATTCAGGAACGACAATTGACAACATTAGGACAAAATATAAAAGCGCTTGAAGTAGACGGAGTTTTTGATGATTGCCAAGATATGGTCAAAAAAGCGTTCTTGGACGAAAGTCTAAAACATAAAAACTTGACATCAGCTAATTCGATAAATATTGCGCGCTGGTTACCTCAAATGTTTTATTTCTTCTTTGCCTATAAAGCATTAAAGAAACAAAACAAACCATTAGTTTTCTCTTGCCCAAGCGGGAATTTTGGGAATATTTGTGCGGGAATTATTGCCAAAAAAATGGGATTGCCTGTTGAACATTTCGTAGCTGCTACGAATGTGAATGATACAGTTCCAAGATTTTTAGAAAACGGAATCTATGACCCAAAACCTTCTATTGCTACTATTTCGAATGCGATGGATGTGGGAAATCCAAGTAATTTCATCCGAATTCAGGAAATGTATCACAATGATTTGGAGCAGTTCAAAAAGGATTTTTCATCCTTTACCTTTTCAGATGCAGAAACGATTGAAGCCATGAAAACCATTTACAATACCGATGGTTACGTTTCAGAACCGCACGGAGCTGTTGGATATCTAGGATTGAAAAAAGAATTACATAACCACCTGAATGCTATTGGTATTTTCCTAGAAACTGCCCATCCGATAAAGTTTTTGGATACGGTTGAACCAACATTAAATGTACAATTACCGATTCCAACACAAATTGAAAGTGTTTTAGGTAAGGAAAAAGTTAGCGTTAAAATTAAAACATACGAGGAATTGAAAGCGTTTTTGACGTAATATTTCAATACTCGAAAAAAATTACAAACCGACTGAAAAGTGATTTTCGGGCGGTTTTTTTATGGATTAGTTTTCTGTAAGTAAAATTATAAGGTTTGACTAAATACAGAAACACGCTATTTGAAGAATAAAGCTAATCAATTTTTAAAATGACTTATAGCTTATTTAATGATTTATTGACTGGTGAACCGAGAGCAACAAGCTAATAAAAGTGATTTATGTATTTTCCCAAATATTTCTACCCTTTTTACAAACAAATAAGCTTCTGTATTTAAATTCACACACTGTTCATTCAAAAAAATTCTGTAATATTGGACAGCTAACATAAATGCAAACTGCTATACATTGTAATAATAAAAAGTCAATTAATTTTAACTAGTACGAATAATTAAAAATGATATCGAAAAGAAAAATAAGAGAATTTGCAAGAAATTTTGGCATTGACATCATAAAATATAACTCAGACACACGGGGAATTGACTCTTATCATGATATTTTCCAAATAATTAATTGTGAAAAACCTATGGTTTTTGATATAGGAGCTAATACAGGTCAAACAATATACAATTTTAAAAAAATTTTTAAAAATTGTACTATTAACTCTTTTGAACCTAGTCCTTCAACTTTTGAAATATTAAAAAAGAACAGCAGTACTATTGAAAATGTCCAAATTTGGAATTCAGGAATTGGCTCTTCCATAAGTACACTAATGTTAAATGAAAATTCAGGGTCAGATATGAGTTCTTTTCTTGAGTTAGGTAACGAAGGCTGGGGTGAAATTAAGAACAAGACAGAAGTAGCGGTAACCACGATTGACCAGTTTTGTCAAGAGCAAAATATTGAAATAATTGATGTTTTAAAAATAGACACACAAGGATATGAACTTGAAGTATTTAAGGGTGCTGTAAACTCGATGCTTGAGAATAAAATTGGTTTACTTTATTTTGAAGTTACTTTTATCGATATGTATAAAGGACTTCCATCTTTTTCAACATTATATGATTTTGCTACAAATCATGGATTTGAGTTAATTGCCATTTATCCCATTAAATATAAAAATAATAAAGCGGGTTGGACTGATGTACTCTTTAAGCACAAAAACTACAAATAGCTATTTTGTATTATTATAGTCTTGTCTGAAAATAGGTTTAATAAAAAGTGTAAAATATGATTATCAATGTTTTGATTATTCCAACTGCAAGATTAATCTAAATCAAAAAATATTTATAAAAAAGTGAATCTCTATCGATATACAATTGTATTTAGCTTTTTTTTACCTTTGAAAATTACTAAAACATAAGAGTATTACGGATGATTACAAAAGCAACACAAGAAGACGTTTCGCAATTAAATACATTAATCAATTCAGCATATCGTGGCGAATCCTCAAAAAAAGGATGGACTACTGAAGCAAATATATTAGAAGGCCTCCGAACGACTGAAGATGAACTGTCAACCACAATTTTGAATCCAAAAAATTCGATTCTCAAGTTTACTGAAAATAATCAAATTATAGGTTGTGTTTTGTTAGTTGAAAAAGATCAAGAATTGTATTTAGGCATGCTAACCGTTTCCCCCGAATTACAAAACAGTGGCATTGGAAAAAAATTATTGCAACAGGCCGAAATACAAGCTAAAGAGTTAAAATTGCCGAAAATTGTCATGACTGTAATATCTGTTAGAGATGAATTAATTGCTTGGTACAAACGCAACGGTTATGAAGATACTGGCTCAAGACAACCCTTTCCGGCAAGTGATGTTCATATTCCAATTACAGAAGAGCCCTTGGAATTTGTTGTTTTGAAAAAAAATATTTTGTAATTTTAATCGATTGATTTACAGTTAATTGTATATTTTTTTAAATAAAATTAATTTTATTTATTTTGTTTTCGTTCTTAGTAATAAAGCTATCAATAACTTTAATCTAATAGTTTTATATTTTCAATCTTAAATCGAAATAAAATGGAAAATACTCCCAAAACACTTGTTGTAAAAGATTTAGAAGAAAAAACAATTCTAGTTTCAAGCACATTTAGTGCCGAACTAGAAAAAGTTTGGCGTGCCTATACAGAAAATGAATTGTTAGAACAATGGTGGGCACCAAAACCCTGGAAAGCTGAAACCAAAAGGATGGATTTTTCTGTTGGCGGACACTGGTTGTATGCCATGGTAGGTCCTGAAAATGAAAAACATTGGGGACGCATGGACTACACAGCCATTACGCCGCAATTAAGTTTTGAAATTAAAGATAGTTTTTGTGATGAAGAAGGAAATGTAAATACTTCGTTTCCGATTGCTACAGGAATTATTGTTTTTACAAAAACAGCATCTGGAACATTGGTAGAATTCAAAATGTTTTATTCCAATGAAAAAGAGATTGAAACCATGATTGAAATGGGTTTTGAACAAGGGATTACTGCTTGTATTGAGCAATTGAAAATGTTATTTCAAGAAAATAAAATCTAGCAATAAGCCAAATTTTTCCTCATTTTCGAGATGCTCGCGTAAGGGATTGCGGCGGCATCCTTTATTTTTTTTCTTTAAAAAAATAAAGATAGAGCCAAAAGCCCGACCCCAAAGTTGCAGATACGTAAATGGAAAGAAAAATTTTCTGCTTTAGGGTTACGCCCAAACCCTAATATAAAACCTATTATTATGGGTAATGGGTAAAACAAAACCTATTTTTGTGGTGTGAAAAAATCAGTTTCAATTATTGGAGGAGGACCCGCAGCGCTTATACTTGCTGCATTATTAGATTGTAATAAATTCACGGTTACTGTTTACGAGAAAAATAAAACACTGGGTCGAAAATTTCTAGTAGCTGGAAAAGGAGGATTCAACCTCACCCATTCGGAACCCATTGGGGAGTTGATTGCGCGCTACACTCCACCCCATTTTCTGGAGAAAGCACTCCTTGATTTTGATAACGAAGACTTTAGAAAGTGGATTGATTCGATTGGTATTCCAACATACATAGGCAGTAGTAAGCGCGTGTATCCTGAAAGTGGTATCAAACCTATAACAGTTCTCAACGCTATTATGGATGTGCTGAATAAGCAAGGTGTTGCGATTGAGTACCAACACACTTGGAAGGGATGGACGAGCAATGATACTCTTGTTTTTAATACCGATACTACAATAAAATCCGACTATACCATTTTTGCCATGGGCGGCGGGAGCTGGAAAGTTACTGGTTCTGATGGCATCTGGCTTGATTTATTTGAAAGAGAAAATATTCCTGTAGTTCTTTTTCAATCTTCGAATTGTGCGTATCGTGTGGCATGGCCGGAAGATTTTATCTTAGAACATGAGGGCAGTCCGCTTAAAAATATTGCGATTAGCTGTTTGAATAAAAGGCAAAAAGGGGAAGCGGTAATTACGCGTTTCGGTTTAGAAGGCAACGCTATTTATGCGCTTAGTCCGCAAATTCGGGAGGAATTGGAGCGCCATCAAAAAGCTATAATTTCCCTAGATTTGAAACCAACCTTGCGGTATGAAGATTTGCTAGACAAAATCAGAAAATCAACTTTCAAAAAGACAAGCGAAACATTATTGAAAGAAATAAAATTGAGTCCTGCACAGATAGGACTGTTGAAAAAATACCTTTCAAAAGAAACGTATTTGAATTCGGAATTATTGGCACAAAACATAAAAAGACTGAATATCGAAATCACTGGCACTGCACTATTGAATGATGCAATATCTACAACAGGAGGCATACAACTAGATGCAGTGGATGAAAATTTCCAACTAAAAAATAAAAAAAACAATTATTGTATTGGTGAAATGCTCGACTGGGATGCGCCCACCGGTGGTTATCTTCTTCAGGCTTGCTTTAGTATGGGGATGCATCTTGCGCGTCACTTGAATAGCACAGCCTAATTTTTAATATTTACTGATGTTGATCGTCCAATAATTATTTTCTTTATAAAATAACTTTTTAACAGTTTTAAAATTTATTTACAATACCATTTCTTCAAACAAACGTTGCGTCGTTTGTTCCAAATCATCACACAAACCCGGGTGTGGTCTTGAGGTTTGAATCGCTGAACTGCGAAGCGCTGTTAACCAACGGAAACGCGATGGAATATCAAATTGCGATATAGGCCCGCCAGATTTTTCACCATGAGCTACTTTTGCAAATGCTTGTACATTTAAATGCAGTTGTTCCACATCCAAATCATCTGCAAAAAGTTGGAGTTTTGCTTCATTTACCAAATACAAAACCTTTATAAATTTTGCTTTTTTACAAAAAAGAATAATACCCACATTGAGGAATTCTTCGCGTTCTACCCTAGGCACAACACGGATTACGGCATACTCATATAAGTGCTTCTCTTGCATTTTGTGCTTCGTTTATAAAAATTTCGGAATGGTTCAAACGTATGGATAAAAACTGAAAATAGACTTCCCGAATAGCTTCGGGGGTTTCATCGCTGTCTTCCCACTGTAGCCAAACTTCTGGAATAAGATTTACGATATTTTGTAATACCTCTTTCGTCAATATTTTTTTGAAAGTCTCGTCCGTTTCAGGCAATAAAGAAGCCTGAGGCAACAAAACATGATCTTTTATTAGTGCAAAAGGACTTTGTGCGTGTTTTTCCCAATTGGTCCAAGAATGATGAAAATAAAGACTTGCTCCATGATCGATCAGCCATAATTCTTTATGCCAAATCAACATATTGGTGTTTCTAAAGGTTCTGTCGACATTAGTAATAAAAGCATCCAACCAAACAATTTGGGAAGCTAGTTTTGGGTCAACCAAAGTCACAACTGGATCAAAATTAATGGCTCCAGATAAATAATGTAATGCCAAGTTAAGTCCCTGACTCCCTTGAAGCAAGTCTTGAATTTCTTCGTCGGCTTCACTACGTCCAAAAGCTTCATCGAGATTGGCATAAACCAATTCCGGCATTTTCAAGTTTAAAACACGTGCAATTTCGCCGCCAATTAATTCGGCAATTAAGGCTTTTACGCCATGACCCGCACCTTTAAATTTCAGTACATACTTAAAATCATCATCGGCTTCAGCGAGCGCAGGCAAAGAACCGCCTTCCCGCAATGGAGTAATGTATCGCGTAACATTTACGGTTCTAAGATGAGGTGTTTTTTCCATAATTGAATTGGATAAAGCAATTTTGCTTGGATACAAACTTACGAATAAGTGGTGTAAAATTCATTATCATTTTCTTGAATGATTGGTAGTAAACTATCATTCCGACGAAGGAGGAATCTCATCATAAACATTTTTTCATCATTACATTACATCCATAATAAGGTGATGAATACGCAGTTTATAAATAAAATACGCACTTAAAACTATAATGAGATTTCTCCTTCGTCGGAATGACAAAAGGAACAGAAATTAAAAGAAAACACAAATTACTACTCCTGTTTTTCTAAACTCAAAAAAGCTTTCCCAATATTCGCAATCACATCTGAAGCGATAAAAGACTGATAACCGGTTTCCGGCAGCGCAATATCAGCGGTTAATCCGTGTAGATAAACGCCAAGTATTGCGGCGCTAACAGGTTCATAGGATTGAGCCAATAAACTGCTAATCATTCCCGTTAAAACATCGCCAGTTCCGGCGGTTGCAAGCGCGGCATTACCGGTGGTGTTTTCATAAACAGTTTCGCCATCGATGATTCTGGTGGGTGCGCCTTTCATTACGATTATCACATCGTATTGTTTGGAGAGGGAGATTGTTCTGCTCATTTTTTCCTCTTCGGAATCCCATTTTCCTATCAATCGTTCCAGTTCTTTGGGATGTGGCGTGATGACCGTTTTTGGTTTTACTAAAGCTAATAATTTTTTATTATTAGAGATAATATTCAATGCGTCAGCGTCTATAACTAGCGGAATTGTGTTCCTTTTTAGGAATTCATACAGCGCATTTTGGGTTTCTACGGCTTGACCCAAACCGGGACCAATTCCGATAGCTTGAGGTGTAATTTCGAAAGTGATATTAGAAATTATTTCCTCCTGAATATCTGTAAGAACCATAACTTCGGGAATTGCGGTTTGCAGAATAGTGTAGCCACATTTAGGAATAAAAACGGAGACTAATCCGCAACCAGTTTTTAAACAAGCTTTAGAGGACAAACTCACTGCTCCTATTTTGCCATAACTTCCGCCAATGATTAATGCATGTCCTTGAATTCCTTTGTGTGTATGTTTATCGGGTTCTTTGTAATGTTTCAGAATTTCTTTTTGGTCGATATAAATAGGATTCGTCATGAAAATTTGTTTGTCTAAAAATACAGATTTTATAGGAAACAAATTCGTTAGTGGAACCGAAATTAACTAGCCCTAATTACTTCACTTTACTACTATTCTATTAGGTGTTCAGTGAACTTCGTTTAAAGCGGCATCTCCCGCTTTAGAAAAATAAGGCTTTTTAGCCGTAGTTTTTGTTAAGCGGGAATACAGCGGATACAGGACCCGAGCGAAGCGAAGTGACGAAGTAAATAGCTCCTAAGAAAATGGTTGTAAACTCTATAATATGAATTGTTTCGAAAACGTTTGAAACTTTAAATTTTGCTTCGCTCTGCCTTTGTAACCCGAAATAAAATCAATAAATTAGCCACTTCAAATTTTATATAAAAACACAATGAAAAATACTGCGCTTACGCACATACACGAGAGTTTGGGAGCAAAAATGCTTCCGTTTGCCGGATACAATATGCCCATTTTATATGAAGGCGTGAATGCTGAACATGAAACGGTGCGTAATGCCGTGGGTGTTTTTGACGTTTCTCACATGGGTGAATTCCTGCTTACGGGACCAAATGCATTGGCTTTGATTCAAAAAGTGACTTCAAATGATGCTTCGACTTTGACTATTGGAAAAGCGCAATATTCTTGCTTGCCAAACAATGATGGTGGAATTGTAGACGATTTGCTGGTTTATAAAATGAAAGACGAGCAGTACTTATTAGTGGTAAATGCATCGAATATTGACAAGGATTGGGATTGGATTTCGGCTCAAAATGATTTGGGTGTGGAGATGAAAAACCTTTCGGATGATTATTCTTTATTGGCGATTCAAGGACCCAAAGCGGTTGAAGCGATGCAATCGTTGACTTCAAAAGATCTATCAGCGATTCCGTATTATCATTTTGAAGTGGGTGAATTTGCAGGTATTGAAAACGTAATAATATCAGCAACGGGTTATACTGGTTCTGGAGGTTTTGAAATATATTGTAAAAACGAAGAGATAGAACAAATTTGGAATAAAGTTTTTGAAGCGGGTGCGAATTTTGGCATCAAGCCAATTGGTCTTGCGGCTCGTGACACGTTGCGATTAGAAATGGGTTTCTGTTTATACGGAAATGACATCAATGACACAACTTCCCCTTTGGAAGCAGGTTTGGGCTGGATTACGAAATTCACTAAAGAATTCACCAATTCAGAAAACTTGAAAACACAAAAAGAAGCTGGGGTTACTAAAAAATTAGTAGCTTTTGAAATGCAAGAGCGCGCGGTGCCAAGACATGATTATGAAATCGTAGATGCAGCTGGAAATGTAATAGGGATTGTGACTTCCGGAACGATGTCGCCATCTATGAATAAGGGAATAGGAATGGGTTATGTAACTGTTGAAAACAGTGCTTTAGAGAGCGATATTTTTATCAGAATTCGTAAAAATGATGTTCCTGCCAAAGTGGTAAAATTACCTTTTTACAAGAAATAAAATCATTGCATAAAGTTTAGAATAAGTGTATTTTTGCAGTTCAAAATAAGAAAAAGAAATGGGAAGAGCGTTTGAGTTTAGAAAAGGAAGAAAAATGAAACGTTGGTCAGCAATGGCCAAAGCATTTACCAGAATAGGTAAAGATATTGTAATGGCGGTTAAAGAAGGTGGTCCAAATCCAGAGGCCAACTCCAGACTAAGAGCTGTCATCCAAAACTCGAAGGCAGTAAACATGCCTAAAGAAAATGTAGAGCGTGCTATCAAAAAAGCTACCGATAAAGATACTGCAAACTACAAAGAACAATTATTTGAAGGCTATGCACCACACGGGATTGCAATTTTGATAGAAACGGCAACGGATAACAATAACCGAACTGTAGCTAACATAAGAAGCTATTTTAATAAATGCAACGGTACCTTAGGAACACAAGGTTCTGTTGAGTTTATGTTTGATCATACTTGTAATTTTAGAATTCCAAATAACAATCAAGACGTAGAAGAACTAGAATTAGAGTTTATTGATTTTGGCGCCGAAGAAATTTTTGCTGATGAAGATGGAATCCTAATTTATGCTCCTTTTGGAAGTTTTGGAACCATCCAAAAAGAACTTGAAAGCCGCGGCATAGAAATTTTATCTTCAGGTTTTGAACGTATTCCGCAAATCACTAAAAAATTAACGGAAGCAGAAATGGCTGATGTGGAGAAATTAATTGAAAAAATTGAAGAAGATGATGACGTGATGAACGTATATCATACCATGGAAGAAGCTTAGACCTCATGACTATTATATTTAAAACTCTAGCTATGCTAGAGTTTTTTTTGCTTAATAATATATGAATCAATAACATAACTACTATATTTTTTTGTTTAAAGGATTCATTTATACTTTGACAAACAAGTTTTTATATCTTTTTTACTCTCTCAAGTTTCATATATTTGCTAACTCTTAAAAAAAAATTGTATCAACTTGAAAACAAGCAGTACATCAAACTATTGGGAGCACCATGATTTTTAAAGATTTCATTATTTAAAACAAAGGACGCACAGAGAAAATTTAATTTTTTTTTGAATTTATTACACAATATAGTCTGTGATTGAATGTATTTATTTAATTAGCTATATAGCAAAATACAGAATATCGTTCTAACGAACGTATAAAATTATAAGTTTTATGACCAACAACATTCTAATAGAAAATCAATATAAAAGAAACAGTTTATTTGAAAAAGAAAACGTTGACTATTTAGTTCGCATTCTAAAAAGATTTAATACTGTACCTAAGATAAATAATATCGATATTATCACTTCAACCAGTGAGCCTACTATTTTCAAAATTGTTCCGAATAAATCAATTATAATTGGTTCTGATTTTTTGGACAAGCCTATTTTAGCTCTAGTCTATTTAAGATATGGAATCGAATGGCAACTATGGTACAAAGCTTTGGATGCCGAAAAAAAAGATGTTGTTTTATGTGATATTGCAGCTCTTGAGGTGACTCGTATATTTTATAATTTATTACCTAAAGATGATAAAGAAAAATTAAAAAATCTTGATTATGTTTTAACTAATTTAATTAAAAATAGTACCAATTTAAATACTGAAACTCCATTAATAAACGAAGAGCTTCAAACATTTCATGGTTTACAAAATTTAAACATTGAAATCAAAGAATCTTGGAAACCTATTATTGAAAATCTTGCAAAACCCACAGAATTCTTGTTAATGTCTGGAGGAGATCTTAGATTGAATATCGACGAAATTCATTTGCTAAACAAATACGGATGTCGCCCATTTCCAAGACCTGACGCATTTACTTTTGCCTCGTCTACGGCGTCCAGTGTCTCTAATTTTGCATTTGATAAGACCGACAAAGTGAGAAGTATGCTAATTAGAAATAGCTTGAAAAATGGTTTTAAAAATACAACTATCGAGTTTTCTGAATTATTAAAAAACAATCTTAGAAAAACATTCAAATTAAATGAGGAATGTGAAATAATTTTTTCACCATCAGGTACGGATTCTTCACTTCAAATAGCAGCTATAACACAAATTATTTCCGATAAAGAAGTTACACATATTCTGGTTGCTTCTGATGAAACCGGTAGCGGAGTAGCAGCAGCATTGAAAGGATGTCATTTTGAAAACACTACTGCATTAAATTATCCAATAAAAAAAGATACAAAAATTGAAGGTTTTAGAGATGTTGATTTAATTCAAATCCCATTTAGAGATCAAAATGGCGCATTAAAATCTTCCGCTCAATTAGATAAGGAAGTATTTGACGCGGTAGTTAGAACCAAAAATTTAGGCAGGCATATTGTATTACACACTATGGACCAATCTAAATTAGGGTATCAATCTCCAAGTGATGAGTTTGCTAAAAAACTAAAAACACTAGAGGATTTATCAATTCAAATAATTGTAGATGGTTCGCAACTTAGACTAGATCCAAAAGACATACAAAATTATTTAAACAAAGGATATATTGTTACCATAACAGGAAGTAAGTTCTTCACAGGACCACCTTACTGCGGTGCATTGATTTTACCGCAGAGTGTCAATAAATTAATTCATTCTGTAAAAAACACTTTGCCAAAAGGCCTAACTCAGTATTATAATCGATCTGATTGGCCTACTACATGGTTTTGTTCCAATGAATTATCAGATGGCTATAACTATGGCTCTTATATGCGCTGGAATGCTGCTGTTGTTGAAATGGACAGGTATTACAAAACACCCGTTTTATATCGAAATATGGGTATTGAGATGTTTTGCAATTTTGTGGATGACTCCATAAAAGAGGCTACTTTTTTACAGCCTATTTATGATGATGAAACAAAAACGAAAAGTTACAACAGTAAAGAATTTGGAATAAGAAACATTCGTACTATTTTTCCATTCTTTATTTTTAGAAACAATGAAGTGTTAACAGTTGATAAAGTTAAAAAACTATATACTTTATTAAATTCTGATTTATCGGATCAGTTTGAAGGTTCTTCATTAGAAATCATTCGGCTTGCTGCCCAAAAATGTCATATTGGCCAAGCAGTTAATGTCAAATATACTACTGAAATTGAAAGTGCTATTTTAAGAATTAGTTTAGGCGCCAGAGTTATTTCTGAAAGTTGGGTCAATAGAGATATCAGTCTCTTTTTTAGAAATATAGAACTGCAAATGAGTCAAATCACAATCACAATTAAAAAAATTGAGTTAATTCTTAATAATCCTGAATTATTGGAATAAAAAATAATTCTTCTTATCTCCATAAAAAAAGTCCCAATTGCTCTTTTGCAAATAGGACTTTTTTATTTATTTGTGATGTAAAAACTATTTTATCATTTCAATTTTTTGAACTTCTTCCTCATTGATGCTATCAAAGAAACCTTGTTCATTCATCCAATCATCGCTAAATACTTTACTCATATAACGAGAACCGTGATCAGGAAAAATTGCTATTACGTTACTGTTTTCGTCAAATTCACCTTCTTCTGCATATTGACGTATTGCTTGCATTACAGCTCCTGAGGTGTATCCAACAAATAAACCTTCTTTTCTGGCTATTTCTCTTGTAGCATGAGCACTTTCCTCGTCTGTAACTTTCATGAACTTGTCAATAATATCAAAATCTGTAGCAGATGGAATTAAATTTTTACCCAAGCCTTCAATTCGATACGGATAAATTTCATCATTATCGAATTCTTTGGTTTCATGATATTTTTTCAATACTGAACCAAATGCATCCACTCCAAGAATTCTAATATTTGGATTTTGCTCTTTTAAGTATTTTGCCGTACCAGAAATAGTTCCACCCGTTCCACTGCATGCAATTAAGTGTGTAATTGCACCATTAGTTTGTTTCCAAATTTCTGGACCAGTCGACTTGTAATGTGCGTCAACATTCAACTGATTGAAATACTGATTGATATAAACCGAACCTTTTGTTTCCTCGTGCAAACGTTTGGCTACGTTATAATAAGAACGTTCATCATCTGCAGAAACATGAGCGGGACAAACATATACTTTAGCACCCAAGCTGCGAAGCATGTCAATTTTATCTTTAGATGATTTAGAACTAACAGCTAGAATACAGTTGTAACCTTTTATGATACTGACCATTGCTAAACTAAAACCTGTATTACCGGATGTAGTTTCAATTATGGTATCACCAGGTGATAAAATACCTCTCTTTTCCGCTTCCTCAATTATGAATAATGCAATTCTATCTTTAGATGAATGTCCAGGGTTAAAAGCTTCTACTTTAGCGTAGAAATTACCTTTTAAATCTTCTGTGACTTTATTTAGCTTAATAAGCGGAGTATTACCTATCAATTCTAACACATTACTATAAGCAGTTATTTCTTTTTTCATAAAAAAATAGTTAGTCGTGGCAATTTTTTATTAAACCTCGAATGTTACAAATCTAACAATAAATATCTAATTAGTTTTTAATTTCTTCTAAATCTAATAAAAAACTATATTCCTTTGCTAATTCCTTAAGGGCTTCAAATCGACCAGAAGCACCACCGTGCCCTGCATCCATATTTGTATTTAGATACAAAACGGTATCATTTGTTTTTACAGTTCTTAGTTTTGCAACCCACTTGGCAGGTTCCCAATATTGTACTTGAGAATCATGAAGTCCAGTAGAAACATACATATTGGGGTATTTTTGCGCTTTTACATTATCATAAGGCGAATACGACAACATATAATCATACGATTTTTTTTCATTTGGGTTTCCCCACTCGTCGTATTCTCCTGTTGTAAGCGGAATCGTGTCATCAAGCATAGTTGTGATAACATCCACAAAAGGAACCTGAGCTATTACTCCATTATACAGTTCTGGTGCCATATTGATTACCGCTCCCATCAACAAACCTCCTGCTGAACCACCTTCGGCATATAAATGCTTAGGTGAAGTATATTTTTCCTGAATTAAAAATTTGGAACAATCAATAAAATCAGTAAATGTATTTTTCTTTTTCAATAATTTTCCGTCTTCATACCATTGTCTACCTAAATCTTCACCACCACGAATGTGTGCAATTGCAAAAACAAATCCACGGTCTAAAATTGACAAACGTGTTGATGAAAAGTACGTATCCATTGTCACTCCATAAGAACCATACGCATAAAGCAATACTGGATTATTTCCGTCTTTTATTAACCCTTTCTTGTACACCATAGAAATTGGCACTTTGGTTCCATCAGTTGCAGTAGCCCAAACGCGTTCTTCGATGTAATTATTTTTATCAAATTTTCCACCTAAAACCTGTTGTTCTTTCATGATTTCTTTATCCTTGGTCTTCATATTAAAATCAATAACTGAAGATGGTGTAGCCAATGATTGGTAGCTGTAACGCAAGATATCAGTGTCAAAATCAACATTTGTAGTGGTGTAAGCATTGTACGTTTCACTACCAAAAGGCAAGTAATACTCTCCTTCTCCACTCCATGGCATTATGCGAATATGATTTAAACCATTAGAACGTTCCTCGACAACCAAATAGTTGCTAAAAATCTCAATATCTTCAAGTAAAACATCTTCTCGGTGCGGAATTACATCTTTCCAATTTTCTTTTGCAGTAGCGTTTTCAGGAGTTTTCATCAACTTAAAATTAGTTGCTTTATCCTTATTTGTCATGATATAAAAAGAATCTCCAAAATGAGAAATACTGTATTCTAATCCGCGAACTCTTGGTTGAAAAACTACAAATTCTCCGTCTGGATTTTCTGAATTTAAAATTCTATACTCAGTAGTTAACGTACTTCCTGAACCTATTACAATATATTTTTTGGATTTTTCTTTACTCACCGAAACGTTGAATGTATCGTCTTTTTCATTAAAAACCAAAACATCATCTGTAGCATCAGTCGCTAATTTATGTTTATACACTTTATCGGAGCGCAACGTAACTTTATCTTGTCTGGTGTAAAATATAGTTTTATTATCATTAGCCCAAACTGAACTTCCGGTAGCATTCTCAATCTTGTCCGAAAGAATTTCTCCCGTTTCAAGATTTTTAATTTGTATGGTGTAAATACGTCTCCCTACGGTATCGATTCCAAAACTCGCAAATTTATTATCTGGACTCACGCTCAAACCTCCCAGCTGAAAGTAGCTTTGTCCTTTTGCCAAATCATTACAATTGAATAAAATTTCTTCATTAGCTGTAAGACTTCCTTTTTTTCTGGAATAAATAGGATAATCTTTTCCGGTTTCAAAACGGGTAATATAATAATAGCCATTGTATAAATAAGGAACCGACTGGTCGTCTTCCTTAATACGGGCTTTCATTTCTTCGTACAATTCTTTCTGAAAACCTTTCGTGTCCGCAGTCATAGCCTCATAATAGCTGTTTTCTTGATTCAAATAATCAATCACTTCCGGATTCTCTCTATCGTTTAACCAGAAATAATTGTCTACACGTTTTTGGTTGTGCTTTTCTAAGGTTTTTGGAATTAATTTAGCTGTTGGTGTAGGAATATTTTTTAACATTTGTTGTGCTTTAATTTTATAAATTGATGGTACAAAAATAACACAAAGACAACTTATGATGAGTTTATTTTTCATGAATATTTTATTGAATATGACTATGCAATATAGTAATTTTGTAATTCAATTAATTTAAAAAATTAAAACATGGATTTAATGGGAATGATGGGTAAACTTAAAGAAACCCAACAAAAGATAGAAGACACAAAGAAACGTTTAGACACAGTTCTTATAGACGAACAAAGTACTGATGGTTTATTGAAAGTAACACTAACTGCCAATCGCTCAGTTAAATCAATCACTATTGACGACTCGTTGTTAGAAGATAAAGAACAACTAGAAGACTATATGATTTTAGTAATTAATAAAGCAATCGAAAAAGCTACTAAGGTAAATGAAGCTGAACTTGATGCTGTTGCTAAAATGGATATGCCAATGATTCCAGGTATGGATAATTTGTTTAAGTAATTATGAATTATAAGTTATGAATTATGAGTTTTGACAACTTGAAAAACTCATAATTCATAACTTATAACTTTTCTTAAACCAGTTTTTGCAATGTTTCCAAAACATAAGTGTGCATCACTTCTTTATAATCAAGATGCGTAACTATTCTTAATTTTCCATGACCCATGGAACTAATTAAAATATTCTTTTGTTTCAATAATTCAATCAAATTCTTTTCAATACAATTTGGAACCAATGTAAATATCAAAATATTAGTCTCAACAGGTTCCACTGATGCAACCCAACTTACATTTTTCAAAACTTCAGCAATTTCTTTAGCTCTTCGATGATCTTCTGCAAGGCGTTCTATATTGTTATCCAAAGCATAAATTCCAGCTGCTGCTAAATATCCTACTTGACGCATTCCCCCACCCAGAATTTTTCGGATACGAAGCGCTCTGTGAATCGTTGCTTTGTCAGCCAACAAAACGGAACCTATTGGCGCCCCTAATCCTTTAGACAAACAAACTGAAATAGTATCGAATAATTTACCAAAAGCTTTTGGATCTTGATTTTTTGCAACCAAGGCATTCCAAATTCGGGCACCATCCATGTGAAATTTTAAATTATTGGCATCACAAACCATCTTTATTTTTTGCAAATCTTCCAGTTCATAACAAGCACCACCGCCTTTATTGGTTGTATTTTCTACACAAACTAAACTAGTTAAAGGACTGTGGTAAAATTCCGGATCATTGATAGCTCCTGCCACTTGTTCCGCAGTTATCATGCCGCGATTTCCATCTAATAAACAACACGAAACACCACTATTAAAAGAAACTCCACCACCTTCGTAATGATAAACATGCGCATATTTGTCGGCAATCAATTGTTCTCCAGGCTGTGTATGTAGTTTTATCGCCGTTTGATTGGCCATCGTACCTGAAGGAAAGAAAAGTCCCGCTTCCATTCCGAACATTTCGGCAACTTTTGCTTCAAGTTCAATAACCGTAGGATCTTGTTTGTAAACGTCATCACCTACTACAGCATTTAACATGTGTACCAACATTTCGCGTGAAGGTTTTGTAATCGTATCGCTAATTAAATTTATTTCCATATTTATTATTATCAGTACGGACGGTTCTTGAATTGTCCTTTGTAAAATTTTTCTATTTTTGTGCCACAAATTTACACAATACCGTTTGTTAATTCCAACTAGTTCCGTTAAAACTAAACTAATTGTATTACACAACGTGATTTTTGATAAATTGTGATAAATATTAAAAATAGACATACAAATTAATATAAATTTATGACAACTACCGAACAAATTAAAGGTATTGTAGAGCGCCTTGGTGCGTTGAGGAGGTATCTTTGACGTTGATGCCAAGCTCATTGAGATTTCAAACGAAGAAGAAAAAACTTTTGCACCTGACTTTTGGAACAATCCAAAAGAAGCTGAACTAATTGTAAAAAACCTTCGAAACAAGAAAAAATGGATTGAAGATTATAATAAAGCGGTCGAAATGACTGATGAATTGCAACTCGCCTATGATTTCTACAAGGATGGAGAACTAACTACCGAGGAGTTAGACGAACATTACAGCGCTACACAAGCGCATATTGAAGGCATTGAATTCAAGAACATGCTTTCGGACGAAGGTGACACTTTGAGTGCTGTGGTACAAATAACAGCTGGTGCCGGTGGAACTGAAAGTTGCGATTGGGCTGAAATGCTCATGCGTATGTACATGATGTGGGGCGAAAAATATGGATTTAAAATAAAAGAACTGAATTTCCAAAAAGGAGAAGCTGCGGGTATAAAAACCGTAACACTTGAATTTGAAGGAGATTATTCTTTTGGATATTTAAAAGGAGAAAACGGCGTCCATCGATTGGTGCGTATTTCACCATTTGACAGTAATGCTAAACGTCATACCTCATTTGCATCTGTTTATGTATATCCGCTTGTAGATGATAGCATCGAAATTGATATAAATCCTGCAGATATAGAGATTACGACATCTAGATCCAGTGGTGCTGGAGGGCAAAATGTAAATAAAGTAGAAACTAAAGTACAATTATTTCATAAACCTACAGGAATTCAAATTCAATGTTCAGAAACACGTTCGCAACAAGATAACAGACAGCGCGCCATGCAAATGTTACGATCTCAATTATACGAAATTGAGTTAAAAAAGAAACAGGCACAACGTGCTGATATTGAAGCGGGGAAAATGAAAATAGAATGGGGTTCCCAAATAAGGAATTATGTGATGCAACCCTATAAATTAGTCAAAGATGTTCGAACAGGTTATGAAACCAGCAATGTTGATGGTGTAATGAATGGAGAAATTGATGAATTCCTGAAAGCCTATCTGATGATGATGGGACAAAAAGAAGAGTGATATTATCCTACAATTAAATAATATCCTACAATAAGCAAATCGCTATATTGTAGGATTTTTTATTATTTTTGTTCTACTAACAATCAATTTTCAATGAAAAACTTACTTCTTCTCTTCGTTTTGTTATCCTCCACAACTTTTTATGCTCAGAAAAAAGTATACTTTACTGAAGACTTTAAAGAATTACCATCTGCAAATAAAGCGATTTATTATTCTATTTATGAAGAGAATACAGAAGGAACTACACGAACTACTTACTACTTAGATAATACTCTTTATTCCAAAGATCAATTTTCAAATTATAAAAAACGAATTTTACATGGAACATCCGAACGTTGGTATAAAAATGGCGCAAAAGAAATGCTAACAAATTATAGTAAAGGCAAACAAGAAGGTGTTCAAACTCGTTATTTTGAAAATGGACAAATAAAACGAACCGAAAATTTTAAAAAAGGGGAGTTTATTGATGGAAAATGTTTTGATGAAAATGGAACTGAAATTGAATTTTTCCCATACTTTATAAAACCAGAATTTCCAGGAGGAATGAAAGCTTTTTATGATTTCATTTCCTCTAATTTTAAAGCGCCAAATAACGGTATAGGCGAGGTAATAATTGGATTTTCAGTAGAATTGGACGGGGCTTTAAATCATTTTGAAGTAATAAAAAGTGTGAACAAACAAATTGATCTAACAGTGATCAAGACTTTAGTTAAATGTCCAAAATGGATACCGGGAAAAATTGATGGTAAGGCAGTAGTAATAAAGTATAAAATACCTATTAACATACAAGACTTGAATAACAATCAAGTAATACGTTAACAGCACTAAAATCTATGATTAATTAGGATAACTACAAGTAAATTCTTTTATTTGATAATTATTTAACAACCAAATCCAATTTATACTTAATGAAATCTTACACAATTCAAGAAATAAATGAGGTTCTTAAGGGAGAGATAATTGGGAATACAACCAAAAAAATTACAGCTCCTGAACAATTAGAAATGGCCAATATTTCTGAAATTTCATTTATTGGAAATAAAAAATATGAAAAATATTGGGCAACATCTAAGGCTTGTGTTGCCGTTGTAAACGAAGATATCGCTATAGAACCAGGGGAAGACAGAGCATTCATAAAAGTAAAAAATGCAGATTTAGCAATGTCTCAGGTATTAGAACTTTTTGCACCTCCCACTCCATTATTTGCTATTGATATTCATCCAACGGCAGTGATTGACCCAACTGCAACGATTTGTAACGGTGCCCGAATTGGTGCTGGTTGCTATATTGGACCCAAAGTTGTAATTGGGGACAACACTACCATTTATCCAAATGTGACTATCCTTGATGAATGTACAATAGGAAAAAATACTGTAATATGGTCTGGAACCGTTATTAGAGAGCGCTGTCATATTGGGAATGATTGCATATTGCATCCCAATGCTACAATTGGTGCTGATGGTTTTGGATTTCGTCCTGACCCACAACGCGGTTTAGTAAAAATTCCACAAATTGGAAATGTAATTATTGGTAATAGCGTCGAGATTGGTGCTAACTCTTGTGTTGATAGAGGAAAATTCAGTTCTACCGTTTTAGGTGATGGTTGCAAAATTGATAATTTAGTGCAAATAGGACATAATAGTAAATTGGGTAAATTTTGTATTATGGCTGGAAATAGTGGATTAGCAGGATCCGTAACTTTAGGTAACGGCGTAATTATTGGCGGAAGCGCATCTATAAAAGATCACACTACTATTGGCGATGGTGCCATTGTAGGAGCAGGTTCAGGTGTTACAGGAGATATTCCTGCGGGTAAAACCATGTTAGGATATCCAGCTGTAGAAGCTAGAGATGCATTGAAACAATGGGCAATTTTAAAAAGACTGGTAAACGATTCAAAAAAATAAATAGTATCTTTTTTATTGAATTCACAAAAAAACAGAAGTTCGCTTCTGTTTTTTTGTTTTAATAGTAAACAAATATTCGATTTTCATTATTTACACATTAAAATAATAAAATTTATTTAGTTGGATTTTGTATTTTAGCGCAAACATTTTTAACATTATTTCATCATGGATTTGAACTTCAACAAAAACGAAGACCACAATAAACTTTTACTTTCAGCATTGCGACAAAAATTAAGTGTAGTCAAATTAGGAGGCGGTGAAAAACGCATTCAGAAATTACATGGTGAAGGCAAAATGACAGCACGTGAACGTATCGAATATTTATTAGATCCAAAATCAAAATGTATCGAAATTGGCGCATTTGTTGGTGAAGGAATGTATGCGGAACACGGTGGTTGCCCATCAGGTGGAGTTGTGGTAAAAATAGGATACATCCGAGGGAAACAATGTATTGTAGTGGCTAATGATGCAACTGTAAAAGCGGGAGCTTGGTTTCCTATTACTGCTAAGAAAAATTTACGTGCTCAAGAAATAGCAATGGAAAATCGTCTACCAATAATCTATCTAGTGGATAGCGCAGGAGTTTATTTGCCTTTGCAAGATGAAATTTTCCCTGATAAAGAGCATTTTGGTCGTATTTTTAGAAATAATGCACAAATGAGCAGCATGGGAATCACCCAAATAGCCGCCGTAATGGGAAGTTGTGTTGCTGGTGGTGCTTATTTGCCAATCATGAGTGATGAAGCTATGATTGTAGATAAAACAGGTAGTATTTTCTTAGCGGGAAGTTATTTAGTTAAAGCTGCCATTGGCGAAAGCATTGACAATGAAACGTTAGGAGGAGCTACTACACATTGTGAAATTTCGGGAGTTACAGATTATAAAGCCAAAGATGACAAAGATGCTTTAGACAAAATAAAAAACATAGTTGACAAAATAGGTGATTTTGATAAAGCAGGTTACAGCCGAATTAAAGCAGAAAAACCAGCATTAGACGAAAAAGAAATCTATGGTGTTTTGCCAAAAGCTAGAAATGAACAATATGACATGATGGAAATCATCAATCGATTAGTTGATAATTCCGAGTTTGAACCCTATAAAGATGGTTACGGACAAACCATAATCACAGGTTATGCCAGAATTGACGGTTGGGCCGTAGGAATTGTAGCTAACCAACGAAAAGTGGTGAAAACTAAAAATGGCGAAATGCAGTTTGGAGGCGTAATCTACTCCGATAGTGCGGACAAAGCCACTCGTTTTATTGCTAATTGCAACCAAAAGAAAATTCCTTTAGTTTTTGTTCAAGATGTTACCGGATTTATGGTTGGATCTAAATCTGAACATGGTGGAATTATAAAAGACGGTGCTAAAATGGTGAATGCAGTATCCAATTCCGTTGTGCCAAAATTTACGGTAATAGTAGGAAATTCCTATGGAGCCGGAAATTATGCTATGTGTGGAAAAGCCTATGATCCTAGATTAATTTTTGCTTGGCCAAGCGCTGAATTAGCTGTTATGGGTGGAACACAAGCCGCAAAAGTATTGGCTCAGATAGAAGCTTCTTCACTTAAAGCAAAAGGCGAAATGGTAGATGAAACCAAAGAGAAGGAATTGTTTGATAAAATTAAGGCCAGATATGACGAACAAGTTTCACCATACTATGCAGCTTCTAGATTATGGACAGATGCAATAATTGATCCTTTAGACACACGAACCTGGATTTCTATGGGTATTGAAGCGGCTAACCACTCGCCTATTGAGAAGAAATTTAACTTAGGTGTAATCCAAGTTTAACTTTTTGTTTAAAAACAACTTACACTCACTTTTGAAGGTTTATAATGCTTTTAGGAATTAATTATATAATTCCTAAAAGCATTTATAGTATCCTTAGATTCTAAACCTATTGTAATTCTACTAATTAGATCTTCTTTATTGTAACATTGTTTTCATCTACAAAAAAATAACTGAGGACATTTTTTAATAAAAAAAGAAAGCTTTTTATCTTTAAACAGTTTTAAATATAGTTGTAGGCAATCTAGCACCAAAATTATGAGAATAAATATAGCAATAACCCTTCTCCTTTTTTACAATTCTTTTTTTGGTCAAGTTTTAGTCAATGGAAAAATAAAAAGCGAAGATGGTAAAGAATTGCAATTTGTAAATATTGGGATTAAAAATAAAAACATTGGAACTATTTCTGATGAAAACGGAAACTTTTCATTGATAATTGACAATTCAAAGACGAATGAAATATTAACTTTTTCATACATAGGTTTTGAAGAGTTAAATGCTAAGATTGAAGATGTTTTAAAATTAAAAAATAAGGAACTCGTTCTTAAGCAAAAAACAACTGATTTATCTGAAGTTATTATTGTGGCTACCAAAGCAACAGAATTAGAAATTGGCACGAAATCTTACAGTAGTATGGTTGCAGGTTATGTAAGAGCAAATAATGATAAAAACAAAGACATTCAAGAATTTGCAAAGAAAATTAAGTTAAAAAAACCCTCAAAAATACTAAATGTAAATATCAATTTATTTAATGTAAATGCTGATACGACAAGATTTAGAATCAACTTTTATAACATTAAAGATAACTTACCATTTGAAAAAATAAATACTGAAAATATCATTGTGAAACAAAAAGTTGAAAATGGTTGGAATAAATTTGACTTGACTGATTTTGACCTAAAATTTGATATCCCATTATTTATTACGATTGAATATATCCCCGAAAAATTAGATGAAAAAGAACCATTCCGATATAGTGGGCAACTTTTCGGTGAATCCATAACTCGTTCTTCAAGTTTAGGAACTTGGAATACAAAAAAAGGGTTAACTATGGCAATGTATGTAACCGTAAAACAATAGCCAGCCTAAAATAGCATTTTGGCAATATTTGGGCTTCGGGCTTAACTTAAAAAATATATAATTGCCCTATAATAAACACCAATTCTTAAAAAAAAGACAAAAAAATACTACCTCAAAAAATACATCTACAATTTGGAATTTACTACGGAAATCAAATAGGAATGTTTTAATAAATAAGATTGATTTTTCTCTTAATTTCTTACCATTTTTAGCTCATTTTCATTTAAAAAACAGTGATTGTTTAAGAATAAATAATCGTTGATTAAATTATTATGATGACATTAAGTGTAATAAATAACTAAATCTTTTTAAAATATAACTTCTCTACTCTTACTATTCTTAAATGTTGAAAAGCAAAGTTTAAAGTGTATTTACAAAATCTGAAAGTCAATTCTTTTGAATAAATAAAAAGATTCCACGTTTAGCTTTTTGTAAAAAATACCTCTATTAATTTAAAAATCAGTAACTTAGAGTTTAACATTTTAACCTATAGTATTATGAACAGCGTAAAAAGTTTAAATAAATGGGCGAATGCGCACACTTATTTACCCGTGGATTTGGTACGTATAGCACTTGGTGTATTTTTGTTTATGAAAGGAATCTCTTTTATAACGAACATCCAATATTTAAATGATCTCATTTCTCCAATTGACAAAATTGGAGGTGGAATGTTTCTCGTACATTATATTGCTCCAGCTCAATTGATTGGCGGAATAATGATTGCATTTGGTTTACTTACTAGATGGGCAATAATTGCACAACTACCCATATTAATAGGGGCTATATTTATAAATTTTATGGGAGAAATGCAATCCCAAAATTTACTTTTAGCATTACTGATATTATGTATTTGTATCTTTTTCTTTTTCTACGGAAGTGGAAAAAATTCAGCTGATTATTACTTTAAAATGCAAAAATAATTAAACAAAGAAGCTTCCTAAAAATTAGGAAGCTTCTTTGTTATTAATATAGATTTAAATACTTTCTACAATTTCTTTACGCTTTATTTTTCCGCTTTCGGTTTCACTAAATTTAGCAACATAAAACACTTCTTTGGGTTTTTCATATTTGTCTAAATCCTCAAAAATACTTTCATCTAAGGTTTGTGGTTCGCCTTCAATAACAAGAACTAACTTTTCACCTAAAACAGCATCTTCTTTTCCTGTTACAAAAAATCTTGAATTAATTTTATCTGATAACTTGTCTTCAATTTTTTCAGGGATTAATTTGATCCCACCACTATTTATCACATTATCAATACGTCCTAGGAAAACAAACTGATTATCGCCTACCAATTCTACTAAATCATTGGTAACAATGGATTCTTCTGAAATTTTTAAAGCATCAATCACCAGACAATTTCTATCATCTTGGCTAATTTTAATATTTGGTAAAATAGAAAAAGCGTTTTCTCCTATCTTTTTAGCTGCAATATGAGTAATGGTCTCTGTCATACCATAGGTTTCATATACTTTTGTTTTCAATTTAGAAAGTCCTTTTTCAAGTGTTTTGCTCATTTTAACTCCCCCAACAATCATCTTTTTTACATTTTTTAATTCCAATAAAGAATTTTGAGCTTGTAAAGGTACCATAGCTACAAAATCATATTGAGAATCGTTATGCAACATAGGATGAGAACTTGGAGCAACAAAATCAATATCTAAACCAAGAATAAAACTTCTCACAAACATCATTTTGCCAGCGATAAATTTAGTTGGCAAACAATGTAATGCTTTATCACCCGGTTTTAAGTCAAAAAAATCTCCAGTTGCAATTGCTGAATTAACCATCGCTTGTTTATCTACACGAATTAATTTAGGAGTTCCTGTTGTTCCAGAAGTATTGATTTCGATATACGATTTGTTATCAAACCAATCGAGTATAAAATCTCCAACTGATTTTTCAAATTCCTCTCCTTCTTTAATAAAACTGTAGGCTACTCTGCATAAATCATTTCGATTCAGATGAAATCCGTTTAATTTAAATAGATTGTGGACATTTTGATATGTTAATGTATCGGTCATGATAGTATTTTTTTTTTTAAATTATTCAACAGTTGAAATGTTTAGATATTTCCCGTTAATTTTTCTTTCCAATTGGTCCAATTGTATTTTTTACTAAAGATATATAAAAGTATTGGGTAAATAAGAACAACTGGAAGTATAACATCTAATCCGGCTGAAGGCTCTGAAATATCTTTAAAAATAGAATTGGTTTGAAATGCAGACCAATCTGATGTAATTAGTAAAGCACCAACTAAATTATTGGCAGCATGAAATCCTAAAGCCAGTTCCATACCTTCATCCATCAATGTCATTATTCCTAGCATTAGTCCAGTTCCTATGTAATAAACAAGTACAACATATCCCATTTTAGCCACTTCAGGATTAAAAATGTGCATTCCTCCAAAAATAAGCGAAGTCATCAATAAAGGAAACCATTTATTCCGTGAAAGATTAGCGAATCCCTGCATTAAGTAACCTCTAAAAATATATTCCTCAGAACTTGTTTGTACAGGAATTAAAAGCACCGCTATTACAACTAAAATTGCAAATGGGACTGGTTTAAAATTGAATACGAAATCGTTAGGATTAGAAAAATAGAACAGTAAAGTAGATACAATAGTAATTAAGGACCAAATCATAAAAGAAAAACCAACTCTTTTCCAATCTAATTTAGCTCTTGATGTTGTAACTGATAGCATCGTTTGTTCATGTAAATTGCGGACGACTAACACTATACCAAGCATAATAAAAACGAACGAAATTAGAATTAATAACAATGTCAAATTAGAGTCAAAAAAACGCATTACCGCTTCATTACTTGTTGGATAAGCCTTGTCATAAAAAATTGTTTCATATAAAATTCCTATCAAAAGTGGCAACTGGCCCACAAAAGAAGAACAAATTATTATTAATGAACCAATAATATATTTCCAAAAATAATTCTCCGATTTTATTCCTTGTTCTATAAACATATATTTTTCATTTAGTATTTATACTTAATTAGTGAAGCAAATGCTATTTTTGTTACACAATTATTAATCCTTAAATTACTGTTAACAATAATTAAATATGATACAAATATACCATAATTCGCGCTGTGGAAAATCCAGAAACTGTCTGGCATTTTTAGAAAATTCAAAAAAAGAATATGAGATAATCAATTATCTGGTAAACCCACCTTCTTTTGATGAGTTGTATGCTATTATCCAGAAATTAAATATAAACCCAATTGATTTAGTTCGTCAAAAAGAAAAAATTTGGATAGAAAATTTTAAAAACCAAAAAATGAATGACGAACAAATTATTCAAGCTATGATTTTAAATCCAATATTAATTGAAAGACCAATAGTAATAACAGAGAATTCAGCAATTATAGGACGTGATTTAGAAAAAGTGGAATCTTTTATTTTTTAAAAACCTGTTGGTTTAATTAACATTATTTTGTGATTTGTAGTATTAAACCAAATCCTACTTTTACCATCTTAAGTTCATAACCAAAGTTTTTTTAAAAATGAAAAAAATAAAATCCGTTTTAATTCTCGTTCTCTTTTTTACTACCCTACTCAGTTTTGCTCAAGCTCCACAAGGACCTGCAGTTCCAAAAATTAAAATAACAGGTAAGGTAGTTGAGAAAATAAGCAAACAACCACTTGAATACGCTACAATTACTTTTTTAATTCCAAATAATCCAAAACCAGTTGCTGGAGGAATTACAAATCCAAATGGTGAATTTGATATTGAGGTTAAACCGGGAATTTATGATATAAAAATTGAATTTATATCTTTCAAAATAAGCGAAATTAAACAGAAAAACCTTCAGAAAAGTACTAGCTTAGGTATGATTAGTTTAGAGGAAGATGCCAATCAATTAAATGAAGTTGTTATTCGCTCTGAAAAAACTACAGTCGAAATTAAATTAGACAAAAAAGTTTACAATGTAGGAAGCGATCTTATGGTTAAAGGAGGAACTGTAAGCGACGTTTTGGATAATATACCATCCGTTTCAGTTGATGTTGAAGGAAATGTGAGCCTACGAGGAAATGACAATGTAAGAGTTCTTATTGATGGTAGACCTTCAAATGCTATTAACATTGCCGAAGCATTGAGATTGATCCCAGCAGATGCGATTGAAAAAGTAGAAGTTATTACCAATCCGTCAGCACGTTATGATGCTGAAGGTGGTGGAGGTTTATTGAATATTATATTGAAAAAAGGTAAAAACCAAGGATTAAACGGAACATTTATTGCCTCAGCGGGGTATCCTGAAAATTATGGTTTGAGCGGTACAATCAATTATAAGTCAAAAAACTTTAACTTATTTACAACTCAAGGAATTAATGATCGTAGCAATCCAGGAAATGCTATAACCAATACGAATTATCTAAACGATAACAATGATATCACTAATTCTGTAAATGAATCTAGGAAAAATGAAAGATTAAATAAGGGATACAATGGAAACTTTGGTATAGAATGGTACTTGACCGAAAGTACAGCCTGGACCAACACATTTAATTACAGAAAAAGTAATGGGGATAATGTTGATAATGTCTTTCAAAATAATATTAATGGAGACGGTAGTTTTGACTACAGACGTAATAGGATTAATGAAGAGAGCAGCAATAGCGAAAGTGTAGAATTTGCAACAAATTTTACAAAAAAATTCAATAAAGACGGGCATAAATTAACTATTGATGGTTCATTCTCTACTAGTGACGATCTAAATTATGCTATAATAACAGATCGTGCAACTAATACAACATTAGTAAAATTTGACAATACCATTAACAATCAGACTCAAAATAGAAATTTACTTCAATTGGATTATGTATTGCCTTTTGGAAAAGGAAGTCAGTTTGAAGCAGGTTATCGAGGTGATTTCACTGAATTACTTACAGATTACAAAGTTGAAAATGATGGGGTAATCAATAGAAATTTTACCAATACTTTAGAATATAAGGAGAAAGTAAACGCAGTATATACTCAATATGGAGTGAAAATAAATAAATTTTCAGCACTTTTTGGATTGCGTTTTGAGGATTCTAATATCGAAATCAATCAATTAGCAACTAATGATTTTAACACAAAAAAGTACAATAATTTTTTTCCAAGTGCTTTCTTTACTTACGAAATATCAGATAAGAGCAGTACTTCTGTAAGCTACAGCCGCAGAATACAGAGACCAAGAGGAAGAATGTTAAACCCATTCAGTAACCTATCTAGTAATATCAACATCTTTGTGGGAAATCCTGATTTAGATCCAGCTTTTACAGATGCACTAGACTTTGGATACATCAAAAGATGGGAAAAACTGACTTTCAATACTTCGTTATATGTAAATAAAACTACTGATGTATTTCAATTTGCAAGAAGAGAATCAGGAGACTTTGTAAACGGAATACCAGTGACAATAAGCTCACCTATTAACTTAGCTACGGAATACAGAGCAGGTTTTGAATTTACATTAAACTATTCTCCATACAAATGGTGGAAATTAAATGGTAATTTCAACTTCTTCAGAAATGAAACTCAAGGTAACTATGTGTATACTGACTTTAACAACAATGAAATCGTACAAGATTTTAACAACACTGCCTCTTCATGGTTTACTAGAATTACCTCTAAAATTACTTTACCTTACAAAATAGATTGGCAGACAAACGCGACTTACAACGGACCGCAAAATAATGCTCAAGGAAGAAGTTTAGGTGTTTTTGCAGCAAACTTAGCCTTTAGCAAAGATATACTGAAAGACAAAGGAACACTTTCATTTAATATCAGTGACGTTTTTAATTCGAGAAAAAGATTAATGGAAACTTACTTACCTCAATTTGCTAATTCATACAGTGAAATGCAGTGGAGAGAAAGACAATTTACACTTTCATTTACGTACCGTATTAACAAACCTAAAAACGAAAGAGAACAACCAAGACGAAATCAAGGTGATAATGAAGGAGATTATCAAGGATAATAAGTTAAGGACTCATGAAAATGGGTCCTTTTTTTTATAAATTAAATAGTTAATTTATTTATTTGAAAAGTACAAGCATAAAAAAAAGGGCCCATAAAATGAGTCCTTTTTTTATTTAACAAAAAGTTTAAACTGATTGTTCTTGCTTCTTTTTTTCTCTTTTCTCTTTGTATGCTTCCCAACTTGCTCCACCTACCCAATAGGATACGAAACCAACTAGAAAAAACATTAACCAAAACCCAATAGTAAGAATGGTTAAGAAAAGTAAAAAGCCTAAGTACTGTGAAAATTCAAACATGTTTTCCGGAATTTTGAATGTAGCCACAAATGTAAGTTTAATTCCTTTTCTTACCAATAAAAAACATAAAAACTATCAACCAATTTTTATAAAAAAGGAATTATCCGTATTTTAGGACTCTGATTCTGGAGCTGTTTTCAGCTGTTCACTTCAATCTTTTCTTTTTTAAAGAAAAAAAGAAAAAATTTCCATTCCTGTCAAGTATAAAAAGTAGTATTTGACATTATTATTCCTAAATAACAACAAAATGAAATACAGAATAGAAAAAGACACCATGGGTGAAGTACAGGTTCCTGCTGATAAGTATTGGGGAGCACAAACAGAACGTTCAAGAAACAACTTCAAAATTGGTCCATCGGCTTCGATGCCAAAAGAAATTATTGAAGGTTTTGCTTATCTTAAAAAAGCAGCTGCTTATGCCAATTGTGATTTAGGAGTTTTACCAGTCGATAAAAGAGATGCAATTGGTGCTGTTTGTGATGAAATCCTTGCGGGAAAATTAGATAATGAATTCCCATTAGTGATTTGGCAAACAGGTTCAGGTACACAAAGTAACATGAATGTAAACGAAGTTGTAGCAAACCGTGCACAAGTTCTTAAAGGATTCAACATTGGCGAAGGCGAACAATTCATTAAAGCCAATGACGATGTAAATAAATCACAATCTTCAAATGACACCTTCCCTACCGGTATGCACATAGCAGCCTACAAAGCAGTTGTTGAAGTTAGCATTCCAGGAGTAGAAAAACTAAGAGATACACTTCATGCAAAAGCAATTAAATTCAATAATTTGGTCAAAATAGGTCGTACACACTTAATGGATGCTACGCCACTTACATTAGGACAGGAAATTTCAGGATATGTAGCACAATTAAACTACGGATTGAAAGCTGTCAAAAATACTTTAGCTCACTTATCAGAAGTCGCTTTAGGGGGAACTGCTGTAGGAACTGGATTAAATACTCCAGAAGGATATGACGTAAAAGTGGCTGAATATATTGCTGAATTTACAGGACATCCATTTGTAACTGCCGAAAATAAATTTGAAGCGCTTGCTGCACACGATGCCATCGTAGAAACTCATGGAGCATTAAAACAACTGGCGGTTTCTTTGAACAAAATTGCTAATGATGTTCTCATGCTTGCTTCTGGACCACGTTCCGGAATTGGAGAAATCCTCATTCCAGAAAACGAGCCAGGATCTTCAATCATGCCAGGAAAAGTAAACCCAACACAGTGTGAAGCATTGACTATGGTTTGCGCTCAAGTTATGGGGAATGATGTTGCAATCTCTATTGGAGGAATGCAAGGTCATTATGAGCTGAATGTTTTCAAACCATTGATGGCTGCAAATTTCATACAATCAGCTAGATTACTTGGTGATGCTTGTATGTCTTTTGACGAACATTGTGCACAAGGTATCGAACCTAACTACAAACGCATCAAAGAATTGGTTGACAACTCATTAATGTTAGTTACTGCATTGAATACTAAAATAGGATATTACAAATCCGCTGAAATTGCACAAACGGCACATAAAAACGGCACAACACTTAAAGAAGAAGCTGTACGATTAGGATACGTTACTCCAGAAGATTTTGATGCTTGGGTTAAACCCGAAGAAATGGTAGGAAGTCTTAAATAATTAATTATCAATGACATATTGATAATTATGAGTAATAAATTAATAATCCTGCAATGTTTAACGTTGCAGGATTATTTTATTTTTAAGAAGATAATAAATACTATTATATTGTATCGATAACTTCTTTCATTATTCGAATGCTTTTCAATTTATCGTCGTGATTAAAAATTGGACTGGTAATGATCAATTCATCTATTTTAGTGTAATCAATAAACTGTTTTAATTCAGTCACTAATTTTTCTTTACTCCCTACAAAAGAACAAGCAGTCATTTGATTGACATGAAAATGTTCTTCTTCGCTCATAATTCCATCGAGGGAATCAACTGGAGGTTGCAATGGTTTTCTATCATTCCGAATTAAATTCAGAAACATCTGAGTCAAACTCGTCGACAATTTTTCGGCATCATCATCCGTATCGGCAGCAATAGCATTTACACAAGCCATCGTTTTGGGTTGGTCTAAATATTCTGAAGGTTCAAAATTATCTCTATAAAACTGAAATGCCTGATACATCTGTTTTGGTGCAAAATGTCCTGCAAAAGCATACGGTAATCCATTGGCAGCAGCTAAAGCAGCACTATCCATACTAGATCCTAATATCCAAATAGGAACTTTAATCCCTTCAGCAGGAAAAGCACGTACTTTTGAATTAGCATTATCCACCGAGAAAAACTCCTGTAACGCGGCCACATTTTGAGGAAATCGCTGTGATTGCTCAAAGAAATCTTTCCGAATCGCCTGTGCGGTTAATCCATCTGTTCCTGGTGCTCTTCCTAATCCTAAATCAATACGGTTGGGATATAGTAATTCGAGTGTGCCAAATTGTTCTGCAATAATCAAAGGAGCATGATTGGGTAACATAATACCTCCTGAACCTACTCTAATATTCTTGGTTTGACTGGCAATATAACCAATCAATACAACCGTTGCACTGCTGGCAACATGAGCCATATTATGATGTTCGGCCAACCAAAAACGGCTGTACCCTAAACTGTCAGCCAATTGCGCTAGTGCTTTTGTTTTTTGTAATGTTTCGCTTGCATTACTATTTTCGGTAATTATCGCTAATTCTAGTAAGGAAATTGGAATATTTTTTGACATTATAAATTTCAAATTTTGAACAAAATTAGGCAATTACAATCGAGTCAAAAATTGTGCGGTGTTAATTGATTTATAATATTTCAAATGTAAAACATATTTTCAGCCACTAATTTGAATAAAAAAACCTGCAACATTACATTACAGGTTTAAAAAATCATCTAAAAACAGGTCTTATTTCCCATCGACAAAATCTTGTAAATAGCTAAATCTTGATGTTAGTTTTCCATTTTCAGTAATTTTGGCTCTTTGTAAAATCCCATCTTTATCACCATTGAAAAATGCAGGTATTACATGTTGCATAAACATTTCTCCAAATCCTTCACTAGCGTCTTTTGGCAACTCACATGGTAGGTTATCGACTGCCATTACTACAATTGCTGCAGGATGAAAAACATCAACTTCCTTATCCTCACTAGGCAAATACCCATATAAAGGTTCAGCAATTGTTGATGATCTTAGGGTGCAAGCTATTGGACCATTAACATCACAGGAAACATCAGCGACAATCTTAATTTTACAATCTTTAGATTGTAGCATTTCACGAGTCAAAATTACTGGAGCTTCATTGGCATAAAAATGTCCTGTGATATAAACATCAGAAACTTTAGTAAATCGTTCAAAGTCAGAAATGTATTCTTTTGGGTTGTGATAAAAATCAGTAAAATCTAATACTTTACCATCCATGCGTTTGTTGTAATCCAAGACATCTATTTGAGTATAAACCGGCTGAGTGTAGTTTTTCGATAAATAATTCTCTACTGAAACTTCCTTAATTTTTATGGCATCCAAAATCTCTTTTGCACCATTACCTACTTTTCCTGATCCCGTAATTACAAATTTCAAGGGAGGCAAAACCACTCTTTTTAAATGTGTAATTAATGCTTCTTTTCCGGATAATGTTTCTGCTTTTGGTAATTTAAACAATTCAAATTTGATTCCAAAAGCACGAATGCTATTATAAGTCCCCACTATACCAGCATAACGGCCAAAACCAATTAACCTGCGATTATGCGAATCTACAATTGTTTCATGATCATATAAATCAATATTTTTTTCTAAAACTGCTTGCAATAATTTTCTGTTGTAAGGTTGTTTTTTTATGGTATGCGAAAAAAAGAAATAGGCTTTGTTAGGAATTAAATTTTCTACTGGAACTTCTTTAACACCAAATAAAACATCACAATCAGTTACATCATCAGTTACTTCAATTCCAAAACTTTTATATTGATTATCCGTAAACACTCTAATATCTGAACTTTCTACTTTGATAGAAGTACCTTCATACAGCTGTTTTAATCTAGCTAATTCATCTGGTGAGAAAATAACTCTTCTGTCTGGCGGGTTTTTTCTCTCTTTTAAAATTCCGAATCTCATATGTATATACTTTTGATTTGATTTATTATAACTTTATTTAATTTATTTGTTACAAATATAACAATTTAAACAAAATTCAGTTAATTTTTTTTTAATTTAAACAAACTTGAAACTACTATTAGCTGATGTACAAAATGATACGAAAAAGCAGCCTTGGAGTTACTAATAAAATAGTGTTAAGGTTTAGAAAAAACAACGTATCAAAAGACATTGATTCTATATATTTGCCTTTCTAGCACTACAGAAATGATTTTTATAAAAAAAACAAAGATACTATATATTTTCCTCCTCTTTTTAGTTTTAAGCTCTTGCAATAAAGAGAAAAAGAAAGTTGAAATAAGTGATGCCCAACTCCCAAAGAGTACATTACCTAAAATGAAGCCGTTAGGTAATCCTGAGGCCAAACTTACTGCTGAATACATCAATTCAAAAAAACAAGAAATAGATTCTTTCTATAAAAAAAACTGGCCTAATAACAGCGCCAACGGGAGCTTTTTAGTTGCTAAAAACGGCCAAATTATATATGAGAAATATGAAGGCTACTCTAATTTTAGAGATAAAACATTAATTACTAAGTCTACTCCTTTACATATTGCATCTGTAAGTAAGGTTATAACGGCAACCGCTATTTTAAAATTAGTAAATGCTAAACGAATCGAATTAGATCAGAAGGTCAACACAATCTTGAAAGAGTTTCCTTATCCAGATGTAACCATAAGGACATTATTGAATCATAGAAGTGGAATGCGTCATTATGCCTATTTTACAGATCGTGACAAAACCATCTGGGACAGACACAACATATTGACCAATCAAGACATACTTACAATAATGGCTACAAAAGATATCGGTTTAGAATTCAAAACAGATACCCGTTTCAGTTATTGTAATACTAATTATGCGATGCTGGCATTAGTTATTGAAAAAATTACAAAACTTCCGTACAAAGAGGCCATGAAACAAATCATTTTCGAGCCACTTGGCATGAAAAATACTTACGTTTTTGACTACGAAAAAGATAAAGATACAGCAGTAACTTCCTATAAAGGCAACAAAGTAGAAATAGGAAAAGATTATTTAGATGCCATTTATGGAGATAAGAATATCTACTCTACACCGCGTGATTTATTGAAATTTGACAGAGCCAGAAACAATTCGGCTTTTTTAACGGCAGACCTTCAAAGTCAAGTATATAAACCATACAGTAATGAACGTAAAGGAACAAAAAATTATGGTCTAGGAATTCGGATGGTGAACTGGGAAACAGGACAAAATTTTTATTTCCACAATGGCTGGTGGCATGGTAATACTTCTTCTTATATAACGTTAAGAAAAGAAGGTGTTACTATAATAGCACTTTCAAATAAATTTACCCGAAAAACCTATGATATTAGGAAACTAGCAACTCTATTTGGCGACTATCCATTCCGATTAAAAGACGAATAAAAAAGGTATGATTTTTGAAATAGTGTTTCTAATTCTACATCAGTAGTTCAGATAAAAAGTGTACATTTGCAAACTCAAAATTAGGGTTGGGATTTTGAAATAAAAAAAGGGGTCGACTGGTTTTGACAGCAAGTCGAATTGATTAGTAAGCACGTCGAGCATTGAGACCTTGCTCGTAAATATAAGATCTTACAATTTTACACGGCGAAAATAACTACGCTTTAGCTGCATAATCCGAATTATAGTACGATTACGCCACGTTCCTATCAGATAGGAAAGCTGGATTCTCCTTGAAAGCCTTGGTTTGTGGCGTTCAGTTTAGGGGAACCGTAAAAATAAACCTAGATTTCCATGAGCTTCGGGTGGATTTCAAAATTAAGAAGATAAGTATTGTGTGGCTGTTTCTGGCCTAGCACATTATCGAAAATTCAATCAGGAAATAAACGCGTAGAAAGCTTCTTAGTTGCTTGTTTGGACCCGGGTTCGATTCCCGGCGACTCCACAAAACAAAACCGTAATCACTTACTCAATAAGTGTTTACGGTTTTTTTTATTTACAACATTCCCCATGTTTTAGTATGTTCAAAATAGGCAAATATTTTTATATTAAATTCTTGCCGTTTCTCCAGAAATTTATTTCTTCATTCGGATTTTATGTTTCCTACAGTAATTGCTCTTAAAGTTTTACTGTTACATGAATATAAAATATCAACACTTGCTTTAATTTTTAAATTTTGTAGTTTTACCCGACTATATTGAACTTTGCATGAAACTTAAACCTATCAACATTCCTCCTTTACCAGCCGTACTTTTAGCAATAATAAGTGTGCAATCTGGAGCAGCTATAGCTAAAGGTCTTTTTCCAGCTATAGGTGCTGCAGGAACTGCTTCATTGAGGATTGGTATTTCAGCATTGATACTATTGGCAGTTTACAGGCCAAACCTAAAAAAAATAACTGCAAACCAATGGAAATTGGTAATTCCTTACGGTTTGTCTCTGGGAGCTATGAATTTAATTTTTTATCTATCAATTGAAAGAATTCCCATAGGACTTGCAGTAACACTTGAATTTATCGGTCCTTTATTCGTAGCTGTTTTCGGTTCTAAGCGCATTATTGATTTTTTTTGGGTACTTCTTGCAGCAGCAGGAATTGTTTTGATTGCTCCTTGGTCAAATAATGGATTGGATATTTTGGGAGTACTTTTTGCGCTTTTAGCTGGTGCGCTTTGGGCGGCATATATAGTATTGGGAGGGAAAATTTCTAAAATAATGAAAGGTGGAGAAGCAGTTACTGTAGGAATGTTATTTGGATCTATGCTTATAGTTCCTTTTGGCATTCTAGGAAATGGCTTGAGTAACCTTACACCTCAACTATTAGGTTTAGGAGTAGCACTTGCTCTATTATCCAGCGCAATTCCTTTTACATTAGAAATGAAAGCGCTCAAACAACTTCCCGCTCGCACCTTTAGTATATTAATGAGTTTAGAACCTGCTGCTGCTTCAATTTGTGCTTTTATATTTTTGCAAGAATACCTTACTTTTAATGAAGTTTTAGCGGTTATTTTTGTAATAATAGCTTCTGCGGGATCTACAATTACATCAAAAAGATAAACTCTTACTCTTTTAAAACAATCATTTATAACTTAAATTCCGTTTTTTTAAACCAAACGGGGCTACGATGCTTTTTTTTTAAATAAAATTCAACACTTCTAAATAACAGCTTACATTTTTAGATCGAAGAACAATTGTCATAAATTTATTTAAAAAAAACACCAATGTGATAAATGTTACTGTACATAGAATTTTATCTGACAATATTTGCAGTATAAAATTTTACAATTATGGAATATATCGGTTATTTTACATCTATACTCATTGGCGTTGCTCTGGGGTTAATTGGTGGTGGAGGCAGTATTCTTACCGTACCCGTTTTAGTCTATTTGTTTGCTATCGAACCCGTTATCGCAACTGCTTACTCCTTATTCATTGTTGGCTTAACAAGTGCTGTGGGTAGTGTTGGATATTTCAAAAAAGGATTGGTTAACATTAAAACGGCTATTGTTTTTGGTATCCCATCTATTATTGCAGTTTTTACAACAAGAGCTTTGATAGTGCCTGCAATTCCAAAAGAAATAATCTCGATAGGAGACTTTATCCTGACAAAAGACCTTTTCTTAATGCTCCTTTTCGCAGTGATTATGATTATTGCTTCCTACAGCATGATAAAAAAAGACAAACAAATAGCTTCTGAAGAACCTCAGGAACAAAAATTTAATTACCCAATTATCCTTATTGAAGGAGCATTAGTAGGCATAATCACTGGGCTTGTAGGAGCTGGAGGTGGATTCCTGATTATTCCTGCTTTGGTTATTTTAAGTAAACTTCCCATGAAAGAAGCCGTTGGAACTTCATTAGTCATTATTGCTGCAAAATCACTCATTGGTTTCTTTGGAGAAGGCGGAGAAAATGGAATCGATTGGCAATTTTTGCTTACCATTTCAGCATTTGCAATTGTTGGTATATTTATTGGCACAGCATTATCTAAAAAAATTGATGGGAATAAACTGAAACCTGCCTTTGGTTGGTTTGTTTTAGTAATGGGAATTTATATTATAACCAAGGAGCTTTTTATGAAGTAACAAAATTACTATCAGTAATTCTCTACTTTACAATTATGAAGTTTTAAGCCTTCATGAAATTATTAAATTTAGTGCATCTAATGCAAAATGAAAACTCAGTGTTATGAAAAAAATAATTTTAGTCTCTTTCTTAATACTTTTCGCTATCAGCGGATGTGATAAAACTGATTCAAAAACCTTGGAAGACACTAAAAATCAATCTTCATTAGAAAAATTAGTTTCAGGAAATAAGCGCTTTTTAGAAGAAAAAACAATTCATCCGCATCAAAATAAAAAATCAATTTTAGATAATCAAAACGCACAACATCCTTTTGCTGTTGTGGTTACTTGTTCAGACAGCAGGGTTTCACCTGAAATTTTGTTCGATCAAGGAATAGGCGATTTATTTGTAATTAGAAATGCGGGGAATTTGATTTCTGATATTGATATGGGTAGTATTGAATATGCAGTTGAGCATCTGGATGTAAAATTAATCGTCATTTTAGGACACACAGAATGCGGAGCTATTAAAGCATATATTAATGATAAAGATGATAATTACAAAAAGCATTTAACTCATATTGATGACATTATAGAAACTATTGCAGAGGAAAAAGAAGAACTAGCAGCTGAAAAACAAACTCCGAAACAAGACAACATATTAGGTTGCATCAATGCAAATATTGAACATTCTAATAGGCTGATTCAAGAAAATTCAATTGTAAAAAAGCATAAAACTAAAATTATTTCCATGCGCTACGACGTGCATACAGGCAAAATAATTGAGTTATAAAAGGCTATGTAACATAAGTCACTAAATTTCAATAATTCATACATTAATTTTGTCCTATAAATTAGAAACTTAAAAAAATAAAAATATGTACTTTCAACACATTTACGACAAGAGTCTTGCACAAGCAAGTTATTTTATTGGCTGTCAAAAAGCAGGAGTAGCCGCAGTTATCGATCCTAAAAGGGATGTTGACACCTACCTTGAGATTGCCAAACAAAACAATATGAAAATTACTCATATTTTAGAAACTCACATTCATGCTGATTTCCTTGCAGGTTCCAGAGAATTAGCTGCTTTAACAGGAGCAGAAATGTATCTTTCAGCAGAAGGTGGACCCGACTGGAAATATGAATTCCCACACGTTGACATCAAAGATGGTGATGTTCTAAAAGTAGGGAATTTAAAAATAGAAGTGGTTCACACTCCAGGACATACTCCGGAAAGCATCAGTTTTTTGTTGACAGATGTACCTGCTAGCGAAGAGCCAGTTATGTTGTTCACAGGTGACTTTGTGTTTGTGGGAGACATAGGAAGACCTGATTTACTTGAAAAAGCAGCAGGGATGAAAGGAACTCAAGACGTAGGTGCCAAACAAATGTATCAATCTATCAATAAATTTGATGCATTACCTGAATACATCCAAGTTTGGCCAGGCCACGGAGCAGGTTCTGCATGCGGAAAAGCGTTAGGTGCTGTACCAAGTACGACTGTGGGCTATGAAAAAGTAAGAAACTGGGCTTTTCAGCATAAAAATGATGAAGCTGGATTTGTAAAATATTTATTAGAAGACCAACCGGAACCGCCTAAGTATTTTGCAATGATGAAAAAACTTAATAAAGTAGATCGTCCGTTGCTTACAACTGTTCCAAAATTAAAACAACTGGATTACAACGAATTAACAGCGGCTTTAGCCAACGGAACTAAATTAATTGATGCCAGAGATAAAACGGAATTTTCTAAAGGATTTATTCCTGGAAGTATTAACATTCAGGGGAACAATTCCTTTGCAACTTGGGCAGGATGGTTTCTTACATACGAAGAACCTTTTATCTTGCTTGCCGATGAATCGCAATTGGATGATTTGACCAGAAAACTTATGAGAATAGGACTAGACAATATCCACGGTTTTATTCCTTCTACGAAAATATGGGAAGAAAATGGCGGTTCTTTGGAGAATGTGAATCAGATTACTATCGAAGAATTTAAAGCCTTACAACAAGAAAAAGACGTTCAGGTGGTTGATCTTCGTGGTGTTGCAGAATACAATGCAGGTCATATCAAAGGAGCAGACAATGTGTTTGTAGGTACTTTAGTAAATAATCTAGACAAAATAAGTAAAGATAAAAAAGTTCTAATCCATTGCCAAGGAGGCGATAGAGCGGCAATTGCCTATTCTTTATTAGCAAAACATGGTTATAATAATGTACTTAATTATAGTCCAGGAATGAATGAATGGATGAGTCAAAATAATCCTATTGAATACTAAAAAACGCAATTATGTTCGGAATTTTTAAAAATATGTTTTCAAAAAAAGACACCACACAAATGGAAAAAATAATAAAAGATGGTGCGTTCCTGGTAGATGTTCGCACACCGGCAGAATTTGCTGAAGGTAACGTAAAAGGATCAACCAATATTCCTTTGGATCAAGTGGCGAGCCAACTAGAAAAATTTAAAGGAAAAGAGCACATTATTGTTTTCTGTCGAAGTGGAAATCGCAGCGGTCAAGCCAAAATGATTTTGGAACAAAATGGTTTCAAAAACGTTACCAATGGCGGTACTTGGCAGGACGTAAACGAAATGATTCATAAATAACAGCTACAGTTATAGAATAGTGTGCAGTTTAAAACAAGAAAAATACCTGTTTTAAACTGCACACTTATTATTTAGCGATCTAAATTAATTACATTGGTATTAGTAACCTTCATTCATATTGACTTAAATAAAGAGTAAATTTGATAGTATTTCTAGCAAAAATATTCATTTTACCGTTTTTAGAAAACGACGATGACTAAGCTCAGTAATAAGAATCAAACAATGTTGCATTTTTTTTACCATATAAGTCAGGTAAGTTTAAGTTTCGATTGTGTTAGTCTTATGTAACTTAAACAATCATAAGGTCATTTAAGGTTTAATTCTTATTTGACTTATATGTTAAATATTATTTCGCTCATTTTTTAGTATGACATTAAATAGGTCCAACTACTTACTTTTGCAATAATTTAAACAAATAAAATACCATGGAAGAGAAAAAACCAGCAAACAAAGACTTAATTTTAAGAGAAAAATTAGCATTGCAACGAACAACATTGGCAAACCAATCTACTTTTCTTTCCTTTCTAAGAACCTCTATGTATTTTTTGATTGCAGGTCTGAGTTTACGAAATCTATTAAAAATTGAAAATAGTTTACTCATTGAAATAGCACTTTTTATTACTTCATTCATCATATTTATTTTTGGAACAGTGAACTATTTTAAACACAAAAAATCCATAGCTGAAAATAAAAAACACATAGGCGATTACCAATTAGAGTATTACAAACTGTAACAGTAACTCTATTAGCACCAAATTTCTTTACCAAATAAATCCACATCAATTGAAAACAAAATCAACCAAACTTGGACTAAAAGAAAATTGGAAACAGTTTACTATTTTAGTTATTGTCAATGCCTTTGTCGGCGGAATGATAGGAATGGAACGAACCATTATTCCCAAGTTTGCTGAAATTGAATTTGGCATTGCTTCAAAAACGGCTATTCTATCTTTCATCGTTGCTTTTGGAATCACAAAAGCCATTACCAATTATTTTACAGGCAAACTGGCAAACCGTTTTGGCAGAAAAAATTTGCTATTATTTGGTTGGATTCTAGCCCTACCTATTCCTTTCATTTTGATTTATGCTGAATCGTGGAACTGGGTTATTTTTGCCAATATTCTTTTGGGAATTAGCCAAGGACTAACTTGGAGCAGCACTGTGGTGATGAAAATTGATTTGGTTGGCGAAAAAGATCGCGGACTTGCGATGGGACTCAACGAGTTTGCCGGTTATTTTGCCGTTGGATTAGTTGCTTTTCTATCAGGCTATATCGCCCAAAAATATGGCATTACGCCCTACCCTTTTTACTTGGGAATTGGGATTTCAATAATTGGTTTTCTTTTGACTTTAATCTTTGTGAAAGACACTCGAGTATTTGTGCAACAAGAAAATACTACCAATACAACTGAAAAATTAGATAATATTTTTCTCGAAACCACTTTCAAAAATAAAACATTAAGCGCCATAACGCAAGCAGGATTAGTCAATAACCTAAATGATGGTATGATTTGGGGTCTGTTGCCTATAGTGTTGCTTTCGCTGAATTATGATTCTCAGAATATTGGCATTATAACCGCTATTTACCCTACCGTTTGGGGTTTTGGACAATTAATAACCGGAAAAATGTCTGATGTTTACTCGAAAAAAAAGATGCTGTTTTGGGGAATGTTACTACAGGGAATTGCGATACTTTTTATTCCTTTTGCTGAAGCATTTTATCAATTGGCTGCCATTTCAGCATTTTTAGGATTAGGAACAGCATTGGTTTATCCCACTTTTCTATCAGCCATTGCGCAAGCGACAACTCCGCACCAGAGAGCCGAAAGTATTGGTACATTCCGACTTTGGAGAGATTTAGGATATGCAATAGGCGCTATTATTTCAGGAATAACCGCTGATATATTTGGAATTGATTACGCCATACTATTGATTGGAATTATCACTATAGTATCATCGGTGATTATTAAAATCCGAATGCCGATAGACACTAAATAAAATAACAAACTGCTAAAATTGAACAAAAAACATTCACTTTTTAGATAATAAAATTCAAAAATGGAACCAAAGAAATCAAAAAAAACTACTATTCAAAATATCATTTTTATCGTTTTTATAGCATTGCTTTTATTTAGTCCGCTGGGCACTTTTGTAAAAGTACATTTAAACCGATTAATTGCTTTTTCGCCAAAAACTATCGCAGTAACCGACCAAAAAATGATTTCCAGTTATCAATGGCAATTAAAAGACGCCAGCGGAAAGACTGTGTCGCTGGAATCATACAAAGGAAAAATAATATTTATTAATTTCTGGGCCACTTGGTGTCCGCCTTGTATTGCCGAAATGCCAAGCATCCAAAAATTATATGCTGATTATCAAGATAAAATGGTCTTTTTATTTGTGACAACGGATTCATTCGAAAAAGCAAATGCGTTCATGATTAAAGAAAACCTGACGCTTCCTGTACATCAATCACTTAGCAATCCGCCTTTAGAATTGGAATCTTCAACCATTCCAGCAACTTATCTAGTTGATCAATCGGGAAATATAATTGTAGCCAAAATTGGAACTGCAGATTGGAACAGTGACTCGTTCCGAGAAAAGCTGAATGAGCTATTAAAAAACAATTAGAATCAATAATTTATTTCTAAACACCTTATAATCAACTATAAAAAAATACTTTAGAAAAGCAAAAGCCACATTATTTTTAGTGAAAAAGTAAAAGTATCTTAGAAATTTGATACTTTTTTTGTTTTATAATAGTACCTTTTTACTATAATCACAAAAATTAAAATCTTCAAAAAAAGATATTTATCATATTTTATAAATATTTTTTCCTTGTGTGACAAAAGTAACATAACTACTCATTTGTAATTACAACCTTTGCTGTTATAAAAATATAATTATGGAAATTTTAGAATTGATCAAAGAACCTTGGCCTTGGTATATTGCGGGTCCATTAGTTGGACTTACGGTTCCAGCTTTGTTAATCATGGGTAATAAATCATTTGGTATTAGCGCTTCATTGCGTCATACCTGCGCCATCTGCTTACCAGCAAACATCAAATTTTTCAAATACGATTGGAAAAAAGAAATCTGGAATATGTTTTTCGTTTTTGGTATTTTATTGGGAGGTGTAATCGCATACAGCTTTTTGTCAAATCCTAATCCAATAATGATTGATGAAAATCTAAAAACTGAGTTAGCTAGTTACGGCATAACCGAAATATATGGAATGCTACCGGAACAACTGTTCTCATGGGAAAGTTTATTTACGCTCAAAGGATTTTTTATGATGGTTATTGGTGGCTTTTTTATTGGTTTTGGTTCTCGTTATGCGGGAGGTTGCACTAGTGGTCACGCTATTTCTGGTTTGTCTAATTTACAAATGCCTTCGCTTATTGCAACATGTTGTTTCTTCATTGGCGGATTGATTATGGCAAATGTTATTTTACCATTTATTCTTTCACTTTAAATCACAAATTATGAACATAAAAGATCAAAATACAGATTTCGAAACCCGTTCCTTAGACACGGTTTGTATCAACGAGAGTCAATTGGAACACAAATGGTACCACAACTTAAAATACTTAGTCATTGGTATTTTGTTTGGCATTGTTTTCATCAAAGCAGAAATTATCAGCTGGTATCGCATTCAGGAAATGTTCCGTTTCCAATCTTTTCACATGTATGGCGTTATAGGAAGCGCGGTTGTGGTGGGAATAATATCCGTTTTTCTGATAAAAAAATTTAATATTAAAACCATTTACGGAGAAAAAATTGAGTTCCACGACAAAACCTTCAACAAAGGTCAAATATATGGTGGACTTATTTTTGGATTAGGTTGGGCAGTAACTGGTGCTTGTCCTGGTCCATTGTTTGCACAAATTGGAACGGGAGCCACCGTGATGCTTGTTACCTTATTCTTTGCAATTGTGGGAACTTGGGTTTATGGCTATTTTAGAGATAAACTGCCTCATTAATAAATTAATATAGAAGGGATAATTGATTTTTTTAACCACATAGAAACATAGATTGTAAAGTTTTTAAAAAGCGTTACACTTTTTTAGATAGAACCATCGTTGTTTGAGCCCAAGACATGAGTGATAGCGAACAGGCAAAGCAATTGGGTTTTTACTCTTTTTTTCTGTGCTCTAACCCGCACAATGTGAAGTCAAAGTGTGTTTGAATTTTCTTTATTAAGATTAATTAAAATTTTATTAATTACACCCAAAGTGCAAATTATGAATCCTGAAAAACAAAATATTGTCCAATTTAAATCACTCGTAAAAAGGCTGATTTATCTGTTTACAACCATTATCTCCTTGGTAGTGGTATTGTTCGTCGTTTTGTTTTTTAATACATCAATCACGGCATGGTTTCAAAATAATGATGCGCAACTCGATTCGCTTTATGTAGATGCAGAGAAAAAAGTGATTTTACAAAATGAGATGGCAAAATTCTGGAAACCTGCCGATATCACTCTAATTAAAGATTCAACTTTAAAGCAAGAAGTTGAATATGGTAAAGATTTAATTGCTCATACTTCAAAATATTTGGGGCCAAATGGTAGTGTGAAAAAAATCACTAATGGGATGAATTGCAACAATTGTCATCTGGATGCCGGTACAAAGCCTTGGGGAAACAATTATGGTTCGGTATATTCGATGTATCCAAAAATGAGAGCACGAAGTGGGCAAGTGGAAAATCTGTACAAAAGAGTCAATGATTGTATGGAAAGAAGCTTGAACGGTCAGCCACTCACAAAAGACGACAGGGAAATGAAGGCCATGATTGCCTACATTGAATACATTGGTAGCAATGTTCCCAAGGGCAAAGAAGCAAACGCATCTGGAATTTATGATTTAGAATATTTAGATCGCGCAGCTAATCCAATAAAAGGGAAAACGCTTTATGATGCCAAATGTGCAAGTTGCCATCAAGTGAATGGTGAAGGAATTATGGCAGCGGACAAAACAGAATTTACATATCCGCCACTTTGGGGTAAAAACTCCTATAATACTGGTGCCGGACTTTTTAGAATCAGTCGATTTGCAGGGTACATAAAATACAATATGCCATTGGGAGCAACCTATGATAATCCCCAATTATCCGATGAAGAGTCATGGGATATTGCAGCTTATGTCGAAAGCCTTGACAGACCTAAAAAAGATTTAAGTTTAGACTGGCCCGATATTTCAAAAAAACCGGTGGATCATCCTTTTGGACCTTTTTCAGATTCGTTTACAGAAAACCAACATAAATTTGGACCTTTCAAACCGATTAAAGAAGCAAAAAAGAAAAAATAAAATTAACTCCTTAAAAGCAAATTATGAAAAACCTCACGCTTTCATTTATTCTTGTATTTAGCATGATTTCAATTGCAGCTTTGGCACAAAAAAAACCAAACAACCACAAAATCATTTTTCAGTTTACCAATGCTACCGATACTTTACAACAAAAAGCAATCATAAACCAGTTGAATAACCTAACAACGCATTGGCCTAAAGCAAAATACGAAGTAGTGATTCACAGCATGGGTTTACCATTTGTAATGTCAGGAAAGTCGAAGCAGATACAAGCTATAAAAACGCTACGGGATAAAGGTGTTCGTTTTGTAGTATGTGAAAATACTTTAAAAAGTCAAAAAGTAACTAAAGACCAATTGATTCAGGAAGTAGAATATGTACCTGTAGGAATCGCTGAAATAGTAGAAAAACAAGAGCAAGGCTGGAGCTATATCAAAGGAGGATTTTAAGTAATTCCCCTTAAGAGAGCTACAAATTCAATTACACCAGCCAGTGCCATTTATATCAGCCCCAGCAAAATCGAAGTTATTGTTTTGTTTTAAATCGGTATACTATTTTAAATGACAACTGCCACGCGACATTTTTTCATTTCCATTAAATTACAGAGAGTTCAACAGGCTTTTTTTCAATAGCGTCTGGAAAATATATAGGGAAATAGCCTTAAAATTACTAAATCGATTGCGTAAATAGTAAAAGAAAACACGCACTATAACGGATGGATTCAATTGGCAATCATTATATTATAAATCAGTATAAGGCGCTGTTAGTTTAAGTTTTAAGCGTCCATTAACTTTAAACCATTAAAGCAACATTAAATAAAAAAAACAAAACTATTAACCACAAAAAAAAACCACAAAAACCTATGAAAAACAGACTAACCATCATTTCGCTTTTATTCATTACAAACCTTATCGCGCAATCTGGACATTTAATGCAAGGAGTTGGAGCTGTAAATATGTCTATGGGCGGTGCTTCAACTGCGCAACCAATTGACATTAACGGTTCTTTAAAATGGAATCCCGCTGCAATATCCGTATTTGAAGGCAGAACTATTTCCTTAAATATGGGTTTATTTATGGCAAATCCAGAGCTATCATCAACCGTACCAACACCTAATGGACCTATGAGTGGTACGTCTACTGATATAAAAAGTAATTCAATCATGCCTTCCTTGGGTTTTGTTTACGGAAAAAAAGACAGTAAACATACCTTTGGAGCATTTGCGTTTGGAGTAAGCGGTTTTGGTGTTGATTTTCCTGAAAGCACGACAAACCCGATAAACATGCCTCAATCTATGGGCGGTTTTGGAAATTTAACTTCTAATTATATGATGCTTCAAACTGGTTTAAGTTACGCCTATAAACTATCTAAATCAGTTTCTATCGGCTTGAGTCCAAACTTCAATATTGCTACATTAGAATTAAAACCAAATCCTACCGCTAGCCCGACAATGGCTGGTTATCCATCAACTAATAATGCTATGGCAACAGGCTTTGGAGGACAAATAGGTATTTATTACCAAAATGAAGAAGGTTTTAAATTAGGAGCTAGTTACAAAACAGAACAACAGTTCTCTAATTTTGAATTTGAAAATACCTATTTAGACAATTCCAGTTCCGAAAACTCTTTTAAAATGAATTTCCCCGCAGTTTATTCATTAGGAGTTGGTTATTCAAACAGTAAAGTAGATTTAGCATTTGATTTTAGACAAGTTGAATACTCTAAAACAGAAGGTTTTGAGGAATTCGGATGGACTGCAGCAGGTGCCGTTCAAGGATTTGGCTGGAAAAACATGCAAGTATTATCGCTAGGAGCACAATATAAAGGAATCAAAAAATTACCTTTAAGAGTAGGCTATACCTACAATACCAATCCTATAAAACCAGAACTTGCGTTTTTCTCAACTTCTGCAACTGCAGTAATTCAAAATGCATATCAATTTGGTTTTGGATATGAATTTTCAAAAAAATTAACGTTGAATGCGGTTTACCATAATGCTACAAGCGATGGCAGTACCGCAGGACCTATATACAACCCAATGTTAGCTGGGCAAAACAATACATTAGGTGCTGTTCCTAATAGTAAAGTTTCTTACAATATGAACACAAGTATGTTTATGCTAGGCATTTCATACAATTTATAGTTTTAAATAATAATCATTTTAAATAAATAAAATGGAATCAAATAATAACCGACGAAATTTCCTAAAATCAGTAGGAACACTAAGTCTAGGAGCGGCGATTATTTCGCCACTTTCAGCTTTTCCAAATACAACTGAAATAGAAGAAATAAACGTGGACACAACAATCGACCGTAGCAAACCTCAAACAATTTCTATTCTTCAAACCACCGATGTGCATTGTCAGATTCACCCACATGATGAGTTGTTTTGGGAAAATGAGAAAGCTGTTTTTAGAAAAACTGGCGGGTATGCTTACATAGCAACATTACTCAAACAACTCAAAAAGAAAAACCCAAACACCTATATCATCGACACCGGTGATATGTTTCAGGGTAGCGAATTAAGTGTGGAAACTACTGGTGAAGCTTTTATTCCCATTTTAAATGCGTTGAATTACGACTTATTTCTTCCAGGAAACTGGGAAGTAATTTACGGAAAAAGAAAAATGCAAACCCTTTTAGGTTCATTAGATGCTCCAAAAATTTGTACCAATATGTACCATGATTTAGGCGAAGGAAAACGAGGCGAACTTATTTTTCAGCCTTACACAATTTGGCATGTTGCCGGAGCAAAAATTGGTTTTCTAGGCTACACCGATCCATTGGTACCCTTGAGACAAAGTCCCAATTACAGCAAAGGAATTATTTATACACAGCCCGAAGAAAATCTGGCTCATTATGTTGATGTGCTTAGAAATCAGGAACAATGCAGTTATGTGATTATGATTGCTCACCTTGGTTTATCGCAACAAATAGCATTGGCAAACATGCCACAATGCGAGGGTGTCAATTATATTTTAGGAGGCGACACCCACGAAAGAGTCCGCAAACCTATTGTTTGTAAATATTCTAAAGTGGTTGAACCGGGAGCATTTGGCTCTTTTATTGGAAAATTAGATTTGACGGTTTTAAACGGAAAAGTGGTTAGTGACAGCTATGAATTAATAGAAGTTGATTCTCCAAAAATAAAACCGGATGCAAAAATTGAAAAATTATTAAAAGAAAAAGAATCCATTTATCAGGAAAAAATCAATCAAGTTATTGGGTACAGCACAATTCCTTTGTACCGCTATTTTGTGGTAGAAAACCCTATTGATACGATGATTCTGAATGCCTTAAACTGGAAATTTCCTGAAATTGACATTAATCTTTCCAATGGATTCCGTTTTTGTCCACCAAAAACTACTCCGGATCAAACCGGAAATATTCCCATCACAAACGGATTTATTTTTGATATGTTACCCGTTGACAGCACAGTAAGAACAGCAAAAGTTACTGGGAAACAACTGAAAAACTGGTTAGAAAAAGAATTAAATAATGTCTTTGCTGAAGACGCTGCAAAACGTTTTGGTGGTTGGGTTGTCAAGTTCAAAGGAATGGAAGTACGCTTTAATGCTTTTGCAGAAATGGATAAAAGGGTACAAAGTATTACCGTGAAAAACATACCATTAGAACTTGATAAAATGTATTCGATAATGGCCTGTGAACGGGACGGAGATCCTGTGGATATGCTTTGCAGAATGAAAGGCGTGATGGATGCTAAAAACACTAATGATACCTTACATTCAGTAATGAGAGACTATTTAACACAAAATTCTCCAGTAACTCCTACACCAGAAAAAAACGCAATCATTCTTGATGCTCCGGAAACATTGCTTTCGCAAGTTACAGGTGTTGATTATATTTTCAGATAGTAATTCAGTCATAAAGTCAAAAGTTATAAAGTCGAATGTGTAAAGCATTCGACTTTATTTTTTGAGCAAATGTGATAAAAGTTACTTCCCATGTATAACGATGTGAATATTTTTGTACCAAATCTAAAAGTTCAAAAATGAAAAAGTTTTTAACTATCATTTATATCATTATTACTTCCCTTTTTTCTATAAATACAAAAGCACAACATCAAGAAGTTTCAGAAAAACCAACAGTTTGGAAAGAGAAAGATGATGAAAAAATTGATTCCACTTCGATTTTAAATGCTTTCAAAAATGGAAATTTCAGCGGACATTTTCGTTATTTTTTTATGAATACAAATAATGAAAAGGGCTTGACTGATTATTATGCGAATGCACTTGGAGGTGGCGTTAAATTTGAAACCGCTAAATTTCATAATTTTCAATTTGGCGTTAGTGGTTATTATATTTTTAATATTGGGTCTTCCGATTTTACAAAAAAAGATTCTATTACAAATGCTAGCAATCGATATGAAATAGCCCTTTTTGACATTCAAAACCCGTCAAAAAAAGACAATTTAAGTAGGTTAGAAGAATTGTACTTGAAATACAATTATAAAAATTCGACGATAACTCTTGGAAAACAACTCCTGAATACTTCCTTTATAAACCTTCAAGACGGCAGAATGCGTCCCACAGAAGTAGATGGAATATGGATTGATTTTAATGAACTCGAAAAAACTAAGATTAATGTGGGTTACCTATACGGAATTTCTCCACGAAGTACCATGCAATATTTTAGCGTTGGAGAATCAATAGGAATCTATTCCACGGGCGTGAATCCTGACGGAACAAAATCCGATTATGCAGGAAATCTAAAAAGCAACGGAATTATTATTGTTGGCATACAAAATGAATCGATTCAAAATTTAAAAACACTTTTGTGGGATCAATACGTAGAAAATATATTCAATACGGCTTTGTTCCAAATGGACTATAAATATCCTTTAAATTCAAACTCAAAACTTCTTTTTGGGTTTCAGACGATATATCAAAACGCATTGAATTTTGGTGGAAATCAAAATCAAAGCAAAACTTATTTTGAAAAGAATGGTTCTTCTCAAACTTTTGGCGGAAGATTAGGCTGGCAAAATAAAACGTTAGAATTAACTTTAAACTATAACCGAATTACAGCTAAAGGAAGGTATTTAATGCCACGAGAATGGGGACGGGATCCTTTTTATACCTTTATGCCACGCGAACGAAATGAAGGTTTTGGAGATGTGCATGCGGTGACAACTAAATTACAATATACGAACCCTAAAAAGACTTTTAAATCAAACCTTGCTGTAGGTTATTTTGATTTACCAGATGTAAAAAATGCAGCTTTAAATAAATATGGTCTGCCTTCCTACCTGCAGACTAATTTAGACTTTCGGTATGAATTTCAAGGATTCTTAAAAGGTTTTGATGCACAGGTATTGTATGTACATAAGTTTAATGTGGGTGAAACCTATGGGAATAAAAATTATATTTTCAATAAAACGAATATGAGTACTGTTAATTTTATACTGAATTTCAATTTTTAAAACCCTTTTATTCCAAGTGATAAAATTTCATTATCAAATACTTCACTAGTAGATACAACAATGTACCTACCACAGCAAGGGATATGACAAAGCTAATCAAGTTAAGCACAATATTAGGAATAAACTTCAATCGCGGATGCGTGATGTAGGGTTCCCGATGTAGTCTTTGTTTGAATTTTTTCTTAGCGATTATGATTTTCTTTTTAATAGCCTTAGGTTTTTAAAAACAATAGTAATTGTAACTACTGATTCTGGTTTATTGATTTGATATTCTAAATTACGTAATATTTTTAAGATAGAAAACTACAATATGTATATCGACCGCATAAAGTATCATTTATGTCAATTAGCATTTATATACCTTTGATATTTCCTTTATTTTTCAAGAAAATGACTTCAATTATTTTACTTGTCATTTCAGAATCAATTTTAAGGTGATTGGATAAAATTTCAATTACATTTTTTTCTTCTTTTTCCAATGTTCCGTCTGCTAACAACACTTCTAATGCAAGAGCAAAGACAGTTTCTCTATTTTCCTCTTTTACTAATTCGCAACAGGCCGAAATGTACTTTAATTGTCCATGTTGTTTTCTTACATCAAATGCTTTCTTATATAAAGGAGCAATATCAATTCCTACAAACATCTGTTTCGAATACAACAATCTTGATAACGTTGCTGTTTCCGAATTCGAAATTTGATTATCAGCAGAAATACACGAATATAAAATACCAACCCATGCTTCAAGCTCTGAGGTTACAAAATTTAGTTGGCTATTATTTTTATCTTCAATTGAATTCATATTTTTATTTTTTACCAAAGTTACTATTTACCTGCCAACACATTGTTCGAGTTTAATAACAAATTACGATTTATTTTTTTTGGAACAGTAAACTTCCTAATATGTCACTACAAATTCCATAAAATTACACCCCTATTTATATGTGACATCCGATAATAGTTTGAAAATAATTAAAGTTTAAAGATAACGATTCTCCCAAATTAATGAATTTAACAATAAGGTTATAATATCCTGATAAACTGATATTGATTAAATTAAACATTTTTAGTAAATTTATCAATCACTAAAATCATTTCTAACTATAGTTTTTATCTATCGAAATTAAAATTAGGTAAGGAGACTTTTTGGTAAATTTGCTTTAAGAAAATTAAAAAATCAATCATACCATGGAAAATAATTCAAAATCAACCTCTTACAATGTCAACGGTGAAAGTAAATGTCCTTTCTCAGGAGCATCAGCTTCTGCTCCTAAACAAAGCGTTACTCACGGTAGAACTAATCGTGACTGGTGGCCTAATCAACTTAGTTTAAATATTCTGCGTCAAAACTCATTAGAGAACAACCCAATGGGGGCCAACTTTAATTATGCCGAAGAATTTAAAAAAGTAGATTTAGAGGCTTTAAAAAATGATATTAAAGAAGTAATTACAACCTCTCAAGACTGGTGGCCTGCAGATTACGGAAGCTACGGACCTTTCTTCATTAGACTAGCGTGGCACAGTGCAGGAACATACCGTATTGCTGATGGTCGTGGTGGAGCAGGTTTTGGAACACAAAGATTTGCACCATTAAACAGCTGGCCTGATAATGCCAACTTAGACAAAGCTCGTTTACTTTTATGGCCAATAAAACAAAAATATGGCAACAAAGTTTCATGGGCAGATTTGATGGTTTTAGTGGGGAACTGCGCCTTAGAATCAGCTGGATTTAAAACTTTTGGTTTTGCTGGAGGCCGTGTTGACGTATGGGAACCACAAGAAGATATTTATTGGGGACCTGAAAAAGAATGGTTGTCATTAAGCACAGAGCCGCACAGCCGTTACTCTGGAGATCGTGAGCTTGAAAATCCGCTTGCTGCAGTACAAATGGGTCTTATTTATGTAAACCCAGAAGGACCAGACGGAAATCCTGATCCACTATTAGCAGCACGCGACATTAGAGAGACATTTGCTCGTATGGCCATGAATGATGAAGAAACAGTAGCCTTGATTGCAGGTGGACACACATTAGGAAAAACTCACGGTGCAGCAGATCCTAATGTATATGTAGGCGCTGAGCCAGCAGGAGCATCTATTGAAGAGCAAAGTTTAGGATGGAAAAATACGTATGGTACAGGAAACGGTGCTGATACTATTACAAGTGGACTTGAAGGAGCTTGGACTACTACACCAGTAAACTGGAGTAATAATTATTTTGAAAACCTGTTTGATTTTGAATGGGAATTAACAAAAAGTCCAGCAGGAGCTCATCAATGGAAGCCAGTAGATAATGGCGGTGCGGGAACAATTCCTGATGCTCATGATGCATCAAAAACACACCAGCCAATGATGCTTACCACAGATTTATCTTTACGAGTTGACCCAGCATACGAGAAAATTTCTCGTCACTTTTTAGAAAATCCTGATGCGTTTAACGATGCTTTTGCTAGAGCATGGTTTAAATTGACTCACAGAGATATGGGACCAAAAGTGCGTTATTTAGGAAATGAAGTTCCAGCTGAAGAGTTGATTTGGCAAGATCCAGTTCCTAATGTTACACACGAATTAATCAATGAGCAAGATGCTGAAGCACTTAAAGCAGCTGTTTTATCATCTGGGTTAAATATTTCAGAGCTTGTAAGTACTGCATGGGCATCAGCATCTACTTTTAGAGGATCTGATAAACGTGGTGGAGCAAACGGTGCTCGTATTAGACTAGAGCCACAAAGAAATTGGAAAGTAAATAATCCTTCACAATTAGATCGTGTTTTAAAAACACTTGAGAACATTCAAAATGATTTCAATGCACAAAACACAAACAAGCAAGTTTCTATTGCTGATTTAATTGTACTAGCAGGAAACGCAGCCGTTGAAAAAGCTGCAGCTAATGCAGGTGTATCTGTACAAGTTCCTTTTGCTGCCGGACGTACTGATGCTTCTCAAGAGCAAACAGATGTAGAATCGTTTGCTGTTTTAGAACCACAAGCTGACGGATTTAGAAATTATGTAAAAACAAAATATACTGTTTCTGCCGAAGAAATGTTGATAGACAAAGCACAGTTATTGACATTAACAGCGCCAGAAATGACAGTTTTAGTAGGTGGAATGCGCGTATTGAATACTAATTTTGATAAATCTCAAAATGGAGTATTTACAAGCAGACCAGAAACACTTACTAATGATTTCTTTGTAAACTTATTAGATTTAAGAACTACATGGAAAGCCGTTTCTGAATCTGATGATGCTTTTGTAGGAAGTGATAGAATGGCTGGTGGATTAAAATGGATTGGAACAAGAGTTGATTTAATTTTTGGTTCTAACTCAGAATTAAGAGCACTTGCAGAAGTTTACGGATACCATGATGCACATGAAAAATTTGTTACTGATTTTGTTGCTGCATGGACTAAAGTAATGAACTTAGATCGTTTCGATTTGGTTTAATTTTAGATTTATAATTTGTTCAAAAAGGTGGTCTAGCAATAGGTCACCTTTTTTGATTTATAGCTTGCTTGAAGATTAATAAAAATCATATCACCAACCTTAACTCCAAAAAAAAGCCGCATCGAAAAAAACGACACGGCTTAGATTTTTTAATTAAAATTAAATTATAAAATATAATCGGTATTAATAAAATTAGATTCTTTACTGCTCAATAATTCTTGTAAAATAGCATTGTTATACTCATTGTCTTTAGACGCTACAAAGGTTCTAATCGAGAATGAACGCAAAGCATCATGAATACTCAATGTTCCTACAGCTGAATCTTTTCGTCCTGTAAAAGGTAAAACATCAGGTCCTCTTTGGCAAGAACTATTCAAGTTTACTCTGCAAACTAAATTTACCAAAGCATCAATGAGCGGTGCAATCGTTTTAATGTCTTTTCCAAACAAACTTACTTGTTGTCCATAATTAGATTCGGCCATATCATTCAAAGGCTCTTGAATGTCTTTGAAAGAAATAATAGGCACTACCGGTCCAAATTGCTCTTCGTGATACACACGCATTTCTTTATTTACGGGAAATAAAACTGCTGGAAATATATAATTAGAGGAATGCTTCCCTCCTTTTTCATTGATTATCGCAGCTCCTTTATTGGTAGCATCATCAATCAATTCCTGAATGTAAGCCGGTTTTTCTTTTTCGGGTAAAGGCGTCAAAAACACCGATGCATCCCACGGATTTCCAAAAACTAACGCATCCACTTTGGCAGCAAAACGTTTGTTAAACTCATCGGCAATAGACTCATGTACATACAACACTTTCAAAGCCGTACAACGCTGTCCATTAAACGATAAAGAGCCCGCAATACATTCTTGGATAGCCAAGTCTAAATCAGCATCTGGAAGGATTATCGCAGGATTTTTTGCCTCCAAACCTAATATCAAACGCAATCTGTTTTTATTAGGATGTTGGTCTTGTAATGCAATCGCTGATTTACTATTTCCTATCAAAGCCAAAATATCTACTTTTCCAGATTTCATTATAGGCGAAGCTACTTCACGTCCGCGACCATATACAATATTGATGGCTCCTTTAGGGAAACTGCTTCTAAAAGCTTCCAATAAAGGCGAGATCAATAAAACACCGTGTTTTGCTGGTTTAAAAATCACTGGATTCCCCATAATTAAAGCAGGAATCAGCAACGAAAAAGTCTCATTTAGCGGGTAGTTATAAGGTCCAAGACATAGAACAACACCTAGCGGTCCTCTACGAACCATTGCATTTATTCCTTGCACTTTGGAAAAATGAGCACTACGGCTGTTTAATTCTTTTAAACTATTAATCGTATCATAAATATATTCTACAGTTCTGTCAAATTCTTTTTCAGAATCACCCAATGATTTTCCAATTTCCCACATCAATAATTTAACAACTTCTTTGCGGGTTGTTTTCATTTGAGTAACAAACTTTTCCATACATTTGATACGATCTGTCACTTTCATGGTAGGCCATAATCCCTGACCGTTGTTATAGGCCGCACTGGCTGCATTTACTGCTTCCAAAGCTTCAGTTTCTCCCATAAAGGGGATTGATCCTAAAATAGTTGGACCATATTCTTCAGTAGATGAAATTGTTGAAAAAACCGGAGTGGTCTGACCAGTCCATTTTCTTAATTCTCCGTCCACTAAATAGGTGTCTTGATTTAATAAAGTACTTATTTGAAATTCTTCTGGTATTACATTCATACTACAGTTTATTGAGTTTTTAATTTAAATTATAAACAAACAAAGAGGCCATAGCCTCTTTGCACTTTATGGAGCAACTACTTCTCCATCCCAGTCTAATATACCTCCTACTAAGTTATATGCATTTTCAAAACCCAGTTCATTCATTATTTCACAGGCTTTTGCACTGCGCATTCCAGAGCGACAATACACATAATAGTTTTTAGTTTTGTCTAACGCTTCAACTTCTGAGATAAAACCTTGTCCCAAATGAATATCAATATTAATGGCGTTGGCTATAATTCCTTCGTTAAATTCGGCTTCTGTTCTTACGTCTAAAATTACTGCGTTTTCATCAGCCTCAAACTGTGAAACCCAATCTTCTTGTGTTAAATTCATAATAGTGTTTTTTGTAAAAATACAACGTTTTTACCGAACACTAATCGCAACAATTGTTAATTAGATAATAATCTTTAGAAAACGTTTTCGCAAAGCATTAACTATCAATAAACTATAAAATAAACATATATTTTTACAAAATATAGCCTATTAAATCCATAGGAAATACTTAAATAATTCATACCTAACCAAGGATTGTATTTTTAATAAGTCCAAAATATCCCATTCATTTTTGGGTTTTTTAGACTACATTTACCATACTAACGATAGAAAAAAAGACTAAAAATGCTTGACCCGATAAAGAAAATTTTTCCTTCATTTTCTAATGAATTAGTGAAAGAAATAGAAGTTAATGCAACTATTCATTCCTTTCAGACAGGTGATATAATCATTAGAACTGGACAATACATAAAAAACACGGTTTTAGTAATCAGCGGAAAAATAAAAATTTACCGTGAAGACGAAAATGGCGGTGAATTTTTTATGTATTATTTGCAACCTGGACAAGCCTGTGCCATTTCAATGATTTGTGCCACCAAAAACGAAAAAAGCCAAATAATGGCTAAAGTTGTTGAGGATGTTGAACTGATAATGATTCCACTTCCTTTAATGGATAAATGGATGATGATGCACCGCAGTTGGTATGAATTTGTGATTAGTTCTTACCGCAGTCGATTTGAAGAAGTATTAGAAGTAATTGATAGTATTGCATTCCGGGCCATGGATGAGCGCTTAGAATTTTATTTAAAACGCCATGCTGATGCATGTAATTGTAAAGAATTGAAACTTTCACATCAGGAAATTGCATCTGAGTTAAATACGTCCAGAGAAGTTATTTCACGTTTATTAAAAAAAATGGAGCAACGTGGTATTGTTTCCTTACATCGCAACAACATTGAGCTTTTAAAATAAATGGCTAAAGGAAGTCTATTTATTAAAGTTAAAATCGATAGAAATGTATTTCAATAAATTTTAAAATGGAATATTTAGGCTACATTGCTTCAATAATAATAGGACTTTCTTTAGGATTAATTGGTGGTGGTGGATCTATACTTACTGTTCCTATTCTGGTTTATCTCTTTAAAATAGATCCTGAAATTGCTACGAGTTATTCTTTATTTATAGTAGGAATCACAGCTTTATTTGGCTGTATCAGTCACTATAAAATGGGGAATCTCAAAATTAAATCAGCATTATACTTTGCCATTCCCTCGGTTTTTTCAATCCTAATCATTAGAAAAGTAATTTTTCCAAAAATAGCCGCAACAATTTTTACCATAGCGTCCTACCAAGTATCGAAAAGTTTTCTGATAATGATCGTTTTTTCAGTACTCATGATAGCAGCCGCAATAGCGATGATACGCAAAACTAAAACAGTACCTAACCCACCAAAAACAAATTATATTCAACTAGGATTAATTGGTTTTTTTATTGGAATTATAACTGGATTTTTAGGAACAGGAGGCGGATTCTTGATTATTCCTTCCTTATTGTTCTTTGCTAATTTACCCATGAAACAGGCCGTTGGCACCTCATTATTAATTATCTTTATAAATTCCAGTATCGGTTTTGGAGGAGATTTATACATTGGTACACCTATTGATTATTCCTTTTTAATAATGATTACAAGTATGGCATTTATAGGAATGCTTATCGGATTAAATCTTTCAAAAAAAATAGATGGAACTAAACTAAAACCAATCTTTGGTTGGTTTGTATTAATAATGGGAGTTTATATTATTATCAAAGAATTTTTCTTCAAATAAAAAATGGAATGTAACAATTATCACTGTTTTTCCTAAAAAACAAAGGTACATTTGTATTATAAAATTAAATAACACAATCATGCAAATAGAACAAATATATACAGGATGTTTAGCTCAAGGTGCTTATTATATTACCTCAAATGGTGAAGCGGCAATAATTGACCCGTTACGTGAAACTCAACCTTATTTGGACAGATTATCCAGAGATGGTGTAAAACTAAAATATATTTTTGAAACCCATTTTCATGCTGATTTTGTTTCTGGTCACGTAGATTTGAGTAGAGAAACAGGTGCACCAATAGTTTATGGTCCAAATGCAACTTGTGAATTTGAATGTATTTCTGCTAAGGATGGACAAGAATTCACCATTGGAAACATCAAAATAAAAGTATTGCACACTCCAGGACATACCATGGAAAGCTCCACTTTTTTATTAATTGACGAAAACGGAAAAGATCATGCAATTTTCTCTGGAGACACATTATTTATTGGAGATGTAGGAAGACCAGATTTAGCCCAGAAAGCGGCACACATGACACAAGAGCAATTAGCCGGAATTTTATTTCATTCTCTAAGAGATAAAGTTATGACTTTAGCAGATGATGTAATTGTTTATCCTGCTCACGGTGCTGGAAGTGCCTGCGGAAAAAATATGAGTAAGGAAACTGTTTCTACTATAGGTAACCAAAAAGCAACGAATTATGCATTGCGTGCCAACATGACTGAAGCCGAATTTATACAAGAAGTAACCGAAGGTTTATTGCCTCCTCCAGCCTATTTTGGAATGAATGTGGCAATGAATAAAAAAGGATATGACAGTTTTGAAAACGTATTACACTTAGGAATGCGCGCGTTATCAGTCGTTGAATTTGAAGTGGCTGCCGAAGAAACTGGAGCCTTAATATTAGATACTCGAAAAAATGGTGAATTTGCTAAAGGATTTATTCCTCAATCGATAAACATAGGAATTGATGGCGATTTTGCCCCGTGGGTAGGTGCTTTAATTGCCGATGTAAAACAAACTATTCTAATTTTGTGTGAACTGGGTCTCGAGGAAGAAACAGTTACACGTTTAAGTCGTGTCGGTTTTGATAACTTAATAGGTCATCTTGATGGAGGTTTCGATGCTTGGGCAAAAGCAGGAAAAGAAATTGACACTGTAAATAGAATCACAGCCGAACAATTTGCCAAAGAAGTTAAAATTGGCGTAAGCAAAATAATTGATATTCGTAAAGAAAGTGAGTACAGCGCAGAGCATATAGATGAATCCTATAGTAAGCCACTTTCGGCTATTAATGAATGGATCAAAGATATAAATCCAAAAGAACATTTTTACCTGCATTGTGCCGGCGGATACCGCAGTATGATTGCGTCTTCTATTCTGGAAGCACGAGGTTTTAGAAATTTTACCGAAATTGAAGGCGGTTTTAATGCTATTGCAAAAACGGATGTTCCTAAAACGGATTTCGTTTGCCAAAGTAAAGTTTTGAAATAAATGATTAACTAAATAATTTTATACAATGATAAAAAATATGGGATCAACAGACAGAATTATTCGTATCGCATTGGCAGCAATTGTAGCCGTGCTATATTTTACGAATACTATTAGCGGTACTCTTGCACTTGTTTTAGGAGCATTTGCAATTATTTTTATAATCACCAGTTTTGTGAGCTTTTGCCCTTTGTATTACCCGTTTGGAATTTCAACCCGAAAAAAAGTATAAAATGTCTGATTTAAAATGTTGTGTCGTTTCCTGCGATAGACCAATCGATGCGGCCTATTGGGATGCGCAATATGAAGCTAAAACTACCGGTTGGGATTTAGGACAAGTATCGCCACCCATACAAGCTTACGTGGATACAATTGCAAATAAAAACAGTCGTATTTTGATTCCTGGTTGTGGCAACAGCTATGAGGCCCATTATATTCTGGAACAAGGGTTTACGAACATTACTGTTATTGATATTGCACCCACATTAGTTACTGTTTTAAAAGAAAAATTCAAAAACAATACTAATATTCAAATTGTTTTAGGTGATTTTTTTGATCATCAAGGAAAATATGATTTTATCATAGAGCAGACCTTTTTCTGTGCTTTGCCTCCAACAATGCGTCAAAAATATGTGTGGAAAATGCACCAACTTTTGTCTGACGACGGCATTTTAGCTGGATTGCTCTTTAATAGAACATTTGAATCCGGTCCCCCTTTTGGCGGAAGCAAAGAAGAATATGAAATGCTTTTCAAAGATACTTTTGATTTTTTGAAAATAGATGTATCTAAAAATTCAATTGCACCAAGAGCGAATTCTGAGTTATTTATCGAATTAAAAAAGAATAGTCTGATTAGTGTAAGTTTATATGAATTAGAAGGGATCATGTGTAGCGGTTGCATGGAAACTATCACTGAAAAAACACTAGCAATTGAAGGTGTATTAAATGTAAGTATCAGCAATAATTTTGCTGAAGTTTTAATAGTCAGTAAAAATGAAATTACACTAAAAACATTAGAACAAGCGATTGCTCATGAGGAAAAATATAAAATCAAAAAAATAAACACGTAAAACTAAACTCCTTTTTTCTAAAAAAATGAAAGCATTATTATTTACCAATTGGCATCTTATGCGCTGGGTTCGTCTGGTGTTTGCCTTATTTTTATTTGCACAAGCCTATATTTTGAAAGAATGGATGTTCATTGGTTTTGGACTGTTCTTCTTCATTCAGGTCGTTTTTAATTTAGGCTGTGGTTCTAATGGCTGTTCTATTCCTAACAATAAATACAATAAAAATGAATAATTTCGATACAATTATCAATTCAAACAAACTTGTATTGGTAGACTTTTTTGCCACATGGTGCGGACCTTGCAAAATGCTTAGCCCCATTTTGAAAGAAGTAAAAGACAGCTTAGGGGATAACGTTTCCATAATCAAAATTGATGTGGACAAAAACCAACAAATTTCAAGTCAATATCAAGTTCGAGGTGTTCCAACGATGATTTTGTTCCAAAACGGAAAACAATTATGGAGACAATCCGGTGTGGTTTCTAAAGAAGAAATCATTAAAACTATTTTAGAAAAAAAACAATAGAAAACTCAAAGTATTTGCATCAAAGAGGTTATTTTTAGTTCAATCTATTGCAATTTTGCGAAAAGTCTTTTTTTTTTTATAAAGTGGCATTTGAGTTTTGTTTTTTAACTTTCAGAATTAAACTATTATTTTTCCTAAATTAGTGTCACAATGGAAAAACCACGCCAATATAGACTTTCAAAATCCGAATCATTATTTGTAAGAGGACCTTTGACACGACTAAAAAACTTGTTTTTCACATTCAAAGTTCAATATAACTTCATAAGAGCATTTCAGAAAATGCATTTTATTGGACCTTGCGTTACTGTTTTTGGTTCTGCGAGATTTGGTCCAGAAACTGGACATTACAAAAATGCTGAAAAAATTGGTGCCGAAATTGCAAAATTAGGGTTTACAGTAATGACTGGTGGCGGTCCTGGAATTATGGAAGCGGCAAATAAGGGTGCTTATGAAGCCGAAGGTTATTCTGTGGGATCTAACATTGTTCTTCCTATTGAACTAAAACCAAATCCATATTTGCATAAATGGATTTATATTCCATACTTTTTTGTGAGAAAAGTAATTTTAATAAAATACTCCTATGCTTTCGTTGTTATGCCTGGTGGAATAGGCACGCTTGATGAACTTTTTGAAGCACTAACACTAATTTAAAATAAAATAATTAATAATTTCCCTATTGTAATTTTTGACACTGAATATCATAAAGAGTTGCATCATCATATTCAAGTTATGTCAAAAAATGAGAGTATCAGTACCGAAGATATGAGCCTTTTATTTGTAACTGACTCTGTCGAAGAATTAGTTGAGCATCTTAAAAAACATGCCATCACAAAATTTGGTTTAAAAAAACAGACGTATAAACCTAAAAAATGGTTTGAATAAAAAGTATCAATTTTTTATCCATTTAAAAAGTACCTTTTCTAAGTTGGAACGTATAATGGGTTTCGCAACATAATCATCCATTCCTGATTCTAAGCACTTCTCCTTTTCCCCAATCATTATACCAGCAGTTAAGGCAATTATTGGAATATTATTGTATTTTTTTAGCTGTTTAATTTCAATAGTTGTTTCATAACCATTTTTATGTGGCATTTGTATATCCATTAAAATTAAATCCAATTTTTCTTTTTTATATAATTTAATTGCTTTTTTGCCATCTGAAGCCTCTAAAATTGTACAACCTGGCAGTATTGATTTCAGTAATGTTTTTACCAAAAGCATGTTAATTTTATTATCCTCGACAACTAAAATTGTCTTTTTTGATAATTTTTTGACAAAAGGAATTCCTTCTTTGACCTCAACATTGTTATCAGAATTTTTTAAATCTTTATTATGATTTAATTTTTTTAATTTAACAGTAAAGAAAAACTCACTGCCTTCTCCAAACCGACTTTTTAGTTCTAACTTACTATTCATCAATGCTAAAAGCTGATTTGTAATCGCCAGGCCTAAGCCTGTTCCTCCAAATTTTCGTGTAATTGTAGTGTCTTCTTGTATGAAAGATTGAAATATTTTTTCATGATTTTCTTCTTTTATTCCTATACCAGTATCTTTAACTAAAAATTTCAATTGACATTGATTTTCATTTCCTAAGAAAACCGGACTAACATTTAAAATAACGGAACCTTCTGTTGTAAATTTCATTGCATTCCCAATTAAATTCACCAGAATTTGTTTTAATCGAACAGAATCGCATAGAACATAATTAGGCACCATTGCATCAATATTTACTTTTAAGTCTATTGAATTTAATTTTGCCTGATATTTAAAAATATCGATTACACGATAAATTAATTCAAAAAGATTAACCTCTTCTAAATTCAATTCTAATTTACCTGATTCAATTTTAGAAAAATCTAAAATATTATTAATAATTTCAACTAATATTACAGCTGATTCATGAACCATATCCATATATTCACTTTGGTTTTTATCGAGATTTGTTTTCATCAACAAATCTGTAAAACCAATAATTCCATTTAAAGGAGTTCTAATTTCGTGACTCATATTAGTCAAAAAAATGGATTTTGATTTACTTGCAGCTTCGGCTTGATTGCTCACTTTAATCAATTCAATTTCTAATTTTTTTAGCTCAGTGATATCAGTAAAACAGATTACAACTTCTTCAATTTCTCCGATATCATTAAAGACTGGAAAACCATTAATCAAAAACCATTGAATGGAAGCGTGATGGCTTTTTTTAAATCCAATTATAAAATTCTTTAAGATTTTTTTAGTCCTTAAAATTTCATTTACTGGATAATTTTCTTGAGTCAAAGGCTGATTATCACTTTGTATGAATTCCCACTCAGGGTTAATTTTTTTTCTCCCAGTTATCTGATCTACTTCTAAACCTATTAATTCAGATGCTTTAGTATTAGAAAAAATTATCGACTTGTCTTTATTATACAAGACAATACCTACATCTAAATTGTTTAATAATTCTCTATTACGTTTTTCACTTTCTTTAAGAGCACTTTCTGTCAATTTTAGTTGTGTAATATCTACTGATGTTATTAGAGCTTCATTTTTATTCTCTGAGAGAACCCCAGAGAGGTAAACATTTATTGTGCTATTATTTTTTAACAACAGTTTTACTTCACAACATTCTTTTTGACTGGTTTTGAATATAGTATCTAGAAATTCAATAAAGTATGACTTTGTATCGTCCGAAATAAATAATCCAAATTGATGGTTTATTAATTTTGATTTTTCTGTTTGTAATAATTGGGAACCGGTAAAATTAAGATATGTTATTTTTCCTGCATTAGTTAGTGTAAAATAACCAGACGGAGCAAAATCATACAATTCTGCATATTTTTGGGTCGCTATTTCTGCTTGTTCTTTAGCTACAATAAGTTCTTCCTTTTGCAGCTCTAATTCTATCTGATGCATTTCTAATTCATGGATCAGTTTTAATGTTTCGTTTTCTGAAAGTTTAGAAACATTTATAGCGTTCTTTTTTTGTTGAAAATTCCCCCCAAAATCTTCAATATTTTCCATAGATTCTACATTTTAATTAAAATTGAGAATTTGACACTTATTTTTTGCTTATTCAATACTTTTTCATTTATAAAATTAAAACTTAAGTAATTCAGACTAAAAGACAAACTTACAAACCTTATATCTCTTTTTTAATGTATGATGATTCGAAAACTTATTAGAAATAAATTAAAAACTTATCGATTTTAATAATTATTTATCTTTTTATTAAATAATAGAAAAATTTAACCTTAAAATAAATTACATTTTTAATTATTTACGAATCTTCATTGTAATTAATTAAAAAAATAAACTACAATAAGCCATAAACTATGTTAAATATAATAAAAAAATATATTTCTTACAAACAATTAAAAATCTAGTTAGATAAATATTCCACAAAAAAATCACAAGCAACTTTACCATGTTTTACTATTGAAAAAAATAAAAATTCATAAAAAAAGGCGAACATAAATTGAACACCTTTTATATCAATAAAAAAAAAGACAGTTTTAATTCTTTTTTAACCATTTGTATAATATTTTTTCTAAATCCAATTGAATAATAGGTTTAGGTAAATAATCATTCATTCCTGCGTCAAGACATTTTTCTTTATCGCCTACCATTATTCCGGCTGTAATTGCAATTATTGGAATATTTTCAGAACCTTTTAACTGTCTAATTTCGTTTGTTGCTTCGTATCCATTTTTATTTGGCATTTGAATATCCATTAAAATCACATCTGGAGATTCCTTTTTATACAGCTCAACTGCCTCATTGCCATCCTTAGCTTCAAAAATAGTACAATTAAGTATAATTCTTTTAACTAATGCTTTGGCTAAAAGCACATTAACTTTATTGTCTTCAACTATTAATACTTTATACCCATTCAAAGTGCTTAAAGGTGTTATCGTATCAACTAGAATCGATTTAGCTATTGATGCATCCGCATTTTTTTTATGTTTGGCCTTTTTAAATTTAATGACAAAAAAGAAATCACTTCCATCGCCATACTTACTGATTAACTGCAGCTTACTATCCATTAAAGCCAACAATTGATTTGAAATAGCCAAGCCTAATCCAGTACCGCCAAATTTTCTATTGGTTGAATTATCCTCCTGAACAAACGAATTGAATATTTTTTCGTTATTGCCTGATTTAATTCCTACTCCGGTATCTTTAACAGAGAACTTTATGGTTGACCATTTTCTATCAGAGACCTCTATCTCATTAATATCTAATCTTATCTCTCCAAAAGTGGTAAATTTTACAGCATTGCTTAATAGATTTACCAATATCTGTTTCAGTCGTACTGAATCAGCAAGAATATGTTGTGGAACACTCTTACCAATATCAAGCTTTAAGTCAATCTTTTTTTGTTTTGCTTGAAATTTAAATAAATCGATGACCTGATTTGTCAATTTAAACAGATTTACTTCTTCAATATTCAAATCTAATTTTCCAGATTCAATTTTAGAAAAATCCAAAACATCATTAACAATATCCATCAATGATGTTGCTGATTCATTTACAGTTGTCATGTATTCAGCCTGATTTTTTTTCAGATTAGACTTCATTAACAAATGAGTAAAACCTATTATCCCATTTAATGGAGTTCGTATTTCGTGACTCATATTAGCCAGAAAATCTGTTTTAGCTTTATTGGCTCCTTCGGCTTGCTCTTTAGCATTTATAAGTTCCATTTCCATCAGTTTTTGTTCTGTGATATCAACAAAACTTATTACAATTTCATTTATATTACCATCAGAATCCATATCTGGAAAACCATTGATCAAAAGCCATACAACGTCATTATTCGCAGGTCGATTGACTCCAAGTTTAAAATTTTTGATTGCTCGCTTGTTAGCTATAATTTGGTTAACAGGATAATTTTCTGTCTGCATTACTGAGTTATCTTCATTCAAAAAATCCCAAGTTGGATCATAAGCTGTTACACCCTTCATTTGATCATCAGTTAAGCCCAATAATTCAGAAGCTTTTAGATTATTCACAATAATTGATGTATCCGATGCGTGAACAACAATTCCAGCGTCTAAATTATTTAATAAACCACGGTACCTTTCCTCACTTTTAAAGAGCGCAAAATCGGATTCTTTAGCATTGGTAATATCTCTGGAAAGACAAATAAAATGTATATCATGCTCCAAACTTTCCTGCATTGGCGCTATTGAAAGTTCAAACCAACGTATACCTGTTTCAAATCGTAATGAATACTGTCTTCCTGCCGAAAACCCTTTTTCTGAAGCCTCTCTTATCGCTGACAAACACAAATTAGCTGCATCAGGAGGTAAAATATCTATGAAATTTTTTCCTAAGAATTGACTGTCTGACATTTCTAACAAATCATTTCGACGAGAATGATAATTATAAATTTTACCTTTCAAATCTACTTCAAATAACATATCTGGGATTGCACCGAGTATAGCCTCAAGCTTTTTATGCATTTTCTTAAACTCATCATCTATTTTCTTACGCTCACTTACATCCCTTACTATAGCTACAATCCTACCATCACCAATCATTTTAGCCGTAATTTCTACCGAAATAATAGAGTGGTTCTTATGAAGCATTTTTCGTTCTATTAACGTTTTTTCACCGCTAATCAATTCTAAGTACATTATTGGTTTTGCAATAAGTTCCTCCTCAGAATATAAATCTGTCACGTTTTTTGAACAGAGTTCCTCTTTAGTGTATCCTAACATAACGCTAGCACTTTCATTTACCTCAAGTAAATTTCCTGAAACATCATTTATAAAAATAGCATCAGAGGCTTGCTCTATAAGACTCTTATATTTTTCTTCACTATTGATTAATTGCTCTTTAATGTTTTTTAATTCTGTAATTTCAATTAATGCTCCGTTTAAACGAATTGCTTTTCCAGTTTCATCCCGAGATATAAATATTCTATAATAAAAGATCCCGTAACTCCCATCATTTTTTTGAAAACGAAACTCGTCAGACCATAAATTTGTTGTGCCTAAAATTGAATCTTCTAATTTTTTAATCACTCTAGCTTTATCATCTGGATGAATCTTTGAGCGCCATAATCCATTGTAATTAGCCCCATAAAGTTCATTGCTTCCAAAACCGAAAAGATTTACAAACGCTTTATTATTCCAACTTTCTCCAGTTAGTAAATTCACTTCAAAAACAGCATCATTAGTCGCTGCAGAAATCATTTCGAATCGTTCATTAGCAATTTTAATTTTTTCTTCTGCTTTTTTAATATCAGACAGATCCAACCCAATTCCCAATAAACATTCTTTTCCTTGATACTCAATTGCATGAGAATTGATATAATATGGAATTTTATTTTTGTTTTTTGTAAATAATTCGACTTCTATTCCTGGTAATTTTTTTTCAAATACGGTCTTTATTCTTGTTCTTATTATTTCTTTAAAATCTTCATCATAAAAATTAATAGGTTCCATTTGAGCTATTTCTTCTGCGGTATAGCCGCTAACGGTCTCAAAATTTTTATTCCATTTTACAAAAGTCGCAGAACGTTCATAAAGATAAAAAACACCTGGAAGATTATTAATTATGGTTTCTGATAATAGTTTCTCTTTCAAAATTGCATCTTCGGCAATCTTCCGCTCGGTGATATCAGTTATAGTACCAATATATCCTATAATTTCATTTCTAACATTTTTTTCAGGAATAGCTTGCCCCATAACCCATGCTACTGAACCATCCGGACGAACAAAACGATACTCTGACAATGACTTTTTTTGATTATTAGAAGCATTCTCCCATCCTTCTAACAATGTTTTTTTATCCTCTTCGTGAACAGCTTTAAACCAACCATTTCCTATGGCTTCTTCATAAGACAATCCGGAAATTTGACACCACATTGGGTTAACATAGGTTGTATATCCAGTTACATCTGTATGAAAAATTCCAACCGGAACATGTTCTGTAAGGGTATGATAGCGCTGTTCGCTAACTTTAATTGCTAACTCTGCTCTATTTCGTAATGCCTCTTTCTCAAAAATGTCTAAAGCAAAAGCCACGTCATCAGTCGCTTCCTCTAATAATGCAATTTCCTCATCATCAAAATAATTTATCTCATCAGAATAAAAAGTAAATGTTCCTACAACTGTTCCAAAATGTCTAATTGGTAACACCATTGCAGATAAAAAGTTCCTTTTTAATGCTTCTTCTTTCCAAGGAACCATCATGGGATCGTTTTCAATATCATTACAAATGACATATTTGTCCTCTCTAATTACCGTTCCTTCTGGACCTCTTCCCTCAGGAATAGTAGCATCCGTTGAAATTGATTTTATAGTCTCAAAGTAATCCATATCATCCCCTGCCATCATTGCCGGAATTACTTCTTTGCTAATTGGAGAAATTGTACTAATCCAAGCCAATTTAAATTTTCCAAATTCTATAGCAATAGCGCAAGCTTCTTTATAAAGTGTTTCTTTATCCTTGGTACGAACAATCATTTGATTAATCTGACTGATGAAAGCATAAAGACGATTTGCTTTAATAACTTTTAGCTCTGCATTTTTATTCTCAGTAATATCAGTTAGAAAACCGTGATACACTACTTTTTCTAATTCAATGACTGGTTTAGAATTACCTTCTAACCATATTATACCTTTGATGGGATGATGAAATCTAAACTGACATCTCCAATTTGATTTTGTTGAAACAGCTTCATTTACACTTTCCATTAAAAGCTGAATGTCTTCTCTATAAATTAAACTAAAAAACAAATTAGAGTCCGCTATTACATCATTTTTATATAGGCCTAATAAATCATATATCGCGTCACTTATGTAAGTAAAATAGTCTATTCCTTGCTCATCTCTGTAAAAAGAATAGATTAAACCGGGCAGTGTTGAAGAAATAATTGAAAATTTATTACGTTCTCGATTAATAGCTAATTCTGTTGCTACTCTTTTAGTAATATCAGTAACAATTCCATGACATATTACCGTTCCTTGCTGTTCCTGCTGGGGTAATGAATTTACCTCATGCCAAAGTAGTCCCTTTTCTGGATGATCATATCGATATTGGCACTTGAGTGGTACTAAATTTGTCTTAGTGTCATTGATACTATCCAGTACCAATTGCAAATCTTCAGGATGAATACGATTGAAAATTAATTCTGTATTATTTTCAATTTCTTCAAAAACAAAGCCGTAAATCAATTCAACCGCATGACTGGCATAGATATAACACAATGAACCATCTTTATTTAGACGCATGGAATAAATAAGACCTGGAGAAGTAGCAGCTATTTTACTAAACTTCTCTCTCTCTTTAATCAAGATTTCGTTCGCTTCAACTCGCTCCGTCACATCTCTTAAATTAGAAATGATGCCTTTCACATTTTTGTGGCTTAATTGATTATTCAATACACCCTCCAGCCAGATGAAATGCCCTTTTTTATGCCTTACCTGAAACAAAACTGGAATTTGGACCTCGGGGTTATCCAATGTTTTTTGAATAATGCCATTCATGTAATCTACATAATCTGGATGGTAGTAATCATTATTAGAAATTTTTCTTAATTCTTCGTTAGTGTACCCAGTAATACGTTGTGAAGAGGGACTGCGGAACAGCGCATTAAAATTTTCATCAAATACGGTAATAATACCATCATTATTTTCAACTAAAGAACGAAAATATTTTTCATTATTTTCGATTGTCGCCAACGCTTTTTTGTTCTCCGTTATATCCCTAAAAAAATTTGATAATCCATCAATTGAAGGATAAATATGGTTTTCAATCCAGACTCCCGTTGAAGGGTAGAAAATCTCATTATAAACATATTCTTGCTTTTCTAAAGCCCGATGACAATCATTATAAAACTCTTTGTTAACAGATTCCGGAAATTCTTCCCAAATATTTTTACCAAGTATTTCATGAGGATTACGCTTTAATATTTCTCCCGCTTTTTTGTTCATATAGGTGTAGCACCAATTATTATCTATAGCTACAAAGGCGTCCGTAATACGTTCAAAAGTATTTATTAATAATTCTTTTGCTGCTTTACTCTCTGTTACATCCTTCGAAAACACTAAAAAACGATTATCTGATAGCTTTACAGCGTCAATCGACATCCATCTTATTTCTCCATTTTTGTGGATTCCTTTAATTTCTCCCCTTACACTTCCTGTTTCTAATAGAAAATTAAAAATCCTTGAAGAATCCTCTTTCATATCAAGGGAAAATAGGTCACCAAAATTCATTAAAAAAAGTTCTTTTTTTGAATATCCCGTCAATAAAGTAAATGCGGGATTAGCTTCTAAATAATTCCCTTTCTTATCAACAACAAAAACCGCATCGGGGGCATTTTCAATATAATTCTTGAACTTGGCATTACTTTCCTCTTTGATAATGGCCAGCTTATACTCGGCCTCTGTCTTCTCTTTTACACGTAGGTTTTTAGTATATTCTATTTTCTCGGTAATGTCCTGAGTATTTCCTATTAAAGCACAAACATTACCAGAATTATCAAGTACTGGAATTACAATTGCATGTATCCATTTTTTATTTTTATCTGATAAAATGAGACTTTGTTCAAGTTCAAATTGATTTTTATCAGTAATACATTGATCTATTTTATTTAAAAAAGATTTGACATCATCTTTTGAAAAAAGATTTAAAAATTCATGAAATAAATTTTGGTCAGGTTTATTATCGATTTCATAAATCGAATACAATTCCTTAGACCAAATCATTTTTTTTGTTATCAAATTAAATTCCCAACTTCCTATTTTAGCTATTTTTTGGGCTTCATTTAATAATTTTTGGTTAGCAATTAAATGTTCTTCATTTTTTTTAATTAAAGAAATATCTCTACCTATTCCATAAACAAATTCTTGTGAAGGAGATACCGTAATTGTCCATTGTAGGGTAACTACTTCTGTGTTTTTATTTATAAATCGGTTTTCAAAATATACTGATGACTGTGATTGTGATAACAATACTATTTCCTGATTTGTTTTCTCTACATCATCGGGATGAATAAATGTTGAGATTGGATTCGTTAGTAACTCTTCCTCAGTATATCCAAATATTTGAGTAAAAGAAGGATTAATCTCTTTAAAGAAACCATCAAAACTAATAATACATACTAAGTCCTGAGTACGATTCAGGTAGAAATCAAAATTACTTATCGCTTGTTTATATTTTAATAAACGATTTATTTCTGATTCTTGCTGTTGAATTATATTGAGTAAATCGTCATTTGAAAGTTTGTCTTTTTTCATACTCATTTATTTCAATTAAATTTTAAATATAACTATTTATAATTATAATTTAAAAAAAATATTTTCGAAAAATCACTAAAACTATTCAATACCATAGTTTTAAATTCAATCACATTTACATATTTATTAAAAAAAAGCAAAACTGTTGGGTAAAATTGCTAATTCCAAATTTGAAAAATAAAAAAAAGAATTTCGGCTTAATTTTTGAGCAATTTGCATTTAAAGCATCACATAAAATAACAGTTCAAAAAACATCAATAAATTATTTTAACAAAAAATTAATTCACATTTGTATATACAAACAAAAAATGAGTTACATTTGTATCAACAAATTACATATATACAAATATGAAAATTGAAGAGATCTTAAAATCAACTGTGCCAATGGATAATTCTAAAAAAATTATTCTAAATGTTTTGTATACTCAAAATGTAATTACAGAAAATTTTAATGAATTATTAAAGCCTTATGAAATTTCCGGAGAACAATATAATGTCCTTCGAATTCTAAGGGGACAAAAAGGAAATCCTGCAAATATGTGCATGATTCAAGAACGTATGTTGGCCAAGACAAGTAACACAACTCGATTAGTAGATAAACTACTATTAAAAGATTTTGTGACTCGAAAAGTATGCACAGAAAACAGAAGGAAAATAGAAGTTTTAATTACACAAAAAGGTCTTGATGTGTTAGCAACATTAGATCCAAAAGTAATTGCACATGAACAGTTTTTTTCAAAAAATTTAAACACTGAAGAAATAAATCAATTAAATCAATTATTAGAAAAATATAGAAACCAATAAATATTCAATACATTATGAGTACTTTTTTAGAAAATCAAAATTGGAGATATGCAACAAAAAAATTTGATGCTACCAAAAAAATAACTACCGAAGATTTAAGCACACTGAAAGAAGCAATTCGCTTAAGTGCTTCTTCTTACGGATTACAACCTTATAAAATCCTTATTGTTGAAAATCCTGAACTAAGAGCACAGCTTCTAGGTGCAGCGTATGGTCAATCCCAAGTAGTAGACGCTTCACATTTAATTGTTTTTGCTAATGAAATCAATTTTGGCGAAGAAGGAATTGTGAATTTTGGTAAAAACATCAGTGAAACCAGAGAAATTCCATTAGAAAGTATTCAAGGTTATGTAGAATACATGAAATCTAACATTGTTTCTCTTCCTGAAGAAACCAGAAATATTTGGTCCGCAAAACAAACGTATTTAGCATTAGGTAATTTATTAAATGTAGCAGCAGAACTTAAAATAGATGCTACTCCTATGGAAGGTTTTGTTCCTTCTCAAGTTAATGAGATATTAGGACTTGACAAATTAGGACTTAATGCTTCTCTTATTGCTACTTTAGGGTACAGACATGAGGAAGACGCTACGCAACATTACAAAAAAGTTAGAAAATCAAACGAAGACTTATTCATTACACTATAAATCACTTATTCTAAATCAAATATTAATTAAAACAAATTTCGACAAATGAAAAATTTCAAAACAATTGCATTAGCATTAGTAGTAGTATTATCTACATTATCAGTAACGGCGCAGACTAAAAAAATAAACACTGCCGCAAGTACAATCAACTGGGTTGGGAAAAAAGTAACAGGTGCTCATGAAGGAACTATCAATCTTAAGGATGGTGCTTTAGTTTTCAAAGGAAAAAAACTAATTGGAGGTACATTCAATGTAAACATGAATTCTATCACAGTTACTGATTTAAAAGCTGGTCAAGGAAAAGAAAAACTAGAAGGACACTTAAAAGCGGATGATTTTTTTGGAACTGATAAATTTGCTACAGCAACTTTAGTTTTCAAAAAAGTAGTTACTAAAGCTGCAAATTTATATACTGTAACAGGTGATTTAACTATCAAAGGGATTACTAAACCAGTTACTTTTGATTTAGCTACAACAACTAATACAGCTACAACTAATGTTGTTATTGACAGAACAAAATACGATATTAAATATGGTTCTGGAAGTTTCTTTGACAGCTTAGGAGACAAAGCTATCAATGACGATTTCAATTTAGCAGTAGCTTTGAAATTTTAATTTAAACTCAAAACACACACTAACCTCAACAAGAAATTGTTGGGGTTTTGTTTTTTGTAAAGGTTTCTAACTACAAAAACCATAATTTAACAAAAAACCTTTCTTTTTAAAATATTTTAACTACTTATTTATTTGAATAATCGAATTTCATTTATATATTTGTTGCAACAAAATAAAACATGAAAACAATTTTAAACAATACTTGGTGGTGGAACAATTTACGTCAATCGTCGTGAACGAAGCTCCTGTAGTATTATTAAAACTATAAATATAAAAGGCTTGTCATCACGACAGGCCTTTTTTTTGTGCTTAATAAACCTTAACAGACAACATTTAAAAACATATAAATTGAAATCATTTACTTTAAATACAAATTATAAACAAATCTTGGCTGATACAATAACACCTGTAAGTGTGTATTTCAAAATTCGAGATAAATTCCCAAATAGTCTTTTACTTGAAAGTAGCGATTATCATGGAAACGACAACAGTTTTTCTTACATCTGTTGCAATCCAATCGCTTCCATCAAAATAGAAAATGAAACCATTTACAAGACTTTTCCTGATGGCAGTTTTGAGAAAATTGCAATTGATGCCACAACTAATATTCCTGAAGTAATTCAAGAATTTTCAGGTCAGTTCAAATCCGAGAAGAATGATTTTAAATTCATTAATAATGGACTTTTTGGTTACATTTCATATGATGCCGTTCGTTATTTTGAAAAAGTCTCTATTGCCAAAAAAGAAAACAGCAATACCATTCCTGATGTGTATTATGCTGTGTACCAAAACATCATTGCCATCAATCATTTCAAGAATGAAGCGTATATTTTCTGTCACAGTTTAGATGGAAGAAACAATATTTCGGAAATCGAACAATTATTACAATCCAGAAATATTGCTTCTTATAAATTTTCGAAAGAAGGCGAAGGTTTTTCAAATCTGACCGATGAAGAATTCAAGCATAATGTAGCTTTGGCTAAGAAACATTGTTTTAGAGGTGATGTGTTCCAATTAGTTTTATCCCGCAGGTTTACCCAAGGTTTCAAAGGTGATGAATTCAACGTCTACAGAGCATTAAGAAGCATTAATCCTTCGCCATATTTATTCTTTTTTGATTATGGCGATTTTAAAATATTTGGTTCTTCACCCGAAGCACAGATTATTGTCAAAAACCGTAAAGCCGAAATTCATCCTATCGCAGGAACTTTCAAACGCACGGGAGATGATGAAAAAGATGCTATTCTTGCCAAACAATTATCCGAAGACAAGAAAGAAAACAGTGAACATGTGATGTTAGTAGATCTAGCCAGAAATGATTTGAGCCGACATGGACATCATGTCAATGTGGAGAAATATAGAGAAGTACAGTTTTTCTCTCACGTAATACACTTGGTTTCAAAAGTAACAGGACATTTGCATGAAAATGCTACAACGATGCAAGTGGTAGCAGACACTTTTCCGGCAGGAACTTTGAGTGGTGCGCCTAAACACAGAGCCATGCAACTGATTGAAGATTATGAAAAAACAAATCGAAATTTCTATGGCGGTGCCATCGGTTTTATGGATTTTGAAGGTAATTTTAATCATGCGATAATGATTAGGACTTTCCTTAGTAAAAATCACCAATTGCATTCACAAGCAGGAGCTGGAATTGTAGCCAGTTCTGATGAAGAAAGCGAAATGCAGGAAGTCTACAATAAATTACTGGCACTGAATAAAGCATTGGATTTAGCGGAAACAATATAAAATAATTTAAAGATTCAATAATTTAAGAATTTAAAGATTGCTGAAACACTCGAATTTTTCAATCTTTTAATCTTTCAATTTTTCAATAATAAAAATGAAAAAAATACTAGTCATAGACAATTACGATAGTTTCACTTATAATTTAGTGCATTATCTCGAAGATTTAGATTGCGAAGTAACCGTTTACAGAAACGATGAATTTGATATTGATGAAATTGCAGTTTTTGATAAAATACTACTTTCTCCTGGACCTGGAATACCGGACGAAGCAGGATTATTGAAAGCAGTGATTCGGAAATACGGACCAACCAAAAGTATCTTTGGCGTATGCTTAGGTCAACAAGCTATTGGAGAAGTTTACGGTGGAACGCTTTCTAATTTAGACAAAGTGTATCACGGTGTGGCTACAAATGTAAAAACAGTAGTCGATGATGAACTTTTATTTGAAGGATTAGGAAACGAATTTGAAGTAGGACGTTACCATTCTTGGGTGGTAGACACAAATTTACCGGATGTTCTGGAAGCAACTTCTTTTGACGAAAACGGACAAGTAATGTCTTTGCGCCACAAAACGTACGATGTGCGCGGTGTACAATTTCATCCCGAAAGTGTTTTAACTCCAAATGGAAAAAAGATATTAGAGAATTGGGTGAAAAACTAGTCATAAAGTCAAATGTCATAATGTCGAAAGACTTTAAGACTTTAAGACTTTCAACTTTAAGACATATATAAAAATGAAAAATATATTAAACAGATTAATCAACCACGAAATCCTGTCGAAAGAAGAGGCAAAAAACGTATTGGTTAATATCTCCAACGGAAGTTACAATACGAGCCAAATTGCTTCTTTTCTCACCGTTTATATGATGCGAAGCATAAGTATAGATGAGCTTGCTGGTTTTCGTGAAGCGTTGCTAGAATTGTGTATTCGGGTAGATTTATCCGCTTACAATGCCATTGATTTGTGCGGAACCGGTGGTGATGGAAAAGATACTTTTAATATTTCAACCTTGGCTTCATTTGTAGCTGCAGGCGCGGGAATTAAAGTAGCGAAACACGGAAATTACGGAGTTTCGTCAATTTCAGGATCGAGTAATGTAATGGAGAAACTGGGAATCAAGTTTAGTAATGATACTGATTTCTTAGAAAAATGTATCGACAAAGCAGGAATTTGTGTTTTACACGCACCGCTATTTCACCCTGCTATGAAAAACGTGGGACCAATTAGAAAAGAATTAGCTGTAAAAACATTCTTCAATATGTTGGGACCAATGGTAAATCCATCGTTTCCACAAAATCAATTAGTCGGTGTTTTTAATTTGGAATTGGCCAGAATGTATGCGTATTTGTATCAAAACACAAATACTAATTTCACTATTCTGCATTCGCTTGACGGGTATGACGAAGTTTCGTTGACAGGTCCTACAAAAATAATTACCAGTTCCATGGAAGGAATGTTAAATCCAGAAGATTTTGGTGTTCGCCTTTTGCTGCAAAGCGAAATCGAAGGTGGAACAACCATCGAAGAATCTGCACAAATGTTTACTGATATTATTTCGGGAAAAGGAAACGAAGCTCAAAATAATGTGGTTTGTGCCAATGCGGCCATGGCCATTGCAACCGTTACAAAATGTTCTCCTTTAGAAGGATTTCAAATAGCGAAAGAAAGTTTATTATCCGGAAAAGGACTTGTAGCTTTGAACAAATTAAAAGATTTAAGTAAATAAAAATAGTTTGAAGTTCAAGGTTTTAAAGTTGTTGGAATTTCGAACAACTTGAAAACTTAAACAAAGAAAACTTGAAACAAAAAAATAAATGAACATTTTAGACAAAATCATAGTTGACAAAAAAAGAGAAATCATCCTCAAGAAAGCAATCATTCCCGTTTCGCAATTGGAAGCTTCGGTTTTCTTCGAAAAAAAGACTATTTCTTTGAGCGATAATTTAAGAAACAGCACATCAGGAATTATAGCTGAGCACAAACGCCGTTCACCTTCCAAAGCAGAAATCAATTATAGCTTTACGGTTGAAGAAGTAACTAAAGGCTATGAAAATGCTGGTGCTTGTGGTATTTCGGTCTTGACAGATGGAAAATACTTTGGTGGTTCGTTAGACGACTTACTTTTGGCAAGAGCCACAGTAAATATTCCATTATTGAGAAAGGAATTCATTGTCGATGAATACCAAATATTAGAAGCAAAAGCCCACGGAGCCGATTTAATATTGCTTATCGCAGCAGTTTTAACAAGAGAGGAAATCAAAACCTTATCTGAATTTTCTAAAAGTTTAGGACTGGAAGTTTTACTGGAAGTGCACAATCAGGAAGAGTTGGAAAAATCGATTATGCCCACATTGGATATGATTGGTGTAAACAATAGAAACCTGAAAACATTTGAAGTGAGTTTGGATTTCAGCAAGCAATTAGCAGCACAAATCCCGGATGATTTTGTGAAAGTTTCTGAAAGCGGAATTTCATCTATTGAAGCCATCAACAAACTAAAACCTTTTGGTTACAAAGGATTTTTAATTGGAGAAAACTTTATGAAAACGGATAATGCCGGTAAAGCAGCAGCGGAATTTATATCAAAATTAAAAAATTAAAACTAGCCACGAATTTCACAAGTTAACACAAATTCAATTAGTGAAAATTCGTGAAATTCGTGACAAAAAAATAGATGAAAAAAAACACTGACAATCAAGATACCTCGGCTCACTCCCCTTCGGGGAGGGCTGGGGTGGGGATAAAAATCTGTGGCATGAAATATTCCGATAATATTCTCGAAGTAGGTTCGCTCCTACCCGATTATATGGGATTTATTTTCTGGAAGAAATCAACTCGCTATTTTGACGGTGTGATTCCAGAACTACCGAAGTCGATTAAGAAAGTTGGAGTTTTTGTAAACGAAACCATCGAACTAATTTTGGCGAAAGTCAAAAAATACGATCTTCAAGCCATTCAATTACACGGATACGAATCCGTTGAATTTTGTTTAAATTTAAAAAATGAATTAGACTCTAAAATCGAGATAATTAAAGTTTTTTCGGTCGATGAAGATTTTGATTTTGAAGTATTAAAACCATTTGAAACCGTTTCTGACTATTTCCTTTTTGATACCAAAGGAAAATTACCCGGAGGAAACGGAACCACATTCGATTGGAAAGTTTTAGAAAAGTATCCTTCTAGCAAACCGTTTTTTCTGAGCGGAGGAATTGGAATTGAGGAAATGGATGCCGTGAAAGAAATATCAAAAACCAATTTACCGCTGTATGCCATTGATGTAAACAGTAAATTTGAAATTGAACCGGGATTAAAAAACATAAAAAAATTAGATAGTTTCAAGAATAACTTGATAACTTTAAACTTATAAACTTTAAACAATATGAGTTACAACGTCAACGAAAAAGGCTATTACGGAGAATTTGGAGGCGCTTTCATTCCTGAAATGTTATATCCAAATGTGGAAGAATTACGCCAAAATTATTTAAAAATTACAGCAGAACCAGAATTTCAAGCTGAATTTGATGCTTTGCTAAAAGAATATGTAGGTCGTCCTACGCCGCTTTATTTTGCCAAACGCTTATCTGAGCAATACAATACTAAAATCTACCTGAAAAGAGAAGATTTATGCCACACTGGTGCCCACAAAGTCAACAACACGATTGGGCAAATTTTGTTAGCCAAACGCTTAGGCAAAAAACGAATCATTGCAGAAACAGGAGCTGGTCAACATGGAGTTGCAACAGCTACAGTTTGTGCCTTAATGGGACTGGAATGCATCGTGTACATGGGTGAAGTCGACATCAAACGTCAAGCGCCAAATGTGGCTCGTATGAAAATGTTGGGTGCCGAAGTTCGTCCGGCGATGTCAGGTTCAAAAACTTTAAAAGACGCCACAAACGAAGCCATTCGAGACTGGATTAACAATCCTGTTGACACCTATTATATCATTGGATCTGTGGTGGGACCACATCCTTATCCGGATATGGTGGCGCGTTTCCAAAGTGTTATTTCTAAGGAAATCAAAGAACAATTACTAGAAAAAGAAGGTCGTGAAAATCCCGATTATGTGATTGCCTGCGTAGGTGGTGGAAGCAATGCTGCCGGGACATACTATCATTTTCTAGACGATGAGGATGTGAATATCATTGCGGTTGAAGCAGCAGGTTTGGGAGTTGATTCTGGCGAAAGTGCTGCAACTTCAGCCTTAGGAAAAGTGGGTGTTATTCACGGAAGTAAAACCTTGTTGATGCAAACAACGGATGGCCAGATTACCGAACCATATTCTATTTCAGCAGGATTAGATTATCCGGGAGTTGGTCCTATGCACGCTAATTTATACGCCACAGGAAGAGCACAATTCATCTCCATTACGGATGATCAAGCCATGCAATGGGGAATCAAATTATCTAAAATGGAAGGATTAATTCCCGCCATTGAAAGTGCGCATGCCTTTGCAGTTCTGGACGAAATGAAATTCAAACCAGAAGATGTGGTAGTCATCAATCTTTCCGGTCGTGGCGACAAAGATTTGAATACGTATATCGATTATTTTAAATTATAAAAAAAGCATAATTTGGGCGTTCCCAAAGGGTCGGGCTGTCCGCTATATCTTTTTTATGGCAGAAAAAGCCATAAAAAAGGATGCCGCTTCCATCCCTAACGCAGACAAATAACTATAAAACACTATTTATGGAACAGCTATTCTCTTACGGTACATTGCAGTCAAAAGAAATTCAAATACAGGTTTTTAATAAACTTTTAAGCGGAACTGAGGACAAGCTTTTAGGATACAAACTAAAAGATTTTCAAATAGAAGAAGAATTTGGAATGGAAGATTATTTTGTTGCCGTTCCAAGTGAAAATGCTTCGGATGTAATAAATGGTATCGCTTTTTCTGTAACCAACGAAGATCTCATAAAAGCAGATCAATTCGAATCTAATTCATACAAAAGAATCCAAATAAAATTGCAATCTGGACTAACGGCCTGGATTTATATAGAAAGTTAATAATCAAGAAAATTAGTTACGATTTAAACAACTTACTTGATTTCTAAGACCAAATTTCGAACACAAAATTAATACCCAAAAGGTTTTGGAAACCTCGCAGGAATAAATAAAATTATATTAAAATGAACAGAATAAATCAAAAATTACAAGAGACTAAAAAGATACTTTCCATTTATTTTTCAGCGGGATATCCTAACCTCAATGATACCGTACAAATCATTCAAGATTTAGAAAAAAATGGTGTTGACATGATTGAAATCGGATTACCATTCAGTGATCCATTGGCTGATGGACCTACAATTCAAGCCAGTTCCACACAAGCTTTGCATAACGGAATGACAACACAAGTGTTGTTTGATCAACTAAAAGACATTCGTAAAACGGTTGCTATTCCATTGGTGATTATGGGGTATTTCAACCCGATGTTGCAATTCGGAATAGAGAATTTCTGCCAGAAATGCGCAGAGATTGGTATCGATGGATTAATCATTCCTGATCTTCCCGTTGATGTCTATGCTGATGAATACAAAGCCACTTTCGAGAAATACAGCTTAAAAAATATATTCTTGATTACGCCACAAACCGCTGTAGAAAGAATCCATTTCATTGACAGCGTATCCGATGGATTTATCTATATGGTAAGTTCAGCGAGTGTAACTGGTTCGCAAACAGGTTTTGGAAGCGCACAAGAAGAGTATTTCAAACGCATTGCCGACATGAATCTAAAAAATCCTCAAGTAATTGGTTTTGGAATCAACAACAAAGAAACTTTTAATCAAGCCACACAATTTGCCAAAGGAGCGATTATAGGAAGTGCTTTCATTCAGCACCTAACCGAAAACGGAACCGGAAAAATCGAAGATTTTGTAAAAGCGATTCGATAGAGAAATTTCTATTTAAAGTGTCAAACGGCGTTTAAACTTGATTTAAACGCCGTTTTTTTTTAATTGTTACATCGTCAAACATAGTCTTACTTGTTATTGATTTAAATATCTTAAGTCAAAAAATGAATAGAGCTAAACAGCAAATAAGTAAGCAAACCTGATGGATCCCAAAATTTATTAAAAACTACAACTTCAAGATAATAACAAAGTAAATACTAAATTCATCAGCACATCTATATATTAACCATGAAAAAAACATCAAGTAATAACGTACCTACATAGTAAATGTAAAAATTATTTTGAAGAAAGTTATCTAAACCATAATTAATATTTAAAGTATATTAATTTAAGTAGAGTATCTACTCTAAAATCACTTGTCAATTGCTAAACGACTAATAAACTGATTGTTAGCCATTAAAAATGTTGATTAATTTACCATTACTCTGTATTTTGATTAAATTTTATTAGTACTTTTATATTACGCTTAATTTTAATGCTAGTCTATGAAACCATTTTTAACTTTATTAGTACTTGCTTGTTTTGCTTCTGCTTTTGCGCAGGTTGGCATCGGAACCACAAATCCTACCTCAACATTAGATGTAAATGGTGATTTACGAATACGGTCGACTAATACTACTTTTACTGATTCTGCTCCAAAAGACTCGATAATTGTAGTTAATAATCTTGGTGTTTTACAAAGAACAAATTCAAAATCGATAGTCAATAGTTACTTAAAAACGATTGTAAAAGGTGTATTTTCTTCTGCCTCATTGGTGGATTTAAATCTTCTTGCAGGGACAATTAAGATTCCTTTTAATTTAGTTGAATTTGATAGTAACGCTGAGTTTGATACTAATACAAATACTTTTACTGCAAAAGAAAATGGAATTTATGCCCTTAATGTTCAAATTAAAGCTGATGCTACATTGGGTGTAACCACAAATTTTGGAGTGGCCATTTTAAAAAATGGAGTTGTAATCGCACGAAATAGTTTTGCAAATGTAGGAGTTACTATTGCATTTGTTGAAACGAAAGTCTCTTCTCCATTGCGCTCATTACAAAGTTTGATACAACTCAACAGTAATGACACAATAACTTTTAATGTAGTTAGTGATCTAGCTAATGTTAAACTACTTGGCACAAAAGAAGATTGCTTTTTTTCGATTCAACAAGTGCGATAACTTATTTTTAATAAAATTATCCTTTTTAAAACTAAACCGATTTACAAAGAGTTCTTCTAAAAAAATAATTTTCTCGCTAATGCTGCGTAATGTCTCTGAATTTTGATGCAATGACTGCAAAAACTTCCACTTTGCTATATAATCTTCCAAATAATAACTACATTTCATAATACAGATTTTTCAAAATTCAAACTTTGTTTTGTACTTTTAAAGCACACTCACTAACTGAAAACTCAAATTACAATAATGCATTATCACTTTAGAAAAGCGGAACTATCTGAAATAGCTCCTATATGGGAAATTTTACAACAAGCTATACAACGCAGAAAAGAAGATGGCAGTACCCAATGGCAAGACGGTTATCCAAATCCTGAAGTCGTACAAAAAGACATTGAAAAAGGGGAAGGATTTGTTTTAGAAGACGGAGATACTATTATAGGTTACAGTGCAGTAATTATCAATTACGAACCAGCTTATGAGAATATTGAGGGAAAGTGGCTGACAAATGATGATTTTGTTGTCATGCACCGCGTAGCCATTTCTGAGAAATATTTGGGCAAAGGACTCGCCAAATTGATGCTAAAAAACATAGAAGATTTTGCGTTAAGCAACAATATTTACAGTGTAAAAGCAGACACTAATTTTGATAATATTGCCATGATGAAAATTTTTGAAAACTTAGGTTATATCTATTGTGGCGAAGTTTATTTTAGAGGAAGCCCCAGAAAAGCATTCGAGAAAGTATTACACAAACAAAACTGATTGAAATTAAAAAACCGCAAATTTGCAAATAAAAACAGCTGAAACTGTTTCGATACTTTGCAATTTTGCGGTGAGTTTTTTTAAAACAATATTAAACTACGGCTTCTTCTTCAGGGGCCGTTTCAAATTCCATGTGATCCTCAATTTCCGTTGCCACTTCCGGTTTTGATGCTTTGAGCGCATTAAATCTTTCTAGTTGTTCCAATTCACCTTCTTCTCCACTGAAATATGGAAATACATCCATAATCGGTGATTCTGAAATTGCAGGAACAGTGTAGTCGCCCATCGTACCTTTCATCACGCTAATGGTGTTATCATAAGCCTCTTTTACATCATTAGCTTGCACTAATAAATACATATTAGTTTTGCGTTCTTTACCGCTTTCTTCGTCATACGCCAATAACGAGACTTTAGATCTGAACCAACGATCCGCATTTTCAAAAGGATGAATCTCAGCATAATTAGCCACTTTTATATTTGTGATTTTAAATTCTTCACTGATATACGCCGACATCTCTTCATTGATTCTGCTTTCGGCTTCCGTGTAAGATAACGCATCTACCAAATACGGTTCCGTTCTAATCTTCTGTCCGCCTGTTTCGTCTGTTTTTCTATATTTTACTTTGCATTCGTACCAAGTTGTGCTCATTTCTTTTTTTTTAAGGATGTCAAAGATAGATTTAAAAGAAAAAAAACAACAGCATTACTAAAATAGATATTCACAATTTTAGACAAAGATTAGTGTTGCTATAAACTTCTTTCTGTTTTATTTACAGTGTTAAAATTATGTTAAACAAAACTAAACAACTGTTTAATTTAAACAGTTGTTTAGTTTTGTTTAACGAAAATAATATTCCATTGAAAAGTAATTTTAACGAAAAACAAATTCAGATTCTGGTAGTTGCAGAAACTCTTTTTGCAGAAAAAGGATTTGATGGCACATCCATTAGAAATATAGCAAAAATGGCGAAAATTAATATTGCCATGGTTTCCTATTACTTTGGTTCCAAGGAGCGTTTGCTTGAATCTCTTATTGTTTACAGAACTTCAGATCTCAAAAATCAATTGGAAAATATAGTACAAGAAGATCTAGAACCAATCGAAAAAATCAATAAGTTAATAGAACTTTACGTCAATAGAATCAATAGTAACAGAGGTATTTACAGAATTTTACATTTTGAATTCACTTCTAAAAAAAGGGAACAAAATCTACAAGCTTTTTCTGAATTAAAAAAAGGAAATCTAAAATCCCTTGAAATCATTATCGAAGAAGGTCAGAGAAAAGGCATTTTCAGAAAAGATGTGATTATTCCGCTCATTACGCCAACTATTTTGGGTACATTCTTTCATTTTCACATGAACAAACCATTCTTCGAAAATTTATTAAACCTGAAAACCGAAGATTTATACAATAATTACATCAAAACCAATTTGACCAAGCACATACAACAAACTATAAAAGCACTTCTGATTTATGAAAGTTAGTCAATTTATGCTCTTTGGGATTTTCTTCGTTGGAATTTCATCAGTAGAAGCACAAGAAAAAAAAAGTTTAACATTGAACGAAGCCATTAATCTGGCTTGGAACAAAAGCAATGAAGTTACGCTGGCCAATACGAAAGTAAAAACCAAAAAGTACGAATTGCAATCTACTAAAAACAATCAATATCCTGATTTAAAGCTCTCTGGACAGTACCAAAGATTAGCAAATGCATCAGTAGATTTTAAATTGAGTCAAGACAATTCAGGAACACCACAAGCGCTTCCTATTGTTAATCAGCTCATGATTGGCCAGCTGAATGCCAGCGTTCCTGTTTTCTCTGGTTTTAAAATCCAAAATAGCATTAAAGTGTATGAGAATTTATACGAAGCGGAAATGGCTACAGCTGCTCAAACAAAGGAAGAAATTGCTTTGCGGGTGATTGAATATTATGCAAGTTTATACAAAGCACAAAAAACAATCGAGTTACTGAAAGAGAATCAAAAAAGCGCTAAGCAACGTGTTAAAGATTTTGTAGAACTCGAAAAAAATGGAATCATTCCCAGAAATGACCTGTTGAAATCAAAACTGCAAGCTTCAAAAATACAATTATCATTAGATGAAACGACTAATAATTTAAAAGTAATCAACTTTTATTTGGTTACACTTTTAAAATTAAATCCAGATACCAAACTTGAAATTCGGGAAGATGATTTTGCTGATTTCCAAATGGTAAATGTCCCAATCAATGAAATACCGGCATTAGAAAATCGCAAGGATTTAGAAGCCATTAGGTTTAAAGGAAAAGCCAGTGAAGCAAATATAAAAATAGCAAAAGGATCCTATTATCCAGCAATTGCAATCATAGGCGGATATACTGCACTTGACTTGAGCAATGTAATCACTGTTCAAAATGCAATGAATATAGGTGTGGGAATTTCATATGATTTAAGTGCTATTCTAAAAAACGGAACCTTAGTACGATTCGCAGAAAATAAGTTTTTAGAAGTACAAAATTCTGAAGCCATACTAACTGATTATATTAAAGTTCAGGTTCAAAAAGCGATTGAAGATTACGATTTGGCATTGAAACAAACCGTAGTTTATGAAGAAGCTCAGGAACAAGCGACTGAAAATTTCCGAATTGTAAAAGATAAATATGACAATGGACTTTCGGATACCAATGATCTGCTTGAAGCTGATGTGGAACAATTAAATTCAAAAATCAATCAAGCTTTGGCGAAAGCCAATACTATCCAAAAATATTACGAGTTACTTTCGGTAACTGGACAATTATCTCAATCATTCAATCTAGCTCAAAAATAATCATACTTCCATGGAAAAGAAAAAAACGAACTCAAAATTTATTATTATCCTTGTGGCAATGGTAGTGTTAGGTGGTACATACGGAACTTATAAATACATGCATTCTTTAGCACATGTGGAAACTGACGATGCGCAAATTGAAAAAAACATGAATCCTATTATTCCAAGAGTTTCTGGATATGTGGATAAAGTGTACATCAAAGACAATGATTTTGTAAAGAAAGGCGATACGCTTTTTACCATCGACAAAAGAGATTATCAATTGAAAATTGAAGAAGCTAATGCTGCAATGGTGGGTGCTGAAGGCAATTTTGAAGTTTCTAAAGCAGATATAGGAAGTGCCCAGGCTAGCATCTCCGTTTCTGAAGCCAATGTACAATCAGCAGGTGGAAATATCGAATCGGCAAAAATAAGATTGGGACGCATTACTAGTGATTATAACCGATACGAGAATTTATACAAAAGCCATTCGATAACAAAACAACAATACGAGCAAGCTCTAGCAGCTAAATTAGAAGCAGAAAGCCAAGTACGTGTATTACAGCAACAACAGCGAGCTTCGGCTTTTCAAAAATCAGTTATTGTCGCTAAATCAAAAGTTTCCGATAAACAAACAGAGGTGGCTGCTGCCAATATCAAAAGAGCACAAGCAATACTTGAAGCCGCCAAGTTAAATTTGAGTTACACTGCAGTTACTGCTGCGATTGACGGCCAAGTATCTAAAATAGATATCCAACCGGGACAATTAGTACAACCGGGACAATCGTTATTTTACATCATCAATAACAAAGAGGCTTGGGTAATTGCTAATTTTAAGGAAACGCAATTGAACAAAATGGTAATTGGTCAAAAAGTTACTGTAAAAGTAGACGCGTATCCTGATTATGATTTCCAAGGTTCAATCACGTCGTTCTCTCCTGCTACTGGGTCACGATTTTCATTACTCCCTCCTGATAATGCTACCGGAAACTTTGTAAAAACAATCCAAAGATTACCAGTCAAAATCAGTTTGAGCGCTGCAAATGATCCTGAAAAAATAAAATTACTTCGCCCAGGAATGAATGTCGATGTTGATGTACATTTAAAATAAATCAAACTTTGACAGCTTTTAAAATGTCAAAAAACGGCAATACTTTTAAGAAAATGTTAGTTTACAATTTAGTATAAATGACACAAAACGGAGAAGACGATTTAGTAGAATATGGTTATAAACGAGTTCTTATAACGATTACGGCGATTCTATGTACGCTGCTTGAAATAGTAGACACCACTATTGTTAATGTAGCTCTAACTAATATGCGAGGAAGCTTAGGTGCTACGCTAAACGATGTTGCTTGGGTTATTACCGCTTATGCTATTGCTAATGTTATAATAATTCCAATGACTAATTGGTTGTCACAACAATTTGGTAGACGTAATTATTTTGTCACTTCAATTATCATATTTACTATAGCTTCTTTTTTATGTGGAAATGCAGATAATATTTGGGAACTTGTCACTTTTAGATTTATCCAAGGATTGGGTGGTGGCGCATTGCTGGTTACATCTCAAACCATAATAACTGAGAGTTACCCTATTGCAAAACGTGGAATGGCACAAGCAATATATGGAATGGGCGTCATTGTAGGACCTACTTTAGGCCCTCCATTAGGAGGTTATCTTGTTGATAATTTTTCATGGCCTTATATTTTTTATATCAATATACCTCTTGGAATTATTGCCACCATTCTAGCATTGACCTTTGTAAAAAGCCCTAAATATGGCGAAAAGTTAAAATCTAATCAAGTTGATTGGTTGGGAATATTCCTTTTAACCGCTTTTATTGGTTCTTTACAATATGTATTAGAGCACGGTCAACAAGACGATTGGTTCAACAATAAAACAATTATACTTTTAAGCATCATAACTGTATTTGGCTTACTATTGTTTATTTGGAGAGAATTAACTTATGAATACCCCATAGTTAACTTGAGGGTTTTAAAGGATGGCAATCTACAAATTGGAACAGTCATGTGTTTCATTTTAGGATTTGGACTCTATGGCTCCACATTAATAATTCCCATTTACACCCAAACTATTTTAGGGTGGACTGCCACAGATGCGGGGTTGTTACTTATTCCAGGTTCAATAACTACAGCTTTCATGATGCCAATTGTTGGAAAATTACTTCAAAGAGGTATTCCTCAAAGCTATATGGTAGGACTTGGTTTTTTAATTTTCTTTTTCTTCACTTACATCGTTCAAAATAGTATGACGACAAATACTGGTGTTGAGCATCTATATTGGGCTTTAATCTTAAGAGGAATTGGAATAGGACTACTTTTTGTGCCCATTACTACATTGTCCCTTTCTACTTTAAAAGGAAAAGATATAGGCGAAGGTGCTGCATTTACCGGAATGATGCGACAATTAGGAGGCTCTTTTGGAATTGCTATTATTACAACATTTATCACACGATTCAACCAAGAACATAGAGTAAATTTAGTTTCGCATCTAGACACTACCAGATTAGAAGTACAACAGCGTGTTTTAATGTTGCAAAAAGGGTTTATGTCTAAAGGTTTTTCAGCTAATGAATCAGTAAAAAAAGCCTATCAAGTAATGGATTACTCTGTGATGAAACAAAGTGCAGTTTTATCGTACATGGATATTTTTATGTATCTCGGAATTATGTTTCTGTGTTGTATTCCAATTATCTTTTTTATTAAAAAAGGAAAAAACAAAATCAATCCTGCTGATGCTATGCATTAATCCTAAAAATAAAATCAAAAAAAATGCCGTAATCATTAATGAAAACGGCATTTTTTATGTTTGTTCAAATGATATTATCGGGTAAAAACCAAATTATTTCCTTCTGATAAATTAGTGTCAAATTGATAGCCATCGTAGTTGAAACCTCTTAAATCTTCTAATGTTTTAGCATCCGTATCAATAATATAACGCACCATCATTCCTCTTGCCTTCTTGGCAAAAAAACTAATTATCTTTAATTTACCATTTTTATAATCTTTAAATTCTGGAGTGATTACAGGAACTTTGAGAGCTTTGACATCAATGGCAGAAAAATATTCAGTACTAGCTAAATTGACAAATAACTCCCCAGTTTTGAGTTCGCTATTTAATGCTTTTGTAATTGTAGATTTCCAAAATTCATAGAGATTTTTGCTTTCGCCAATGTGTAATTTGGTTCCCATTTCCAGTCGGTAGGCTTGAATCAAATCCAATGGTTTTAGTAATCCGTACAAACCAGAGAGGATTCTTAAACGATCTTGTAAAGCTTCTATTTTTTTTTCTGGAATCGAATAAGCATCTAATCCAATATACACATCACCATCAAAAGTATAAACGGCAGGACGTGCGTTTGAAGTTGTAAAGGGGGTTTTCCATTCTTGATTACGTTTCCAGTTCAAATCAGCTAGTTTATCTGAAATAGCCATTAAACCCGATAAATCAGCGGGCTTCTTCTCTTTTAAGACTTTATGAATCTGTCTCGATTCTTTTAAGAACAAAGGTTCAGAGAAATGCTGAGTAGGTAACTCTTTTTCAAAATTTAATGACTTGGCTGGCGATATTACAATTTTCATACACAATACTCTTTCGAGCTCTTAATATTAATTCTTTCAAAAGTACTAATTGCAATTAATAAATCACGAATCATTAAATTGATTTGTTTAATAGTGTTATAGATAATGAGAATTGTGCACCAATTTATTTATTTTTGAGCTTTAACTAATTAAAACACCCGTTCAGAAATATGAATACAATTGAAATAATAAAGGCGAAAGTATCAGATCTGGAAACAATTCAAAAGATAAGTATCCAAACTTTCATTGAAACTTTTGCCGCTGTAAATACTCCAGAAAATATTGACAATTATATCCAAAACAACTTAAATACGGCACAATTAACGACTGAATTAAACAATATTAATTCTCAGTTTTATTTAGCATATTTGAATGAAGAAGTTGTTGGTTATTTAAAAATAAACTTTGGTGAGGCTCAAACCGAAACTATCAACGATAATGCTTTAGAAATCCAACGAATATATGTTTTACAAAATTTTCATGGAAAAAACATCGGTCAACTATTACTTGACGAAGTAAAGAAGATTGGACAAAATACAAATGTCGATTATATTTGGCTTGGTGTATGGGAAGAAAATCACAGAGCACTTCGATTTTATACTAAAAATAGCTTTGTTGTATTTGACAAACATGTTTTTATGATGGGTAATGAAGAGCAGACAGATTTATTGATGCAACTTTTAATTAAATAATACATGACCAAAACATTATCCTCCGAAACAGAAAAACCGGTGAGAATCTTAAATGCTGCCGTAATTGTAGCCGCACTAGGGTATTTTGTTGATATTTATGATTTATTACTCTTTGGAATCGTTCGTACTGATAGTCTAAAAGACTTAGGGATAACGGGTGATGCTATCAGGAATCAAGGAGAATTTTTGATTAGTATGCAAATGTTTGGGATGCTTTTTGGAGGTATACTTTGGGGAATCTTAGGCGATAAAAAGGGACGGATTTCTGTTTTATTTGGTTCAATTTTGATTTATTCAGTAGCAAATATAGCAAACGGGATGGTAACTACCGTTGATGGATACGCGTTCTGGAGATTAATAGCAGGAATTGGTCTAGCTGGAGAATTAGGCGCTGGAATCACTTTGGTTACCGAAAGTTTACCCAAAGAAAAACGCGGCTATGGAACAATGATTGTTGCATCTGTAGGTGTTTCGGGTGCTGTGGTAGCCTATCTAGTCTATCAAATTTTTCAAGATTGGCGTTTGTGTTATTATGCAGGAGGCATTTTAGGACTGCTATTATTGTTTTTACGAATCAGTATTTCGGAATCAGGAATGTTCAAAAAAGTATTAGAAAGTGACGAAAAAAAAGGCGATTTTTTGTCTTTATTTACAAATAAAAAACGCTTTTCTAAATACGTACAATGTATTCTTATCGGAATTCCGTTGTGGTTCTTAGTAGGTGTATTAATCACTTTTTCTCCTGAATTTGCAAAAGCATTAGGTGTTCAGAATTTTGAAACTATTGCAGCTGGAAAAGCCATTGCATGGTGTTATGGCGGATTGATTTTTGGAGATATTGCCAGTGGATTGCTTAGTCAATGGTTGAAAAGTCGAAAAAAAGTAATGTACTTATTTCTGACTTTCAATTTAATTATGGTTTATGTTTTCCTAAATGCATTTGGGATTACAGCATCTACTTTTTATCTCCTTTGTTTTATCATGGGATTTTCAGTAGGCTACTGGGTATTATTTGTCACTATTGCAGCAGAGCAATTTGGAACCAATATTCGTGCAACCGTAACTACAACCGTTCCAAATTTTGTTCGTGGTTCACTCCCACTCATTATTATCATTTATGGCTTTTTCAGAGACACTATTTTTAACGGTGAAATATTAAAATCAGCAATGATTGTTGGAACACTATTATCGATAATTTCAATTTTAGCACTTAGAAAATTAAATGAAACCTTTCATACGGATTTGAATTATTCCGAAAACGAAACTCAGACTTTGGCACAGTAATAATTCAAATAATATTATTTAACATCATAAAAATTTAATAGTCCGTAATTCATGTGTAAATCTTAATTTCCTGACAAAAAAAATAATTTCAATTTATAAATTGTTACTGCTTTAAGCATTTTAAAAAATCTATTTGGCTTATTTTTGTACCAAACAGTATCAAAAACTATGAAACAGGATGTAATTATTGTGGGAGCCGGACTAGCGGGATTATCAGCTGCCGTTCATTTGCACCGTCAAGGACGAAAAGTTCTCCTTCTAGAAGCTAGTGATCGTGCGGGAGGAAGAATAAAAACCGATTATCATGAAGGTTTTCTTTTGGATAGAGGTTTTCAAGTGCTTTTGACTGCCTATCCTGAAACGCAAGCTTTATTAAATTATGATCAATTAAAACTAAAAAAAATGCTACCGGGAGCAACTGTGCTTTATGATGGAGGCAGTTTTGAAATCGCAGATCCATTCCGAAGACCATCGGCAACATTTGCTACCCTTTTTGCTCCCGTAGGCACTTTAAAAGATAAAATTAATACCCTTTGGTTAAAAAATAGGTTGCAAAAATTAACCATTAAAGAAATTTTCGAACAACCGGAACAAACAACTAGTAAACAGTTGGCTGAATACGGTTTTAGTCCAAAAATGATTCAACGTTTTTATGCTCCTTTTCTTTCCGGTATATTTTTAGAAAATGAACTAAAAACTTCCCGAAGAATGTTCGATTTTGTAATGAAAATGTTTTCGGATGGTGATGTGGCGGTTCCTGAATTAGGAATGGAGGAAATTCCAAAACAATTAGTTGCCATGCTTCCGGAAAGCAGTATCCAATACAATACCAAAGTTACCGCTATTGATGGCAATACGATAACTACTGAAGACGGCACTGTTTTTGGAGCCAACCAAATACTTTTGGCTACGACCGCAAATGCTTTGACCCAAAAATACTTTCCAAAGCAAAAAATGACTTCGCATCAGGTAACCAATATTTATTTTGAAACCACTGAAGCGCCCACGAAGAAAGCAGTTGTCATTTTAAATGCTTCACCCCAGAAAAAATGGGTAAATAATTTAACCGTAATATCAAATGTTTCTGAAGCTTATGCTCCAAAAGGGAAAGTGCTTATTTCCGTTTCCTATAACGGAATTCCAACTGTTGATGACGCGACTTTGGCTGAAAACATGAAACAAGAATTGAAACAATGGTACGGTGATAAAGTAAATTCGTGGAAAATGCTGAAAGCGTATCGCATTGAATATGCTTTACCAACTCAGGAAAGTGTACGAAATGAAATTGCTGCTTCAGAGATTACAATCTCTGATACGCTGTTTATTTGCGGAGATAGCTTGCTGAATGGTTCTATCAATGCCGCAATGAAAACAGGACGATTAGCTGCTGAAGCGATGAAATTATAACTTCTTATTTTTAAAATAAACCACCATGAAATGAAAGTTCATAATTTTGGTTGGCGTACTAAAAGTCTGCACCGTTGTATCACTTATTTATTCGCCACAAATTTCACAAATTATCACGAATTAATTTGTGAAAATTTGTGAAATTCATGGCGAAGCTTTTTTAATTATTATTATTAACTTATATCTATTTGAGCTACACAAGATAATCTAGTACACTTTTAATAATTTCATCGATGGCTTTCTTACGCTGTTAATAATGAAGATAAAACACACAAATTGGAAGCTTAATTTCATCATTATATTTACCATTTTATGTATTTGTTAAAACACTCTTGAAACGTCAAGCTTTCAAAGGTATTAATCAATAATATAAATAAACATACTACATAATTCCTGTGCAAATTATTAAACGTAAATAAGCAATCAATCACGTTCGTAAATTGCGTATACCATAAAATAGCATCATAAAATCTTAGGTTGAAGAAATAACACAATTGAAGATAATTTTAATCAAATAAAATATTAGCTGCCGGAAATAACGGTTTTGAAGGGCGAGTGACTTTAAAATTCCATCTAACATCAAGCACTTACTCGATAAATGAATGTTATTTGATTAGAGAAGATCTCTTACTGATATTTTCTAAACGCTTGTAATGCACACATGCTTGCTTGATCCCATAACATTTCTTTGTTATCAAGCATATTTTGAAATTCAGTCTGGTTTACCCATTTCGCATTTGTAATATAATCCTCATCAGGATTTTCTGGTGGGTTTTCCATTACAATAGGATTTTCTGCAATAAAGTAATGCATCGGTCTGTTACCAAAAATGCGTTCTGATGAGTACAGATGGTAAACTACGTTAGACTCCATGGCTACTTCTTCAGCAAGCTCCTCTACAGCGTGTGTCTGTATATCTTTATCTACTTTGTCAACGCCACCGCTAACAAATTTCCAGAACTTTCTATCGTAGCCGTGAATGTACTCTTGAATTATAAAAATTTCTTTGGTTTTGGTATTAAAAGGATACACAATCACAACCTCGCGTTCTTTCCTACTCGGTTTCTCTTTCAACTTTGTTTGAAGTATTTCTAACATAATATAATAATAATCAATTCATTAATTGGGGTGCAAAAGTAAGGAGAATTACCGGAGAAAAAAACTTGAATTTCCCAAATATTTCCGAAATACACCAGCCCGAGCTATTCCTTTTGTGCCGCCACCCGAAAGGGCTAGGCCAATTTTTTTTAATCCACTGTTCATTGTTTTAAAATATTAATTTAAACCATAAAAAAACTTCCTAAAATTCAATTCTTAGGAAGTTTTTTTTGAAATTAAATTCTATCTAATACAACTTTATAGTTTGGGTCTTCCATAATATTCACATCAACAATCGCTTCTGCATTCTTAAGTAACAATATACAATCTTTACTTAAATGACGCAGATGCACTTTTTTACCTTGCTTAGCATATCTGTGCGTTAGAACATTTACCGCTTCAATAGCACTCATATCTGCAATTCTACTGTCTTTAAAATCAATTATAATTTCTTCAGGATCAGTTAATACGTCAAATTTTTCAGCAAATCCGGTTGTAGAACCAAAGAATAATGGTCCATAAATTTCATAATGCTTTACTCCATTTTCATCAACAAATTTTCTGGCACGAATACGCTTGGCATTTTCCCAAGAATATGCTAGAGCAGATAAAACAACTCCAATGATTACTGCAACAGCTAAATTGTGCGTGATTACTGTTATTAATGTAACCAAAACCATAACTATTACATCTATGCGAGGCATTTTCTTGAAGGTTTTCAAACTGGCCCATTCAAAAGTTCCTATGGCAACCATGAACATTAATCCAACTAATGCAGCCATTGGAAGCATTTCAATCAGGCTAGACCCAAACATAATAAATAAGAGCAGAACGACTGCGGCGATAATTCCAGATAAACGAGCTCTTGCTCCTGCTGAAATATTAATTAAACTTTGTCCTAGCATTGCACAACCACCCATTCCAGATAAAAATCCAGATGCAATATTTCCGGCACCTTGTGCAATACATTCTCTATTAGTTTTACCTCGGGTCTCAGTAATTTCATCAATTAAGTTTAAAGATAACAAACTTTCAATTAATCCCACACCAGCCATAATAAAGGCATACGGCATAATTAATTTAATATTTTCCCATGTAAACCCAATGTTTGGAATGGTTAACGGAGGAAAGCCTCCTTTTATAGATTCTCCTGCATTTAGTGTATCTGCTACAGTGGTTGTATTAATGTCAAAACCGATAATAATACCTGCCACTACCAAAATAGCTACTAATGATGAAGGCACTGCCTTGGTTATTTTTGGTAACCCCCAAATTATAAGCATCGTTAATAGTACAAAGCCTAACATGGTTAAAAATTGAGTACTTTCTAATAAAGTAGAAGATCCTTTTTGATAAAAATTTGGAAATTGCGCCATAAATATAATGATAGCTAAACCATTAACGAATCCAAACATTACGGGATGTGGAACTAATCTAATAAATTTACCTAACCGCAGAATACCAACTAGAATTTGTATAGATCCCGCAAAAATTACAGTAGCAAAAACATATTGCAAAACACCTTCTGATGTAATATCAGGATTAGCTATGCGTAATTCATTAATTAATCCCAGGAATATTACGGCAACCGCTCCGGTTGCCCCAGATATCATACCTGGTCTCCCTCCAAAAATAGCAGTAATTATCCCCAAGACAAATGCGGCATACAAACCTGTTAGCGGTGAAAACCCAGCTATCATCGCAAAAGAAATTGCTTCAGGAACTAATGCAATTGCCACAATTAACCCTGAGAGAATTTCTGTTTTATATTCTACCTTTTGTTTTAAATCGAATAAATTGAAAATTTGTTTCGTTGTAAATAAATGTATTGTTTGGCATACAATCTTACATTGCACACCGTGAAGTTTAATAAATTATAATTGAGAAAATCCCTCGATTTAAAGACTATAAATCAAGGCGGAGTACCTTCAGAGATTACTACTATAGTATTTTTCATAAGTGGTGCAAAAGTAAAACTTTTTTATCGGTTGACCAAACAGAAAGTGAAATTGCTTAAATTTGGCAAAAATTACAACTTTTTTTAAAGTTAATTCCATTTTTAGGTGCTGCATCATTAAAATCAGTGACTGGTTTAAAAAAATTAGCAAATAAAAAACAAATGATATAAATGAAAAATATGAAATTATTATACACCTTATTATTCACTCTTCTTTTAAACTTAAGTTACTCGCAATCGACAAATGACTTTTTAGAAAAGATTAGAAATAATGAAGCTGAACTAACTGCTTTCTTTTCCCAAATGCCAAAAGGTGGCGATTTACATCATCATTTTTCAGGTTCTATTTATGCTGAACCTTTATTGCAACGTGCAATCGCAGACGATTTTTATCTCAATATTGAAACGATGGATGTGTTAAAAGAAAAACCAGCAACTGGAAACTGGGAATTATTTTCGACATTAAAGAGCAACGGAACATTAGAAGTTTACAAGCAAAAAATCATGCAAAAATGGTCTGTAAAAGACTATAATCATGTCGATTACCCATCGGACAAGTTATTTTTTGAATCGTTTATGAAGTTTGAGCCGGCCATCAAAGGGAATTTTGGACAGGGATTATTGGAGCTAAAGAACAGAGCCATTTCAGAAAATGTCAGTTATATAGAAACCCAATTATCTACCATTCCTACTACAATGAATACGGATGATTTGACAAAATTTAATTCCAGATTGCGAAAATTAGCTTTGGCAAAAGACGAAAAAGCCATTCTAAAATCATTAGATTCTGTATACAATTCATTACTAAAAAAAGATGCTGCATCCTACGCCAAAGATTTCAATACTAATTTTGTAGCAAAGCTTCACAAAGACCTCAAAATTGATGATAAGCAATTTACGATGCGCTATCAAAATTTTGTATTGCGTTTTATGGAACCTGTAGATTTATTTAAAAATCTGGTAATCGCATTCATTTCAGCAGATGAAAGTCCGCTAATGGCAGGTGTTAACATTGTTTCTCCGGAAGATGGCGAAACTTCGATGAAGGATTATTGGTTACACATGCTTATGTTTAAATATTGTCACTCCCGTTATCCAAATGTAAAATACACCATGCATGCTGGCGAACTAACACTTGGTTTGGTGCAGCCAGAGGAGTTAACATGGCACATTGGCGCTGCTGTTTATACTGCTGGAGCCAATCGAATCGGTCACGGAGTCGATATGGCGTACGAAAAAGATTCCTACGATTTATTACGTAATATGGCGAAGAAAAACATTCCTATCGAAATTAACTTAGTGAGTAACGAATTCATTTTGAAAGTAAAAGAAAGCCGTCATCCGCTGACTTTGTATAAAAAATTTGGTGTCCCAATCGTAATTAGTACTGATGACGCGGGCATTTTGCGTACAAATATGACCGAGCAATATGTCTTGTTAGCCAAAAGATATAAAGACGTTACCTACTCCGATATTAAGCAATACGTTTACAACAGTATCAACTACAGTTTTATAAAAGAAGCTTCTGTCAAAAAACAATTGTTAAGGGATTTGGATTCCAGATTCAAAACTTTTGAAGCAAATTTTCCTTTGAAATAAAAAGACAACTTCGATCAAGATTAATTTTTATACACAAAAAATCCGCTACGAAGCGGATTTTTTGGTAAAACAGCATTTACATTATAATTATCTTGGATTTAAAATCAATTCAATTCGTTTGATAGCATCTTCATAATGGTATTTTGTTTCTGCATTTACAGCTATGGTTTTAGCTACTGATAAAGTAGTTCTTAAAGCATTTAATTCACCTCTCACCAATCCTCTCAAATCAGACTGAGCCACATTGTAAAAATCAGATGGACGACCAGATTTGATTTCTTCTTTCATCAAATACGCCATTCTTTCGATGTATGCTCTTTGTAAATTTCTTCTATAAATCGTCACGTTTGATGGCAAATTAGCCTCTTTCCAAATTCCTTTGCGCATATCACTCAACAAATCCAAAGCTTTATAATTAGTAACTCCCATGATTTCTGCATCCATCAATCGACCAAGGCGCTCCAAACTCAAGACACTATTTAAATGTCTGGCTTGTAGGTTTCTAAAACGTTCTGTGTATCCCGCATAATTTATGTTTTTCAGTGTACTAACATTTACCAACCACGTTGGGGAAGCAAAAGCATTTTCTTGCAACCATTGCATCGCTTCTTGCTGTTTTGCTTTTGGTACAATCTCATAAATACTTCCTTTTTGGTTTGGTTTTTTGGTTGCTTCATAAACACCTCCAACATTAGTAACCACATGGCCTACATACCTACTCCAAACGCCCAACATTTCTTCGTACAACTCCTCTAAATCTTCGTAATTATTAGTCACATCACTGGTCCATTCAGGTAAATGTGCCGCCACATATTGTAAGTTTTTAAGTCCGTACGAACCCGCTTTCATCGAATTATTTCCAATATCTTCTGTTTGCGAAGTTGGGTCAAAACTACTGCTTTGTGATCCAAATTTATACATAGGATTTCCAGCCTTTTCCATAATCCATTTGTCTAATGTAGGCACCTCGGCTTCAGGAGAAGCCATATTTGGAAGGTATCTATACCCCCAGTTGGTAGCATAATGATCGTAAGGTCCCATCTGGCGAATAAAACGCACGTTTTTATCTCCGGGTTGGGCAATATAATTAAAACGAGCATAGTCCATCAAACTCGCTGCAATTCCGTTTTTCTGTGTAAAATCACCGTTTCTGTAATCTTCAGTGTCATAGGCACAACTAGCACCCATGTTATGAGGAAAACCAAGAGCATGTCCCACTTCATGCGCAATAACCATACGCATCATTTCACCCATTTCCTCGTCACTAGTATTTAATGTTCTTGCTGAAGGATTTGCCGCTCCAGTTTCTAACAAATACCGATTTCTGTACGAACGCAAGTGGTTGTGGTACCAAATCACATCACTCTCAATAATTTCTCCAGTTCTTGGGTCTGAAACACTTGGTCCAACCGCATTTCGTGTTGTACTCGCTACATAACGTATCACAGAATACCGAATGTCTTCCGGGCTAAAATCAGGATCTTGTTCTTTTGTTGGAGGATCTTTGGCTAGAATAGCATTTTTAAAACCAGCAGTTTCAAACGGCTTTTGCCAATCTTCAATTCCTTGCTTGATGTACTTGCGTAATTTTTCAGGCGTGGCAGGATCTAAATAATAAACAATAGGTTTGATAGGTTCCACCAGTTCCCCTTTTGCGTAAGCGACAGGATCTTTAGGCTCCAATTTCCAACGGCGGATATAGGTTTTACTGTCGGATTTTAATTCGTTACTTCCATAATCAATTTGATTCATCGTAAACCAGCCCACTCTAGGATCTGCTAATCGGGGTTGCATAGGTTTTTCAGGAAGTAAAATCATCGATTGATTCATCTGGATGCTGATTGTTTCTGAATCTGCCTGAACTGGCGGTTTTGAAGCATTATAAGTAAAATCCTGAATTACTTCAATGTTCATGGGGAAACTTTTTATAGTGTTGATAAAACTACGGGTTTCATCCAGTCCTTTTACTTTATAAGTTTCTCTCATTTCACCTGATAAACCACTGATTGATTTTACATCGGTGCCATAAAATTTAGTCACATCAATCACCGTATTTGCAGAATCTTTACTGAACGCTACAATATCAAAAGCAAATAAAGTAGGTTCATAATTATTTGATTTTACCGAAATACTGATAGGTAAACTGTCATTAGCTACTGCACTGAAGGATTTCAATTTGATAAGGATTTTATCTTGAAAACGCTGCCAAACAATCAACTGTTCATTAGTTTCAGAACCGGCATTTACATATCCGCCTCCTAAATTAGCAGGGAGTTTAGCTAATCTACTAACCAAAAGCATGTCTTTATCTAAGTACTTATTGGGGATTTCGAAGAAATATTTTTTATCTACTTTATGAACCGTAAACAAACCCTCGTCAGAAATAGCATTTTTAGTAATTACCTTACTGTATTCCTTAATTGTGCCTTCCGGTTTCTTTTCCGGTGGCGGAGCTATAGTGGTATTTTTATCTTTTTTTCTTTTGGATTGTGCAAATTGGTTGGTAGGCACGAGCATCATCGCAGCAATTGCTGTTAAAATGAAAAATTTCTTCATTTAATGGTTATTTAATGGTTAATCAATATCAAAAATATGTTTTAGTGTCTGCAAATTAAATTGTAATCATTGGTTTAACTTTTAATTAACAAACGTTTTATTTAATATTTTTCTTTTTAATATCAGTTATTTTACACCATAAAAAACAACTTTCTAGATTTGGTTTTAGTATTAAACTATCTGTTTTACATTAAATAAATCCTGAATCTCGAACAAAATTTATTACAAAACACGTATCGCTTTTACAAATCTACGATTATAGCCCGGCTTTTTTAAGCTGGTAATAACCACTTTCATTTCACGACCTGAAGTAGAATGAATAAAATCACTTTCCATACCTTTTGGATTTGTTACAATTCCCATATGGCCGATGACATTTCTGGTAGGACTCAAAAACAACAAAATATCACCTTTTTTCACATCAGAAATTGGGATTTCTTTTCCAAAATACTCAAATTGTGACGAGCTGCGAGGAACCTTAATTTTAAAATTATTATAGACATAAAACACAAATCCGGAGCAATCGAACCCATTCTTGCTACAGCCCGCTGCAACATAAGGTGTTCCTAATAATCCCATTCCAAAATTGACAATCTTGTTTCCCAAGGAATCATCATTTTCAATCGGATCTACAAATGTCTTAGTGACAGTGTTTTCATTTCTTTGAGGAGACGATATAGCTGATTTAAATGCACCGTAGGTAAGGCTACCCAAAACAAACAGCGATAAGCAAGTGAATACTAACAATTTCATGGTATTTATATTTTTAAATTTCATAACAAAAATCAAATTAGTATTCTTTAAATTTCTATAATTGGAATCTCTGCATGGTGTATTTTATATCTGAAACTGTACACTTATGGAATACCATAAAGTTCCCCTTTAAAAACCTCACTAAATGATGTCAATTGCAGTGAAATCGCTTCATAAAGTCCAAGTGCAAAAAGACAAACAATAAATATACCAATAAAATTATGGTATAACATGATTTATATGCCTTTAAATACAATCAATCCTAATTACTTTCCACAAAAAAACCCCAATTTTGGGGCTTCTCCTATTCTATTCTTCTACTTCGTCTGTACCATGGGATTTTGAATATCCTCTCCATTTCTCGATACAATCCTGAAAATCCTGAGGAAGTTCTGTATCAAAACGCATCATCTCTCCAGTTGTAGGATGCACAAAACCTAATGTTTTAGCATGTAAAGCCTGTCTTGGCAAAGCTTTGAAACAATTGTCAATAAACTGTTTGTATTTTGTAAACGTAGTTCCTTTTAAAATTAAATGACCGCCATAACGTTCGTCATTAAATAAAGGATGTCCAATGTGTTTTAAGTGTGCACGTATCTGATGTGTTCTTCCGGTTTCCAGTTGGCACGAAATCAATGTTACGTATCCAAAACGTTCCAATACTTTGTAATGCGTCACAGCAGGCTTTCCTATTTCAGGATCAGCAAAAACCGCCATTTGCATGCGATCTTTCAAGTGTCTTGCTAAGTTTCCTTCAATTGTACCTTTGTCCTCGGCAACATTTCCCCAAACTAAAGCTACATACTCTCTTTCAGAAGTTTTGGCTTCAAATTGCTTGGCTAGATGCGTCATCGCTGCTTCAGTTTTAGCAATCACTAAAAGACCTGAAGTGTCTTTATCAATTCGATGAACTAAACCTGGACGTTCACTGCTATTCATTGGTAAATTCTCAAAATGAAAAGCTAATGCATTCACTAATGTTCCCGTATAATTCCCGTGACCCGGATGTACTACCAATCCTGGCGGTTTATTAATCAATAAAAGCGTAGCATCTTCATAAACAATATTTAATGGAATGTCTTCGGGATCTACTCGGTTTTCAAAAGGAGGATGTGATAACATAACACGAACCACATCATTCGCTTTTACCTTGTAATTCGACTTTACAGTGGCGTCGTTTACAAAAATATTTCCTTCGGTAGCTGCAGTTTGTATTTTGTTGCGAGTCGCATTCTGAATTAGACTCATCAAGTATTTATCAATTCGCAAGGACGTTTGCCCTTTAGGAACTTCAAATCTAAAATGTTCAAATAACTCGTCTTCTAAATCTATTGTATCTATATTATTATTCATCAACTGGTATTTCTTCTTCTATTGGTGATGCAAGCGTATCAGCAGCATTTTCTTCTTCTTCGTAACTCATTTTTCCGTCTCCTAAAACCAAATCAATTTTAGATGATTTTAAGACTCTGTCCCCTGCATTCAGGTTTCTTCCTTTGAAACGCATTTCCAGTACCATGTCTTTACCAAGATTTGGAACATACGTAACCGTCCCTTCCTCAAGTCCTAACGCTTTCAATGTTGGAACGGCTTCACGATACGTTTTATTTACTAAATCAGGAATTCGCACGGATGAAAATCCTGAAGTATTTATTTTGATATATATTTTTCTTCCCACTTTTACCTTAGTACCCGGCGTTGGATTTTGCTCAACCACACTGTATTGTGGAAAATCACTTCTATAATCTACACTATCCAATAGCACATAATTTAAATCTAAATCGTCCAGCTTTTCCTCCACTTGCTCTTCAGTCAATTTACTCAAATTTGGAACTTCAATTTCATGTCCATGATCTGTTGTAAAAGTCAACCAATGCATAAACAAATAGACCAGAGTTACAATTATGGCTAAAACAATTAATACTTGTACAAAAAAGACACGGCTGGTAAGATACTTACGTAAACTCATAAATTTATTTTTATATGTGGCAAAGATAAAGCTATTTCGTTTCAAAAAAAATGATAATTTTGTTTAATCGTTTTTAGGTATTGTACACGCTATTTTCTAGGAGCTTAATCCAGCTATTCGCTTGTATCTTTGCTTTTTTAAAGAAAAAAAACAAAGGATACCGCTGCTATCTGGGCTAAAACAAATGGTAACAAAACAGACTATTTTTTAACTAAAAGAATATCACTTTAAAACTCAAAAAATGAAAAATATTGCCATCATCATGGGCGGGTATTCCAGCGAATATAAAATCTCTTTAATCAGCGGGAACGTTGTATATCAATTTCTGGACAAGACAAAATACAACGGATTCCGAATCCATATTTTTAAAGAAAAATGGGTATATGTTGATGCTAATGACACTGAATTTCCTATCGATAAAAATGATTTTTCAGTAACCGTAGATGGTAACAAAATCAGTTTCGACTGTGTATTCAACGCTATTCACGGAACCCCCGGCGAAGATGGATTGATGCAGGCGTATTTTGAATTATTAAATATTCCGCAAACTTCCTGCGATTATTATCAAGCGGCTTTGACGTTTAACAAACGTGATTTACTGTCGGTTCTAAAACCATACGGCATAAAAACTGCGACATCTTATTACTTAAACAAAGGCGATGTCATCAACACGGATGAGATTGTGGCTAAAGTTGGTTTGCCTTGTTTTGTAAAACCAAATAAAGCAGGTTCCAGTTTTGGAATTTCCAAAGTAAAAACTGTTGCCGAATTGCCAATAGCAATTGAAGTAGCTTACAAAGAAGACAACGAAATCATCATAGAAAGTTTCCTTGACGGTACCGAAGTCTCAGTTGGTGTGATCAATTACAAAGGAACTGTAACTGTTTTACCAATCACCGAAATCGTTTCTGATAATGATTTCTTCGATTATGAAGCTAAATATTTGGGTAAATCACAAGAAATAACTCCGGCAAGAATCTCAGATGAAATGACACAAAAAGTAAGCGAAATAGCCAAACGCGCATACGAAGTCCTCAAAATGAAAGGTTTCTCCCGAAGCGAATTTATATTGGTAAACGGAGAACCGCACATGCTTGAAATGAATACAATTCCTGGACTTACGACGGAAAGTTTGATACCACAACAAGCGAAAGCAGCAGGAATAACACTTGAAGATTTATTTACTAATGCAATTGAATTAGCACTAAACAATTACAATTAAATGATATTTTACGGAACAAAATCAACTGCAATTAAAAATGGACTAATAAGAAATGTTACCTGTCCACATTGTCAAACAAATACAGAAATGAATTATACTGTATTTGGAAGATATGCACACATTTACTGGATTCCGTTTTTCCCGATTGGAAAACAACAAATATTAGAATGCAATCATTGTAAATCGACTTATGAACTAAAAAATTTACGCGAAGTTATTAAACAAAAGTTCTATAAAGAGCAAGAACAAAATCCTATAAAAACACCAATAACACATTTTACTTTTTTAATTATAATAGGGTTAGGTATTGCATTTGCCTTTTTTTCCAGCCTAAAAAGTGATTCTGATAGTACAGCATTTTCAGAAAATCCGAAAGTTGGGGATGTCTTTTTTGAAACGACAAGTACTGGAAAATACTCCACTTCGAGGGTTACAAAAGTAACGAAAGACAGTGTTTTTGTTTTAGTAAACAATATGGAAATAGAACAAAAATCAAGTATTGATAAAATAAATATCGACAGCAATTTTACAACCGCTAAAGGTCGCTATAGCCGAAAACAAATCATAGATTTCTATAAAGAAGGAAAAACAATTTATAAAATTCAACGAAAATAAATGAGAAAAGCTATATTCCCAGGTTCATTTGACCCAATAACTTTAGGACACGAAGACATCATCAAAAGAAGCATTCCTTTATTTGATGAAATCGTAATCGCCATTGGTATCAATGCCGAAAAAAAATACATGTTTTCACTAGAAGACAGAAAACGTTTTATTGAAGAGACTTTCAAAAACGAACCTAAAGTTTCAGTAATAACTTATGAAGGATTGACAATTGATTTGTGCCATAGATTAAAAGCAGATTTTATACTTCGTGGTTTGCGTAATCCCGCCGATTTTGAATTCGAAAAAGCAATCGCCCACACCAATCGCCGTTTATCAAAAATAGAAACCGTATTTTTACTAACAGCCGCAAGAACTTCTTACATCAGTTCTAGTATAGTGAGAGATGTAATCCGAAATGGAGGACAATACGAAATGCTGGTTCCTGATGCTGTTAGAGTGAAATAATTTTAAGAGATTTTGTCAAGTCGAGCGCAGTCGAGACGTATCATTTAGTCTCGACTGCGCTCGACTTGACAAATAAACAGTATCAATATTACTTGTGAAACGAGGCAATAAGCCGTACTTTCACCAAAAAATAAAAGCCATCAAACATGAGTGTAGAAAGAGAATTAAGTAAACGTAGCGGATCAAAATGTGAACTTTGTGGCGCAACCGAAAACTTAAAAGCATATCAAGTTTTACCAACTAAAAAAGGTGGACTTGACGAAAGTATTATGGCTTGCAGTACGTGTATTGACCAAATTGAAAATCCAGATAATGTAGATCTTAACCATTGGAGATGTTTGAATGACAGCATGTGGAGCGAACATGCTGCCGTACAAGTTGTTGCATGGAGAATGTTAAGCCGTTTGCGAAATGCAGGATGGCCTCAAGAATTATTAGACCAAATGTATCTTGATGAAGATACTTTAGCTTGGGCGCAAGCTACAGGCGAAGGTGAGGAAGACGAAAACAAAATCATACACCGTGATAGCAATGGAGTAATACTAGAAACAGGAGACTCTGTAGTATTAATCAAAGATTTAAAAGTAAAAGGTTCCAGCATGGTGGCCAAACAAGGGACTGCAGTGCGTAACATCAGATTAGACCATGAAAATGCGGAATACATTGAAGGTAAAGTAGATGGTCAGACTATTGTCATTATTACGCAATACGTTAAGAAAATATAATTCTTATTTTAGTGAAAAGTGAGTGGTGAATCATGAATTGTGAATAACTCAGATGTACACTGACTTCCAAAAGAATCATTTTTAATATAAAAAATCGTTAGCAGTAAGACTTTACTACTAACGATTTTTTTTTATAAACATTAGAAAAGGAATCAGTATTTTTATCACTTCTCACCACCTACTACTCTTCCTCTTTCTTAATCACTTTTCGGGCAACTTCGATTTTAAATTTCTTGCCTTTCATTTTTTCGTCTTTAATGGCATGCAACAAATCTTTTACTTTATTGAATTTCACGGCAGCAAATGAGATAAAATCTTTCACTTCTATTAAACCTAAATCGCCTTTTTCTAACTTCCCTTTTTGGGAAAAGAAACCTACGATATCAATTTTATTCAGTTTATTTTTCTTTCCACCACTGATATAAATGGTTTGAAATTCAGGTGGTTTTGGTAACGAAGTGGAGTTTTCTACTTTTAAAACTTCCATGCCATAATCAATGTAATCCATTTTTTTCTCACTTTCGTGAGCAATGATATAGGCAGTACCAGAAGCTAACATACGCGCTGTACGTCCGTTTCTATGCGTAAATTCGTCTTCTTTAGAAGGCAAATGATAATGAATTACATGATTCATTTCCGGGATATCAAGTCCACGAGCAGCCAAATCAGTTGTGATTAAATAACTTACACTTCCGTTTCTAAACTGGATGAGTGCGCGTTCTCTTTCGTCCTGATCCATTCCTCCATGATAATACGTGGCGTAAATTCCTTTTTCGTTTAGCGTATCGCTAATTCGTTCTGCACCATCACGATGGTTACAAAAAACAATTGCCGATTGTGATTTTAACGAACAAATTAAGTTGAATAAACTTCCTAATTTGTCTTTTTCTTTCGAGACAACCATTTTCATAGCTAGATTTGTTTCTGCTACATTTTCTGGTATGAAATCTAAAATTGTTGGGTTTACGACTCTTGTGTATCTTGGAATCTCAATATCAGAAGTAGCCGAAACCAAAACACGTTTGTTCAGTTTTGTTAATTTCCCTATGATAAATGACATTTGCTCATGGAAACCCAATTGCAACGATTTATCAAATTCATCCAAAATCAAGGTTTGAATTTTATCCACACGGAAAGTTCCTCTGTCGATATGGTCTGCAATTCTTCCTGGAGTTCCTATCAAAACCGCTGGCGGATTGCTTAAATTCTTAATTTCAGTATCTATAGAATGTCCACCATAGCAAACATTTACTTTATAATCGGTTCCCATTTTTTTCCAAACTTGCTCAATCTGCAATCCTAATTCACGTGATGGAACCAGAATTAAACATTGCACCGATAGAATTTCAGGTTGTAACATTTCTAAAATAGGCAATAAAAAAGCCAAAGTTTTTCCTGAACCTGTAGGCGAAAGTAATAAAACATTATTGTCATTTAGGATTGTGTCTTGTGCTACTTCCTGCATTTCATTCAGGCTTTCGATACCTAAATTCAAAAGTATATTGTTGGAATGGTGTTTCTTATTCATTTTTTCAATTTGGTGCAAAGGTAATTTATAATTGTGAGTTATGAATTTTGAATTATCAATTTTCATTTTTTTTCAATCATAAATTGCTTTTCTTATATTCATTTTTACAGCTGTCTAAAAAAAACTACATTTGATATTCCATTTAAAAACCGAAATATGAGACTTTTCACATTCCTTTTTTTTCTATTAACTATTTGCACTTTTGCACAAAAAACGAATAAATACGATACTTTTTTCGAAAAAGGCAATGGAAATCAATCCGCATCTTATCCAGAAACAATTGCGTATTACAAACTTCTGGCAAATGATTTCCCAACAATCAAAATGCAAAAAATGGGACTGACAGACAGTGGCGAACCCTTGCACATGGTAGTTTTTAATCCGGAAAAGCAATTTGACTTTAGAATCATCCAAAAAAACAAAGCGGTAATATTACTCAATAACGGCATTCATGCAGGCGAACCGGACGGAATTGATGCCAGTATGCAATTGTTTAGAGATTTAGCTTTGGGTAAAATAAAAGCGCCAAAAAATACCGTTATCGTTTGTATTCCGGTGTATAATATTGGAGGCGCTTTAAACAGAAATTCCACTTCAAGAGCCAATCAAGATGGACCAGAAATTTATGGCTTTCGTGGCAATGCAAGAAACTACGATTTGAATCGCGATTTCATCAAGTCCGATACTCGAAATACTAAAAGTTTTGTTGAAATATTCCACAAAATAAATGCAGATGTTTTTATTGACAATCACGTTAGCAATGGCGCAGATTACCAATACAAACTCACGTACATTATGACCCAACATAACAAATTGGGAACCGTTTTAGGTGATTTTTTAAATACTGAAATGATGCCTGCTTTGGTAACAGATTTACAAAAAAAGAACATAGAAACTACGCCTTATGTTAATGCTTTTCAGGACACACCAGACAAAGGTTTTGGTCAATTTTTTGAAAGCCCACGATTTGCTACGGGTTACACATCATTGTTTAATACCATTGGATTTGTGGTGGAAACTCACATGCTGAAAAAATATACCGAGCGCGTAAAAGTGACTTACGAATACATGCGTTCCGCCATTGATTTTACGGATGCCAATTATAAGAAAATTAAGCAACTGCGATTGAAAAATGAGGAACAATACCAACCAAAGAAATCGTACACCATTAAGTGGGAAATTGACAGTACAAAGGCGATTCCTTTTTCGTTTTTAGGTTATGAAGCCAGTTACAAAAAAAGTGACGTAACATCAGGGAATCGCTTGTTTTATGATCGTACAAAACCATTCAAAAAAGACATTCCGTATAGCAAGGAATTCAAATCCGTAAAAGAGGTAATTATCCCGGAAGCGTATATCATTCCAAGAGGATTTTGGCCTGTTATCGATTTATTAAAAAGTAATACCATCACCTATTCCCAGCTAAAAAACGATACCATAATTGAAGTCGAAAGTTATAAAATTGCAGATTTTAAAACCACAAATTCGGCTTATGAAGGCCATTATTTACACCGAAACACAATGGTGACTTCTAAAATAGAGAAAGTGGCTTTCGCCAAAGGAGATTACATCATTCCTACGCAACAAAAGGGAATCAAATATTTATTAGAAACATTAGAACCGGAAGCAATAGATTCTTATTTCAATTGGAATTTTTTCGATACAATGTTACAGCAAAAAGAAGGGTATTCTGATTATGTTTTTGAAGATTCAGCAACACAAATTTTAAAAGAAAATCCGAAATTAAAAGCTGAATTTGATTTAAAAAAACAAAGTGATGTCAAATTTATTAATAACCCGGAAGCCCAACTCGACTGGATTTACAAACATTCAGATTATTATGAAAAGGCACATTTACAATATCCGGTATATCGCATCTTAAAATAAAAAAAAGCTCCTATTTCAGGAGCTTTTCTTCTTCAAACAATAATTTTATGTTTTCATAGGAGTTCTTTAAGGCTTCAGTAATTTGCTCTGGATTCATCCACGCCACTTTTTCTATTCCTTCCTCTAATTGTCCTTCAGGTGTTCCTTCAAAATCAGATTGCATTTCGAACCAATGTGTAATTTTCAGTTTGTACTTACCATTGCGTCTAAAAACATGATAGGTTTTTTGAAGTTTATGGGATATTGTCAAACCATTAACACCAGTTTCTTCCTCTACCTCTCGCATGGCAGTAGCATCAATTTCTTCTCCTTTTTCGATTCCGCCCTTAGGCAAATCCCATTTTCCATTTCTAAAAATGAATAAAACCTCCCCTTTTTTATTGTAAACCAAGCCGCCTCCCGCTTTGCAAACAGGAATTTTAGCTTTTAAAGTCTTCATAATCAAGCTTTCGTCAGGATGATACAGATAGGCTTTATTAATTTTATTTTGAAAGATTTTAACTATAAGTTGCTCTATGTCAATACTTTCCAATAAAAACAATTGGAAATCAGTCTCCTTGGAGATGTGATTTGTCAAAAAAAGTGGTTTGTCGTTAACAAAAACTTTATACATTTGTACTATGATTTTTAATAAAGATACAGCCGAAAAAACAGCCGAATTTCTTTTGCAAATAAATGCAATTAAATTGAATCCAAGAAATCCTTTTACATGGGCTTCTGGATGGAAATCGCCTATTTATTGTGACAACCGATTAATCCTCTCATTTCCAGCCGTAAGAAATTATGTCCATGATGAATTCGCCAAAAATATTGAGAAACAATTTGGTAAACCAGATGTTATTGCCGGTGTTGCTACTGGAGCAATAGGAATTGGGGTGCTGGTAGCGGAAAGTTTAGGATTGCCTTTTGTTTATGTTCGTCCAGAACCAAAAAAACACGGAAGACTAAACCAAGTTGAAGGTTTTTTACAGAAAGGACAAAATGTAATTGTTGTAGAAGATTTAATCAGTACCGGAAGCAGCAGTTTACTTGCAGTTGAAGCTTTGCGCGAAGCAGGAGCGAATGTAAAAGGAATGGCAGCAATCTTTACCTATGGTTTTGATATTGCTGACACCAATTTTAAAAATGCAAATGTGGATTTATACACGCTAAGCAATTATCAAAATTTATTGAATTTAGCAGTTGCAAAAAGATACATTACAGAAGATGAAGAGCAAACTTTAAGAGAATGGAACGTGAGTCCATCCACGTGGACAATTGAAGTTTAAACAAAAAAATAAAATATAAAAACAATGAACTTAGAAAGTCCTAAAGTTACTGTTCAAAAATCAGCTCAAGAATTATTTGATTTATTGAGTGATGTGAAAAATTTTGAAAAATTAATGCCGGAAAACATCGCTAAATTTGAAGTTATTGGTGACGACGCTTTTATTTTTGGATTAAAAGGCATGCCAGAAATTAAACTTAAAATGAAAGAAAAAGTTGCTCCAAGCAAAATTGTTTTGGGAGCAGCAAGTGATAAACTTCCATTTACCTTGATAGCGAACATAGATTCAGTTTCTGAAAACTCTAGTGATGTAAAACTTGATTTTGAAGGTGATTTCAATCCTATGATGGCCATGATGATAAAAGGTCCTATTGGGAAATTCATCGAAACTTTGGCTGGAAATATGACCAAATTATAAATACCAATAAAATATAAAAACGAAACCCTTTTAGTGAAAACTAAGAGGGTTTCGTTTTTAAATGCGATAATGTTTTCTTAATACAACATCTGAATTTCTTTAACATCATATTCAGCTATGCTGTCATCTTCCAGAAGAACTTGAAGTTTTCCTACATGAGAAACGCCTTGAATAATGCCCATAAAATTATTATTCTTTTGATCTGCAAAAGGCATTGGCAAACCTTTCTTATATAAAAAATTACTATAATTAGACCATAAACCTTCAGGGCTTTGTTTACAAAATTTTACATTTTTTTTTATTGCTTCACAAATTAATAAAAGTAGTTCATCTTTGTTAAATTTTGTATCACTAATAACCGCCAAAGAAGATGCTTTGGGCAAATTATCAAAGTTGGTTTGATTCACATTTAGTCCTAAACCTACTATAGAATTGATTGTACCGTCACTTTTAATACTATTTTCGATCAAAATGCCACCTATCTTTTTGTTGTATGACATTATGTCGTTAGGCCATTTTATACTAAGATTAGGAATCTTAACCGATTCTAAAACTTCTATTACAGCCAATGAAACTGCAATGTTTAAATTGAAAATCTGACAAATATCAACTAAAAAATCCTTAACCAAAAGACTCATTATTAAGTTTTTACTCGCTTCAGAAGTCCAAACAGCTCCCATCTGCCCTTTACCCTTTGTTTGATGCTCAGCAGTTACTACAGTAAAGTTTTCCAACTCTTGTTTGTTCGATAACCCTTTTAGGAATTCGTTTGTAGAATCTATGGCATCGAGTTTGATTAGTTTCATATACAGTTTTTTGTGAAACAGAATTTAATATTGTGTTAAGGTTCAAAAATAATCACAAAAAATGGTAACTTTACAAACTTATATATAAAAATAATTCATGGCGAAAAAGACTATAAATAATGACGTCCTGTTGGCGAACATCATTAAGGGAATAGAAGAGGTAAAAGGAAATGATATTACAATCCTTGATTTAAGAGAAATAGACACTGCAGTTTGTGACTATTTTGTCATCAGTAACGGTAATTCAAACACTCAGGTTAATGCCATAGTAAACTCAATCCAAAAAACGGTTTCTAAAGAATTAAAAGACAAGCCTTGGCATGTTGAAGGAACAGATAATGCTGAATGGGTATTAATGGATTATGTAAATATTGTGGTTCATGTATTTCAAAAACACATTCGTGAATTCTACAACATCGAAAGTTTATGGGGCGATGCTAAAATAACAACCATAGAAAACAAATACTAAAGAAACATAACTCCTAGTAATGGCTAAAGATAATAATCCAAATTCGAATAAGTTTAAAGTAAGCCCTTGGTTAATTTACACTGCAATATTATTAATTTTCTTGTTTATAAGTTTTATAACTGGCGGTTCTAGTTTAAACGAACCAGGTCAATTAACTTCTTCTAAATTTAACGATTATTTAGAAAAAGGCCAAATTGAAAAAGTTATCGTTTATAACAAAACTGAAGCAGAAGTTTTTCTTAGTGCAGCAGCTTTAAAAGAAGGTGCGCATAAAAAAGTTTCTAAAGACGTATTTGACAGACCTAACAAAGGTCCTCATTATACTTTTGACATTGGTAACGATCAAATTTTTCAAAACAAACTTGAAAAAGCCGTTGCTGAAGGAAAGTTAAAAGATTTTAACTTCTTGCCAAAAAACAACTGGTCAGATATTTTGATCAGTTTATTACCAATCATAATTATTATCGCTGTTTGGATATTTATCATGAGAAAAATGTCTGGTGGCGGAGCTGGTGGCGGTGGCGGTCAGATTTTTAACATTGGAAAATCTAAGGCTAAGCTGTTTGATGAAAAGACAGATATCAAAACTACCTTTAAAGATGTTGCTGGTTTAGAAGGTGCAAAAGAAGAAATACAAGAAATTGTTGAATTCTTAAAAAACCCTGAAAAATATACCAATCTGGGTGGGAAAATTCCAAAAGGAGCTTTATTAGTGGGACCTCCAGGAACTGGAAAAACCCTACTAGCAAAAGCGGTGGCAGGTGAAGCTCAAGTACCATTTTTCTCTTTATCAGGTTCTGATTTTGTAGAAATGTTTGTAGGTGTAGGTGCTTCTCGTGTACGTGATTTGTTTAAACAAGCCAAAGAAAAATCTCCTGCAATTATCTTTATTGATGAGATTGATGCTGTAGGTAGAGCAAGAGGAAAAAGCAATATGTCAGGTGGAAATGACGAACGTGAAAATACATTAAACCAATTACTTACAGAAATGGACGGTTTTGGAACAAATTCTAATGTCATTGTTTTAGCTGCTACAAACAGAGCTGATGTATTAGACAAAGCTTTAATGCGTGCAGGTCGTTTTGACAGACAAATATTTGTAGACTTACCAGACATTCGCGAAAGAGCTGAAATTTTTAAAGTACACTTAGCCCCTTTGAAAAAAATTGAAGGATTAGATACTGATTTTTTAGCTAAGCAAACCCCAGGATTTTCTGGAGCTGATATTGCTAATGTTTGTAATGAAGCTGCTTTGATTGCCGCAAGAAACAATAAAACTGCAGTTGACAAACAAGATTTCCTTGACGCTGTAGATAGAATTGTAGGTGGTCTAGAAAAGAAAAATAAAATTGTAACCCCTGATGAGAAAAAAGCAATCGCTATTCATGAAGCAGGACACGCTACCGTTAGTTGGATGTTGGAACATGCAGCACCACTAATTAAAGTTACCATTGTTCCAAGAGGTCAAAGTTTAGGAGCCGCATGGTACTTGCCAGAAGAACGATTAATTGTTCGCCCAGACCAAATGTTAGACGAAATGTGTGCTACTATGGGAGGAAGAGCTGCTGAAAAAGTAACATTTAACAGAATTTCTACTGGAGCATTAAGCGACTTGGAAAAAGTTACTAAACAAGCACGTGCCATGGTAACTGTTTATGGATTAAATGAAAAAATTGGTAATGTCACTTATTACGATTCAACAGGACAAAGCGAATACAATTTTTCTAAACCTTATTCAGAAGAAACAGCTAGAGTTATTGATGAAGAAATTTCTTTACTAATTGAAGGTCAATACCAAAGAGCTATTCAAATATTAGAAGAGAATAAGGACAAACTAGATCAACTGGCAAATATCTTAATCGAGAAAGAAGTTATTTTTAAAGATGACCTAGAAGCTATTTTCGGAAAAAGAACATTTGATAAAAATCTTGAAGAAGTAGTATCTTAGAAAACATAATAAATTATTCAATTATTTTTAAAATCTTAATTCAAAAACTACTTTTGAATTAAGATTTTTTTATCTTTGGACGTTTTCAAATATCAAATTATAGTATTCTACAAAAATATGAGTCTTTTTAGAAAAATTTTTGGTTCTAGTAATCCAGCTTCTGAGGAAAATCAAGAAAGTGAATTTAATAAATCCCTTACTGATAATGCAACCTCTATAGATGAAAAATTTATCTATAATTTTAAAAGAAATGGAGGTAAGTTTTTGTATTGCGAAAACGCTGATGAAGTAAAAGAACAATTTGAAAACATATTAGAGGAAAACGATTGGTTTGAAAGCGAAGTTTTATGCTATGAACCAAATCTTTTTGGAATGCTTGACGATAATAAACTTATGTATACTAAGCCACTAACTCCAAAATTTCTTCTAGCAAGTTGTGAAAATTTAATTGCTGAGGAAGGCTCTATCCTTTTCTCATCAAAACAAATTAAACAAAACAAACCTAACGAATTACCAACAAACATTATAATAATAGCAAATACTAGCCAAATTCTTGCTACAAAAAGCGATGGACTTAGTGCTATAAAAAAGAAATACGAAAGAGATTATCCTACCAATATTACTACAATAAAATATTTCGAGAAAGCTAAAGAAGAAGATTTTACACAATACGGAAGTTCGGCAAAAAACCTTTATTTGTTGCTTTTAGAAGATCTTTAAGATGAATGAAACTCTAAAACGAGGTATATCAGGAGCTATTTATATTATATTATTACTTGCTTCTATTTTATATTCTACAGAAAGCTTTTTTATCCTTTTTGGTATATTCCTTATTATTGCAGTTTATGAATTTTGTAATTTAGTTCAAATAAATAAAGTCTTTCCAATTCTTTTTGCAACACTTCTATATACGATTGTAACTTTAGTAAGCCATTACAATACAATTACTACAGATACTATTAATGAAATATTTGATACAGACTTAGAAATAGCAATAAATATCCAACAGTTAGATGTCGTTTTATTAGTTGTGGCATTAGTTGTATCCATAAAATGTATCCTTTTTTTATTTTATGATAACATTCAAAAAATAAGTGTTTCATCAAAATATCTTTATTTACTTGGATATATTATTCTTCCATTTATATTTATCACAAAAATTTCATTTGGTATAAACGATTATAATCCTAAAATAATAATTGGATTATTTATCTTAATCTGGACCAATGACACTTTTGCCTATATTGTGGGCAAATCTATAGGCCGAACTAAATTATTTGAAAAAATTTCTCCTAAAAAAACAGTAGAAGGTTTTTTAGGCGGGATTGTTTTTGCAATTATAGCGGGTTATTTAATCTCGAAATACTACATAAAGGCAAATCCTGAATTTAGTGACAGATCCATTTTGATTTGGACCTCAATAGCTGTTATTGTTGGGATTGCAGGTACAATTGGGGACTTAATTGAATCTAAATTTAAGCGCATTGCAGGTGTAAAAGACAGCGGAAGCATAATGCCTGGTCATGGAGGCATACTAGATCGACTAGATAGTGTTATATTTGTAGCACCAATTATATTTTTATTTTATCAAATTTTAAACTATGTTTCATAAAGAAGGAACCCAATCTATTTTACTAGGCACCATTTTCACAGCTGTTGTCCTTTTATTAACTGACAATTTCATTGATACTAACTGGATCAAAATGGCTATACAAATAGCTACTTTGTTACTTTTAATTATCATTCTGCAGTTTTTCAGAAATCCAAAAAGAACAGTGGAAATCAATGAAAATCATATTCTTGCTCCTGTAGACGGGAAAGTTGTAGTTATTGAAGAAGTGTTTGAAAGCGAATATTTTAAAGATAAACGTTTGCAAATTTCTATTTTCATGTCGCCTATAAACGTACATGTTACGCGTTATGGATTAAGCGGAATAGTAAAATTCAGTAAATATCATCCTGGTAAATTCTTAGTGGCATGGCATCCAAAAGCCAGTGAAGAAAACGAAAGAACAACAATTGTCATCGAAAACAAAACCTTTGGGTCCATCTTATACCGTCAAATTGCCGGTGCATTAGCCCGACGAATTGTAAATTACGCAGTAGAAGGAACTCAAGTAATTCAGGGAACTGATGCTGGTTTCATAAAATTTGGTTCAAGAGTAGATATCTTTTTGCCATTAGGAACAAAAGTAAATGTGGAACTGAATCAAAAAGCAATCGGAGGAAAAACAATTATTGCTATAAAATAGGCATGAATGAAAAAGATTTAGATACTCAGTTTTTAGAAGCAGTAGAAATAGCTTCTGAAATGACGCAGGCATCTTTACCTCAAGATATACAACTGCGGCTATATGCTTTTTTTAAACAAGCTACTTTTGGAACTTTAGATCTAAAACAAACATCATCATACCACTTGAGAGATGCTTTTAAGACCAATGCTTGGATGCAAATTAGTCATTTAACTCCTGATCAAGCAAAAGAAGAATACATAGAGCTAATCCATACTCTTACTAAAAAATAATACAAATTATAAAATTGCCATGATTCCTAATCACAAAAAGGAATAAAGAATGGCGATACCATGTTCCGCTAAAAAACAAATATTATCTTCATATGAAAAAGCTGAATTTTTTACTTTCTGTTTTATTTTTATTTATGACTTTACTTTCTTGTAACAAGAAAAAATTAACGGAGGTTGTTGAAGTCCCTTTGCCAACTACCGAACCAACAGTAGCTATACAGGGATCTCCTGATGACGTAAAAGCTGATGAAGGATCTTTTCAGCTAGAAAAATTACCTTACACTTATAATGCACTAGAACCAAGTATATCAGCTGCAACTTTAGAAATGCATTATTCCAAGCATTACCTTACCTATACAAACAATTTAAACAAAGCCGTATTAGGAACTCCTTTAGAAAATATGACGATTGAAGAAGTCTTATCAAAATTAGATCCTAATGATGCTGCACTTCGTAATAATGCTGGTGGATTTTATAATCATTCTTTGTATTGGAAATGTATGGGTCCAAAAGCTGGAGGTGAACCAACTAATGAATTAGCTGAAGCAATAACAAGAGATTTTGGTTCTTTTGAAAATTTTACTTCATTATTTAAGGACCAAGCAACAAAACAATTTGGTTCCGGTTGGACTTGGCTAATAGTCGATCGAACTGGAAAACTTCAAGTAACTAGCACGTCAAATCAAGACAATCCATTAATGCGAAATGCTCTTGTTCCAGGAACACCAATACTAGGATTAGATGTTTGGGAGCACGCATATTACTTAGATTACCAATACAAAAGAAAAAATTATATCGATGGTTTTTTTAATGTAATCAACTGGAACAAAGTCCAAGAAAACTTTGATGCTATTGTCAAAAAATAGTTTTAAGTTTTTAGTAAAAAAAAATGCTGGTATAAAAATTTATATCAGCATTTTTTTTATTCCTAAATCTAGATTCCTTTTTAGTTCAATTGATAAATAAACGATTCTGAAGGTGCGATTGTAATTTGCGCTTTTCCTTCACCATTTACTACCTGTAACTGAATAGCACTCTTATGGTATAATTGATCCGTTAATGTGTAATTTCCGTCTTTCAAATTCCATTTTTGAATAATATCGGAAGGAATTAATAATTCAAAATTACTGGTAGTAAGCCACGAAAAATTAGTAACAACGATTAGTTTTTGAGAATCTGACCAGCGTGTAAAAGAATATATTCCTGAGTCGTAACCTTGTGTATTATTGCGATTTACAGTTTGAATTTCTTGGTATTTTCCCATCAAAGCAGAACTATTCAAGGAGAAATTCAACAATTTTTTATAAAAATCACGTAACTCTTTTTCTTCCTTAGTCAATTGTCCACCATCAAATTTTCCTTCGTTCATCCAGCGTTGATGATTTGGAACTCCGATATAATCAAAAATTGAAGTCCTAGAATGTGTTCCAAATCCTGCATTTTCATTCCCCGCCTCTCCTACTTCTTGTCCAAAATAAACCATAGTAGGCGAAGTGCTAATGGTTGTAGAAACTACCATTAAAGGTTTTCCTTTTTCTGGCGTTCCTGCAAATTCGGGACTAGCCAAACGCTGTTCATCATGATTATCTAAAAAATGCAACATGTGATGTTCGATATCTGCCATTCCGTTTTGTATCTCTGATAATCCATCAGGCAATGATCTTCCTTGAATGATATCTTTCAATTTATCATACGTTTCTACTTTATCATACAAATAATCCATTTTACCCAAACGAATATAATTTCTGTATTCTTTAGGATTATAAACTTCAGCTAATAAAAAAGCATCTGGATTATTCACTTTGATGGCTGAATTCATATAGCTCCAAAATTCATATGGAACCATTTCGGCCATGTCAAATCTAAAACCATCCACTCCTTTTGCTGTCCAGTACAGCGCAATGTCTTTGAATTTATCCCAAGAATCCGGAACGTCTTTTCCTTTCCAAAAATCAAAATGTTCCTGATACGACTTGGAACCAAAATCTGCGGGAAGTTCTGGAAAATCTTTTGAACCATCTGGACGAATACCATAATTTACTTTTACAGTTTCATACCAATCATTTTTATCTGGTTTTGCCATTCGGGAACCGTTTCCAGTCCATTTTGCTGGAATTTCTTCAAATTTACCATCAATTAATGGATTCTTTTCTCCATTTAATGGTCTGTCTGTATCGGGAATTTCAAAACGTGTATTCGGTATATAATAGAAGTTATTATCTCTTTTGTAATCAACCGTTATATCATCATCAGCCCCAAAATCTCTTACACCTACTGGATTGCTTTTTCCTTCATATTTACGTGCAATGTGATTGGGAACAATATCTATAATCACTTTTAAACCCGCTTTGTGGGTTCGCGCAATTAAAGCCTCAAATTCCTGTAAACGATTCGCTGGATTTTCGGCCAAATCTGGATTTACATTGTAATAATCTTTTACGGCATAAGGAGAACCGGCTCGCCCTTTGACCACTTCAGGATCATCATTAGAAATACCTATTGCAGAATAATCCCGTATCAAAGCGTGATGCGGAACGCCTGTGTACCAAATATAAGTAACTCCTAAATCCTTAATTTCATGCAATGCTGTTTCAGTAAAATCATTAAATTTACCTACTCCATTTTCTTCAATTGTTCCCCAAGGCTTATTGGTGGTGTTTATATTTCCAAATAATCGGGTAAACACCTGATATACAACCTCTTTTTTACGCGAGACTGTCACTTGTTGTTCTGTGCTCATTTTTAAATCTTTCGTTTTACAAGCAGTTACTAAAAGTACCACGCTTATTCCTGCAACAATAGTTATTTTTTTCATCATATAAAATTATTCATCTATATTTTAATTCTTTTAATAGCAACTGAATATCAATTTTTAAATTTAATATTTTTTAAATTATAGATGTCTAATTCGTTCTTAATTATGTAATTCAATTTTTAAAAAACAAATACTACAACGAAGGAGTTGTTCTATTTGTTAATAACTTTAAAAAAGTACAGAAATAGCTTGTCCTACGATTTAACTAATTATAAATAAATCCTAATATAGATTAGGATTGTTTCCTTTTTCATAAATTTGACAAAAATTAAATCCATTGAAGAAATCGCTATTTTTCCTTCCTTATTGTTTGATACTCTTTGTTACAAATTTGGTTTTGGCGCAAGCCCCAAAAAAAATTATTGTTGAAAACTCGGATTTTGCAGATGTAAATCAGCTTGAAGTTCCTGATGCGTTGTTGCTTATCGGTAACGTACGTGTCAATCATGACGGTGTGGTAATGACCTGTAATAAAGCCTATTATTTCCAAAAAGAAAACTACATCAAAGCCTTTGGAAATGTACAAATGGTACAAGGAGACACTTTATTTTTGAATAGTAAATATGCAGAATACAACGGAAACGTAAAAAAAGCCTATGCTTCAGGAGATGCCGTAATGAGTTCCCCAGACGCAACATTGGTAACAGAGATTATAAATTTTGACCGAAATGTTCAAGAAGTATTTTACGACACGCCAGGAACTATTACCAATAAAGATAATACGCTTAAAAGCAATGCGGGGAGGTACTTCGTAAACCAAAAAAAATTCCAATTCCTGACAGCGGTTACCATCACTAATCCTACGTATGTAATCAAATCAAATCATCTAGATTATTTTAGTAATTCTGGGCATTCTTATCTTTTTGGACCTTCTACAATCACCAGTAAAGCCAATTATATTTATACCGAAAAAGGGTTTTATGATACCAAAAAAAATCTGGCGCATTTCCTGAATAAATCTTACATCAGATACGATGATCGAGTGATTAAAGGAGATAGTTTGTATTATGATCGCAACCAGGAATTTGCATCGGCAACTCGCAATGTAAAAATAACCGATTCTATCAATCGTGGAATCGTAAAAGGACATTATGCCGAAGTGTACAAAAAACTGGATTCTATGTATGTAACTAAAAGAGCCCTTGCTGTAAATTTTGTAGAAAATGACTCAGTCTACATCCACGGAAAAAAATTGATGGTTACCGGAAAAGAAGGAAACAGAATTATCCGAGCGTTCAATAATGTTCGTTTTTTCAAAACGGATATGAGCGGAAAATGTGATTCGATTCATTCTAGTTCTAAAAATGCCTTGACTAAAATGATTGGAAGTCCAATACTCTGGAACGCAGAAAACCAAATCACAGGTGATGTAATGCATCTTATTGGTAATAATACAACACAGAAACTAGATTCACTCAAAGTACTCGAAAACACGTTTATAGTCTCTAAAGACACCATAGGAACCGGCTATAATCAAGTCAAGGGACAAAATCTCTATGGCAAATTTCAGGATGGAAAACTGCATGATGTAGATATTGTGAAAAATGCAGAAGTTATCTATTATATGCGAAACGAAGCACAAGAACTCATTGGTATCAACAAAAACGTGAGTAGTAAGATAAATCTTGTTTTAGAAAAAAATGAAATCGAAACCATTACCTTTTTTCAGCAAGTAGATGGGGATATTTTTCCGGAAAAAGACTTGCCTGAAAATGCTAGAAAACTTCGAGGCTTAGTCTGGCGTGGCGATGAACGAATAAAATCAAAAGACGATATTTTTCCTCCCGAAGAAAATGAAGACAATGATAAAATTGCTAAAGCAACTCAATCATCTAAGGCCAAAGGGGATATTCCTATGAAAATTCGAAAAGAAACTCTGAATTACGATAAGAAGAAAGGGAAAAAATAGTATTCAGTCGTCAGTCTCAGTTTTCAGTCTCAAGTTACAGACAACAGCTTTCAAAATACCTGTTTAAAAAATACCATTAAAAAACTTCGTGAACTTTGCGAAAAAACTTCGTGAACTTTGCGGTTAAATTTCTAAAAAATTGAACACAGATTTTTTAAAATATCAAGCACAAACCTCACCATATCCACTAGGAATGGAAGTTTCACATGCTGTAGGTTCTTACATTTACGATACAAATTCTAATAAATATTTAGATTTTGTAGCTGGTGTTTCGGCTTGCGCATTGGGACACCAACATCCTAGAGTCAATCAAGCTATCAAAGATCAGCTAGATAAATATTCTCATGTTATGGTGTATGGCGAATATTCGCAAAGTCCGGCGGTAGAATATTGCAAATTGTTAGCCTCACTCCTGCCCGCTCCTTTAGACACTACTTATTTAGTCAATTCAGGAACAGAAGCAATAGAAGGCGCCTTAAAACTTGCCAGAAGAACTACCGGAAGAAGCCATTTGATTTCGTGTCATAATGCATATCACGGCAACACCATGGGCTCGATGAGCGTTATGGGATTTGAAGAACGCAAACAAATCTTTCGCCCTTTAATACCTGATGTTGATTTTATCACTTTCAACAACGAAGAAGATTTACAAAAAATAACGACAAAAACAGCAGGAATTATTCTGGAAACCATTCAAGGTGGCGCTGGATTTATTCAACCACATAATGATTTCCTTAAAAAAGTGCGCGAGCGCTGTACTGAAGTTGGTGCCATGATGATTCTGGATGAAATTCAACCAGGCTTTGGGAGAACAGGAAAACTTTTCGGATTTCAAAATTATGATGTTGTTCCTGACATCGTAGTTATGGGAAAAGGAATGGGTGGCGGAATGCCTGTAGGCGCTTTTACAGCTTCATCTGCTATGATGAAACTGCTAAGTCATGATCCAAAACTAGGTCACATTACCACTTTTGGTGGACATCCTGTCATTGCGTCAGCCTGTTTGGCGACTTTGAAGGAAATAACTGAGACCAATCTCATGGCCGAAGCTGTAGAGAAAGAAAATTTATTTCGTTCCCTTTTGGTACATCCTTTGATAGAAGAAATAAGAGGAAAAGGATTGATGCTTGCCGCAATGACAAAAAATGCCGACATTACTAATGAGGTGATTCTCAAATGTCAAGACAGAGGACTCATTTTATTTTGGCTACTTTTTGAAGGTTGTGCTATAAGAATAACACCTCCATTAACTATTTCTGAAGAAGAAATACGAGAAGGTTGTAGCATCATACTGGAAGTAATGAATGAAATGATGAACAAAAATTAATAGTCAGAAAAGTAGTGATTAGAAACTATTCCTGCTATTCATTAAAAATAAAGTTCTATGAACTACTATTAAAATAAAAATATAGTAAAGTATTCAGAGCTAAGAAATCCGTTTTTACTAAAGCTTTTTTGTTAATTAAATTGTTCACAACAATTCTAACATTCCCTCTTAGCATACCCACGATTACCTAATTTTATTTAGGCCAAATTAAAAACATACAGTATGCAATTAAGCAACGAAGAAGAAGACTATAACTTATCCTTGTCTAAATTTGAGTCCATGTTGAAAACCAACAAAGTACTCTTTTTTGACTCTGAAGAATTTGAAGAAATTATTCTTCATTATCTGGACATGGGTAAGGCAGCATTGGCAAAAAAAGCACTAAAACTAGCATTGGAACAACATCCAAAATCTACCGGACTAAAACTAGTTCAAGTAGAAATGTTAGTGTATGATGACAAACTCGAACTGGCTGAAAAGTTATTGAATGAGTTGTTTGCCATTGAACCAACCAATGAAGAAATATACATTCAAAAAGCTAATATTTGCTCCAAAAGAGACCAACACGAAAAGGCAGTTGAATTATTAAAAATAGCATTAAAATATACTGATGATTATCCAGATGTCTATAATTTAATAGGTATGGAATATCTCTTTATGGACAATTTTGAAATGGCAAAAGAAAGCTTTATCAAGTGTTTAGAAGAAGATTTAGAAGACCAATCCGCATTGTACAACGTTGTTTATTGCTTTGAATTCTTAGATCAAAACCAAGATGCGATCAGTTATTTAAAAAAATACATCGACAAAAATCCCTACAGCGAAATTGCATGGCATCAACTGGGACGTTTGCATTACGGTGTAAAAGAATATGAAAGTGCAATTCGCGCTTTTGATTATGCCACTTTAATAGATGATGAATTCCTAGGTGCTTTTATGGAAAAAGCAAAAGCCTACGAACGATTAAAAAAATACGCCGAAGCGATTGAAAGCTATAGCAGAACCATCGAACTGGATGATGTCACTTCGTATGCACTGCTAAGAATGGGAAAATGTTATGAAAGATTAGGAAACAAAGCTTTAGCATTAAAATATTTCAATCAAACCGTACATGAAGATCCACTATTAGATAAAGGTTGGATTGCCATTACTGATTTTTATGTACGTCAAAAAAATTATCAAAAAGCACTATTTTTTGTCAATAAAGCATTAGCAATAGACAATCAAAACCGACTGTATTGGAAACGTTTTGCCAGTATTAATAAGCAAATGAACTTCTTTGAAGAAGCTGAGTTTGGTTACAGAAAAGCAGTAGAATTTGGTGAAACAGGATTAGAAACTTGGTTGTTTTGGGTTGATATTTTGCAATTTTTAGGCGAATTTGAAAGTGCTATTCAAACATTATTACAAGCCTCAGAGTATTATCCAGAGGAAAATGAAATCGAATACCGATTGGCAGGATTGTATTTTATGCTTTCCGATACTACAAAAGCAAAATTCCATTTAAGCAATGCTTTGCGTTTGAATTTTGATAATTATATAATACTCGAAGATTTATTTCCAGTAGTTTGGACAAAAAAAATGGTTCAAAATTACATTGCAAAATATAAAAAACAATAATGATTGACACAGTTAGAAAACGCTTTGGATTATTAGGACGTAACATTAGTTATTCGTTTTCTAAAGGATATTTTACAGAGAAATTCAATAGTGAAAACTTTGTAGGTTGCACCTATGAAAATTTTGACATTCCAGAAATAACCGCTTTTACGGAAGTAATTAAAGACACTTCAGATTTAAAAGGTTTGAATGTTACCATTCCGTACAAAGAAGCAGTTATTCCGTTTTTAGATAAATTGTCAAAAAAAGCGGCGTTAATTGGCGCTGTAAATACGATCAAAATCACTAAAAAAGGTAAACTCAAAGGTTATAATACCGATTACTATGGTTTCAAAAAATCATTAGAACCATTGCTGCAACCCCACCATAAAAAAGCATTGATTTTAGGCACAGGTGGTGCTTCTAAAGGAGTTGCATTTGCATTAGATGAACTGGATATAACCTATACTTTTGTTTCGAGAGAAGCTAAAGAAAATGGAATTGATTACAACCGTATCAACGCAACTACATTTGATAATTACCAAATCATAATCAACGCAACCCCTGTAGGCACAAGCCCTAATGTGGATGCCTTTCCGTTGATTCCATATGAGTTTTTCACAGAGAAGCATATCGCTTATGATTTGATTTATAATCCTGCTGAAACACAATTCCTCAAAAAAGCCAAACAACAAGGCGCGCAAATCAAAAATGGATTGGATATGCTTATTTTTCAAGCAGAGAAAGCATGGAAGATTTGGAATAAATAAGTAGAAAATAATTCAAGAATATTTTAATCGTCTTGTTTTAAAATTAGCATTACTCGTTTTGGGTCATGCTGTTTTAAAACAAGACGTTTTTTTTATGTCAGTAATTTAAAAGACAAATTGAGGTTTCCCGTAAAACAGTTGGTTATTTATTGTGTTAATTTGACTGACAATCAAATTCTTGAGTTTAATTTAACACTTTAAATTATGATTAAAAGAACAATCCTCGTCGAAAACAAATCCTCAATCACGACAAAAAATCAGCAATTAGTCCTAAAATCAGAAGTTAGAGAAAGTACTATACCAATAGAAGACATAGGTTTTCTTGTGCTCGATCATGCTGAAATTTACCTAAGTATTCCTGCCATGAATTTAATTGTAGAAAACAATACCGCAATTATTATTTGCGGCAGCAATCATCTACCAAATGGAATGTTTTTGAACCTCAACAGTCATCATATTCAGCAAGAAATTTTCAAAAATCAAATCGAAGCCTCTATTCCATTAAAAAAAAATTTATGGCAGCAAACCATTGTTGAAAAGATAAGAAATCAAGGAGAATTGTTAGCTAAAATAACTGGAAATAAAAATACGTTTGAATTTCTGGCGAGTAAAGTATTAAGCGGTGATACATCTAATATGGAAGGTGTTGCAGCACAACAATACTGGAAATATTTCCCTTTGCCAAATCATGAAAAAGATGGTATAAAAAGAGAACGCTATGGCGATTATCCAAACAATTTTTTGAACTATGGATATGCTATTTTAAGAGCAGCTACGGCCCGAGCACTTTCTGGAAGCGGATTATTAAATACTTTAGGAATTCATCACAAAAGTAAATACAATGCTTTTGCACTTGCGGATGATATTATGGAGCCTTTTCGTCCTATTGTTGACGAAAAAGTTTTTGAGATTATGTTAAAGTTTAAAGAACAAGAACTAAACACCGCTATAAAGGCTGAACTACTACAAATCTTGACACAAACTGTTTATTTCAAAGAAGAAAAAAGTCCGTTAATGGTAGGATTACAAAAAACGGCCAGCTCACTCCAACAATGTTTCACAGGAGAACGAAAAAAAATTAAATATCCGAAATTATGGAACTTAACGGATACCGAATAATGTGGCTATTTGTATTTTTTGATTTACCTACAGAAACAAAAAAAGACAGAAGAAATGCTTCTCAGTTTAGAGGTAATCTCTTAAAAGACGGTTTTAGCATGATGCAATATTCCGTTTATATTAGGCATTGCGCGAGTGGAGAAAGTGCCGATGTACATGAAAAACGCATTAACAGACTTGTTCCACCATTAGGTAAAGTGAGTGTTTTACGGATTACCGATAAACAATTTGGCATGATCATCAATTATTTAGGTAAGGCAAAACAAGATGCTGATGCTGCACCAACGCAGTTGGAGTTGTTTTAATTCTAACTAGTGTGAAATTTATCTTTATGCCAAGTATTGGGATTTTTTTCTATATAGCTTACAATGTTAAAATACGATTTTTCATCTCTAATAATATGGTCGTAAAAAGAACGATGCCATGCAAACTCATCATTACCAGCTTCATGAATTAATTTAGAACTAGTCGTTTTATATGCTCCCATAATTTGAGAAAGCGATTTTATTTTAACAATCTCTTTTGGCAAACATTGATTAGTAGCTGCCTTTATTAAATTAGAATCAATTTCAATCACTGCATGAATATGATTTGGCATTACAATATAAGAATGAAGACTAATGTAAGGATATTGTTTTTCTAACCATTCCAATTGATTATTCGCTATAATCCCATATTCATTTAAAATCATTTCTGCTTCAATTTCATCGAGATCATTTTTATCGGGAATATTTTTATCAAGATTATTTTTATCTGGATTGTTTTTATCAGAAATATTTTTATATGGATTGTTTTTATCAGAAATATTTTTATCGGGAATACGTAAAGACAGGTCGCGACCTGTCCCTACCGAAACCACATCACCAAAACAACATTCCATATTTTTCACGCATGATGTTACAAAATATAAATTATTTTTCGAATAATCATATCCTTTCAATCTATTTGCTTTTCTATTTTTCATATTGATTTGCTATTTTCAGCCATTACGCCTTGACACACGGTAGTACAGACAGGTCGCGACCTGTCCCTACGTGTTGCAAATAACAAAATTTATTTTAAAAATACATTATTATTTGTAGGTACGGGTCGCGACCTGTACCTACAAATAAAAAAATGCTCCAATCTTGGGTTATCAATCCAAAAAAGAGGCATTTTTTTATACGATATTTACTCATAATCAGCTGAAAATTAGAAGGTAACAAACCAACTAATATCGTGTTTTCTAATCTTTAATCAAACCACAACTCGTAGTAACTTCGGTGTATAATTCCATAAATATCGTGTTTTCTAATCTTTAATCAAACCACAACACAGCAAGCATTAACCCTGTTATTGGTGCAAATATCGTGTTTTCTAATCTTTAATCAAACCACAACGAAAGTAATAAACTGGAATTAGATAAGCTAAATATCGTGTTTTCTAATCTTTAATCAAACCACAACCGAGGTTGTGGACGATTCAAAAACTATAATAATATCGTGTTTTCTAATCTTTAATCAAACCACAACCGGCTGAAAGAAATCCAAGCATAAACCAAAAATATCGTGTTTTCTAATCTTTAATCAAACCACAACCATTCTTCAAAAGTTGTTTTTCTAAAAACAAATATCGTGTTTTCTAATCTTTAATCAAACCACAACCATTTTTATAAATATTTATTAGTTATTGAAAATATCGTGTTTTCTAATCTTTAATCAAACCACAACTAAACGTCTCTAATGCGCTTGCAAATGTGGAATATCGTGTTTTCTAATCTTTAATCAAACCACAACTGAAAGCTACTGCATCCCTGCTGGGCGGATGCCATACCTTTCAGTTGTGGTTTGGCTGTTTAAGACAATGAAACATGTCAAAGAACTTTTAATCTTTTTAAATAAAAGTTATTTTGCCAGAGGAAGACAATACGAACTCATATCCTTCGACTAACATATTTAATTTACTTACTTGCAATCTAATTTGTTCAAATGGGTTTTCAAAATCTACATTATAAATTTCTTTTAAATCACTAGCTTGCCTAGCTTCAAAATGAGTTCTAAAAGTTAACCTCCCTTGGGCATCAAATTTAGCTAATTTGTATAATCGATTATGTAAATCATTAATAGGCAATTCTAAAATCTCTTGTTGGTTTTCTTTAAAAAACAAAACCATCAATCCTTTTTTTAGAATATACTTTAATGGTAATCCTGTTTTATCGTGAGGATTAGTTACAATGTCATAGTTCATTTTATTTTCTCCATTACTTAACTTATAGTATGAACCAGCATCGATATTATTAATCATTTCAAACGACCTTTTTATTTTTCCTTTTTTATCAAAATCTTCATAGATAGCAATTGCAAAATTCTCATCATTTTGAGCATATATTTTTTGCTTATGTTCGTGTCGAGATTTTGATAATGAACTATGCTCTTTAATTTCTAAAGGATTCTTTACTGAATTCGCATACAATCTAACTTTGTTTATTGGAATTCCTTTTTCTTCATTCATCCAAACCGTTCCGTCTAATTTGTTTTTTTGTTGCGCATTTGATGAAATTAATAAAACTTTATTTCCGATAGCATCCTTCACTTTTTCTTTAACCATTTCATCAACAATATTCTCGATATCGGATGCTTTGATACTTTCTAAATCTTTACGGATTACATAACGGATTTCCTCTGTATTTAATGGATTTTTAATTGCTCCATAAATACTGTCTTGGTGTAATGAACCGCGGATGGTATCACCTTGTTTAAAGATTGGGATTTTCTTGTAAATTATATTTCCAGATTTATCAAATAGATACTCATAATATAAGGTTTCGCTATTCTTTTGAATTTTAAAATAATCTTTTCCTTCAACTTTTGATAAAACCTCTTCTTCATTTAATCTTTTTCCAAAAATTGGAATTGTATTTCCTCTTTTATCTAATAAATTTTCATCTCTAAATTGTTTCTTCCCTCTAATTCTAACAATTTTTTTAGACTGTTTTTTTACATTATCGGGTGTATAATGTGATACTAAAATTTCTTCTTCTATCTTTTTTAAATCTTCTTTAAAAGTCTTCCAAGGTTTAGAATCGGCTAATAATTTTCGTGCTTCGCCAAGTTGTCCTTTGTCTTCGTGTGTCCAAGCATTGGCTAATGCATCATATTTCTCTTTGGTCATACAAGCAATTGTAATCGCATCGATGGTGTGATGTGTGTGTTTGCTTCGGTCTTTTTCGTGAAAATATTTTTTATCGTTTTCTTGAAAACTCTCTTGAATTCCCCAAATTTTTCTGAACTCGGCAACCATTCCTCCTTTTACGGATTCTACTCTTTTGAAATAAGATTTCAAATAGGCTTGCGAATACTTTGTGATAATCCCTGTATCTGGAATTTGACTGTTTTTGAAACCAACTTTTGGCTCTTCCCAAATAAATCGGTCGTATTTCCCTTTTAGATAGTCTCTTTTTAAAGTCAAGTAATGTCTTCGTCTTATTTTCTTGTCTTTAAGCTCTTTTGTAGCTGCTGCTTTTATGGAGCGAGAAATAATCTCGATTTCTCTAGTCAAATTATCTGATTCTTCTTTCCAATGTGCAATTCTTGGTAAAATTTCGAGATAATTACTTAACTCAAAAGGCATTTTATTCCCTTTGATTTCTCTATTGAACTTTTGACTGCAAAGCGTCTTGTTCATTTGAGAATTGTCTTGTGAACGACTTCTTGGAATTGTGTGTTCGAAATCATATTTTGGGTCAGTTCCAATGATGTCACATATACTTATATTTCTTCCATCTTCATAAATTTCTTGCCTATTCTGCTCTAGCCAAAGTTGATACCGTAATAAATCATCTTCTGTTGGTTCAATCTCTTTTTTGCATTCGTCAAAATATAACTTCCTTATATCTTTGGCATATTCTTCTCTATTCTTTTTATTTTCATTTTGATAATCTTGAATCCCTTTTCGCTTATTGGCATCGTTCAGTTCACGAGCCATTTCAATATGAATAATAGTTTTTTCGTCAACTAGTCCTTCAAAAATCAATGTATTCAACACTTTTCGCAATTGATACAAAGCACGCATTGCCATTGGATTTTTAATTGATGACGTTAACGGACTTCCTAAAACCACTTTTTCATTTCTGAATTCGTCTTTAATGATTTTCTTTTTAAAAACCTCTATGTCAGATGGATGATACAGTTTATTAATTCGCTTTTCTTTTGTACAGAATATTTCGCCATCATCATTTTTACCTTTTATGAAGTCTAAAACTTTTTCATCTAAACGATTGATTTTTATATATTCATATTTTTTCAATTGCTCAATTAAAACAGGAAATAGCTCGCTTAAAATTGATTCTTTGTCTGATTCTATTTTATGGAATTTAACGAAAGGAATTAATTTTTTATCCAAATCTGATTTGTAGATATTTTCGGCTTCTTTAGAATAAAAAGCACCTACCGCTTTACACTCTTTAATCAAACTATTAATTACTTCTAATTTTCCATTTTCAAAAGTGTGATTTTCAATTATTTCAGCAATTTTATCTTGAATAAATTTTCTTTGATTGCTGTCGTTCCATATAGATTCATCAACAATACTTTCAATATTTGCCATAAAAACGGCGTGAGAATACAGCAATCCTTCTCTAACATAAGGCAAAATCTTGGTGATAGCATTCAAACTCAAACTTGCAAAATCTTTTTTCAATCGAATTTTACTAAATGATTTGGCATTTTTATCATCCAATCCTAACTTCTCTTTGGCATATTGAAACAAATAAATATCTGATGTTGAAACGGAAAGTAAATGCCATAAATCCTTATAATCTACAGTTCGATTTACTTCAATTCCTTTTGAGTTTTTGGTTTTATATGAAATGGTTTTAGTTTTCCAATCTTCTCCAAAAATGTTTTTTAAAGATGCCGAAACTGGGCTTGCCGTTACAGTATCATAAGGTTTGTAATTAAACAAATAATTAACCTCGTTAGCTTTGGAAGATTTATAGAAATTGAATGTAGCTCCTTTTGGAATCAATTCTTTGGCTAAATCTTCAAAATTAAAATTGTCTTTTTTTCTTAAAAATTTAGAAATCAAACTTTGCTTTTCATCTTGTGATAAAAATCGCAAAGTTTTATCCGATTGAGTTCCAATCTTTATTGTGTTTAAATAAGTCCACATTCTATATTCCTCAAAATCTGGATGAGAAATGGCGCAACGAGTTTTGCTTTTTTCAAACGAACATTTACCTATCAATCCTTTCTGTGATTTTAATGGTCGCTGAAAAAATATTGCTTTATATAAATCTTTAGCTAATCCATTATATTTTTTTTCAGGTAACAATTCATCGACTATGATTTCTCCTATTCCTTGTATCTGACAAATTATATTAAACTCTTCAAGATAATGTTCTTCTCTCGAAGTATATTGATTTCTAATCTTGCTTTTATTGTATAAACTAAAGAAATATTGACCTAGTGTTTCGAAATTTCCGTCAATCATTGCTTGGGAAATGTCTTTGATTTTACCTTTAACTGCTCCTAAAGCATCTTTTTTATTTAATCTTGCAATAATTTCTTCTTTACCTTTTTCAAAATTATTCTCATTATTCTTAATTATTGCCAACATTGATTTATACAATGAAACTAATTTTTTGTCGCCCTCATCTAAATCTTTTGCAAAACCAGTTTTTTCATTGGCATCAAAAATTCCAGTTTCTAAAAAATATTCTTTTAATTCTGAAATAATTTCTTCTTTAGAACTCAAATCTTCAATACTTGCTTGGATTTTTGGACAATGTTCTTCCAAAATTCCTTCTGCAGATTGATCCAATCGATTACTTAAAAAACCTCTTCTTTGAGCAATATGATATAATGCTCTACCTAATTCAAACAAAGAAACTTTTTGTTTGCTTGCCTTATCTCTAAACACATAAGGATTTATATTTTCATTTTCATCAGTTCGCAACCATTTCAAGAATTCAGGATTCATAGGATATTTTTTAAATCCTGACTTTCTCCATTCTTCAACTTCTTCAATAGATAATGGACACATATTGTTTTTAGAAAGCACTTTTAAAGTTTCATACTTTCTCAACTTTCTACGGTATTTTAATTTTCTAGCACTTCTGAAAGCGGTTCTTTCTGCTGCACGAGAACTTTCAATACCTTTTTCTGATTTTACGCCTTCCGAAAATATCCTAACACCTTTATCTACTAGAGAAAATTCATTCCCATCTTTATCAACTATCGCCCACCCAATTGAGTTTGTTCCTAAATCTAATCCTAATATTTTTGCCATACTACTATGTGTTTTGTAAGAATATTGCAAAGTACAATTAAAATAATTGTTCATTTTACGGTTTTCCGCATTGCAACTTAACTATTTTTTATTTATGTTTGTTACTGATTAAAATTTCTAATCTTTAATCTTATCACAATAAGGCTATATGCCGTAGATGAAAATCTTTAGTCCTGCTTCGGTGGGACTTTTTTTTTGAATACAACTTACACTTTCATCCACAAAACCCTAACCCTGATGGCAGCGGCATCTCCCGATTTAGGAAAACAAGGCTTTTTTAGCCGTAGTTTTTTTAAATTAGGAATACAGCGAACAGCAGGAAATTGCTCCAAAAAAAAAACATTTGCAACATAAAATGACAATAAATAAGGGGTTTTATTTTGTACTTTGATACTGCTTTAGTACCTTTCGTGTTAAATCTAATTAGAAACCTTACACATTGAAAAAATGTTAGAAGAAAAGAATGATAACCTGCTTGAAGCAGATGGAAATATTGAAAATAACTCAATTGATGCTACTGCGGCTGCTGCGGAAGTATCAGAATTAGTAGAACCAACTGATTTTCCTGCGGAAGATAATGTAGTGTCGCCTTCTATGGAAGAAACGGTTTCAGAGACAGAAAATCAAACAGCCATTGACGCCATTGCAGAAACAAACGCCGAAGAAAGCGAAGATGAAACGCTGAAAGAGCGTCATGAAATTCCATTGCAGGATTATGATAGTTTGTCACTCGAAGCATTAGTAGACGAACTGAAAAGTTTAGTTGCTAATGACAAAGTGATGTCATTTAAGGAGCATATTGAAGAAATAAAAAAAGTATTTTTAGCTAAATACAATCATCTACTGGAGGAGAAAAAAGAAGAATTTCTGGCAGAAAATCAAGATCCAAATGAAGATTTTCAATATCATTCTCCACTTAAGACTAATTTTGATAAATATTATTCTCAGTTTAGAGATATTAAAAATACACACTTCAAGAGTTTACAAACGAATCTAAAAACCAATTTAGAGAACCGTTTAGCTATTGTTGAGGAATTAAAGGAGTTGATAAATCCGCAGGCAAATATCAAAGACACCTTAAAGCATTTTAATGATTTAAGAGAACGATGGAAAAATGCTGGACCTATTCCTAAGGATAAATACAACCACGTGTGGAACAACTTTCATTTTCATGTGGAAAATTTTTATGATTATTTACACTTAGATCGAGAAGCGAGAGACTTAGATTTTAAACATAATTTAGAGCAAAAACAAAAAATTGTTGCTCGTGTTGAAGAATTAGTAAACGAGGCGGATATCAATAAAGCATTCCGAGAATTACAAGACTTACATAGAATTTGGAAAGAAGATATAGGACCTGTTTCTAGAGAACATCGTGACGTGATTTGGAATAAGTTTAGCGACTTGACCAAACAGATGCATGATAAACGTGAAGTTTTATTTGAAAACCAAAGAGGAACTGAGCTTGAGAATTTAGAAAAGAAAAAAGAAATTATTGCCAAAATTGAAGTTTTAGCTACTGAAAAAGTAAATGCACACTCACAATGGCTGGCTCAGATAGAAAAAGTGGAAGCCTTGCGTACTGCTTTCTTCTCTGCTGGAAAGGTTCCATCTGATGTGAATGAAGAAACTTGGGCTAGTTTTAAAACGGCTGTCAGAAATTTTAATACTTTCAAAAATTCATTTTATAAAGACATTAAAAAAGATCAAAACGACAATTTAAGCAAGAAAATAGCTCTTGTTGCTAAAGCTAAAGAATTGCAAGAAAGTGTTGATTTTAATGTGACTACACCTATCATGAAAAAAATTCAGGATGAGTGGAAACAGATAGGACATGTACCAAGAAAATACTCTGATAAAATCTGGAAAGAATTTAAAGATGCCTGCAATCATTATTTTGACAAGTTAAAAGAGCAAAAAAATGAAGAAAATGGCGAAGAAGTAGCCGCTTTTGATAATAAAAAAGCCTATCTGGAAACGCTGAGAGAATTTCAGTTGACCGGAGATCACAAAACAGATTTAGATGCTATCAAATTGCATATAGAAACTTGGAAAAACTTTGGAAAAGTACCTTTCCCAAGAAGGCATATTGAAGGGAAATTTAATAAAATCCTAGATGCGCTTTTTGAAAAATTGAGTTTGAGCAAGAAAGATACAGATATGATGCGTTTTGCAAACAGAATGGATCATTTGTCTGAAAGTAACGATACCCGAAAACTGGAAAACGAAAAGATTTTTCTAATGCGTAAGATTGAAGAAGTTCAGAATGAAATTTTCCAATTAGAAAATAACATTCAATTCTTTACTAATACAAAAAATGCAAAAAAAGAAAATTCTATTGTATTAGAAGTTCGTAAAAACATCGCTATTCATAAAGAAAGTCTTGATGTTTGGAAAGAAAAACTAAAACAATTGAGAAATCTTAACCAAGAATAAATCTTAGTTAACGTTAATGCAGAAACCTCGAACTTAAACAGTTCGAGTTTTTTTTTTGCATAAGTCACTATTGACATACACATTGCAGTCTCTATATTTTTTTGTTATATCGAGCGCAATGTCATTACGTTAAGGAAAAATCCTCATGATTTTGTCTTTCCGACGAAGGAGGAATCCTAACAAACGTGAGCAAAAAACAGAGATTCCTCCTTCGTCAGAATAACAAATAAACTTTTAGCTTAATGACATTTATATCGAGCGCAGTCGAGATGTCATTATGGTTATTGACTGCGTACGAAATCACAATTGGACTATTTTATAATAACGAATTATTACATTGATATGATAATTATCATTTTAATAATTGAGTAGTCGTTCTACTTTTGAACAACGATAAATGATTTTGCCATGAAAAATTCTTTGATTCAAAAATACAATGTACCCGGCCCAAGATATACGAGTTACCCTACGGTTCCTTATTGGGATGAAACTGATTTTTCAGAAGAAATTTGGGTTGAAACGTTAAAAAAATCATTTCAAGAAAGCAATGCTACAGAAGGAATCAGTTTGTATATCCATTTGCCGTTTTGCGAAAGCTTGTGTACTTTTTGTGGCTGCAACAAGCGTATTACCAAAAATCATAGCGCTGAAAACCCATACATTGAAGCAGTTTTGAAAGAATGGGCAATTTATTGTAAAATTCTGGGGGAAAAACCAACAATCAAAGAAATTCATTTGGGCGGTGGAACTCCTACATTTTTTTCCACTAAAAATTTAGAGGATTTAATCAATGGAATTTTTGTTCATGCCAAAAAAGCCAAAGATCATGAGTTCAGTTTTGAAGGTCATCCCAATAACACATCGCATGAACATTTGCAAAAACTTTATGATTTAGGTTTTAGAAGAGTAAGTTTTGGTGTTCAAGACTATTCAGAGAAAGTACAAAAAGCAATTCACCGTTTTCAACCTTTTCATAATGTGGCAAAAGTTACCTTTTGGGCTAGAGAAATTGGATATACTTCTATAGGACATGATATCATTTTTGGATTACCCTTTCAGGAAGTAGAAGATATCATTGATACGATTGAAAAAACAAAATCATTACAGCCCGACCGATTGGCATTTTATAGTTATGCACACGTTCCGTGGATTAAAGGCAATGGACAACGAGGTTTTAATGACGAAGACATTCCAAAAGATGATAAAAAGAGAATATTGTACGAGACCGGTAAAAAATTATTGTATGAAAACGGATATAATGAAATAGGAATGGACCATTTTGCTTTAGAATCAGACAGTTTATACAAGTCTTTTCAGAACGGGACATTGCATCGTAATTTTATGGGCTATAGTTCCTCTAAAACACAATTAATGATTGGTTTGGGGGTTTCTTCCATCAGTGACAGTTGGTACAGTTTTGCACAGAATGTAAAAAATTTAGAAGATTATTATCAAATATTAGAATGGAATAAATTACCGATTTTCAAAGGGCATTTATTGACTGATGAAGACCTTATTATCAGAAAACACATTCTGAATTTAATGTGTCAATTTGAAACATCTTGGGTAAAAAAAGAAGATTATTTCAATGAAATTCCAGATATAATTCTTCAATTGAAAGAAATGGAAAATGATGGATTGCTAATCATAAAAGACAATGGCATTGCCGTTACAGAAAATGGGAAACCGTATGTGCGTAATATTTGTATGGCATTTGACTTACGATTGAAAAGAAAAGCTCCAGAAACAGCACTGTTTTCGATGACAATTTAATGTTTTAGAAATTTTTGAAGATATAAAAAAGCACGCTAAATGGCGTGCTTTTCTATTAGTATACAACTAAAACTTAATGACAATTGGGATCAGCTTGAATAAATAAACTCATATCAGATGGAGAAATATAAGGAATTCCCAATCCCAAACCTCTTAAAATAAATAAGCAACCAATACATACCGCTACATAAGGAATAGCTTTCTGGATGCGGTTTCGAATTGGTACTGTTAAGAATGAATTGATATATACCACGCTGCTCATCAAAGGAACAGTTCCTAATCCGAATAAAATCATATATAAAACACCAAGACTTTCACTTTGCATGGCAATAGCACCAAATAAGGCAACATAAACCATTCCGCATGGCAAAAAGCCATTTAGTAAACCTATTGTAAAAAGGGATTTGTAACTTTTGTTTCTGAACTGACTTCCTAACGCTGTTTTTATTTTTGAAATTAATTTAAAAACAGGTTTCGAAAAATTATATTTTGCAAAAAGAGTATCAGGAATCAGCACTACAATAATCATAGCTACACCAATGAATATCGATAATTTCTGTTGTAAGCCAGCCATGAAAAAACCTTTTCCAAGCAGTCCAAAAACGAAACCTATAGTGGCGTAAGCCGTTAATCTTCCTAAATGATACGTGATGATTTGAATAACTTTTTTAGACTGATTGGTTCTGTCTACGGGTAACATCATGGCAATAGGACCACACATACCTATGCAGTGAAAACTACTTATTAAACCAAAAATAAAGGCAGTATAAAGCATTTTTTTTGTCTAATGTCATAAAAATAAAAGTTTTAAATCCAATAAATTGTCTTTAAGCTTTTAAAATTAAGACTAGTTGATATATATTGTTTCTTTAGACAAATATGATTTTCCATCATATTGCCATTCCATATTAATGTCCCATCGACCGCCTGCCAAACTTTTTTTAGGTATGAGCAAAGTAGTAGCATCAGATAATGAAATTGGAATTTCAAAATCTAATTTTTTGTTAGACGGTCTATAAAGGGACACTTTACCTTTAATGTTTTTTGGAACAAAGATTTTTGGAAATACTATTTCAATTCCGTTCGAAACATTATTAATTGTAGGTTTTTGATTCAAATCTGCTGCATTTTGAATTCGAGCCATTTCATCTCCAAAATGAGCATCATGCTTGTAATATTCTTCAACCACTAACTCATTATCATATTTTGAATCGGATTGTACTTTAAAAACAAAATACAAAATAAAGGTTATAAACAAACCAAAAGCGATTACAATTCCTGTTCCCCAGCTAAATTTCATAATGTTATATTTTTTGATGAATCTCTATTGCACCCTATTAATCAAAACTACGCGGACTCAAAAAGTTTGTAGTTGTTGTTTCAATTTTTTCACTCCCATTAAAAACCTCAATTTTCAGTTTTGTTTTATCACTATCTAGTAAATTTTGGTTAATTTCTATAAAAAGTGAACCACCATCCATGCCTTGTTTTGGTATTTTAATATCTTGTTTCCCTACAATTTTTAAAACTCCTTTGATATCTACTAATTTAAAATGAATATCATTAAAATCCTTGTTGGTTTTGTTTATGATTTTAAAAGTATAAATATTACTAATGTTTTCGCCTTTGTGTTCAAATAACTGACCTGGAAGTCTCAAAATAATAGCTTCAACATCCGAACGCAAGAATAATAATCCAATCAAAATACCTGTCAAGATGAATAACACAGCGGAATACCCTTTCATTCTTGGGGTAAATTTGAACTTGATGTTTTTCTCAATTTCATCTTCAGAGGCATAACGAATCAAACCTTTTGGCAATCCAATACCATCCATAATGGTATCACATTCATCTATACAGGCTGTACAATTGACACATTCCATTTGAGTACCGTTACGTATGTCAATTCCTGTTGGGCAAACATTTACACATTGTTTGCAATCAATGCAATCACCTTTACCCGATGCAACTCTATCTTCCTGTTTATTAAATTTAGCTCTACCAACTTCTTTTTCACCACGTACAAAATCATAGGCTACATTTATCGATTTATCATCTAATAAAACACCTTGCAATCTTCCGTAAGGACAAGCAATAATACAAACCTGTTCTCTGAACCATGCAAAAATAAAATAGAAAACCCCAGTAAAAATTAATAAGGACACTAAAGTACTTAGATGATTTGCAGGTCCCTCTTCAATCATTAACAACAACTTGTCACTACTGATTAGATATGCTAGAAATACATTGGCAATAAAAAAAGAAATAATTAGGAATATCGTCCATTTTATAGCTTTCTTTCTGATTTTTTCAGCGTTCCATTCTTGCTTTTCTAAACGAATTTGAGCACCACGATCACCTTCTATCCAATATTCAATCCTGCGGAAAACCATTTCTAAAAAGATGGTTTGTGGGCAAATCCAACCACAAAATATTCGCCCAAATATCACTGTAAAAAGTATCACAAAAACAACTCCTACAATAATAACCAGAACAAAAAGATAGATATCCTGCGGCCAAAATGGAAATCCTAATATATTAAAACGGCGCTCCAGTATGTTGAACATCATGAACTGATTGCCATTTATCTTTATAAAAGGATTCGCAACAAGTACAATCAGTAAAAAATAACTCACCCATTTCCTGTAATCATAAAACTTCCCCGAAGGCTTTTTAGGAAAAATAAATTTTCTGTTTCCTTCTTCATCAATTGTACCGATGGTATCTCTAAAAGCTTCGTCTGGTAATTTTGACATTTCTTTTTATTTAAAACACAAGTTTAAAATAATTATTAAAATTCTTAAGTTAAATAAAAACGTGTGTTTCTAATTGTTATTTAACCGCAACAGTAACATCTTCTTCTACCCAAACTTCCCCTTCCGGAGCTTTTGCATCTGGTGGATTACTTCCTTTTAAGGATAGAATGTAACTGGCTACTTTCTGCATTTCTTTAGGTTTTAATGTACCTTTCCAAGAAATCATTCCTTTACCATCACGCCCTCCGTTTACTAAAGTATGAAATACATTTTTTATCCCACCACCCAATATCCATTGATCATCTGTAAGGTTTGGTCCAATTTGTCCTCCTGCATCTGCTCTGTGACAGGCAGCACAATTAGTAGTGTAAATTTCTTTACCAGCAGCTAAATCAGCAGGATCTGTCAATAAAGTCACTGTTTTTTCATCCATCATATCCGGTGCAGTTTTCATGTATTCTGCAATATCAATTTTGGCCTGAGCAACTTCTTTTTTAAGTTCCATCTCTTGATTATCAGCACCTAAAACTTCATAACGCACCATATAAACAACACCAAAAATGATACAAGCATAGAATAAATATACCCACCAAGGCGGTAAATTATTATCTAATTCTTTGATACCGTCATAATCATGATCTAATAATAATTGACCTTCATTGTCTATTGACTCGGTTTTAGTCAATTTTGCCATTAGGTTTTTATACCATTGCCTATCCTTGAAACTCAAATTATTTGCTTCATTTAACTGGCTTTTTTGTTCCTCAGTCAATAACTGATACATTATATTATCAACTGCTTTCATCGTAATTTCTATTGCAATCAAAAGAAAAAGGAACACAAGTAAGAATACGGAAACCATCGGAAATTTTATAAAAGCAGGACGATCTCCTGAGTCAATCATATATTCCATTGCCATCATTACAGCAAAGAAAATAACAGGTACTCTCACGTATACTGGAATTAATTTTTTCATTTTCTGAATTTTAAAAAATTATACTATTTGATTGTCTCTCAATGGAATTTGACTCAATTCATTTATCGTTTCTTTTTTGTAGGATAACACCCAAAGGCCTAGCCCAACAAAAAAGACGAAAAAAATCAATAATGATAAGATGGGATATATGGCCACACCTTCAATCGTTTCCATATTATGTTTAATTTGTTCGAACATGACTTTTATTTTTATTCTTTTACTTTAATATCAGTACCAAGTCTTTGCATGTAAGCAATCATGGCAACGATTTCCCTTTCGTTCATTGGAACAAATTTCTCTCCTCTTGCAGCCGCTTTTTTCTTGCTTTCATCATAACTTTTGACAAAGTCAGGATCATTTTTCAAGCTCTCTTCAATTGCAATAGCTTGTTTTCTTAGATCATCTAAACCACTTGCAATTTGAGCTTGTGAATAAGGAACCCCTAATGTCGCCATAACCTGCATTTTCTTTTGAGTCAAAGAAACATCCATAGGTTTATTATCAAACAGCCATTTATAACCTGGCATAATAGATCCTGCAGATATACTTTGTGGATTCCAAAAGTGGTTAAAATGCCAATTGTCATTGTATTTTGCTCCAACTCTCAACAAATCCGGACCTGTACGTTTTGATCCCCATAAGAATGGATGATCGTATACAAATTCGCCTGCTTTAGATTGTGGTCCATAACGTTCTACTTCACTTCGGAAAGGACGAACTGACTGCGAGTGACATCCTACACAACCCTCACGAATGTATAAATCACGCCCTTCTAATTCTAGTGGAGAATAAGGTTTTACACTTGCTATTGTTGGAATATTAGACTTCACCATAATTGTAGGTACAATTTGAATAACACCACCAATAAGAATAGCGATAGTCGCCAAAATAGTTAACTGAATAGGTTTTCTTTCTAACCAAGGGTGAAATTTCTCTCCTTTTACTCTTCCTGCACTAATTTTCATTAATTCAGGTGCTTCGGCTAATTCATCTTCAATTTTAGAACCAAATCTAACCGTTTGAATAATGTTATACACCAGGGTAAACATTCCAATTAAATAAAGGGTTCCACCAATAGCTCTCATCCAATACATTGGCATGATTTGAGTTACTGTTTCTAGAAAGTTACCGTATGTTAAAGTCCCGTCTGGATTGAATTGTTTCCACATAGAAGCTTGTAAAAAACCAGCAACATACATTGGGATTGTATATAATATAATACCTAAAGTACCAATCCAAAAGTGAAAATTAGCCAATTTAAGAGAATACAAATTGCTTTTTGTCATTCTAGGAACCAACCAATAAATCATACCAAATGCCATAAATCCATTCCAAGCTAATGCTCCTACGTGTACGTGTGCAATAATCCAATCCGTATAATGCGCAATAGCATTTACATTTTTAAGCGATAACATAGGTCCTTCAAAAGTCGCCATTCCATAACCTGTAATTGCTACAACGAAGAATTTTAAAACTGGCTCTACACGCACTTTATCCCAAACACCTCTCAGTGTCAAAAGTCCGTTTATCATTCCACCCCAAGATGGAGCAATCAACATAATTGAGAATGCAACTCCTAAATTTTGAGCCCAATTAGGTAACGCTGAATATAATAAATGGTGTGGTCCAGCCCAGATATAAATAAAAATTAACGACCAAAAGTGAACAATTGACAGTCTGTAAGAATACACAGGGCGATTCGCTGCCTTTGGTATAAAATAATACATCAATCCTAAAAACGGTGTAGTCAAGAAAAACGCAACCGCATTATGACCGTACCACCACTGTACTAAAGCATCTTGAACTCCTGCGTAAACAGAATAACTTTTCATTCCAGAAACAGGCAATGATAAACTGTTGAAAATATGTAAAACCGCAACCGTTACGAATGTTGCTAAGTAAAACCAGATGGCAACATACAAATGTCGCTCTCTACGTTTTATAATCGTTCCAATCATATTGATACCAAAAACAACCCAAATCAATGCAATTGCTATATCTATTGGCCATTCTAATTCAGCATATTCTTTAGAAGAAGTATAGCCTAATGGCAATGATATGGCTGCTGCTACAATGATTAATTGCCAACCCCAGAAATTAAGATTACTCAAAAAATCACTGTACATTCTGGCTTTTAACAAACGCTGCAGTGAGTAATAAATACCCGCAAACATTGCATTTCCTACAAAAGCAAAAATAACTGCATTAGTATGTAAAGGTCTTAATCGACCATAACTCAACCACGAAATACCATCAGTAATATTTGGAAAAAGGAACATAAAGGCCAATGTAAGCCCCACTAACATTCCTACCACTCCAAAAACAATGGTTGCGTAAATGAATTTTTTTACAATTTTGTTGTCATAATAAAACTGCTGCATTTCCATATTTATAATTATTATTAAAGTTGTTTATTATTAAATTGATTTGTTGAAAGTTATAACTTAGTTGAACTCTCGGTTTTAGCTTTTTTTGCTTTAGACTGAATTAACTCATCATCAAATAGCATTCTGACAGACGGCGTATAATCGTCGTCATATTGACCTGTCTTTACTGCTCGTATAAAAGCAATAAAAAAACCAATGGCGACTATTATACTGATGGAGATTAATAAATAAATGACACTCATACCTTAATTTGTGTTTACAAAGTTACTTTGACGTTTTAGAGTAAAATATGACATTTGTCATACTTATTTATATATGTTAAAATTATGTGAAAACGAAACTCAAAGAATTATATAATTCTATTTTTTATTTGCATAATAACTGCTCATTATCGTTACAAAACTCACAATGGTTATTGTGCTCAAAGGCATAATAATAGCCGCCACTAATGGTAATAAATTACCTGTAATAGCAAACGACAATCCCACTACATTGTACAATAATGAGAGTACAAAACTCATTTTGATAGTCGTTATGGAATTCTTAGATAATTTCAAGAAATAGTTTAATTTCTGAAATTCACCGGCATCCAAAATTGCGTCACAAGCTGGAGAAAAAACATTCACATTTTCAGAAATAGAGATTCCAACATTACTTTGTGCTAAAGCTCCTGCATCATTCAATCCATCACCCACCATCATTACGTTTTTGCCTTTGTCTTGTAAACTTTTAATAAATTCTAATTTCTGTTCTGGTTTTTGATTAAAAATCAATTCCGTGCCTTTCGGCAAAAGCTGTTCAAGAGTTATTCGTTCGCCTTCATTATCTCCCGATAAAACCTTGATTTGATAATTAGTACTTAAGTTTCGGAAAAGTTCTTCTAAACCTTCTCTATATTGATTGTTAAAAATAAATTTTCCATAATAATCATCGTTAATCTTAATGTGAACTGATGTTTGCTGAACATTATTCTCTTCCTTTTTTTCTACAAAAGCAGCAGAACCTATTTGAATTTGGTAACCAAAAATCTGGGCTTGAATTCCTTTTCCAGTAATTTCTTCAAATGCATCCACTTTCAATTTTTTAGAATCTATCGCTGATTTATTTGGCAAAATTGGAATAGGCAAATAGTCATAAAGCATTCGGCTCAACGGATGATTAGAAGCCCGAAGTACATTTTTTATCAGCAATAAATTCTCATCAGAAAGGGCTATTCCTTCATAAGAAATATTCGATTTTTTATTGGTGGTAATCGTTCCTGTTTTGTCAAAAACGATTGTATCTACTTTTGCTAATTGCTCAATAACCAAAGCATTTTTGAGATAGAATTTCTGTTTTCCTAATATTCGCAATACGTTCCCAAAAGTAAATGGAGCAGTCAAAGCCAATGCACAAGGACAAGCAACAATAAGCACTGCCGTAAACACATTGAAAGCAGTATTAGCATCTATGAAAATCCAATATCCAAATCCTGCAAAAGCAATCAGTAATAAAATAGGTGTAAAATAACGGCTAATGCTATCCGTAATAGTTTTGTGTTTTTGTTCCACATTTTTTTGGAACACATCATTACTCCATAATTGAGTCAAATAACTTTGCGAAACAGAATGTAAAACTTCCATTTCGATTACTTTCCCTATTTGTTTTCCTCCAGCAAATAATTTATCCCCAGATTGTTTCGTAATAGGAATTGCTTCTCCAGTAACAAAACTATAATCGATTTCCGCTTTTTCAGAAATTAGAATCCCATCAACCGGAATCAATTCTTGGTTTCTGATGAGTAAACGATCGCCTTTTTCCACTTCATAAATCGCTATACTTTCTTCGGAAGCATCCGTATTGATTTTAGTGATTGCAATAGGGAAATAAGACTTAAAATCCCTTTCAAAACTCAAAAAGCTGTAGGTTTTGATTTGGAACATTTTTCCTAAAAGCATAAAGAAAATCAATCCTGTTAAGCTGTCAAAAAAACCAGAACCATAATCCATTATTATATCAAAGGTACTTCGCACAAACATCACCACTATACCTAAAGCAATAGGAATATCGATGTTGAGCATTTTTGTTTTGATACTTTTATACGCCGATACGTAATAACCACTAGCCGAGTAAAAAAAACTTGGCAACGATAAAGCAAATATCAACCAACGGAAAAAACCACGGTATTGGTCTAACCAATATTCTTTTACCTCAAAATATTCTGGAAACGAAAGCAACATAATATTCCCAAAACAAAAGAATGCAACACCTAGTTTATAAGTCAAACTTCTATCTATATTATTGCTCCCTGTTTCATAGTTTTCTAAACTAATGTAAGGTTCATAACCAATGGAGCTCAACAAATAAACAATCGCTTTAATTGAAACTACTTCAGGATTAAAAGTAATTCGGACTCTTTTTTCAGGGAAATTAACCTGAGAAGTACTTATTCCTTTTTGAAGACGCTGTAGATTTTCCAAAATCCAAATGCACGAACTGCAATGAATATGAGGAATGTTAAGTGAAATAATTGCGGTTGAATTTTCCTGAAATTCCAATAATTTGGATACAATACTTTCATTGTCTAAAAAATCATATTTACCATTAATATCTTGCGGGGTTGCTCCAGGGGATTTTTCAAAATCATAATAACAAGTCAAATCATTCAGACTAAAAATTTCATACACCGTTTTACAACCGTTGCAACAGAAATTTTTAGCATCAAAAATAATTTCTTCTTCTTTAATAATGTCTAACCCACAATGGAAACAGTTTTGTATGTCCATAACTTTGCTCATTTTACCTGAAACAAAGGTCATTCATCGAATGAGTTAAAAATATGATATTTGTCATATTAAAGAGTTAGTTTTGTAAAGCAAATAAATCACATATACCATGAGCAAATGCGAACAATGTATCGTCAGAGAATTTAGCTCTCTTAAAGCCTTAACAAAAGACGAATTAATAAAACTTTCTGACTGTAAAACCTCACTTATCATCAAGAAAGGAGAGGTTATATTTGAAGAAGGAGAAAATGTTAATGGTATTTATTGTATAAAAGATGGTATTTGTAAGCTTACAAAACTTAGTGCAAATGGTAAAGATCACATTGTAAAATTGGTTACAAAAGGTGAATTACTGGGTCAGCGTTCTATGATTAGCGACGAACCAGTAAATCTTAGCGCTGTTGCGCTCGAGGATATGCAAGTTTGCTTTATTCCAAAATCAGAAGTGATGGGCTATTTTGACAAAAACAATCAGTTTTCTATGAATGTGATGAAAACTATTTGTGGAGATCTAAAAGAAGCTGATGATCACATGGTTAATTTAGCCCAAAAAACAGTCAAAGAAAGACTAGCCGAAACGCTACTTTATCTTAATGACACCTTTGGGAAAAACGAAGATAACTCCTTAAAAGTTCAACTTTCCAGAGACGAATTAGCCAGTATAATTGGTACAGCCACAGAAAGTTGCATCCGTTTATTATCCGATTTTAATAAATTAGGATTGATTGAATTAACAGGCAAAAAAATTGTACTGAAAGACATTACGAAACTCAAAAAACTTGCGGAGTAATTCTCGTTTTTGTTACTCTTTCTTTTTCATAACAAAATAATAAACCGGAATTCCTAACGCTACAATACACAATCCCAACCCAGTATTGAATGTGTCATAAATCAGCAAAGTGAGACAAATTGCTACAGTAACAACAATATAAAGTGCCGGTACAAATGGATATCCAAACGCTTTATAAGGTCTATCCGCATTAGGTTCTTTTTTTCTGAGGATAAAAACACCCAGAATTGTTAAGATATAAAACAATAATGATGCAAAAGTGGCATAGGTGAGTAAATCACCAAATTTTCCGGAGACACAAAGCACACAGGCCCAAATACACTGCACCCACAAAGCCTTTGCAGGAACCTGATTTTTATTTAATTCTGTTGCTTGTTTAAAAAATAACCCATCTTTAGCCATTGCAAAAAACAATCTTCCACCGGAAAGAATTAAACCACTGTTGCAACCAAAAGTGGAAACCATGATTAAGCCAGCCATTACAAAAACACTTATATTTCCCACAATCATACTTGCTGCAGCCGCTCCTACCCTGTCATTACTGGCAAACATGATTCCGTTTTCAGCAATACTAGCAGCGTTTGGCGTTCCCTGCATGGGTAACAAAGCTAAATAAGCAACATTTGCTAAAATATAAATGATAGTTACAATCAAGGTTCCAAGAAACAAACTACGAGGAATATTCTTTTTAGGTTCTTTAATTTCTCCTGCAATAAATGTTACGTTATTCCACGCATCACTAGAAAATAAGGAATTAATAATTGTTGCCCCAGCAGCACCCAAAATAGCCATACCGGCTAATTTTGTCACAGTTACTGTTCCGTCAGGATTAACAACTGTTTTACTGGCATCCCACATATTTGCAAAATTATCAGACAAAACATTTGTTTGTAAGCCAACATACAATCCTAAAACTATCAATGAAAAAAGTGCAATTAATTTAGCCGAAGTAAAAACCAACTGTACCGTTTTTCCACTCTCGACACCTTTCGTATTGATGTAGGTAAGCAGAATTATACTAAAAATAGCCAACACTTTTTGGTACGAAAAAACAAAACCAGTCCCAACCGTAAAAAGAGTTTGATCTAAAATAGGGAAAAAGATAGCCGCATAATTAGCGAAAGTAACCGCAATGGCTGCAATAACACCCGTTTGAATTACCGTAAAAACGGTCCAACCATACAGGAAAGAAACTAAGCGTCCGTACGCACGTTGTATATATACGAATTGACCACCCGCATTAGGCATCATTCCAGCCAATTCTCCATAACTCAATGCCGCTGCAACGGTTATTAATCCCGTTACCAACCAAATTACCAATAACCAAGCAGCAGATCCAATATCTCTCGCCATGGCTGATGTTACAATAAAAATCCCCGATCCTATCATGGAACCCGCAACTAAACTCGTGGCATCTATTAATCCTAAAGAGCGTTTTAACTCGGTTTTATTTTCTGACATTGATAATTAATTAATTTAATACTGAATACTACAATTTCTTCGCTTCTTCCCAAAATTGAGTTATTTGGAAATCATAGATTTCCAATTCCTATTTATTTAGAAGACGCTTCGCTTCTTCCCAAAATTGAGTTATTTGGAAATCATAGATTTCCAATTCCTATTTATTTGGAAGACGCTTCGCTTCTTCCCAAAATTGAGTTATTTGGAAATCATAGATTTCCAATTCCTATTTATTTGGAAGACGCTTCGCTTCTTCCCAAAAAACATCCATTTCAGCTAAAGTCATATCCATTAAAGGTTTTCCTAATTCTGCTGCTTTACCTTCTAAATATTGAAAGCGTTTGATAAATTTTTTATTGGTACGTTCTAAAGCATCTTCGGGGTTTACATTCAGAAATCGTGCGTAGTTAATCATTGAAAATAAAACATCTCCAAATTCAGCTTCAATTTTATCTTGATCTCCAGCTTGAACCTCAACTTGTAATTCTTCCAATTCTTCTTGAACCTTATCCCAAACCTGATGCGATTCTTCCCAATCAAACCCCACACCTTTTACTTTATCCTGTATTCTACTTGCTTTTACTAATGCCGGTAAACTTCTTGGAACACCTTCGAGAACAGACTTTTTACCCTCTTTGAGTTTCAGTTTTTCCCAGTTTTGTTTTACTTCTTCCTCGTCTTTTACCACTACATCGCTATAAATATGCGGATGACGGTGAATTAGCTTTTCACAAATTTCATTACATACATCAGCCATGTCAAAATCTTTGGTTTCGCTTCCTATTTTAGCATAAAAAACAATATGCAATAACAAATCCCCAAGTTCTTTTTTGACTTCGTTCAAATCATTATCCAGAATTGCATCGCCAAGTTCGTAGGTTTCTTCAATGGTTAGATGACGCAAGGTTTGCATGGTTTGCTTTTTGTCCCAAGGACATTTTTCGCGCAAATCATCCATTATATCTAATAATCTTTCGAAAGCTTGCAGTTGGTTTTGTCTTGAATCCATCAGAAATTGTTTTTGGTAAAAATAAAAAAATCCTGTTCAGAAAATAGCTGAACAGGATTAAATATTATTGTGGTGTGCAATTACTCTTTTTTAGCTTTTGCTTTTTTAGCAGGAGCTTCAACTTCTGCAACTGGAGTTTCTTCTGCAACAGCTTCAACCTCTTCTGTCACTGTAGCTGCAGGAGCTTCATCAGTAACTAATCCTTTTGCTTGAAGCATATTGTACCAGTTTAAAACTTTTTTGATATCAGAAGGATAAACTCTTTCTTCATCGTAATCCGGTAAAATTTCTTTGAAATATGTCGTTAAAGTAGTATTGTCTTCTTTATGTGAAATTGCTTGACCTTTATTTTCTTTATCAGCAATTTTCTGCATGATTTCAGCTAATGGTTTTTCGCCTTCATAAGTATATATTGAGATTTCAGACAATAAGCTTACATTGCTTTTTAAGTTTACTGTGATTTTTTTTCCATCCAATAATGATTCCGCAACAAACCCAGTACGTGTTTGTACTCTCAATACATATAAACCTGGTTTCCCAGAAATGGCTAATATTTTTTCTAAATTCATGTTTTGTGTAATTATTATTAAGAATTTGACTTATTTATTTTTTAATTTGAAACCAAAAATCATACCAAGGTAAAGGTTTGAAAACTGTATTATCTTCCCTTTTTAGCAAAAAATTTCATTCGGTAATCTTGGAATGTTTTTCCTTCCAAAATGTTTTTGAGTTTCTTTTGAATCAATCTTTTTTTCAAAGAAGAAATTTTATCTGTGAATAATACTCCTTCTATATGATCGTATTCATGTTGGATTACTCTGGCAATCAATCCGTCAAAAACTTCCGTTTTCATTACAAAATCCTCTTCACAATATTCAATTGTTATCGTTGGATTCCTGTATACATCTTCTCTAACATCAGGAATACTCAAGCAACCTTCGTTAAAACTCCACTCTTCACCTTCTTCTTTTATCATTTTTGCATTGATAAAAGTTCTTTTGAATCCTTTTAATTCTTTTTGTTCTTTGTCTTCTAATTCTTCATCATCGCTAAAAGGAGTTGTATCGATTACAAATAAACGTAATGCCAATCCTACTTGAGGTGCAGCAAGCCCAACACCATAGGCATTATACATTGTTTCGTACATATTAGCAATCGTCTCTTTTAAATTAGGATGTTCCGGTGAAAGAACCTCGCCTACTTTTCTTAAAACTGGATCACCGTATCCTATAATTGGTAAAATCATTGTTTTTGTGTTAAGTATTGAATACTAAAATAAGAATAGGTTTCCCTTTAATTCAGTCCGCAAAAATAGTAAAAAAATAGACAATGAATAATCCTGTATTGATTATTAGTATTTTTTTACCATTTAATCAAAAACAGTGCAAATTATACTTTGAATGAGTCGTTCAATTCTTACCTTTGTTTGTAATCTAATTGTATGATCTACAAAATCCGAAACTTTACTGATAGTACTTATTTTACCAATGCATTAAAAGTAACAATAGCAGCAGTAATTCCGGTTGTACTTCTTTCTTTTTTTGGCAAATTCGAAATAGGTTTCACCATAGCTTTAGGTGCTATTTTTACCTATCCGAGCGATATTCCAAGCAATCTAAAACATAAAATTAACGGTCTTCTAGTAACGGCTGTACTTGTTGCAGCTGTTAATTTAGTAGTAAATTATGTTTATCCTTATTCTATTATTTTTTACCCTTTTTTAGCGGTCTTAATTTTTCTGATGTCCATGTTGTCCGTTTATGGACAACGAGCAACTATGGTTTCTTTCTCTGCTCTGATTTCTATTTCATTAGCATTTGCTAACATCAACACTGGTTGGGCTATGATTCAAAATTCAGGACTGATTCTTTTAGGAGGTTTATTTTATCTCGCCATTTCACTTATTTTTCACTACGTAAGACCTCATCGCTATATTGAATTACAAATAGCAGAATGTATTAAACTTACGGCTAAATATTTAAAGCTAAGAGGTGATTTATGGACAATTGATGCTGATAAAAAAGCGATCATAGAAAAACAATTACACCTTCAAGTAGAACTAAATACTATCAGGCAAAACATACGAGAAGTATTGATTAGCAACCATACTGCATCTGGATCTTCTAATCAAAACCGAAAAATGTTAATCGTTTTTATTTCATTGATGGAAATTTTGGAACTAGCATTAGCAACTTCATTCGACCATGATAAATTACATCAAAAATTTGACGACCATCCAAAAGTTTTGTTGACCTATCAAAAATTGGCGTACAATCTTGCCACGAGTTTAAAAAAATTGTCCAAAAGTGTCCAAAACCAAACAAAATATATTTCTACGCACAAACTTCGAGGAGATTTGAATGCTTTACAAGTTGCCATTACTGATTATGAAAATGGGTTAGGAAAAACTACTGCTTCCGAAGGTGTTTTTATGCTAACTACAATGCTACAGTATGCTGAAAAACAAGTGGAGAAAATAAAAATTGTAGAGCGTGCTTTTACATTAGCCTTCAATTCACAAGATTTTAAGGATAAAGATAAAGACTTAGAAAAATTCCTTACACCACAGAACTACCCTTTTAGTACATTAATTCAAAACCTAAGTTTTTCTTCCACTATTTTCAGACATTCGTTACGATTAACTATAACATTATTGATAGGTTTCATCATTGGACACATTCTGCCTTTTCATAACGACTATTGGATATTGCTGACCATAATTGTTATAATGCGCCCTGGATACGGCTTGACCAAACAACGCTCTTTTCATCGAATTTTTGGTACTATTATAGGTGGAATAATAGCTTTTGGTATTCTTTCGTTAATACAAGACAACATTATAATCAGCATACTTTCTATTTTAAGCATGCTTTTAGGATTTTCTTTTACCCAAATAAATTATAAAGTCAGCGCCACATTCGTGACTATGTATGTTGTTTTTATATACGGAATATTAACCCCTAATTTTGGAGATGTAGTTCAATATAGAATACTTGATACCATTGTAGGCTGCACTTTAGCTTTCCTTGCCAATCACTTTTTATGGCCTTCTTGGGAGTTTTTAAATATTGCGTCGCACATAGAAAAATCAATTGTTGCAAATCAGAATTATGTACAAGAAATTTCAAGTTTTTACAATAAAAAAGGAACTATTTCTACTACGTATCGGTTAGCACGAAAAAATGCTTTTATCGAAATTGGAAATTTAATGGCTTCTTTCCAAAGAATGGCCCAAGAACCTAAGTCTAAACAAAAGCAGTTACCACAAGTATATAAATTAGCGGTCCTAAATCATTCATTACTATCGTCATCTGCATCTTTAGGAACATACATCCAATCTCATAAAACTACGTCTGCTTCGCTAGCTTTTAATGCTGTAGTCGATACTGTCATAAGAAATTTGGATAATGCGATAGCACTTTTGAAAGAAAATGATTTGTATCTAAAAGAAAATCTCCCAAAAGAAGATTTAGCCATGCGATTTACGGAATTAAAAAATATTCGGGCTAAGGAATTAAAAGAAGGAATTCCTATTGATGAAGAAGCATTTAAATTGAAAATGCAAGAAGCGCAACTGGTTATAGAGCAATTAATGTGGTTGACTAATCTCTCTGAAAACATTTTAAATACAACAAAAGAATTAATGGAGTCTTAAAAAAAAGTTCAGTAATCAGTGATCAGTAGCTGACTGTTCACCGATTACTGAACGCTGAATACTAATTAGTCAGTTTTAAAACCGAAGCAGTTTCTTTTCTTATTTCAGCCAACAAATTTGGATTATCATTTAATTTCTGACCATACGAAGGAATCATCACTTTTAATTTTTCCTGCCATTCCGGAGTTTCAATTTCGTCTTTAAAACACCTTCCTATTAAATCTACCATGATAGAAACTACGGTAGAAGCACCTGGAGATGCACCAAGCAAAACAGCTAAAGTTCCATCAGCTGTAGTGATGACTTCAGTTCCAAATTCTAGTATTCCACCTTCTTTCTCGTCTTTTTTTATAACCTGCACACGTTGTCCTGCACGTTCTAATACCCAATCCTTAGATCTTGCACCAGGAACATATTCTCTCAATGCATTAATCCTGTCTTTAGGTGACTGACGTACTTGCTCGATTAAATATTTTGTAAGTGGTATATTTTTTATTCCAGCAGCAATCATAGGAATGATATTATCTGGTTTTATAGATAAAGGTAAATCTGAATAAGAACCATTTTTTAAAAATCGAGTAGAAAAACCTGCAAAAGGTCCAAAAAGTAGTTGTTTTTCTCCATTTATCATTCGGGAATCAATATGTGGAACTGACATTGGGGGCGCACCCACACTCGCTTTTCCATAAACTTTTGCCTGATGTTTAGCAATCACCTCAGGATTAGTACATTTTAGCCACTGACCGCTCACAGGGAAACCGCCATAACCTTTTCCTTCTGGTACATTAGCTTTTTCTAGTAACGGCAATGAACCTCCACCAGCACCAATAAAAACAAATTTAGTATATGCTTTTCTTTTTTGGCCAGTAGCCAAATCAGTAATTTTTATTCTCCATGTTTTATCTTCACGTTGTCTCATTTTTTGGACCTCATGATTAAAATACATCGTAACACCTTCCAATTTAGACAAATAACTAAAAATATTTCTGGTCAATTCACCAAAATTTACATCAGTTCCAATAGCCATAGACGTTGCTGCGACTTTCTCAGATTCCTTTCTACCCTCCATAACCAGTGGCATCCATTCTTTCAATTGAGCAAAATCCGTACTGAAAACCATTTGCTCAAAAAGAGGATTCGATTGTAAAGCCTCAAATCTTGTTTTAAGATACTTTACATTTTTCTCCCCCCAAACAAAGCTCAAATGTGGAATACTTTTAATGAAATTTTCAGGTGATGAAACTTTATTTTGTTGTACTAAATAGGCCCAGAATTGTCTAGAAACCTCGAAAGATTCTGCAATACTGATAGCTTTGTTGGGATTGATGCTTCCATCTTCACCTTCGGGAGTATAATTAAGCTCACAAAAAGCAGAATGTCCGGTTCCTGCATTATTCCATGCATCAGAACTTTCGGCAGCAGCCATGTCTAGTCTTTCGTAAATTTCAATTTTAATATCTGGTTGTAACTCTTTTAGGATTAAGCCAAGAGTGGCGCTCATTATTCCGGCACCTATAAGAACTACATCACTTTGCGAACGAACGGTTGTATCAGGCATAACAAAATTTTTGAGTGCAAAGATACTTTATAAATACAAAAAAAATATAACAAAATATTGTTAAAAAGTAAGGAATTGCGAATCTATTTCGTTCCATAAACTGGAGCTGAACTAGGATATCTAAAACATTTTTCGAGTCAAATAGTCCTGAAGCATTATCGTTGCCGAAATCTCATCAATAAGTGCTTTATTTTGACGCTGTTTCTTGCTAAGTCCGCTGTCAATCATGGTTTGAAATGCCATTTTTGAAGTAAATCGTTCGTCTACCCGAATGACTTTCATGTCTGGAAAATGATTCGTAAAATGCGTTACAAATCCCTTAATAATAGAAGCACTTTCTGAAGGTTCTCCATTCATTTGTTTGGGTTCACCAATAAGAACAGCTTCTACTTTCTCCTTAGAGAAATAGTCTTTTAAAAAGGCAATTGCTGTTGGGGATGGAATAGTTGTCAATCCAGAGGCTATGATTTGCATTTCATCCGTAACGGCTATTCCTGTTCGTTTTTGTCCGTAATCTATGGCGAGAATTCTTGGCATTTGCATATTTTTTTCAAAGGTAACTATTTTAATTTCCTAATTCTTAGCAACAACTGAAAACTCACTTTCTTATATTTTTTTTTTAAAATTTATTTATTCTGCTTTCGAATTTAAAAATTAGTATCATTTTAAATTAAAAATTAAAACAAGAAGTTTAATCTGTAACATTTTCAATAAAAAAACCCGCTTATGATTTTAGTTTAAAATTCTATCTTTGCCCGAAATTCAGCTTAATGAAAATAAACTTTTCTTATCGCCCAGATATTGACGGTATGCGCGCAATAGCCGTTTTACTGGTGATTTTATATCATGCTGACTTTACATTTATGACTGGGGGATACGTAGGAGTTGATGTTTTCTTTGTTCTATCTGGTTTTTTAATTACTCTGGGAATCGATAAAGAAATGAACAATAATTCTTTTTCTTTTGGGAAGTTTTATTTAACACGAATCAGACGCATCATACCTGTACTGGTTTTTATAATGCTGATTGTGACCATCCCAGCTTATTTTATTTTATTTTCTGATGATTTAGAATCGTACTCCCGAACACTGATACACACCATACTTTCAACTAACAACATCCATTTATGGATAAACAATGGAGATTATTTTGCAGGAAATTCAGAATTAAAACCTTTTCTTCACACCTGGTCATTATCTGTTGAAGAACAGTTTTATTTTTTATGGCCTATACTTTTACTTTTTTTACATCGTAAATTAAGCCTGCAAAAAAGACTTGTTTTTATCATTCTTTTTCTGATTTTAGGAGTCGTTCTTTCTGTTTATCTAACAAACACAAATCCAAATTTGGCCTATTTTTTATTACCTGCCAGGATATTTGAACTCACTATTGGAGCCTGTTTAGCAATGTTTTGGGGAAAATTACCTGTGTTTACTAGAAATACAAACCATATTTTATCTATAATTGGTTTAACCATAATTTTGATTCCGGCTGTAGTTTTAAATAAATCAAGCTTATTTCCAGGTTTAAATGCCATCTTGCCCTGCATAGGAACCGCACTTCTCATTTTTACAGGAAAAGAAGAGGATAACAAAGGTATTGTCAATAAATTATTATTTAATAAAAGCTTAGTTTTAATTGGCCTTACCTCCTATTCCATGTATTTATGGCATTGGCCTATTTTTGTTTTTATCAAATACCTGGGAATCAACTTAGATGGGTATATTCGGATTTTGTCATTGTTATTAATTTTTGCGCTTTCTTATTTCTCCTGGCGTTTTGTAGAACAGCCTTTTAGAAAAAAATACAAATATAATTTCAAAAAAACCCTGCTCTATATTTTCTTACCTTCTTTGTCTGCAATTGCATTAATCTATGCTGTTATAGATTCAAAAGACGGATTCCCGGAAAGATTCCCTGAATTAAGCGAATTTACCCCAAAGACAAATTATCCAAATAAAGTTAGAAAACAATGTTTCGATAAATTCAGAATTGGAAATTGTGAGGATTGTTTTTTAGGTGTCAAAAAAGACAGTCTTGATGGTATGCTCATAGGAGATTCCTTTGCAAATCATACCGCAGCCTTTCTTGATGTTTTAGCTAAAGATGCCGAATTATACATTCACGACAGTGCTGCAGGTGGTTATCCGCTTATGAATGGATTAAATAAAGACGGTTCGGCACATTATCCTAAACAATATGCCATAGAACGTTTAAACTATGCGAAAAAATTCAAAAACATTTTTATATCAGCCAACTGGGAGGGGCTTTCCGAACCAGAAAATAAAGCAACTTACCTGTCAACAATAAAGACTTTAGGTGAATTAGTAAAAACTGGAAAAAAAATAATTATTTTTGAAGCCTTAAGAAAAACTACTGAAATGAATTTACATAGGGCCAAATTAGTAAAAGCTAAAATCCCTGTGTATTTTTCTGAAAAGAATTTTTCTATTCCTGAATACAAGAGGCCGGACAATTATATCATATATGAAATAAAAAGGGAATTTCCTTCTATAATCATTATTAACCTTAATGATGTAATGTGTGAAAACGGAAATTGCGAAATAGAATTGAATAACACAATTATTTATAGAAATTCAGATCATCTCAATACCAGCGGAGCCCGTTTATTAGGCGAAGCTTATTTAAAAAAACATAATAATCCACTAAAAATTTAATTTTAAAACTAGATAATCAAATGAACAATTTACAAACAATTATAGAACAAGCTTGGGAAAACAGAGCCTTGTTACAAGAAGAAACTACCACTTCTGCCATTAGAGAAGTTATTGAATTATTAGACACTGGAAAACTTCGTGTTGCCGAGCCGGTTAACGAAGGATGGCAAGTAAACGAATGGGTAAAAAAAGCGGTAGTTATGTATTTCCCAATCCAGAAAATGGAAACATGGGAATCTGGAATTTTTGAATACCATGACAAAATGTTATTGAAAAGAGGTTACGCCGAAAAAGGAATCCGTGTGGTTCCTAATGCTGTGGCCCGTTATGGTGCATACATTTCAAGCGGTGTTATTTTGATGCCAAGTTATGTAAATATTGGTGCTTATGTTGATGAAGGAACTATGGTAGACACATGGGCAACAGTAGGAAGCTGTGCACAAATTGGTAAAAACGTACACTTAAGTGGTGGTGTAGGAATAGGTGGTGTTCTAGAACCTTTGCAAGCAGCTCCGGTAATTATTGAAGACGGTGCGTTTATTGGTTCTCGTTGCATTGTTGTAGAAGGTGTTCATGTTGGGAAAGAAGCCGTTCTTGGTGCTAATGTTTGCTTGACAGCATCAACAAAAATTATTGATGTTACAGGTGAAGCTCCTATTGAAATGAAAGGTTTTGTTCCTGCTCGTTCTGTAGTAATTCCTGGAAGTTACACTAAGAAATTCGCTGCTGGTGAATTCCAAGTACCTTGTGCTTTGATTATTGGTACTCGTAAACCGTCAACAGATTTAAAAACTTCATTGAATAATGCTTTACGCGAATATGACGTAGCGGTTTAATATAGAAAATGATGAAAATATTGGTGATTCAACAAAAGATGATCGGTGATGTATTGGCTAGCAGTGTTATTTGTAATAATTTAAAGCTGATTTATCCCGATTCTCAAGTTGATTATCTTGTTTATCCTTTTACTGTTCCAGTTTTAGAAAATAATCCAAATATTGATAACATTATTTTATTCGAAGATGAGTATCGCAAAAGCAAACTCGCTTTGTATAAATTTTTAATTGCTATCAGGAAACAAAAATACGACCTCGTTATAGACGCATACGGAAAACTAGAAAGCAATTTAGTAGTCGCTTTTTCTGGTGCAAAAATAAGAATCGGGTTTTACAAACCGTATACAAATTATCTCTATTCTGAAACAGTAAAAGAAATCATAAACCCGACTACTGAAGCCGGAACAGCTATAGAAAACAGATTGAATTTGTTATTGCCATTAGCTACAAATGCTAAATTAAAAAACAAACCTCAAATCTTTTTAACCGAAAATGAAATTGAAAATGGCAAAGCTATTTTAGTGAAAAACAAAATTAATTTTACTAAAAAGTTATACATGATCAGTGTTCTTGGAAGCGGCAAAAACAAAACCTATCCTTTTCCTTATATGGCAAAAGTGATTGACCGAATCGTTGAAAAAAATGAAGCAGTTTTACTTTTTAATTATATGCCATCGCAAGAAAAAGAAGCCAAAGCTGTTTTTGACTTATGTAATCTTAGAACTCAAGAAAACATTAAAATCAATATTGTCTCTGGAAGTATTCGAGAATTTTTATCTATCACATACCACTGTGACGCGTTAATTGGTAATGAAGGTGGTGCGGTAAATATGGCAAAAGCGATAAACAAACCTACGTTTACCATATTTTCTACTTGGATAATTAAAGAAGCTTGGAATTCATTTGAAAATGAAAAATCAAGTATATCGGTGCATCTAAAAGATTTTAAACCAGAATTATATGGTAGTAAATCTGCAAAAGAGAGGAAGAATGAAGCTTTAAATCTATATGATTCCTTTATCCCTGAACTTCTTTTTCCAAAATTAGAACTTTTTTTAGAAAATAATTAAAGTGCTTAAGCATTAGAATCAATACCATTAGGACTTCTTACTATCTTATTCATTTTAGTAAATTTTCTAATGGTTTTATTTTTTTTCAACGCTTCTTCGTTTACATAACCCCGACTATGATCTAAGTGAATACATATAGCACTATATCTAATTTGTTTGGATTTCAATTTCATATTAAATAAACGCTCTCCTAATTCTCTGTCTTCGCCCCCATATTGCATTTCTTCATTAAAACCGTTTACGGCAATTAAATCATTTTTCCATCCAGAAGCATTGTGCCCATTCCAACTGGCGTTAGTAGGCGTTATGGCATTTAAAATTTTAGATTTAAATTTAGACGAACTAATTTTAATGTTTTTATACGATTTTTGCAAACCATGCTGTATTAACCACTTTACATCAAAACATCTTTGTAATGTAATATCTTCCTGTGTTATCACTTTAGAAACGGACATTGGTAATTTAAAATATCCCCCTGAAAGGAAATAACCTTTCTCTCTGTAATCAAGATGAACTGCAATAAAATCATTTCTTGGAATACAATCACCATCCGTAAAAATTAAGTAATCAGAATTAGCACTAAGAATAGCTTTATTCAAAATTTGAGTTTTTTGAAAACCATTATCCTCATGCCAAACATGAATTATAGGATTTGAAATCATACTCTTCATTTGATCAATTAATACTTTTGTTTTTGGACCAGAGCCATCGTCTGCTATAATAATTTCAAAATCCTTTTCAGTTTGAACATTAAATCCAAAAAGAACTTTTTCTAACCATGCTTCTGCATTGTATGTACTTATTATCACAGATGCTTTCATATTTTTTTTACAGTTAGGTAATGCAAAAGTAGTTAATAAATTATATTTGTAAAATACTTCCAATTCATGAATCTAAATTTAGCACCCAAAATATCTGTATTAGTAATTACTTTAAACGAAGAAGCAAATATGCAGGCGCTTTTAGTAGATTTGGGTTTTGCAGACGAAATCATTATAGTTGATTCGTACAGCACTGATAAAACAAAGTCTATAGCCCAATCTTTTTCTAATGTAAAATTTATAGAAAATAGATTCGAAAATTATTCTTCACAAAGAAATTTTGCAATTTCACAAGCAAAAAATGATTGGATTTTATTTCTTGATGCTGATGAAAGACTGACTACTGAACTTAAGGAAGAAATTATAGAAACCTTACAAAACAACAAAACGTATTCTGCTTTTTTATTTTACAGAATATTTATGTTTCAAAATTCGGTTTTACATTTTAGCGGATTACAAACCGATAAAATACTCCGATTATTTGATAAAAACTTTGCAAAATACAGTAACAATCAGTTGGTGCATGAAAAATTAATAGTCAATGGGAAAATAGGTGTTTTTAAAAACAAGCTTCTTCATTATTCCTATTCAGACTATCAATCCTACAAATATAAAGCTACTCGATACGGAAAGTTAAAAGCTCAAGAAAAGTTTATCAAGAAGCATAAACCATCCTTTTTACTCCACATTGTTCATCCTTCTTATAATTTTTTATACAATTATTTTATTCGCTTGGGTTTTCTTGATGGCAAAAAAGGTATTATTATATGTTACTTAAATGCCTACAGTGTGTTTGTAAGATATCAAGAACTAAAGCTTCTTTGGGGTAACAGAAACCTTATTTCCAGAAAAAATATTTAGCTTTTAGTCTGCGTTTTCTATGATATTTTTCTTGGAATTTACAAGTATTATACCACATGATATCAAAAACGTCCTGGAATGATTTATTGTATAATTTTGCATATTCATCGCTCATTATTTCAATCATTTCTTTTTTTGGTGTTAATCTCGAAAGGTTTTTCATTCTCATGTTTATATCCATTTCAGCATGAAAATTCATTCTGTTTAAATCAACTAAGAAAAATTGATATTGTTTTTCAGAAACTTTTTTTATAAGAGTATTCCCTGGCGAATGATCTAAAAACTCAATTCCTTTTTCATGCAAATCAAAAGAAAATTTAGTAAACTGTCTTAGAATATTTTCATGATCAGGATAATCCGGAATTTCTACTAATTCTCTAAAAGTTAATTCGGTTACCAAATGCTCACTAACATAATAACTTTCTTTCAATCCCAGCCAATTGTAATTTTCAAAATAAGCTATTGGTTGTGGAGTTCCTATACCGTTTTCGAGCAAATTAGCAGCATATTCGTAGGAACGTCTGGCCTTAGATTTTCTAAAATACTTGTAGGCAATTTTGTTAATTAAATTTGGAATCTTAAACGACTTGATATTAATCGTTGGAGAGTCTAAATCAAATAATTTTATTTTGTTTCGTTTTCCATCACCAAAAAGAATTCCCTTCGTATCAAAATTTTCAATACAACTAGACAATTTTGATTTATGACTAAGAAAATGGGAGTGAATATTTATTTGCATCAATACAATAATAAGAGTAAACAAAAGTAGGTATTGCTTTTTATTTATCCAATTTAAGGTAAACTATAAATCCAATATTAATTTTATTTGAAAACAAATACTGCTAGTTTAATAAATCTCTAAAAAGTCTATTTCAAATACTTATCAACTCCATTTAGAATTTTTACCGTTCGATTTGCTATCGTTTCCTTTTGCATTTTATCATTTAATTCAAAATGATCTTTTGAATTTACTTTATGAAAAATATGATATACAATCCCAGCATAACGTAGTCTTTTAGCATTTACATGATTGTTTCCAAGTCGAATAGCTAAATCAGAATCTTCTCTGCCCCAACCTTCAAAATCTTCATTATAACCATTTATTGCTATGAAATCTTTACGCCAGTATGAAACATTACAGCCTCTAAATTTTTTAGAAATTCCTTCATGTGATTTATACAATCGAGACAAAAAAGGAATATGTAAGGTTCTGGTTCTATTTTTTATTTCGCTAGAAAAAACATTAAAATAGATTTTCTTAGTTTTAAAAATTTTTTCAATGGCATTAGGAAGTAAATTCACCCTAGAACCATATAAATAAATACCTTTTTCTGCAAGGTTTAAATGATCTTTCACAAAATTTGGATGCAAAATACAATCTCCATCAACTTGAATAATATAATCAATATCTGTTCCTGCTATGGCTTTATTTAAAATTTTTGCTTTTCTAAAACCTTTATCCGTTTGATGAAAATGAATAATTGGAACCGTACTTTTAAGTTGAAACTCAATTATAAGTTCTTCCGTTTCTTTTGCTGAACCATCATCAGCTATAAGAATTTTATTAGGTAAATGTGTTTGTGATAAAGCACTAATCATAACTAAACGAAGTGCTTCTGGCCAATTATATGTAGAAATTAAAAGTGCTGATGTCATCCTCTATTTACTTGAATAAATTAATCTGAAATATATTTTTCTATTGCTAGAAACAACATTAAGTCTTCTAAATTTCATATTTGTGCCAAAATAACGCTAAAAATATTAATTTAAATAGCTTCAAATATCAAATGTTTTAAAATTAAAAGAAAAAGTACCCTAAGACTCAATCTCCTCTCGAAATATATTTGGATTGCAAAGCTCAAATGAAGTATTTTTGCACATTGGAAATTACATTAGTTTTATTGACATGAAACTTAAAATATCCACAAAAATAAAAATATGGAAAATATCAACGAAGAAGTACATAAAGCATACGAAGTCATCAAAGAAGGCGGAATCATCCTATATCCTACTGACACTGTTTGGGGAATTGGCTGTGATGCCACAAACGCTGAGGCTGTCGCCAAAATATACAAACTCAAGCAAAGAGCCGAAACCCAAAGCATGATTGTTTTGATGAATGGCGAAAAAATGATGTACAATGTTTTTAAAGACATTCCTGAAGTAGCTTGGCAAATTATAGATTTATCCGAAAAACCAACGACTTTAATATTAGACAAACCCAGAAATGTGGCTCCTAATATAATCTCTACAGATAACTCACTGGGAATTCGTGTTGTGAAGGAACCTTTTTGCTTCAAATTAATGGAAAAGATGAAAAAACCATTGGTTTCGACATCAGCAAATATTTCAGGCCAACCCACTCCTATTGCCTTCAAAGATATTAGTCCGGAAATTATAAAAGGTGTAGACTATGTTGTAAATTTGCATCGTGAAAAAATAGGCGGAAAACCATCAACAATCATAAAATTAAGTTCAGATAGTCAGGTTAAAATTATTCGTAAATAGATTTTTTATTTATTTTTTACCGCGGATTCGCAGATTATTAATCAATTTATTAATTTTTATGTCAGAAGAATATTCAAATAAAAATGAAACATACAAAATAATTGGAATTCTATTTGAGGTACATAAAAATTTAGGAAAAGGTTTTTCAGAAATAGTTTACAAAGACGCGTTAGAATATGAATTTAAGATTAATTCTATTCCGTTTGAGCGTGAAAAAGAATTTCAAGTGCAGTATAAAGCTACCACTTTAAAACATAAGTTTTATGCTGATTTTGTTGTTTACAACGACATAATCCTTGAGATAAAAACAGTTGAATGCTTCAATTCTAGCCATTATAATCAATGTCTCAATTATTTAAAGGTATCAGGAAATGAATTAGCATTACTAGTAAACTTCAACGCGGTATCCTTAGAATATAAACGGATTGTGAGTTCAAAAAAATTAAAATAAATCTGCGAATCTGCGGTAAAATGAATTACAAAACAGCATTAAATAATAAAATTTTCGAAGTCATCTCTCAAGCTTCTCAAGAACTTAACGTAGATAGTTACGTTATTGGTGGTTTTGTGAGGGATTTACTTTTAGGTAGAGATTTCAAAAAAGATATCGATATTGTTGCTGTAGGCAGCGGTATCGAATTAGCTTTAAAAGTATCACAACTACTTCCTAACAAACCAAAAGTTCAGGTTTTTAAAACCTACGGAACAGCAATGTTGCGTTTTGAAGATACCGAAATAGAATTTGTAGGCGCGCGTAAAGAATCCTATCAATCTGACAGTAGAAATCCTATTGTAGAAAACGGTACGCTACAAGACGATCAAAACCGTCGCGATTTTACAATTAATGCACTTGCTTTATCACTCAATAAAGATAATTATGGAGCATTATCAGACCCTTTTAACGGACTTGACGATTTAAAAAATAAAATCATTAAAACTCCATTAGACCCTGATATTACATTCTCTGACGATCCGTTGCGTATGCTAAGAGGAATTCGTTTTGCAAACCAACTAGGCTTTGAAATCGAAGAAAATTCTTTGAATTCTATAACTAAAAACGCAGAGCGAATCAAAATCATTTCTGGAGAACGCATTGTTGATGAATTGAATAAAATACTTTCCACTGACAAGCCCTCCGTAGGATTTTTGTTATTATTCAAAACTGGACTTTTAGATATTATTCTACCGGAATTGACTGCTTTGAATCAAGTTGAAGAAATTGAAGGTCACACCCACAAAAATAATTTCTACCACACGCTGGAAGTTGTAGATAATATTTGCCCAAATACGGATGATGTTTGGTTGCGCTGGTCAGCATTGTTACATGATATTGGAAAAGCACCAACGAAACGCTTCAACAAAAAACAAGGTTGGACATTTCACGGTCACGAATTTCTGGGTGGAAAAATGGCAAAGAAAATTTTTGAGCGCTTGCACATGCCACTAAACCACAAAATGAAATTTGTACAGAAAATGGTGATGATGAGCTCCAGACCCATTGTCCTTTCGCAAGAAACCGTAACAGATTCTGCGGTGCGTAGGTTGGTTTTTGATGCTGGTGAAGACGTAGAAAACTTAATGACATTGTGCGAAGCTGATATCACTACTAAAAACCCAAATAAATTTAAAAAATACCACAAAAATTTTGAAATAGTTCGCCAAAAAATTGTGGAAGTAGAAGAACGCGATCAGGTTCGTAATTTTCAACCTCCTATTACTGGCGAAGAAATTATGGAGCATTTTAACATCAAACCTTCTAGAGAAATTGGCCTTTTAAAAGAAGCCATCAAGGAGGCCATACTTGAAGGTGAGATACCAAATGAGTATCAAGCTGCTTATGATTTCATGTTAAAAAAAGCCGAAAAAATAGGATTAGTTAAAGTTTAACTATTGTGTAGTGACCTACTCCATAGAAATGAGATAATTTTACAAAAAAAATACAATTCCTGTGCAAAAATACTTTTTAAAATCCGCAAAAATAGCTCTTGTTTTAGTTTATCTTGTCATCTTTGCTGGGGCGTTTGTTCGCTTAACAGGATCTGGAATGGGCTGTCCTGATTGGCCTAAATGTTTTGGATATTACATCCCCCCTACGGACCAAAAAGAACTTTTATTTACCCCAAGTAAAGAGTATACCAAGGGACAAGTAATTATAAAAGAAGAAGCTTTATGGGTGGCCAAGGAAGATTTTGTAGCAACAGATCGTTTTGAAAACAGCAATTGGACAGCCTATGAAAAGCATGATTATGCTATTTTCAATCCTATTCACACCTGGGTAGAATACATCAATAGACTATTAGGTGCTTTAGCAGGAATTGCATGTATTGTAACCTTCGTACTTTCTTTTGGATATAGAAAACATCAAAAAAATCTTATTTACTTATCTTTTATTGTGTGCGTTCTAATGGCATTTCAGGCGTGGCTGGGTAAAACAGTTGTAGATTCTGTGCTGAGTCCTTATAAAATTACCACACACATGCTCGCTGCATTGTTGATCCTAGCAATTCAACTTGTTGTCATTTATAGCGTAAAAACGAATAACAAGCCTTTAGTCTTCAATACAAAATTTAATACTATTTTACTTGTTTCTTTGGTGCTAACAATAATTCAAATTGTCCTTGGCACTGATGTAAGAGAACATGTTGATATCGTTTCAAAAACGGGTGCGCCAGAGATCATGTGGCTTCAAAACCCTACTGTAATTTTCTACATTCACAGATCATTTTCAATACTTGTCTTAGCAATAAATGCCTTTTTATTTTACATGAATAGCAAACTGAATTTAAATGCAAGCAAATTAAAATGGGTCATGTACTTACTTGCATTTGAAATCATTTCGGGTATTGCTATGTATTATTTTGATTTCCCTTTTGGTACACAAACCATACATATTGTTCTAGCAACCCTACTTTTTGGGGTTCAGTTTTACCTGGTTTTAGAGTCGTATTCGCAAAGAAAAAAACAGCTTTAACACCCATCTTTGACTATATTGTCACATCTTTTTTTGCTTACTAATTATTAAAATGTCTAAACTAGCCGCTCAAGATAAATTTTTAGATTTGTCAGATTATGGAAGACCATTTGGAAAATTTCTTGCCAATCAATTAAAAAACACTCGGTTTACTCCTATTCATGTTACACTACTTTTTGGTGTTTCCGGTCTAATCGCTATTTATTATATTCTAGACGGATCGTACTTTTTAGCTGGATTATTCATCTTGCTGAAATCAGGAATAGATGCTGCCGATGGTGAACTGGCTCGATTAAAAAACAGGCCTTCTTATACCGGTAGATATTTGGACAGTGTATTTGATATCATCCTAAATTTTCTCTTTTTGATGACCATTTGTTACGTTTCAAAAACTAGTTTTTGGATGACAATTTTGGCCTTTATCGGCATTCAGTTACAGGGAACTTTATACAATTATTATTATGTAATTTTACGAAATAAATCTGTTGGGGGAGACACAACTAGTAAAATTTTCGAATATAAATCTCCAAAGGCTCTACCAGGAGAGACCCAAAAATCAGTTGATATTTTATTTCGAATTTATACTGTAGTCTACGGTACTTTCGATAAAATAATTCACACAATGGACAAAGAAGCATACAAAGTAAAAACGTTTCCTAATTGGTTTATGACGATACTTTCTATCTACGGCTTGGGCTTCCAACTATTGATAATCGCAGTAATGTTACCCATGAAATTAATTGAATACATCATTCCATTTTTTATTATTTACACCACTTTAATTTTGGTCATAATTGGTATCCGAAAAGTAGCCTTTAAGATTTAAAATCATCATAAGAATAATCTATACCTAATACGCAAAATACACATTACCATATTTATAACAAACATTATCTTAAGTTGTAATTTATATCAAATACTATTCTAAATCAACAGTATAAAAAGAAATACAGTTTCAAAATTCAATGGAATTATACAATAGTTTTTCCTAATTATATAAGATATTTACAGTTTAAAATTGCCAAATTTGTAATGAACAAATAGTAATTTAATACTTAAATATTATGCCAAATTCAAATGAGATTAAAGGGAACTGGAATGAGATGAAAGGAAAGCTGAAACAAAAATTTGCTGATCTTACCGATGATGATTTATTGTATGAAGAAGGTAAAGAGGATGAAATGTGGGGCAAATTACAGCAAAAGCTAGGTAAGACTCAAAAAGAAATTAAGTCTTTACTTGACTAATTTTTAAGTAAATTTACAAGTGTTTCTGTTTCTGTTATTAAAGTATTCTTGATTTGAATTCTTTTTAAAAACAGCAACAGAAACACTTTTTTTTGGACTAAAAAAAAACTACCCTATCCACTCCTTAAAGTCGGTTACTTTTTCACGACTTACTATAACATCATCTTCCTTGTAAGTGGGTAAAACAACCTTCAATCTAGAGTTGCTATAAAGGACAATTTCCTTGATTGCTTTCATAGGAATTATGAATTTTCTACTAACTCTAAAAAAATCTTTCGGGTCTAATTCTTGCTCTAAATTTTCGAGTGTGGTATCAATTAAGTAATTCCTGTTATCATACGTGTGCATGTATGTGCCTTTATTTTCGCTAAAAAAACATTCGATTTCATCTACTGCAATTACTTTGAGATGCTGCCCTATTTTAACGGTAAAACGTTTTTTAAAATTTTTCTCAAAAGGATTGGTTAGCATTTTTTTGATTTGTTCAAAATCAAGAGCAAGGTTTTGAACTGGTACTTCTTGTTTCGGTAAAAGCGATTTAAATTTGGCAACAGCCACTTCTAAATCATCTTCGTCAATTGGCTTCAAGAGATAGTCAATACTATTCAATTTAAAAGCCCTTAATGCATATTCATCATAAGCCGTTGTAAAAATTACAGCACTTTTAATTTCAACTTTTTCGAAAATTTCAAACGACAAACCGTCAGACAATTGAATATCTAAAAAGATCAAATCTGGATGTGTGTTTGCAGAAAACCACTGCACCGCATCCTCAACAGAGTGAAGCATCGTTTGAACTTGTACGCCTAACTTTTCTACTTTACGTTGTAAAAGTCGTGCAGCTGGTTTCTCGTCTTCAATGATAATTGTTGTCATGTATTTTTATTCTTGCTTTATAAATGATCTTTTGACTCTTGTTGCTTAGTAAAAATAAGAATTTAGTTATTCCCAATTACCATTTTTTTGTTTCTCCATGAGCTCTTTAATTTTAAGCTCTTCCCAGTCGCGTCCTAAAACAATAGCTGGAATAAATACTGATAAACCGTGTGCTGCTAAACCAATTCCCCAAAACAATGCAGTCGCAAAATTATTCCATTGAAAATAACTTTCGCCAGGTTTAAGGTTTTGTGTGTTCAACACAATAATCATGATGTTGATGACAATGTAAACAATAAGGTGCGTGTAAAAACCTTTAATTTTTCGAACTCTTTTTAGTGCATTATCGTATGCTATTTGATCTGTTGTAGTCATGATTACTCGTAGGTATTAGTTTTACTATTTTCTTCTTTAATGTATTGTTGAATTTTTCTTTCTTCCCAGTTTTGTCCAAAAAATGGAATCCAATTAAAAACTCTAATGGCGTGAAATAAAAGACCAATTCCCCAACTTCCGAAAGTCCAAAAGAAAAATATATGGTTTGGAGAATATCTAAAATTAATTAAAATCAGAATTCCATTTACAAGCACAAAGGAAGCAAGATGCGAATAAAACCCTTTTAACTCCTCCACCTGCTTTTTAGCGATTTGATACTGCTCAAATTCGCTATTGTTTGGTTTATTTAGTTCCATTTGTTTGTTTTGTTTTTGTTTAAAATCTCTTGTATTTTTTGCTCTTCCCAATTTTTGCCGTACCCAAAGGTCTCGAGTGCATGAAACGTAAGTCCCATTCCCCAGCCCAAAAGCGGGAACCAAAACCATTGAAAAGGATGTGGCGAACTCAGGTTAACGATGATTAAAATTGGGATTACAATACAGTACGAAATTAAATTTCCGTAAAATCCTTTTAATTTTTCTACTCTTTCTTTAGCTCTTGCGTAAGCTAAATTTTCGTTGCTAATTGTATTTGTTTCCATAGCGGTTATTTGTTTGGTTAAAATAGGAATCAGTACTTTAAAGTCTGTTTCCGTTTGTTCTACTAAAACTTTTCTCTTTGATAGCAAGGCATAACGGCTTACAATATTTTGCAATCCTACACCTTGACGGTCTTGCAAGACCTCTTTTTTTTGCAAATTGTTTTGAACCACCAGGTAATTATCCTGAATGTAAATAGTAATCTGCAAGGGCTTATTTTCACTTACTACATTGTGCTTGATCGTATTTTCTAGCAACAATTGTAAGGATAGCGGCACTACTCTAGCCTCTATATTTTCAAAATCTGTTGGCAATTGAAAGCTAATACTGTTTTCAAATCGCATTTTTAATAAATTCATATACGTTTTGGCAAAAGCCAGTTCCTCTGCCACACTAACAAGTTCTTTGTCTTTTTGTTCTAAAACATAACGGTAAATTTTAGATAAAGAGGTGGTAAAACGCTGTGCATTTTCAGGATTTTCTTCGATTAAAGAACTCAAAACATTCAAACTATTGAACAAAAAATGTGGGTCAATTTGGTTTTTTAAACTCTCGAATTTGGCGTTAGCTGTCCCAGCAATAATTTTTTGTTCCTTGACTTTGTTTTCATTGTACGCCTTGTAAAAATAGATGGCATGTATTGCTAGTGTAACAAAAAAAGTTATGATACTGGATACAATGTAGTTCTCTGGCTTTTCGTTTTTGAGAAACTCTTGCAAACTTTGGTTATTGTAGACTACCTCTTCAAACAAGTGCAATAAAAAAATTACGATTAAAGACAAGACAACCGAACCCGCAAAACCAACCAACAATCTCTTTTTAGAAAAACGATCAACAAAGAGAGCATCTAATTTCATAAAAAACAGTGCATTGGTACCATATAACGTAAGCGAATACAAGGCTGTAAACAAAAAGTGAGTTAGTAAACGCTGGTTGAATCCTACTGTTCCGCCCATAACTACCGTAAATAGTTGCATTAAGACAAAAATTACTAAGGTTAGTTTGAATGCTTTTTGTAATTGTTGAAGAAATAAGTTCATTTTATAAATTCTTTAGTTTCCTGCTAGTCACAGCAAAATCAATCGTTTTTTATATTATTTACAATTTTTTTGAGCAATTTGGGCTCTTTCTAATCCCCATGTAGGAGAAAAAACTGTTTCAGGTTTAAAAGTAGCAAAAAGTCCAATAGCTTTTTCAATTTGAGCACACATTGGCTTGGTATCGGTTCCCCAAAATTGTGCTCCTCCTATTTCAAATTCGGCTTTACCAAAAACAACTCTAGGATTTTCTGGAGCGATTGTCTGGGCTTTACCGTACAATTCCATCACTTTTCCTGATAATTTTTGTCCGTTTGTCATGGGGTCAAATGCAATCCAGGCGGTATGAATCATTGCTTGCATCACCAACAATTCGGCATTATTTGGATTTTTATCCATTTCTATATCCAATGATTTTTGTGCTTTAGAAAGTAATAAATTCATTTGCTCTTTATCTTTAGTTCTAAAAGCAGTCGTCGTATTTACCAATGACACATAATAATTAGGCAACCAACTTGTTTTTTCGGCAGCTGCAATTCTTTCGAATAAATCTGAAGCTTCGGTATTTTTCCCTTCACCCCACAATTGAAGTGCTTTACCCATTCCTTGCTCAAATTGGCCTTGAGCTGAAAGTAAACTACAAATAAAAAATGCGATTGTTGTGATAATTTTAGTCATGATTTCTAGGTGTTAAATGGTTATTTTTTTTTGATGATTGAAACGTTCTTATTAATTTATACTTCAAAAGTAGATTGCTTTTTACAGCTTAAAAATTGATTCCTACCGAACTGTAGAATTTAATGGATGAGTTGTGTTTTTTAGTTGCAAAGGTTCTTAGGTTCTAAGGTTCAAAGTAAAAAGTTTGAAGATTCGCAGGCTTAGAACCTTAGTATCTTTGCGACTTTGAACCTTTATAGATTCCTCAACTGATTGTCTTTTTTATCGTTGCTAATCGTCCAAAAGAATCCTACAAAGAAAAAACGGTCTGCCGTGGGAATAATTTCTTTTCTGTTGTAAAAACCTGTATTGTCTGGATTATTAGCATATTCGTAACCAAAAACATTTTTTGTACCTAAAATATTAGAGACAGAGAAATATAAAATCTTTTGCAGTGACAATAAATACGCCCAGTTAAAACTCAAACTATTGAAGGATTTAGTTTTTCCATTCATAAATTTCACTTCATTTGGGTTATTATAAGGTCTGCCAGAACTGTATGAATTTGTAAAGCCAATTTGCGATTTCCAGTTCGTAATAAAGTATTTTGTAACAATAGACAAACTATGGTCCGCAACAAAACTTGGTGTCACTTGAGAACTAAAATTTTTATAGTTTCTTTCCGTGTCTATGTACGAATAGGAAACCCAATACTCTAAGTTTTTGATTGATTTTCCGTCTCTCCAAAACAAATCCAACCCTTTTGCATACCCCGAACCGGAATTGCTAAAAACCGAATTATATTGTGCCGTTTTAGTGTCAAATTTTACTAAATCGCGATAGTCTTTGTAATAGGTTTCTGCACGAAATGTTTTACCGTTTTTATTGTATTGAAAATTCAAAATGTAATGTGAAGCTTTTTCGCTTTCAAACTGATTGTTGTTTGAATATTTGATGTTTTCAGCACTTGGAGTCTGAGTAAAATCGCCATAAGCAAATGAAAACTGACTGTTTTTAGCCATTTTATATGCAAATGAAATTCGGGGAGAAATAGCAGTTTCTTTGAGCAAATCATTATTTGAAGCCCTTATTCCAACTTTTGCAGCCCATTTTTTAGAGAAGAAAATATCAGCTTCGGTATAAACCGCTGCAATGTTTGAATCGTAACCATTGGTAATAACCGGACCTGAACTTTCGTTGAAATCTTCATTGAATTGGGTAACAAAATAATCCGCACCAAAAGAAAGTTTCACTCTTTCTGAAAAGCTTTTTCTTAGTTTGAATTTCATATGAGCCGCATTTTCATCATTCGCCACTTTATCTGAATCTAAATTTATTTTGTTGTTGCTGTAACCATAACTCAGCCCAGTAGTGATTTGCCAATTGCTACCAAAAACGCCTTTGTAGGATGAATTTAAATAGAAATTATTGTTGTTTAAATCCACTCTGATTTTCTCCGGCGTATTTATATTTTCCTGATTGATGTCAAATTTTGAAGCATCAAATGCAGCGTATAGTTTCAAAATCCCATTGTTGAAGTTATAGCGATACACCGTTTCTCCAGACAAGGATTGAAAAGGACTGTTCCAATCTAAGTTTTGAGGAATCGCAGCTTGATAAGGCGCAAGATTCAAATAACTAGCATTGACACTCAAGGAACTTTTTGCCCATTTTTGGGTGTTTCCAATACCTAAACCAACGGTCATCAAGGAAATTTCTGTTTTATTTTGGTCCGGGTCATCTTGAGTATTGAGTAACAACACGCTGGACAAAGCTTCTCCATATTCTGCAGAATATCCACCGGTAGAATAAGCGATTCCGCTAAATAAAAACGGCGAAAATCGGCCACGAGTAGGTAAATTATTAGTAAAAGCACCATAGGGTTGCGCTACACGAATACCATCTACAAATGTTTGTGTCTCGTTAGCCTCGCCACCACGAACAAACAATCTTCCGTCCTCGCCTACTGTTTGCGTTCCTGGTAAGGTTTGCAAAGCCGCAATGATATTCCCTGCTGATCCTGCAGTGGTCACAATATCTAGAGGTTTTAAAACCGAAACTCTTGCTTTGTCGCCCGCCTCAAATGTTCCGGCCGTAATCACGACTGCATCAAGCGATGTCACACTTTCTCGCAGTTTTATGGTTTTATTTTTAAAATTTTCAACATCAATTACTGTTCTTAAAGTTTCATAAATTAAAAAACTCACTACTAAAGTTTGATTTCCAGTTGTTGTAGTCGTAAAACTAAAATCCCCCGACTCACTGCTTGAAGCGCCGTCATAAGTACCTTCGATAAAAATATTAGCACCAGACACTGGTTTCCCTTTTTCATCCACCACTTTTCCCGAAATTGTTGTTTGTGCGAAAATAGTCAGGCTGAATAATAGAATAGTCAAAGTGAAAATCGATTTAAGGCTTCTTTTCGAATGATTTGGCAGATGAGTAAATGTTAATTTCATGATTTATGATTTTGATGAAGCAAATATCTACAGCAAAAGTGACAACCAGAAAAAGTTATTGCTGAACTGTGGAAATTTAAGGATGAGTTGCTTTAATCAATACATTTTGATTTTTAAAATCCCGTATTTTTTATATTATAACGAAAACCTTAAATTTGTTTACATTCAAACTCTGAAAAAATGAAAAAATCATTCTTATTCCTCATATTATTTTGTTTTAGTACTGCAATATTTTCTCAAGCAACGGAATCAGCATTTGATGAAAAGCGAGCAAAATCGCTAAATGCAGATGATTACGGAATGAAGCAATATGTTTTTTGTTTATTAAAAACCGGAAGCAATACAACTGCCACTAAAGAAGAAACTCAAAAATTATTTGAAGGGCACATGACTAATATCAATCAACTAGCCAAAGAAGGAAAACTGGTTGTGGCTGGTCCTTTCATGAAAAATGATAAAAATTACAGAGGTATTTATATTTTTAACGCCAGTAGTATCGAAGAAGCTAAAACATTTGTAGCAACAGATCCTGCGGTTCAATCGAAACTTCTAGAAGCAGAATTGACGCTTTGGTATGGAAGTGCCGCATTGCAGGAAACACTTAAAATTCATGATAAAATAGCTAAAATTAAAATATAACATGATAACTGAAAAAGAAAAAATGATTGCTGGAGAATATTATTTGGCAGGCGATCCAGTTTTAGTAAAAGATAGGCGGAAATCTAAAAATTTGCTTCACCGATTGAATGTTACCGAATATAGAATTACCAAAAAAGCGAGAGAAATACTGAAAGAACTGATTCCTAATGCAGGACCTAATCTTTATATTGAACCGCCATTTTTTTGTGATTATGGATACAATATCAGTTGTGGCGAAAATGTTTATTTCAATGTAAACTGCGTCGTTTTGGATTGTGCCAAAGTCACTATTGGTTCTAATGTCTTTTTTGCTCCGGGCGTTCAATTATACACCGCTACACATCCGCTGGATGCTGAACTAAGGAAAACACTAGAAAATGCATTGCCAATAACCATAGGTAATGATTGCTGGATTGGCGGTAATTCAGTTATTTGTCCTGGAATCACTATTGGAAATGGCTGTGTAATTGGTGCTGGTTCTGTGGTTACAAAAGACATTCCTGACAATTCTTTGGCAGTAGGAAATCCTGCGAAAGTGATTCGGAAATTGAATGAATAATGAATATTGGAATTACATTTTCTCAAAAATAAATTTCCCTATCTTTGTTATAACTACTTAAACAAATCATAATGAAACATCTTAAAGTATTTTTAGTCCTTGCACTTATTGTTGTTGTAAACTCAGTTTCGGCACAATCCACTTTTGAAAAATGGTCTGCCATAAAAGAATTTCACGAAGTAATGTCACAAACCTTCCATCCGGCAGAAGAAGGGAATTTAGCACCTATAAAAAGCCCGTTCTGAAGAAATGATGAACAAAGCAGCAATGTTATTAAAATCTGATATTCCTACAGAATTTAGAACCAATGCAATTTTAGCTTCAGCGGAACGACTGCAACTTAAAAGTAAAGCGCTTCACAAATTAGTACTGTATAATGGAGCTGATACAGCAATTGTGAAATCAATTACCGATTTACACGACACTTTTCATGAAATCGTAGGTCTTTGTTCTGATGCAAAAAAATAAAAATCTAAAGCCTAATCAACTGATTAGGCTTTAGATTTTAACACTTTATTAATTTAAGAAAATGCCGTATTTATTAGCTAAACTTAAGAACGTTACGATTACAATAGCCCGAGAATTCTTAGAAAAGGATAAACCCTTTCATGAAAAAAATAATATGTTTTTGGAAAATATTTGGCAAAATGCAGATGATGACAATGAAGTCTTATTTATTTTCCGAATTAAAGATATTGTTGAAACCAAAGCGCTGATTCATAAGCTGCATTCTGAGGCTTTAGCCACCGATGCCAATGCAAATCTGCCGGAAATGACTTATTTAAAATAATACACTGCAACTCAATAAAATCCAACACACTATCATTATTAGTTTCGATTTTCATAAATCCAAAACGTATTTTATCAGCATTCTAAGAATTGTTCCATAAATCTAGACAATCGTGCAAATTGCGGGCAATATCCATATTATAAAACATCATCGGTTCCAAAAAAGTATCGGTACTGTTTTTTAAAATAATGCAAACCACTGAAAAGTATAACTTCAAGGTCAGAAAAACGGCAATTATTATTGAAAAAAAACTTCCTTTTCTGACTTCTAAATAAAGTTGCTTGAACTATTAGCTACATGTGCATACGCAAAAATCTTATCAACAAATCGAAAATCTGAAATCTAAATCTAAAATTATATTTTACCTTTGAGCTTTCAATAAAAATAAAGATTATGGTTTATAAATTTAGAGTGATTCTTGACGCGGAAGAAGATGTTTTTAGAGACATAGCAATACTTGAAGACGATACTTTAGAAGATTTGCACAATGCTATTTTCAATTCTTTTGGATTTGACGGAATGGAAGTAGCTTCGTTTTATACTTGTGATGAAACTTGGAATCAGGAAGATGAGATTTCTCTTTTTGACACTGGTGATATACCAGGCGAACAAAAAATCATGAGCGATTACCAATTATCTGATATTTTAGATAAGGAAAACACTAAGATTCTTTATGTATATGACTTCATCAACATGTGGACTTTTCTTGTAGAACTGGCAGCAATAGAAGATCAACTTGCCGGAAACACCTATCCTGAGACCATTTTTTCTCATGGAGAAATGCCTGACGAAGCGATGGAAAAAAACTTTGAATCTGATAATGCTGATGACTACAATGATGAATTTGAAGATGGCTTAGACGAAGATGATTTGGATATGTTTGAGGGCGATGATAGTTTTGAAGACTATGGATTTGAGGAGAACTGGAATTAATTTTCAGATACAAAGATTCAAAGTAACAAAGATTCAAAGACTTTTAAAATAAAGAGGTATGAGTACATTTAGAGACTTATTAATTTGGCAAAAATCAATGATTCTTGTTACGGATATTTATCAATTAACAAATACATTTCCTAAAGAAGAAATTTACGGATTAACTTCACAAATTAGAAGGTGTGCGGTATCAATTCCAAGTAATATTGCTGAAGGATACGGAAGAGATGGCAACAAAGATTATTTGAAATTTTTGAATATAGCAACCGCCTCTTTATTTGAAATGCAAACGCAAATTGAAATAGCATTCAATTTAAAATACCTTACTGAATTACAATTTAACAATATATATTAAGCAAGTAGAGAACTAGAAAGAATGATGTGTTCCTTTATTAGAAAAGTTAAGGGACGAAATTAAAACCTTTGTTTCTTTGCCTCTTTGCAGCTTTGCACCTTAACAAATAAATATGATCAACTTATATAACACGCACATCGAAAACTTATCTATTCACAGAGTGGGTAACAAAAGTAGAAACGAAGCCATTTTTTTATCGGAGCAACCTTTTAGTTTAAATGATGAGATTGTGCCTTTGATGAAAGAATTTTTCTTTAAACCTTTTAGAGAGAAAGAAGAAAACTATTTTCAGTTTGCCCATGAAATTGATTTGGATTACAATGACATGTTCAAGTATGCAACGGAGGTTTTTGATAATCCAAGTGCTATTCATGACGTTTCTAAAAAAATTACAACACACTTATTCGAACAGTCGAATCATCCGCACATCAAGAATGGTGAAGTATATGTAACGTATTTGACTAACGTAAGTATTGATAATAATGTGGTGGATGCCATTGGGATTTTTAAAAGTGAAATACAAGCTGACTTTTTACAATTTGAAGAAAAAGCAACACATTTAGAAATGATTTTGCAACATGGTGTAAGTTTAAATAAACTGGACAAAGGTTGTGTTATCTTTAATTACAAAAAAGAAGAAGGATACAAAATCCTGACTGTAGACAGTAACCGTTATGATGCGAGATATTGGCTAGAGCATTTCTTATCTGTGGATGCATTTGAAGATGAAAACTTCATCACAAAAAAATACTTAAAATTCTGCCAGAACTTTGCTAAAGACGTTGTTTTTCCTGCTGAGGACAAGAAAGAAGAAGTGATGTTTATGAACCGTTCGGTAAATTATTTTGCTAAAAACGATCAGTTCGAAGAAACTAATTTCCTAAACGAAGTTTTAGACAATCCAGACTTAATTCCTGAATTTAAAAACTACAAAGTAGACAAAGGAGAAAAATACAGCATAGAAGATGTTACATCTTTTCCTATTGCAAATGCAGCTGTTTCTGACGCTAGAAAGTCCATTAAAAATGTTATAAATTTAGACACACACATTCAAATCAAAATGGATTTCATCAATCCTGAAAGTGCCGAGAAATATGTCGAAAAAGGCTGGGACGAGGAAAAACAAATGTATTACTACCTGGTTTATTTTAATAAAGAAGAAAAGAGTTAGTAAGTATTGAATAGTCCCAGTGTTCAGTCGCAGTCGCAATATGCAATCACAGTTTTTAGTAATTAGTGATTCGTTTCGATTTAAAGTAAAAGAATTATACAGATATTAATCTCCAATTACGAATGTAATTGGAGATTTTTTTTGAAATAAACATAAAAACTACCGTCTCAAATTTGGTTTACTTATATTAAAAAAAGAAAATGGCTCAAATTTTTTTTAAAGAAAGTCCGTTCAAAACATTGATTTCATTTCATAAGCTAATTGAAGCTTTGGAAGAAATTGCCAATTATCGAGCGATTTTGCTTAAGCATTATTAAAAGAAATTGCGCCTTTTCCTGAATTTCGCATTGGTATAGAAAATTTGGATTTAATATTCGAAAACGAAACTTCAATCCAACATTTACTGGCTGATTTGTTCCCGACCGCTTTAACGAACAATGAAATTAAAGCTATTACAATTCCGTATCTGAATTTTACTTATAATTACACGGAACGTTTCAAAAAAATAATTGAAGATGTTAGTACATTATTTGAAATTATGGAAAGGATTATTACTAACATAAAAAAGTTATGAGCAATTTGCGGCAAACTATATTATTTCACATGAACAACTACTAAAAAACATAGGTCCTTAATTATCTAATCATAGACAAATTCCTTGTCATTTATCATTTCATTCATTGGTCATTAGTTTTTGATTAAAGACATTCAGTAAAAAAAATCAAATTTACAATTTTATTTTAGGTGTCTTTACGTGTAAAACACCTCTATTTACTTTTAGTTGTTTTGACATTATTACAATAATAATCAACACATGGCACTACAACATAGTAATAGTATTAATAACAAGATACTATGGTGTACATTAGATTATGGTAGGTTTATGAAGGAGAAAGTCTATCTTTAAACAATTTTCAATAAAGTCTTTGATCTGCATTACTAGTTTCCTGGACATATTTTAATACTACTAAATTATGAAATTATTTTCGGATAATTATTTTATTACATTCAATAAACCAGGTTTTATAATATTCTTGACAGGAATAATGTTGCAATCATGTGCGACTCATCATGCACAATTTGGAAAAGACGTAAAAAAACCAGTTATTATTAACGCGACAGATAGTTTACAAATAGCACACACCTTTTTTTTGATTGGCGATGCAGGAAATACCAATGAAAAAACGAAACAACAAAAGCTTGGTTCTCTTGAAGAAAGATTGAAAAAGGCATCAAAAAACACCACTCTTTTATTTCTTGGTGATAATATCTATCCAAAAGGATTACCAGCTGCAGAAAACACAAACGAGCGCCTTCTAGCCGAAAGTAAACTCACAAACCAACTGAAATTGTCTAAAAACTTTAAAGGACAAACTATTTTTATTCCAGGAAATCACGATTGGTACAGCGGTATAAAAGGACTTGAACGACAGGCAAAATTTGTTACTGAATACCTCAACGATAAAAAATCATTCCTTCCTAGAAAAAGCTGTGGTATTGATGATTTAGAAATAAATAATAATCTGGTGCTAATCACTATTGACAGTCAATGGTTTCTGGAAGACTGGGATAACAGTCCCACTATTAACGATGATTGTACAATAAAAACCCGAGAGGCTTTTTTTGCTGAGCTGGAAAATCTTTTAATAAAAAACCAAGAAAAAGCAATTGTTTTAGCCCTCCATCATCCATTAATGAGTAATGGTTCTCATGGCGGCCAATTCTCAGTAATGAAACAGCTTTTTCCATTAGAGCAAAAAATTCCTCTTCCAGTCTTAGGTTCTGTTGCTAATTTTTTTCGAAAAACAAGTGGAGTAAGTCTTACAGATATTCAAAACAAACAATATACCCTTTTTATAAAAAGATTAAAAACACTTTTGCAAAGTCAGGATAATGTTATTGTTGTTTCCGGCCATGACCACAATTTACAATACATTGAAAAAGAAAATATTAAACAAATTATTAGTGGTGCGGGATCCAAATCTGAAGCTGCAAAAGCAATTTATCCCAATGATTTTTCTTATGGTCGCAGTGGATATGCCACTTTAGCTGTTTATGAAAATGGAGCCGCAAAAGTTTCTTTTTTTGGTGAGGAAAATAACAAAGAAAAACTGATTCATGAACATATGGTATTAAATGAAAAAGACGATTTAAATACCAAAGTATTCTCTACTACATTTCCAAAAACCATTACTTCAAGCATTTATACAATTAAACAAACTAAAAAATCTGGATTTTACAGATTCTTATTTGGAAACCATTTTCGAACATATTATAGCCTTCCAATAAATGCAACAACAACTACAATTGATACCCTTTATGGAGGATTGCAGCCCAAACGTTCCGGAGGCGGTTATCACTCAAATACATTGCAACTTTTCGACAAAAAAGGGAGGGAATTTGTAATGCGTGCTATGAAAAAAAACACTTCGAGTTTCCTACAAACAGTAGCTTTCAAAAATCAGTTTATACAAGATGAATTTGAAAATACATATGCAGAAGATCTTTTGTCTGATTTTTATACTACTTCACATCCTTACACTCCATTTGCTGTTGGGAATTTAGCTGGGAAAATTGGCGTAGCACATACTAATCCATCTTTATATTATATTCCAAAACACAGAGCGTTGAAAAATTTCAACGCTGATTTTGGAGATGAATTATACCTTATTGAAGAACGACCAACAGACAGCCAGATTGGTGTAAAAAGTTTTGGCACTCCAATTTCCATTATCAGTACGGAAGATGTAATGAAAAATCTTCACAAAGACGAAAAATATTCAGTCGATGAAAGTGCTTACATCAAAGCACGATTGTTTGACATGCTTATAGGAGACTGGGATAGGCACAAAGATCAATGGCGATGGGGCGAATATAAAGTAGGCGAAAAAGTAATTTATAAGCCTATACCTCGAGACCGAGATCAAGCTTTTCCTAAGTATGACGGTGCTTTACTGTTTGTTTTGATGAAAAAAGCAGAATTGCGTCACATGCAATCTTTTAAAGAAAAAATATCTAATGTTAAATTGATGAACCGTGAACCATATCCTCTAGACCTTGCTTTTATAAAAAATGCTGATGAAAACGAGTGGGTCAAACAAGCAAAATACATTCAAGAAAACCTGTCAGATATAACTATTGATGCTGCGTTTTCTAATTTGCCAAAAGAAGTTCAGGACGAGACTATTTCTGATATTAAACGAAAACTGAAACTAAGACGAAATCAATTGCATCGTTCTGCTTCAGTATATCATTCCGTGTTGCAACATACCGTTTTGATCGTTGGCACGGATAAAAAAGATAAATTTGTTATTCAAAACAACGAAAAAAATAAGCTTGAAATCCACGTATATCGTGTAACAAAAGAGACGGAAGAATTACAATACTCTAAAAGTTTCACCGCTAAAAAAACCAAAAAAATATGGATTTATGGATTAGATGAAGATGATATTTTTGAAGTAAAAGGAAATTCAAAATCAAATATAAATATTCGATTAATTGGAGGGCAAAATGAAGATTCGTATACAGTTGAGAACGGAAGAAAAATAAAAATTCATGACTTTAAAACAAAAAAAAATACGTACAATTTAGATTCTAAAAGTAAAGTATTACTATCTGATGATTATGAAATGAGTTTATACAACTATCAAAAACCAAAGTACAATTCCTTTTCAGCACTACCCAATATTGGATTTAATCCAGATGACGGTATTAAACTAGGGGTTGTAACAGGTTATGTTGTCAACGATTTTAAACAAAACCCTTACACTCAGAAACACAGCCTAAAAGCTAATTATTTCTTTGCCACAAAAGGATATGAACTGATTTACAGTAGTAATATTCCAAAATTATTTAGCAAGTGGAATTTAGATTTTGAAGGCCAATTTACGAGTCCTAATTTCACCATCAATTATTTTGGCTACGGAAATGAAACTGTGAATAATGATGATACTTTTGGTATGGACTTCAATCGTGTTCGTATCAAAATGTTGAAAATTATGCCATCCATTAAAAAAGTAGGCAAGTCGGGTAATATCATTCATTTTCAAACCAGTTTTGAACGAATTACCGTGGAAGAAACCATAAATCGATTTGTAGACATTTCTACCAATATAAATCCTTCTGTTTTTGAAAATCAACAATTTGCAGGCGCATCCTTGAAATACAGTTTTGAAAATTATGATGTTCCATCCTTCCCGACCATGGGAATGGGATTTTCTATTGCGGGTACATGGAAGATGAATTTAGTAGATACCAATAGAAATTTCCCTATCATTGAAAGTAAACTGAATTTTAACCATAAGATTGATGCCAACGGAAAGTTAGTTTTAGCCACAATCCTTAGAGGAAAAATGATATTGAATAATAATTTTGATTTTTATCAAGGTGCCAATTTAGGCGGTGACTATAATTTAAGAGGTTTTAGAAACCAACGCTTTTTAGGAAACCAATCTTTTTATCAAAGTAGTGATATACGCTGGAACTTTGGCAAAATAAAAAGAAGTATAATTCCTATGTCCTACGGAATATTAGCTGGTTTTGATTACGGTAGAGTTTGGCTAAAAGGTGAAAATTCCGAAAAATGGCACCAGTCATTTGGGGGAGGGTTATGGATAAACGGACTAAATGCATTAACGGCACGACTTACTTATTTTAAAAGTGCTGGCGAAGAAACAAGAATTGCTTTTGGTTTAGGATTTGGATTTTAATTTTTTGATACTTACCTCATAAACATTCCCTCCTACGCCTTGTGTTTTTTCATCAGCAATAAAAAGTCTGTCATTATCAATAAATGAAGCGGCTTCTTTTTGCGAAAAATGATTTAGTTCGAGGGTGGTTTTTATTCCATTTAGGAAATTGTCACCTTCGAAATTTTCGAATAAAATATCTTATCGTGGGTTAAAACAACAACTTTAGACTCATCAGGGCTTATTGCAGCAGCTGTAACTGCACAATGATTGTAATTATCACAAGTTTTAAATTCTCCCAATAAAACAGCTTGATGAAAACCCGCAGTATTGGGGATTTTGTATAAAAAAGCGGTTCCGTCAAAACCTTTGCTTCGGTTTTTAGTGAAGAGATAGAAGTTATTTTTGAATTCGAAAAAACCTTCAACATCATAGAACATTTCTGATTTTTTAGGAAGAAAATCTTTTTGTTCAGGGTACGCAAAAGAAATTTTATAGGCCGGAGTTGCGCTTTCAGATGTTAAAGAATTTTTATCAATTTTATAAATACTTAAATCCCTTCTTTCATTATCATTGTTACCAAAATCTCCTATATATAAATTTCCTTCTTTGTCTTTTGTAATATCTTCCCAATCGATATTCTCCGTATTTTCGATGGTAATTGTTTTTTCTACGCTGCCACTTACAAAGTTCAATCCGTAAATTTCACTCGGATTACCACTATCTTCCAGTGACCAAACTAAATTACTATCAGACAAATAAGTTATTCCTGAGACTTCTTTTAGTTTTTTAGGCAAGGAATAAACCGTTGATAAAGCTCCTGAATCTTGCTGACATGATAAAAAAGTAAAAACCGATAAGATGAAAATATAGTTTCTCATAGCTTAATTAGTGTAAATAATAGGTAAAAGACTAAAAATCTGTTTTAAATAAATTTGTGTTTTTGAAGTTTCTTGTAATAAACTCAAAAGCAGCACTCATAATGTTACCCATAGATTTTGCTTTTTTAAAATTCAAATCATTTGTGTAACGGTATAATTCTAATTGTAATTGCTTCAAATGTTCCTCCGGAGCGATTACATCATCGCCCATGATTTGTAATAATCTTTGAATACGATTCTCTGCAGAGTGTATTCGTTTAGCAAGAACCGCTCTTTCTTCATCTTTGTATTGCTCGATTGAACTGTTTTGAAGCTTGTCTTTAACCAATTTTACCATTGGATAATTTTCTTTGAAAAATTGAGGTCGGTAGACTTTAAAATTTCCTTCGTAACACTGTTGGTCAAAATCGATGGCGCGTATTTTATATACTACATGGTCAAAATCATGTGTAGGAACAATAACATAATTATAGGAACGCATATCGCCCAACAAGCGTATCATACATCGCTCATTGAATTTTACAAACTCTTTTGCAATTTGTGATTTTTCAGTTTCGGTGCATTCTGCCAAAAGATTTTTTATAAAAACATCGCCCGGGATTCCCATGATGTGTTCCTCTATCAAAGTGTCATTATACACTAAAAAATTTATCTTATCCGGAGATAAAATATGCTCTAATTCTAGTCCATAAATACGAGAAGCATCTGCTTTCTTAATATAAAAATGTGTGTAATTATCATTAAGAATGTTTCTAATTTTTATTCGAAAAGGTTTTGAATTTCCAAAAGTGCAGTAATCAATGGAATCCACATTCAAAAATTTAAGAATCCCCAAATTACCATCTGAATGCAACAGCGAATAGATTTTTTTTAGATTTAAATCAATTTCTTGTCTTTCAAATTCATTATAATACACACGTACCCATAAAGTATCCTCATCGTTTTTATCATAAACGTTGACAGAGCCTGAAAAGCGCAATAAGTCATCGTAAAAAATAGAAACCTTTGACAAACGGTCAAAACGCTCCAAGTATTCCAAAAGCGATTTATTTATTGGATACGAAGGTTTTTTAAAAAGCATTACTGGCTCACTACTCATTTGAAGGATTATTTAATACAAAATTACAATAAATTAAGCCGCTGAAGGGAATTCCTTTTTAAATATATGTTTTCAAACTACTCACGAATAAGAAATACAATTTTCCCAAATATATTTTGGTTTACCCATTTTAAACCCAATTTAATATTTTTAGAGAATACCGTTCCAGAAAACTGTAACTAGTTAATTATTAGAATAAAACTGATGTTTTTATTCCATTAAAAAATCAACAATTAAACCATAAAACACTTATAGTCAGATATTTAATATATTTTAAATAAAACAACATTACAAATAGGTTGTTTTTTATGTTAAAAATATTTGTCACCAATATTTAAACTTTACATTTGATTGTCCCCAAGACAATTAAAACATTTAAAACCTACTAATTACAGATAAGCTTAACTTTTATTTCGAAACTGCAAAATCGGCAAAGATTGGCATTTGGGAAATTAATTTAGAATCCAGCCAAGTTTTTTGGAATGCTGTTACTAGAGACATACACGAAGTTCCACATTATTTTATACCAAGCTTAGAAAAAGGATTTTCTTTTTATCTTGAAGGAGAAAATAGAACGAGAATTAAACGCTTAACTGAAAAAACCATTAGTAATGGAATTCCATTTAACGATAAATTTCAAATTATTACTGCTAAGGGTAATGTAAAACATGTAGAAAATATAGGGCAAATAGTATATAAAAACGAAAAGCCTTATAAATTAATTGGTACTTTACAGGATATTACAAAAGAGCAAAATTTAATTATTGAACTTCAATTAAGTGTTGAAAAATTTTCATCTATCTTTTCCAGTGCCAATGATGCAATTTTTATAATCGATACCTCAAATGGCCTAATTACTGACTGTAATCCTAGATCATCAGAACTTACTGGGTACGATAATAATGAATTGATTGGTTTACACAATTCAAAATTATTTCCTGTTGAACTAAGAACAGAGCTTAGGTTATTCCTGAAATATAATCTTAACCGAAATGAATACACACTCAATGAAACGTGTATCAAAACAAAATCAAAAGATATAATACCGGTTGAAATAGCCTCTGGAAAAAAATTTGAGGTCGATAATATTACCTATTTAGTGTGTTATATAAGAGATATCAGTGAAAGAAAAAATGTTGAAGCTAAACTAAATTTATTATCATTGGCAGCATCAGAGACCACTGACACTATTGTAATTGCTAATGAAAAAGGAGAAGCCGTTTGGGCAAATCAAGCCTATTTAGACCTTACCGGTTTAAATATGGAAGAAGTAATAGGGCACAAGCCTGGCTATTTATCAAAAGGACCTGAAACAGATTTAAATGCTTCTCTATTAATGAGTAAAGCAATTAAAAATAAAGAAAGCATCAATATCACGATTCTAAACTATAGTAAAAATGGAGAGAAATACTGGTTTGAAGTCAATATCACTACCGTATTTGACAGTAAAAACAATTTCGTCAATTTTGTTGGTGTCGGTCGAAACGTAACCCAACGTATTGAAAAAGAGTTTGCACTTAAAAGCTTATTGGATGTAACCAATAGCCAAAACAATAAATTATTTAATTTTACCCACATTGTTTCCCATAATATACGTTCGCATTCCAGTAATTTATCAATGGTCGTGGATGTGATTGAAAATACTGACGACATTAATGAAAAGCTCTCTTATTTTGATTTATTCAAAGAAGGAACAGAAAAACTATCCGAATCAATTGAATATTTAAATGAAATTATAACGATTCAACAAAAAACAAATATTGAAAAAACTAAGATTCATTTAAAGAGTGAAATTGAAAAAACAAGAATGGCATTAAGTTTATCGATAAAAGAAAGTAACATATTAATCACCGACACTATTCCCGATAATTTGATTGTTACTGTTATTCCCGCTTACTTAGATAGTATTTTGCTAAATTTATTTACGAATGCCATAAAATATAAATCACCAGAGCGAAATGCAACTTTAGAAATTGGTTACGAAATTATAGACAATTATACCGTTATTAACTTTAGAGACAATGGCATAGGTTTAGATTTAAAAAAAAATAAACATAAACTGTTTGGAATGTATAAAACTTTTCACGGGAACGAAGATGCAAAGGGAATTGGATTATTTATTACTAAAAACCAACTTGAAGCTATGAATGGAAAAATTGAAGTAGAAAGTGAAGTGGGTTATGGTTCTAATTTTAAAATTTATTTAAATGAAAAATAAATTAACATACATTATTGATGATGACAAATTAACCGTGAAATTGATGACTATTCTCATTGCTAAAAGTGAGTTTTGTGAAGAAATCCAATCCTTTAATAATGCTCAATTAGCGATTGATAAATTAAAAGAAAATTGGAATAATAGTGCTATTCTTCCTGATGCCATTTTACTTGATTTAAATATGCCGGTTATGGATGGATGGCAGTTTTTAGACGAATTTATTCAGTTGCCCAAACAAAAAGAAATTTCAATATTTATAATGACTTCTTCTATTGACCCTGCAGATATAGAAATGGCTAAAACATATCAGGTAGTCAAACATTACATCATGAAACCTATCACTGCAAACAAATTAGATATGCTATGTAAACTAATTGCTAATTTACCCTAATTTAAATTTCTCGGTAACAATTTCCGGTATTGTTCGTCCTACTATTAAATCAAAAAGATGAACCCATTGGAAACTATCCTTTCTATAAAAAAACTCAACAAACATTACGGCTCACTTCAAGCCTTAAAAAATGTTTCTTTCGATATACATAAAGGCAATGTATACGGTATTCTGGGCCCTAACGGAAGCGGAAAATCAACAACTCTAGGAATCGTTTTAAACGTGGTTAACAAAACTTCAGGAGAATATAGTTGGTTTAATGGTACAATGGAAACGCATGATGCTCTAAAAAAAGTAGGTGCCATTATCGAAAGACCTAATTTCTATCCTTACATGACAGCTAAAGAAAATTTAGAACTGGTATGTAAAATAAAAGGAATCAACTACGCTAAAGTGAATGAAAAACTTGAGTTAGTAGGTTTAGTAGATAGACAAAATAGTAAATTCAGTACTTTTTCTTTAGGGATGAAACAACGATTAGCCATTGCTTCTGCCCTACTGAATGATCCTGAAATTTTAATTCTAGACGAACCCACAAATGGTTTAGACCCTCAAGGGATTCATCAAATTAGAGACATCATCAAACAAATCGCTTCAAAGGGAACTACTATTTTACTCGCTTCTCATTTATTAGACGAAGTTGAAAAAGTATGTACTCATGTTTTAGTTTTAAGAAAAGGCGAAATTCTATATACTGGTTTAGTTGATGGTATGTCAGCGAATGAAGGTTTTTTTGAATTGCAAGCTGATGACACTGAAAATTTAATCCTCGCTGTCAAAACGCATCCTGCAGTTAAAAATGTAGTGAACGAAGAAGGGAAAATTTTAGTCTATTTAAAAAATGATTTAGATGCTAAGGAGTTGAATCGATTCCTATTTGAAAAAAACATTATACTAAATCATTTGGTAAAACGCAAAAATAGCTTAGAAGAACAATTTTTAGAACTAACAAGCTCTAAACCAACTTTCAAAAACTAAATCATGAAAAGATTACTCTCTATAGAATTACAAAAAATTTGGAAAAACAAAGCAAGTCGTGTTTTAACAATGTCTTATTTTATTCTGTTAACTTTTATAGCATTAATAGCCTCCATAAAATTTGACCTAGGAATTTTTAAATTTCATCTAGCTGAAATGGGAATTTTTAATTTCCCTTTTATATGGCATTTCAACACCTATATCGCAGCCGTTTTAAAACTGTTTTTAGCAATCGTTATTGTCTCCATGATGGCAAATGAGTATAGTTATGGAACACTCAAACAAAACTTAATAGATGGCATGAGTAAAAAGGAATTTATTCAGTCTAAATTTCTAACGGTAGTTTTGTTTGCAACGGTTTCTACTGTTTTTATTTTTATAATGTCCCTGATTTTAGGGCTTAGTTATTCTTCCTACACTGAATTTAGTATCGTGTTTTCTGATTTAGAATACCTATTGGCTTATTTTATAAAACTGGTTGGATTTTTCTCATTCTGCTTATTTTTAGGAATACTAGTAAAACGTTCTGCTTTTGCACTCGGATTTCTTTTGGTTTGGAATATCATCGAGGGAGTTATCAATGGAGTTTTAACTTTTAAAGTATTTCCAAACAGTACTACCGCAGCATCTATTACTCAGTTTTTACCGTTACAATCCATGTCGAATTTAATTGTAGAACCTTTTAGCAGATTATCAGTAGTAAAAAATCTGGGAACTCAAATTGGGTTAGATAACATTAAAGATTATGGCGTTCCTTTTTCTTCCTTAGGTATTGTTTTATGCTGGACCGTGATATTTATTTTCCTTTCCTATCGATTATTAAAAAATAGAGATTTGTAGTATCTTTACACATGATGAAATGTGTGAAAATAATATTATTTTATATTTTTATAAGTTGCGCTGTGTTTGATGCAACCGCACAATCTATTTCAGTAAATGACTCTTATACTGCGCAACAACTTGTTGAAAATGTCTTAGTAAACAGTTCTTGTGCTAATGTTTCTAATTTCGTAGTAAAAGGAGATTCTTTTTCCGGAACTAGAAACAGCTACGGCTATTTTAATTCTGGCACGAGTAATTTCCCTTTTGCAGAAGGCGTTCTTTTGAGCACTTGGAGCAGTAAGAATTCTGAAGGTCCTTATATTTCCAATCGAGGAGGAGGAAATTCTTCTTGGATAGGCGATTCCGATTTAGAGCAAGCAATAGGAATAACAAATACCGTAAATGCAACTATTTTAGAATTCGATTTTATAGCTCTGACAGACTTCATAAGTTTTAATTACATCTTTGCCTCTAATGAATACCAAGATGATTTTCCATGTAATTATTCTGATGGTTTTGCCTTTTTAATCAAAGAAAAAAACACAGCCTCCTACATCAATTTAGCAGTACTCCCCGAATCTTCAACTCCGGTTTCATCAAAAAATATTCACCCATTAATCAATGCAATTCCAAATTCGACTGAACCTATAAAAAGTTGTGGTCCAGAAAACGAATTTTTCTTTGGTGGTTACAATACAGTTACTAGTCCAATAAATTATGCAGGACAAACTAAAGTTTTGACCGCTCAAACAAATGTACAACCAGGAAAAACGTATCACATAAAATTAGTAATAGCTGATCAAAGAAATCAATATTTTGACTCCGCAGTATTTCTTGAAGCGGGTAGTTTTTTACCAAAAATTGATTTGGGATCAGACCGTTTATTAGCAACAAACAATCCCATTTGTTTTGGCGAAAGCTATACTATTGACACAAAACTACCATCAAGCTTAGGATATACTTACAAATGGTTTAAGGATAATGTAGAGTTTACGAACAACTCTCCTACTTTTTTAGTTACTAGTCCAGGCATTTATAAAGTTGATGTGCAATTGACAACCAGCTGCGTAGCTACTGAAGAAATAAAAATCGAATATACACCAGAAATTATTTTGAATGATACTTCGCTTACGCAATGTGACATCGATAATGACGGAATATCTATTTTTAACTTAACTAAAGTCGATGCCATAGTAAAAAATAATGCTAGTAATTTAAGTGCTGTTGTTTATTATGAATCTTTAGTTGATGCTGTTGCAAAAAACAACCCAATTACAAACCCCACTTCATATAGTAATAAATTCAATAATCAATCCCTATTTGCAAGAGTGAGCAACTCATTTAATTGCGCAAATTATGCCGAAGTAAAACTAATTATCTCTAATAATGCTATTGCCAATCAAAATCCTATTTCGACTTGCGACACTGATGGCACTAATGATGGTTTGTCACAATTTGATTTAAATGTACAAGTAACCCCTCAAGTGCTAACAGGTTTGCATACTGGCTTAATTGTAGAATATTTTTTAAATCATACGGATGCCATAGACCAACAAAATGTTTTGCCAAATATTTTTAAAAATACTGTTGCCACCCAACAAATTATTTATGCCAGAATCGTAAACGGTACTGACTGTTATGCTATCACCCCGATAGTTCTAAAAGTAAATACATTTGATCCAACTAATTTTCAAGATGAAACTTTATTTTTGTGCCAGACAGGATCGATTAACCTAACGGTAAATTCTGGGTTTTCAAGTTATTTATGGAATACTGGAGCAAGTTCAAACACTATAACAGTAACTTCTCCTGGGGATTATTCTGTTACTGTTACGAACTTTGATGGTTGCAAAAAAACAAAAAAAATCCGTGTTGATGTTTCTGGAATTGGAACCATTACCGGAGTAAAGGTGAATGATTTTGAAGGTAATAAAAATTCAATTACAATTGAATATAATGGAATTGGTGATTATGAATTCTCTATAGATGGATCTTTTTTTCAAGATAGCCCAATGTTTAACGGAGTTGCACCTGGTGAATATTTAGTTTATGTAAGAGATAAAAATGGGTGTGGTATATCAATTCCGTATGTGGCTTATGTTTTAGATTATCCCCGCTATTTTACGCCTAACAATGATGGTTATAATGATATTTGGGTAATTAAGAACATGGATGATTTACCTCAGTCAACTCTTTACATTTTTGATCGATACGGAAAGTTATTAAAACAATTAAACGAAACTGACAATGGATGGAATGGAACGTTTAATGGATTTGCATTACCTACGGATGATTATTGGTTTCATTTGAAATTAGAAAATGGAAAAACAATAATAGGTCATTTTTCGCTAAAGAGATAATCAAAATTTTGCTATTTTTAGCCCATGAAAAAAACATTACTTTTACTCATTACTCTTTTTTCCATAAGTTGTTACTCGCAGTTTAGCAAAACACACTATATTCCGCCATTGACTTGTGCTACAAATTTAGCCGGGGATCAATATTTATATATATCCACACCAAGTACATCAAATGTTAATTTCAAAATTTTAGCTAACGATGGAAGTATTACTTCAGGTGTTGTAAAAAATACAGATCCATACATTTATAGTATAGGACAAGGAACTGATACACAATTATTCATTCCAAAAACTAATACTGGAATTGTAACAACTAAAGGATTTATAGTAGAAGCCGAGGATTTAATTTATGTAAGTGTTCGAGTTAATGCTGGATTTTCAACTTTTAATAATTCCTATAATCATGCGGGTGGATTAGTCTCAAAAGGAAACAGCGCCTTAGGAAAAGAATTTAGATTAGGTGCAATGCTTAATCCTCTTTTTGACCCAAATGTATTAAATTTTGCTTCGATTTTATCAACAGAAAATAATACCAAAGTTACCATTTCAAATATAGAAACTGGAACAATACTATTAAATGGTAATATTATATCTGGACCATTTGAAGTTACTTTGAATAAAAATGAAAGTTATGTATTAGCATTAGAAAATACAAGTAATACTATTTCCAATAGTTCTAAAATGATTGGCGCTCTTGTAGAATCAGATAAACCTGTAGTAGTTAATTCCGGTTCTTTTGGAGGTAGTAACAGTTCAATTCTTAATGCGCAAGGAAATGTACCTGGAAGAGATGTAGGTTTTGATCAAATCGTTCCAACAGAAAAAACTGGCATGGAATATATATTTGTAAAAGGACTTGGGACTAATGAATTAGAACGGGTTTTATTAATTGCAAATGAAGATGATACGAAAATTTTTATTAATGATTCTACAGTTGAAATTGCCACTTTAAGTAAAGGACAGTATACTGTTCTTGATGGAGGTCAGTTTATAGACGGTAATTTATACGTTTCCACTTCCAAAAATGTATCGGCTTATCAAAGTATTGGAGGTAATGCTACACCTGCAAATCAAAATTTATTTTTTGTTCCTCCTCTAAATTGTGCTACTCCTAATATTGTTGACAATATTCCAGCAATTCAATCTATTGGTAATACACTATACAATGGCGGATTAAATATTGTTACAGAAACGAATGCGACCGTTACTATAAATGGAAGCCCAATAAATGCAACCGATGCTATTCCTGTAACTGGAAATACTAATTACGTGAGATACACCCTTTTTAATCAGGCTGGAAATATTGCTGTAAAATCTACAAAACAAGTATATGTATCCTATTTTGGAACAAATGGTGCAGCAACTTATGGCGGTTATTATTCAGGCTTTGATACTAAACCAGAAATTGTAACTGATAAAATTACAGCTACTAATTCAGCTTGTATACCAAATGTAGTATTAAAAATCAGCACCTTATCTTCATATGATACTTTTCAATGGTATTTCAATGACGAACCAATTAACGGGGCAAATTCAAATTCATACAAACCCATACAACCGGGATATTATCAGGTAAAAGGAACTATAACGAGTTGTTCGAATACCGACCCCATTTTCTCGGATAAAATTCCTGTAAGCAATTGTCCATTAGATTCAGACAATGACGGAAGCAACAACAACATTGATATTGACTTGGATAATGATGGAATTACTAATTGTACTGAATCCTATGGCGATCAAAATTTAAATCTTTTAAATCCTACAACAGGCACTATATCAGTAGGAAGTTACTCCAATTCCTTTACCGGAACTGTTACAACCTTCGGAACTGGATTGCCAATGGGAACATTTACGGGAAATACTAACGGTAGTTTTATTACCGAAGTTCCTGCTGGTAAGGGGAATAGTGTAACTTATAAACTGAATTTTGCCAGACCAATGAGCGTAGGAGTTGAATACACTTCTACTGCAAATCCTACTGATTTATTGAATGCAAATGCCGAGTTTATTGTAATTTCTGATATTGACAAAACCATAACCGTCCTCAATCCAAACAATCAATTACTGATTGACACTAATTATGATGGGATTTATGAAAGTGGTATAACACAATATTCATCCTTTGAAATACGATTTCGATTAAACAGTACAACTGCTTTAGCGGCAGGAACTGGAACATTTAAATTTTTAACACACTTAACAAATGCGATTAGTTTTACACACAAAAATTTATCTGATGACATTTCAAATAAAGCTACTTTAAAGTTTTTTGCTACTTGTGTTCCCAAAGATTCTGATGGTGATGGAAATCCCGACCAGTTAGACACAGATAGCGACAACGATGGTATTTCAGATACAATTGAAGCGCAACAAAATATTTCAGTTAACTTTTCAAATTCAGACACTAATAATAACGGGCTAGACAATGCGTTCGAACCAGGATTTATCCCTTATGATAATGATAATGATGGCATATACGATTATCTAGATTTAGATAGTGATAACGACGGAATTCTAGATTTAGAGGAAACGGGAGTTGATACAGATACTGATGGAATAAGAAATTATCGAGATCTGGACAGTGATAACGACCTTTGTAATGATGTCAATGAAGCGGGATTTTCAGACCCCGACAATGATGGAAAATTTGGAAATTCACCAATATCTGTAGATTCAAAAGGCCTTGTCATTGGGGCTCCGTATACAATACCCAATCCGGATTATTTAATTTCAGCACCAATTATAATATCAAAACAGCCCGCGGTTGCTTCTACATGCGAATTACAAAACGCCGAAATTACGTTAGTAGATAACGGAGGAAACACTTATCAATGGCAACTTTTAACCAGCGGAATTTGGACTGATATTATAGATGGTTCAACTTATTCAGGAGGAAAAACCAATACATTGCTAATAACAAGAGTAAAAAACGAAATGAATGGTAATAAATACAGAGTCAAACTAGAAAAAAATGGAAATTCATGTGGCTTAATTTCTTCAGAAACAACTTTGACAATTTATGCATTACCAGTAGTGAGTCCTATCACAATTGTACAATGTGATGATGATACCGATGGTTTCTCAGATTTTAATTTAACGATTAAAAATAATGAAATTTCTTCAAATGCAGCTGCAGAAACATTTACTTATTACACTTCACTAGCTGGTGCTGAAAAGAGAGATTCATCTCTATTAATCCCCAATCCAACAGCTTTTAGAAATACAGTTTCAGGAAATATGAAGGTTTGGGCCAACATAGAAAATGAAAATGGTTGTAATAGTATCGCTGAAATAACATTAATAGTTTCTACAACTAAAATTCCAGCTTCATTCTCTCGTTCGTTTTCTATTTGTGATGACTTAGGAGCAGCTAATAATGACACTGATGGCATCGCAACATTTGATTTTAGTAGTGTTACTGCCGAAATAGAAGCTATTCTACCAGCCTCAACAATACCATACTCCATTAAGTATTACAAAAATGAACCAGATGCACTATCCGAGAGTGATGAAATAACAAATACTTCAAACTATAGAAATGAGGGATATCCAAATGAACAAAAAATATGGGTACGCGTCGAAAGTACTGTCGACAATGCTTGTTATGGTTTGAGTCCTAGAATTACATTAACCGTAAATCCAAAACCAAATATTGATACCAACGCAGATTCTGATGAAAATGAATTAGTATGCTCTAACTTACCTACTTTTTTTGTGACATTGGATGCAGGCATTCAAGATGGAACTCCAAGTACTGACTATACTTATGTTTGGACAAAAGACAATGTAATTTTAACTTCTGAAACAAATTCAACATTAAATGTTAACACAGAAGGTAATTATACCGTAGAAGTTAGTTCCCTTGCCGGTTGTAGTAGAATTAGAAATATAAAAGTCACCGCATCTGATATTGCACAAATTACAAACATTTTAATTGTTGATTTATCAGATGTAAATTCAATTACAGTAAATGTAACTGGAAAAGGAAAATATCAATATAGTTTAGATGCACCTTCAGGGCCTTTTCAAGATTCTAATTTCTTTGATAATGTAACTGCTGGAATTCATGAAATCTACATTAATGATAAAAATGGTTGTGGGACGGTAAGCAAAACAATTGCGGTAATTGGTATTCCAAAATTTTTCACTCCTAATGGAGATGGATATAATGACTATTGGAATGTTAAAGGAGTGAATGAAAATTTCAATAAAAATTCAATTATTTATATTTTTGATCGTTACGGTAAACTTTTAAAACAAATTGTTCCTTCTAGCCAAGGATGGGATGGTACATTTTTGGGACAGCCATTATCAGCAGATGATTATTGGTACTCTATAAAATTAGTTGATGGCAGAGAGGTAAAAGGACATTTCAGTTTAAAAAGATAATAGAATCAAAATGCCATAAGCTCCTTCTAAAATTTATTTCGAACGAATTCTGACATTTATCAAATATTAAAAACTATTAATTGCGGCAAAATACACAAGCTTCAAATTAAATTCTCATAAAAAAAGCCATTCGAATCAACGAATGGCTTTCAATTTTATAAAAAATAGAATTAGATTTTAAATCTTTTTCTATCTGTTTCTGTCAAATATATTTTTCTCAAACGAATAGATTTTGGTGTAACCTCAACATACTCATCTTTTTGAATGTATTCTAAAGCTTCCTCTAATGAGAAAATAATTGGAGGAATGATTCTAGCTTTTTCATCATTTCCAGAAGAACGAACGTTAGATTGTTTTTTCTCTTTCGTTACGTTTACACACATATCATCACCACGAGAGTTTTCTCCAATAACTTGACCTTCGTAAATTTCAGCATTAGGCTCAACAAAAAACTTACCACGATCTTGTAATTTATCGATAGAATAAGGAATTGCTTTTCCTTTTTCCATAGAAATCAATGAACCTTTGTTACGTCCAGCAATCTCTCCTTTGTAAGGCTCATATCCTATAAAACGGTGTGCCATAATAGCCTCACCAGCAGTAGCAGTAAGCAATTGATTACGCAATCCAATAATACCACGTGATGGGATATTAAATTTTACAATCATACGTTCACCCTTAGTTTCCATACTCAGCATTTCACCTTTACGCATAGTAACGAACTCTACCGCTCTTCCTGAAAGATTCTCAGGTAAGTCGATTGTTAACTCTTCAATTGGTTCACATTTTTTACCATCAATTTCTTTGATGATAACTTGTGGCTGACCGATTTGTAACTCATACCCTTCTCTTCTCATTGTTTCAATAAGAACAGACAAGTGAAGTACACCACGACCAAAAACCATAAACTTATCAGCAGAATCAGTTTCACCCAATTTCATTGCTAAGTTTTTCTCTAATTCTTTTGTTAAACGGTCTCTAATATGACGAGAAGTTACAAATTTACCCTCTTTACCAAAGAAAGGAGAGTCATTAATTGTAAACAACATACTCATCGTAGGCTCATCAATATCAATAGTTGCTAAAGCTTCTGGATTTTCAAAATCAGCGATAGTATCTCCAATTTCAAATCCTTCAACACCAATAATTGCACAAATATCTCCAGCAATTACTTGTTGAACTTTTTTACGACCAAGACCTTCAAAAGTATGAAGTTCTTTAATTCTAGATTTAAATACAGTACCGTCTCTTTTTACTAATGAGATTGGCATACCTTCGTTCAAAACACCTCTTTCAAGACGACCGATAGCGATACGACCTGTAAATGCTGAGAAATCTAAAGATGTAATCAACATTTGTGGAGTTCCTTCAGAAACTTTAGGAGCTGGTACATTTTCAATAACCATATCTAACAATGCTTCCACATTATCAGTTACGTTTTCCCAATGGTCAGACATCCAGTTATTTTTAGCAGAACCGTAAACAGTTGGAAAATCCAATTGCCACTCTTCAGCACCTAATTCAAACATTAAGTCAAAAACTTTTTCATGAACTTCTTCAGGAGTACAGTTTTCTTTATCGACTTTATTGATAACTACACAAGGTTTAAGACCTAAGTCAATAGCTTTTTGTAATACAAAACGAGTTTGAGGCATTGGACCTTCAAAAGCATCTACAAGTAGACAAACTCCATCCGCCATGTTCAATACACGCTCTACTTCTCCTCCAAAATCGGCGTGACCAGGAGTATCAATAATGTTAATTTTTGTTCCTTTGTAAACTACAGAAACATTCTTTGAAGTAATGGTAATACCTCTTTCGCGCTCTAAGTCGTTGTTATCAAGGATTAAGTCACCAGTATTTTCGTTATCACGAAATAACTGACAGTGATACATAATTTTATCAACCAAAGTTGTTTTACCGTGATCGACGTGGGCAATAATTGCAATGTTTCTAATAGATTCCATCTGTGATTTTTAATGGGTGCAAAGGTACACTTTATTTTGATATAAAAAATATTTATGTAATAGTTTACATATTCTTAACCCATTAGACACAAAAATAGACCATTATAAAAATCTTAAAAAATAAGTTACAAATGTTCTTTAATAATTCCGCAATAATTAATTATATTTGAGTAATGAAAAGCAAAACCAATCAAGTAATCATCATCTACATTCTAATTTCATTGTTTGTAGCTATTGTTAGTCATAAATTATTATTACAATATATTTCTGATTCAAATCATCAGCTTTACACCTTTACAAAAGATATCATATTTATATTTTTGACAGGAATAGTTTTTAGACTTGTCTTATTAAAAAACGATAACCGAAATATCTCCATTTTCGAAAAACTTAAAAATACAAATAACGAAATCAAGGAGTCGAATGAAAAATACGACATCGTAGCAAAAGCAACAAGCGATACTATTTGGGACTGGAAAATACAAGAAGACAACCTTTCTTGGAATAAAGGAATTGAAAATGTTTTTGGTTACACTCAAGATCAAGTAGGCAGTAGTTCTAAATGGTGGTTTGATAAAATTCACCCCGAAGACAGCATTAAAATGTCTATTAGACTTTACTCTTTTATAGAACAAAAAACAGAAAACTGGCAAGATCAATACCGTTTTAAATGCGCTGACAACTCCTATAAATACGTTTTAGACAGAGGCTTTCTCTTAAAAGATGAAAATGGAAGAGCTATCAGGATGATTGGTGCCATACAAGACATAACAAAACAAAAAGAAGAAGAACAAAGACTTAAATTACTAGAAACCGTATTTACCCAATCAAAGGACTCAATTATCATTACCGAAGCCAACTCTCTTGACGATAAAATTCCTAACGTTATTTATGCCAATCCAGCTTTTTCTTCAATGTCAGGATATGAATTTGAAGAAATTTCCGGAAAACCAGCAGATCCCTTCAATAGTCCAAATTCTGATATTAACGAACTAAAAAAACTTCTTGACTCTATTAAAAACAAACAAGAATGTCTAATAGAAACTATTAGCATAAACAAAAAAAGAGAAGAATACTGGGTTCGCTTCTCAATGATTCCAATTTATAATTCTGAAAATGAACTTTCGCACTGGATTTCCATACAAAGAGACATAACTGATGAAAAAAAGCAAGAAAAAGAAAAAGAACAACTTATTAGAGAATTAACACAAAACAATAAAGACTTAAAGCAATTCTCGTACATTACCTCCCACAATCTCAGAGCTCCATTATCAAATTTAACAGGATTACTTAATCTACTAGAAGACATACCTGTTGAAAATCAAGAATTAAACGAAATCTTAAATGGTTTTAATAAATCTACTCATTTATTAAACGAAACTATTAATGATTTGGCAAAAGTTATAATCATTAAAGACAATCCTTCGATTCAAAAAGAAAATGTTCAAATAAAAGAAGTTTTTGAAAATGTTTTAAACCAACTAAATTTTCAAATTGAATTATACAAACCAATCATAAATCTTAATTTCGAAAAAAATACAAACATTAATATCAATAAAGCTTATTTCGAAAGTATATTATTAAATCTTTTAACAAATGCAATAAAATATAAATCCGAAAACAGAAAGCTAAAAATAACTGTAACCAACCGTGAAATTGGCGATAATGTTGAATTAATATTTAAAGACAACGGAATTGGTATCGATTTAAAAAGAAATAGAGATAAAGTATTTGGTCTTTATCAACGTTTTCATAATTACCCTGACAGCAAAGGACTTGGTCTTTATTTAGTAAAATCACAAGTTGAAACAATGGGCGGCACAATCGAAATTGAAAGCGAAGTAAATAAAGGAACTACATTTACATTAACATTTAAAAATAAACTATAATGTTAGATCAAATTTTATGCATCGATGACGACCCAATAACGCTTATGCTTTGCAAAAAAGTAATAGTCAAATCATCATTTTCTAATGAAATAATTACTGCTCAAAATGGCGAGGAGGCACTAAGCTACTTCAATACTATAAGACACGTCAAAGACAAACCTATAGAACATCCTCAATTAATTTTTTTGGATTTAAACATGCCCGTAATGGGAGGATGGGAATTTTTAGACTATTTTAATAGTCCTGAATTTTCAGAATTTAAAACTATAAAAGTCGTTGTTCTTTCATCCACTATAGATCCTGAAGACTTAGAAAAAGCAAAACAATACCCAATGGTAATTGACTTCTTATCTAAGCCAATTACCCGTTCAATGCTTGAATATCTTAATAACAAGATGGAATAAATAAAAAATATTAAATACAAAAAAAAGCCCTTAAAATAAGGGCTTTTTTTGTATCTTAGAATTGTATTAATTACAATTTAGCAACGTGCTTAGTCAATTTAGATTTTAAATTAGAAGCTTTATTATCATGAATGATATTCTTCTTTGCTAATTTATCAATCATAGATATCACGCTTGACAATTTAGATGTAGCATCTGCTTTATCAGTAGCTATTCTCAAGGCCTTGATAGCGTTACGAGTAGTTTTGTGTTGGTATCTATTTAATACTCTTCTCTTTTCGTTACTTCTAATTCTCTTTAGAGCTGATTTATGATTTGCCATTTTATTGTTTTTTTTTTAAATGTAATAATTGTTATAAACTATTAGTTAAAAAAGAAAAACCTCCCACAATTGTTAATCAATCACTTTGGTTTTAACTAATAAAACAATGATTGGAGACACCAACCTCTGTTTTACAAAACTTATTTACAACTAATTGTAGTCCGTAAGGGAATCGAACCCCTGTTACCAAGACGAAATCTTGGCGTCCTAACCCCTAGACGAACGGACCATTATCCCCTAAGTTTTTATCAATATAAATTGAAATTGTAGCCCGTAGCGGAATCGAACCGCTCTTACATGGATGAAAACCATGCGTCCTAACCGATAGACGAACGGGCCATTTTTCCTTCTAAGTTCAGGAAAACTTTAACATGCAATAAAAAAAGTAGCCCGTAGCGGAATCGAACCGCTCTTACATGGATGAAAACCATGCGTCCTAACCGATAGACGAACGGGCCCTGCTTCTCTAATGCGGATGCAAAAATACAACTATTTTTGAAACGTACAATAGTACATGCAAAAAAAAATATTTTTTTTTAATACGCCTTCGCAAATAACACTCTACCCACTGAGCTTTCCCCTGTAAACACACAACTTCCCGCTTCTTCAACCCTATCTAAAGGAATACATCTGATTGTAGCTTTAGTTAAGTCCTTAATCCTCTCTTCAGTTGCAGCAGTTCCATCCCAATGTGCTGAAACAAACCCTCCTTTAGTATCTAAAACTTCTTTAAACTCTTCAAAACTATTTACTTCAGTAATATGAGCATTCCTATATTTTAACGCTTTTTCAAATAATTCTTTTTGAATTTGCTCTAATAAATCACCAATATAAGTAGTAATTACATTTTTAGAAACCACTTCTTTTGTCAAAGTATCTCTTCTTGCCACCTCAAAAGTTCCATTTTCTAAATCTTTTGGACCCACAGCAATTCGAACAGGCACTCCTTTTAATTCCCATTCAGCAAATTTAAAACCAGGTTTCTGAGTGGTTCTGTCATCAAATTTCACCGAAATATGTAATTTTCTTAAAGTAGCTATCAAAACGTTTACTTCGGCCGTTATAGCTGCTAATTGCTCATCCGTTTTATAAATAGGAACAATTACTACCTGAATAGGTGCTAAACTTGGAGGCAATACCAATCCCTGATCGTCTGAATGCGTCATTACTAATGCTCCCATTAAACGAGTAGAAACACCCCAAGAAGTTCCCCAAACATATTCTTGCTTTCCTTCGGCATTTGCAAATTTAACATCAAACGCTTTAGCAAAATTCTGGCCTAAAAAGTGTGACGTACCAGCTTGTAAAGCTTTTCCATCTTGCATTAAAGCTTCGATACAAAATGTCTCCTCAGCTCCAGCAAAACGTTCTGTTTCAGTTTTAACCCCTTTTATAACTGGAATTGCCATAAAATTCTCAGCAAAATCAGCATATACATTCATCATCTTTTCTGATTCTTCAACTGCTTCTGCTTTTGTTGCATGAGCAGTATGCCCTTCTTGCCATAAAAACTCTGCTGTTCGCAAAAATAATCTGGTCCTCATTTCCCAACGCACAACATTGGCCCATTGATTAATTAACAATGGTAAATCCCTGTACGATTGTACCCATCCTTTGTAAGTAGACCAAATAATTGCTTCACTTGTAGGACGAACAATTAATTCCTCTTCTAATTTTGCATTAGGATCAACCATTAATTTTCCTGGTTTGTCCGGGTCATTTTTTAATCTATAATGAGTTACAATTGCACATTCTTTTGCAAATCCTTCCGCATTTTTCTCTTCAGCCTCAAACATGCTTTTAGGAACAAATAACGGAAAGTAGGCGTTTTGATGACCTGTCTCTTTGAACATTCGATCCAATTCAGCTTGCATTTTTTCCCATATTGCATATCCGTAAGGTTTGATAACCATACAGCCTCTAACTCCTGAATTTTCGGCTAAATCGGCTTTGACAACCAATTCGTTATACCATTTTGAATAATCTTCTGATCTTGTAGTTAAGTTCTTACTCATGTTGAATAATTTGGCACAAATTTTGCATTAATAATTTTAAGTAAATAGTTTAGCAAAACTAACTATTTTTGTAATGTGCAACAATAAAAACTCCATATATATGAAAACTAGTACTCTTTCCTTTCGAAACCCAACAATATATTACTTTGTTGGACTTTTGAGCATTCTGTTGACATCCTGTGGCTCCTATCAAAACAGTTCTTACTATGATTCTGACGGAATATATGGTAACGCTCCAAGAAGAGCTGTAGAAGTAGAGACGCAAAATGCTCCAAATAACTACTACAAAGACTATTTTGGGTCCTTGAAAAATAACAACAACCAATCTGTAGAAATTTTTACAGATGTAGACAATTACAATGATTATAACATAGATAACGACAGCTTAGACTACAACAATTATCCAGGATGGGGCAGTAATCCGCAAACTGTAAGCGTAAACATTTACGACAATGGATGGGGAATGAATAATTGGTATGGAAACAACTGGGGCTGGAATGGCGGTTTTGGTTGGGGAATGAACAATTGGTATGGAAACAACTGGGGTTGGAATGGCGGTTTTGGATGGGGAATGAACAATTGGGGTTGGAATAACTGGGGTTGGAATGGCGGTTTTGGCTGGAATAATTGGGGATGGAATAACTGGTATGGCAACAATTGGGGACACCCTAATAATAACAGAATCTATTCTTACAACCCAAGTAGAAGAGGTTCTTCTTATGCCAACAATACAAGTAGTAATAGAAATTACAATACCCGAAGTTCAGCAAATTACTCTAGAAACCAAACTAATACAGTTAATCGTAGAACTAATTTAGATTACAGAGGAAATACGAATAATGATTTTAGGAGAAGTGGTACAAACGGATTCAACAGAACTGGTCCAACATTTTCAAGAAATCAAGGTCAATATCAAAACAATTCCAATAATTCATCTGGTAGAAGATCTAATATGAATAGCACACGCAGTGATAACAGCAGATCTGAAAGATCATATTCTCCAAGTACAAGAAACGACAACAATTCAAGATCATACAGTCCTAGCTCAAATAGTTCAGGGAATTATGGTGGCGGAGGAAGATCATCTGGAGGTGGCGGAAGAGGTGGTAGAGGATAATAATTAATTTATAAACATTCCTATTTTGACATTAAACTAAAACCTACAAATTAAAAATGAAAAAATACATATATTTATTAGCTTTAGGCTTCACTGTAAGCGTTGCACAATCACAAGAAATATCGGACGCGATGCGCTACGCACAAGATAACCTAAATGGAACAGCTCGTTTTAGAGCTATGAGTGGTGCTTTTGGTGCTCTTGGAGGTGATTTATCCTCGCTAAATGTAAATCCTGCGGGTTCTGCTATATTTACAAATAACCAAATGACTCTGACCCTAAGTAATTTTGGCACAAAAAATAATTCTAATTATTTTGGCAGTACAAATAACGAAAAAAATAACTCTTTTGATTTGAATCAAGCCGGAGCTGTTTTTGTCTTTAATAACAAAAGCACAAACAGCAATTGGAAAAAAGTTTCACTGGGTATCAATTATGAAAATACCAATAATTTTAATAATGGATTATATGCTGCAGGAACCAATCCAAACAATTCAATAGCTAATTATTTTTTAAGTTATGCCAATGGGATTCCTTTGAATGTGATACAAAATTCAAATTTTGAGGACTTAGATTACGGAGGACAACAAGCTTTTTTAGGTTACGAAGGCTTTATAATTAACCCAGTTGATGAGAATAATTCAAATAACACACAATATTCTTCAAATGTTCCATCAGGAGGGAATTATTACCAAGAAAACTCTGTTTACAGCACTGGCTATAACGGAAAGTTAGTATTCAACGCAGCCACTTCTTACAAAGATAAATTGTACATTGGGTTGAACTTAAATTCCCATTTTACAGATTATCAAAGATCAACAAGTTTTTATGAGGATAATAATGCACCCTTAACAAATAATTACACTGTTTCAAGATTGATATTCAATAATGACTTAAACACTTACGGAACAGGATTCTCGTTTCAAGTGGGAGCCATTGCAAAATTGACAAATGAAGTTCGCTTGGGATTAGCGTATGAATCTTCGACTTGGTATAAATTGACAGACGAACTATCACAAAGTTTAATTGCTGTAAGTGCTAATACTGGTGGAGAATTAGAACCTGATGATGTAGACCCGCAAGTAATTAATATTTACGAACCATATAAATTACAAACTCCAAGTAAACTTACTGGAAGTTTTGCCTATATTTTTGGAAAATCTGGTTTAATAAGTGTTGATTACGCTATTAAGGATTACAGCAACACTCAATTTAAGCCTGTAAACGACCCTTATTTTAATAGTCTAAACAGTGATATGAATTCGATATTAGACACTACAAGCGAATTAAGATTAGGTGCTGAGTACAAAATAGACGCATTAAGCTTACGAGGTGGATACCGTTTTGAGCAAAGTCCATATAAAAACAAAACAACGATAGGAGACTTAACTGGATTTTCTGCAGGTTTAGGGTATAATTTTGGTTCAACCAAAGTAGATTTAGCGTACTCGTATGCAAAACGAAATTCACAACAAGGATTTTTTAATCAAGGATTTACAGATGGTGCAAGTGTTGATGCCATAAACAATAATGTTTCAGTTACATTACTATTTGAATTATAGCTCATCAAAAAATATAATTTAAAATCCGTTTCGCTATTTTTTAGACTAAACGGATTTTTTTTTAGCCATGATTGTCCCGAAGTGTCGGGAGAAATCCTCCCTTAATTTTGGGAGATTACTTCAAACTAGCTTTCATTATTATGCGAGTTCAATAAACTTTGTTTGAAACGTACAGCAGGAATAGCTCTATAAAAAACACAAAGATTTATGGTCCTAAAAATAAAAATTGTAATTTTGCAAAATTCCCAAATTATAGGGATTCTAATGTTATGAGAACTAAGTCTTTAAAAAAGAATAAAATCAACGTAATCACTCTAGGGTGTTCGAAAAATGTATATGATAGTGAAGTCTTAATGGGACAACTTCGCGCAAGTGGAAAGGACGTTACACACGAAGCTCCAGAAGCAGAAGAGGGAAATATCATTGTAATAAATACTTGTGGATTTATAGATAATGCTAAAGCAGAATCAGTAAATATGATTTTGGAATATGCAGACAAAAAAGAAAGAGGATTGGTCGATAAAGTATTCGTTACCGGATGTTTATCTGAACGTTACAGACCCGATTTAGAAAAAGAAATACCAAATGTAGACCAGTTTTTTGGAACTACAGAGTTACCTCAATTATTAAAAGCTTTAGGAGCAGATTATAAGCATGAATTACTGGGAGAAAGATTGACTACAACTCCAAAAAATTATGCGTATTTAAAAATTTCAGAGGGTTGTGATAGACCTTGCAGCTTTTGCGCCATTCCGTTGATGCGAGGAAAAAACGTTTCGCAAACCATTGAAAAATTAGTTAAAGAATCTGAAGGCTTGGCTAAAAATGGAGTAAAGGAATTGATCTTGATCGCTCAAGACTTAACCTATTACGGATTAGATATTTACAAAAAAAGAGCTCTTGGAGAACTATTGGAAGCGTTAGTAAAAGTTGAAGGAATTGAATGGATTCGTTTGCATTATGCTTTTCCAACCGGTTTTCCAATGGATGTTTTAGAAATCATGAAACGCGAGCCTAAAATTTGTAATTATATTGACATTCCGTTACAACACATTTCAGATTCTATCCTGAAATCAATGCGTCGTGGAACCACTCAAGAAAAAACAACAAAATTATTGAAAGATTTCCGTGCTGCTGTACCCGGAATGGCTATTCGTACAACTTTGATTGTAGGATATCCAGGAGAAACTCAAGAAGATTTCAATATCTTGAAAGATTTTGTTCAAGAAATGAAGTTTGACAGAATGGGATGTTTTGCTTATTCTCATGAAGAAAACACACATGCTTACGCACTAGAAGATGATGTGCCGGACAATGTAAAGCAAGAACGTGCTAACGAAATTATGGAATTACAGTCGCAAATTTCTTGGGACTTAAATCAAGAGAAAGTAGGACAGACATTTAAATGTATTATTGACAGAAAAGAAGGTGGCCATTTTGTAGGAAGAACTGAATTTGACAGCCCAGATGTAGATAATGAGGTTTTGATTGACGCATCAAAACATTATGTAAAAACGGGTGAATTTGCAATGATCAAAATAATTGAGGCTACAGAATTTGATTTGTACGGAGAGCCTGCGTAATTTTCTAAAGACGATTTTAATCCATTTTAAAAAATAAATATGAAATCAATTCAATCATTATTAATCATCGCGTTTATTTTATTATCAACAAATATAATTTCTGCACAATTCGGGAATAATGGTTTTGGAAATGGAAATAATCGTAGAATGAACAGTGCTATGGATCAATCCAGAACCCAAGACAAACCAAAAGAAATTCCAGTTGAAGTAACGGTAGAAAAAATTATTAAGAGAATTCAGCCGGAACTCATACTAGACGAACTTCAGATAATAGCAATTTCGAATATTTTGACCGAAAGTATAAAAACGCAAGGCATGCTTATAAAAGCAGAAGTTAGTCAAGAAGACAAAATTAAAAACATAACGGCTCTTTCTGAAACTACTGATAGAAAAGTAATGGAATTATTAAACAAGGACCAGAAGATAAAATATATAGCCATGAACGAAGAAGCTAAAAATCCTAAAAAATCGAAATCTAAAAAGAAATCCAATTAATCGATTTTTTAGTATGTTGCTAAATGAAAACCTACATGAGAAAAATTTTCTATTACCTTATTTTGACAGTTATCGCTGCATCTTGCTCTACAAATCCTTATAAAAAGAGTGAAAAAATATATGATTCAAAGCTAAAAACATTAAAAGAAACTATTTCTAATAAAGATTCAAAGCCATTAACTGTTATACCCCATGTAGAAATAAACATTGACACAGTATACACGAAACAGTTACATACATACAAAGACACACTTTTCAAAATGGGTCCTACGCCTCTGCAAAACGGCGTAAATACAGAATGGATAGGAACCGTAAATTTTAATTTAAGAAAGCCAAATTTCATTATTATCCATCATACTGCACAGGATTCATTACAGCAAACATTAAAAACATTTACAAAAATAGAATCACAAGTGAGCTCCCATTATCTAATTTCAGACGATGGTAAAGTAGTGCAAATGTTGAATGATTATTTAAGAGCTTGGCATGCAGGTGCTGGTACCTGGGGAAGAAATACAGATATCAACTCGGCATCAATAGGCATTGAATTAGACAACAATGGATTCGAAGTTTTTTCTGAATTACAAATCAATAGCTTACTGGCTCTTTTGACTAAGCTAAAAAAAGATTACAACATTCCTACTCAAAACATCATTGGACATGCAGATATTGCTCCAACTAGAAAAAAAGATCCTAGTCAATTATTTCCTTGGAAAATATTAGCAGACAAAGGTTTTGGTCTTTGGCCAGATGAATTTTTAGAAAATGCTCCAATTGATTTTAATGTTGAACAAGGATTGCGAATTATAGGGTATGATACAAAAAATCTACCAGCAGCTATAACTGCTTTTAAATTACATTATATACAAACAGAAGTTAATGCTGTATTGGATGAAAAAACTAGAAACACCATTTATTCCATTTATAAAAAACAATAAGCTGTTTACATAATATACATTACCATAAAAACGGTTTTTTGAATCTTTCAAAAGACCGTTTTGTATTTAAAGCCACATTAATTCAAACTCTTCACTTAGTTTATTACTACTCAAAGTTATACTTCCTCAGAGTTTTTGACAAAAAAACATTTCACAACTAGTATAAGAAGTTATTGCAGTATAGCATAAATCAGTCAACTTTTTGAATTACTAACAAAAACAGCTATTACATCTTAACAAAAAAAAGCTGCCAAAATACTTGAAAGCATCTTAGCAGCAAAAAAAATATTAATTCAATACTAGAACGAGTAAGTAGTCGCCAGTAAGGCATAAGCTGTTAAACCTTTTGGCGCAGCATCACTATTTGTAAAAATATCTTCTGAAGCTTTGTCAACACGGAACTCAGGAATAATAGTCAAGTTTCCTACCTTATAATTTAATGACAACGTATTACCTACAATACTAGTTCCAGCAAGTGAACCAAGTCCCGCAGTAGCATTTTTAGCATCTAAATACTCTAATCTGTAAGCTAAGCTTAATGACTCTTTGAATGCGAAATTAGCATATCCTACTAGAGCAAACCATTCACCATCCAAAGAACTATCAAAGTCATTGTTAGTCATTGCATACGTACCGTTGAATCCTAAAGAGAAAGAGTCACTAACTTTTTTTGAACCTACAAAATCAAATTGTGTTTTATTTTCATCAGAAATAGGATTGCTACTTCCGGAAGTAACATTGAAATATGCACTTCCAGTGTCACCAATATACCCTAGTTGACCAATGAAAGTTTTTTGGCTAGACCCCGCTTCGATTGTGGTTTTAAAATCTGTTGGATTTGAAACCCCAGCCATAAAGGTAAATTTTCCAGAAGTATATTGTGCTTTAACACCCGTATTAAAAAACGGTCCATACGTAAATGCATATGACATACTGTAGTTTTTATTGTCTACTGCATCCAATAATTCATAGCCAACATGAGTTCCAAAACTTCCTGCAGTTACTTTAAATTTATCTGAAAACTCATAGGTAAAATTCAATTGCTTAATCATAAATGTAGTTGAGTCGTCATTATAAGTAAATTGAGAAGCTCTGCTACCGAAACCCAAGTCAACAAAAACTGAAGCTTTACCCATTTTGTGAGATGCTTCAATGGAAGCCATACCTAATTCAAAAGAATTGTGTGAATTTGTAAAGCTGGTAAAACTGTTGTCTACTCCCGAGAAATCATATTTATAATAGGCATCAGCAGAACCTGCAAAAGTAGTTGAAGGTACAACAGTAGTATCTTGTGCAAAAGTTAAACTTGTTATTAGCGATAATGCTAAAATAGTTAGGAATTTTTTCATCTTTAAATGGTTTTAATTAGTAATCTAGTTTGGTTAATATATTGGTCTTGGTTTATCCTTCTTTGAAAAAATATAATTTCAAAAACTAAAGAAAACTGCACTTTAATTCTCTTTATAAAATGTAAATTTCTCTAGTTTATGAAGCGAATTTATTAACTTTTAATTCACTTTAATTACTATTTAGCACTTTTTTACTTTGTTTTGAGAAGAATTATTAATAACTAAAATTCAACAAAAAATAATAGATATTCCGTATTTTTAAGTAACTATTTTAAAAATACAATAAATACTAAAAACTACACACCCCCTATTTTTTTATACTAAAATATTATATAAGATAAAAAATTAGCTATTTATGCGTTTTTATATATGTCATAAATTATATACCCCTATTATTTTATACTCAAACTCAATTTTAAAAAATAATTAAAAAAAACAACTAAAATATTGAATACATTCTCACTAACATCAATTTGAAGTATTTTAATCGTTCTCAACACTATTTACACTTCCAAAAATTAGAACTGAATCCAGAATTGTAAAAACCTAAATTCCACCATTATTAAAACTGATTTTATGAAAATTTTAATTGTTTAAAGATTGCTATTTTTGTATATTTATGTCATGTTTAACACGATATCAAAAATCATCATTTTACTTGTAGCTGTCACTTTCACCTTTATTTGGGTTAGTGATAAGTTTTCAATATTTATGTTTGAGAAGCAATACGATTTATACGAATTAGCAGAAAATAATACTGAAGAAAACACTAATGAGAGCAAACTAAAATTAGTTTTTATAGATTCAATTGAATTTTTTAATTGTTTCAAATGTTATTCTTTAATCAAAAACAGTTTTAGTTCTTTTGACTTATTTATAGTCAAGGAGTTTGTGATAAAAAATCTGACTCCTCCACCAGAATAGTCTATTCCATTTTTTATTAAAACCATTATTACCATACATCGCAAATTGAAAACAAATTCATATTCACATCCTATTATTTAAACACATGAAAAATTTATTTATAACATTCACTATTTTATTTACGTCTTCATTAATCGCGCAAACCCATCAAATCGTTAAACATGATGGAGAAACAATTGAAATAAACTTTATAAAAAATGAAAATAATTTGGTTTATTACACACTACCTAAAAGCGCTGAAGAAAAGACAATAAGTCAATATGCCGTGTCACAGTTGAATGAAAAATCAAAAAGCACCTCTGAAGTCATATCTGAAAAAATTCAACTGAATGGGAAATCCGATTATAAAAAGGTTGTTGTACTAAAAAAACATCAAACTAAAGGATTGAAAGAAACTGGATTGATTACTAGTTTCTATTCAGGAACTAAGGGAGAAACTCCATTATCGTTTATTGATAACGGTGAGAAACGATTAAAACAAAATGCAGCTGATAAAGGTTCTCAATTTATCGTGATTCTTTCTAATAAACCCAAAAACTTAAAAGCAGCTATTTATACTTATTAAAAAATTTGATAATAAATTCATATCTCTACTTTATGAAGTAGAAATATATTGAATAAAAAAACGAGGACAGATTTGTATAAAACACAATTTCTGTTCTCGTTTCTTTATTTATAAATAGTATTCAATACAATTATTCTATAATCAATGATTTCACGTTCATAAATTCTTTGATTCCTATTGCACCTAATTCTCTTCCGTATCCTGATTTTTTTACACCTCCAAAAGGAATTCTAGAATCCGACCTCACTAACGAATTCACGAATACATTTCCGGCTTCAATTTTTCGTGCTAATAAATAGGCATTTTTGCGGTCATCTGACCAGATTGCAGCACCTAAACCATATCTATGATTATTAGCAATATTCACAGCATCATGCGCATCCTTAGCTCTAGTAATTGTAGCCAATGGACCAAATGTTTCTTCTTGAAACGCAATATTATTAGTATCAACAAAATCAATTAATGTGGGTTTAAAATTGCAGTCATCCCGCTCTCCTCCTACTATTAATTTTGCGCCTTGTAACAATGATTTTTCCAATTGAATTGCTAATTTTTCAGCTAAATCCAACCGAGCTAGCGGCCCCATATTAATTCCTTCTTGCAATGGATTTCCTTGATGCAATGATTTTATTTTCTGGCTAAAGAGAGCCGTAAATTCATCTGCTACTTTTTCAGTAACAATAAATCGTTTGGCACAAATACATGCCTGACCTGCGTTTAACATTCTGGATTGTGCAGCAATCGTTGCCGCATTTTCAAGATTTGCATCATTCAAAACTATAAAAGCATCCGAACCACCCAATTCCATTACAGATTTCTTGATGTGTTTTCCTGCCAACGAAGCAACTGATGAACCCGCCATTTCACTCCCAGTCAAAGTAACTCCTTGTACAATATTAGACGCAATTACACTTTCAATTTGAGGAATTTCTATTGTGATTTGTTGAAAAACACCTTCAGGAAAACCCGCTTCTAAAAATACATTTTCAATTGCTTTTGCGCAACCAATAACGTTAGATGCATGTTTTAAAAGCGTTACATTTCCCGCCATAATTGCTGGAGCTGCATAACGCAATACTTGCCAAAAAGGATAATTCCATGGCATTATTGCAAATACTGCTCCCATTGGGTCATAAACAGACATACTCTTGAAAGGAGTATTGTAATATTCATCCTTTAAAAACTGCTCTGCATTCTGGGCATAGAAATCGCAGTTTCCAGCTGATTTTTCAACTTCAGAAATACTTTCAGACAAAACTTTACCCATCTCATTAGTAATCAACAATCCCAACTCCAGTTTTTTTTCTCTAAGTATAGACGCAAGCCTTAGCATCATATCTGCTCTTTGCTTAAATGTGGTTTGCTTCCAATTTTTAAAAGCTTGCTCAGACAATTGTAGTTTTTGATTCAGTTGTGCATTAGTCAAGACTTCATACTCGCCAATAGTAAGTTGTGAAAACGGATTTATTGATTTAAAAATCATGTGCTTTTAATTTAAATTCTTTGAAATGTAAGTTTTAGAAATCAACTTATTGTTTGAAATTGTATCAACTTCACAAATACTCGATAAAATTCTAGAACTAGTAAAATTAAAGCTATTAATGCAAGGATGGAAAAAAATCACGAGAAAAAGATAGACCTGTTTGTGAAATTTTGAAGAATTTTCTAAACAAATAAAAAAAAGCAAACATTAGGTTAAATCTCGTTAATTTACTTGTGCATTTCCATAAAAACTGTGTCAAGTAGTTCGAATACTTTTTCTTTATCCAATGGTTTTGTAATACAGTCCATAAAACCAAATTGCATCATTTTCTCTTTATCTTCAAATGAGGAATAAGCCGTTTGAGCAATAACAGGAAGTTCTGGTTTTATCATTTTTATTTTTTGGTAAGCTTGAAAACCATCTAAAACAGGCATTTTTATATCCATAAAGACCAAAGTAATATTTGGATTTTCTGTACAAATATCTACGGCTTCTTGCCCGTTTTTAGCTCTTATAACAGTATGGTTTTTTAATTCTATAATTTTTTTCAAGAGCATGTAATTAATGGTATCATCTTCTGCAATTAAAATAATCTCATTATCATAATTAGTATAATGATATTTTTCTTTTTTGGGTTTCCTCGCCTTTACGGAATGATCAAATTTTAATGGTATTGTAAATGAAAAAACAGAACCTAAACCAATTGTAGAACTTACCGTTATTTCTCCTCCCAACAATTCAACATAAGCTTTTGTAATAGACAACCCAAGACCTAATCCTGATAATTCTATAGACCCATCGCCTTCAATTCTTCTAAATCTATCAAAAATTACTTTTAAATAATTTTCGCTGATACCCATACCTGAGTCTTCTATCTTAAATTCTAAAACTTCTTTTTCTTTATTTATTGAATAACCAAAAGCAACAAAACCTCTATCTGTAAATTTTAATGCATTGGTTATTAAATTAACAATAATCTGTTTCAGTTTTGTTTCATCTGTTAAAATATTTCCTTGCAGTTTCTCAGAATTTTCAATGATATAAAATTGAATATCTTTGTCTTTAGGAATCGTGACCTTGATGGAATCATACAATTCTGTAATGCACTTTTCTATATCTAATCCTTTAATATTAGGTGTAATTTGCTTTGCATCAATTTTAGACATTTCAATCAGATCTTCAATAATGGAAACCAAACTTCCACCACTATTTTTTATAATTTTTAAATACTCTAACCTTTCTTTTTCCTCTAATTTTGAATCAAGCAGTAAATCACTAAAACCCATGATGGCATTCATAGGCGTTCTGATTTCATGCGATAAATTAGCCAAAAAAGATGATTTTAAAGTATCACTTTCTTCTGCTTTCTGTTTAGAAATTTCTAATTGCTTCCGTTGATTGCTGTTTTCTTCAAATAAGTTTCCTATATATCCAAATTCACCGTCAGACCTCTTTAAACTGTTGATAGAATTTACATTGCCTGTTTCTAATATATTTTTAATTAACTTTAGGGGATTATAAACCCATCTTTTAGTATAATAAACGTAGACAAAAATACTTATCAACGAAACGAAAACAACAATAAAAAGAATCTCTTTTGAGTTCGTATAGTTTAAATTAAAAGGTCTTTTAAAAATCAAATTAACCACAACTTCATTTTTCCAATCTTTTAGATCTAAACTAACTATAACAAAATCATCTTCATTAGCTGTCACAGCATCACTTGAAGACAAGTAGATTTTTGAGTTACTTATAATACCTAACCTCTTCAAAAAGGATTCATCTAAAAGTCTTGCCATAAAAAAATAACCAGAAGGACTGGTTTTAATCTTTTTAGGATCATTAGAAGGATGAATAGTTGCACCAAAAACCTCAACAATTCCCTCTGGAATTTTTATATAAAATCTTTTAAGTTTAGATTTATAAAGCATAGACATCATCTCTTTTGGGATAAAATCAAAGCTTCTAATCTTAGGAGAAACTGTTTTATTGATTATTTTTTTATCTAATCCATAAATACCAATATAATCAACTCCATACGATTCAAATTCATTTAAAACATATTGATTATACCACTTTTCATCTTTTGTTTTTGTAAACTGAACCAATTCATTCCAATAGGTAACATCAATAATAGTCGCTGTAGCTGTTTTAGAATCAAGCCTAAACAAAGATTTCACTTCTTTGTCATATTGATTATACGTAGTTTTGTAAAAATGACTTTCTTCTTGAACAGTATAAAGATAAAGCAATATGTAAATTAGAAAAAAGAAAATACTTGTTGAGATTATCAAAATCAATAGTTTTGAATACGTATTTAATTCTATAAATTTTTTCATATGTTACAATCAAATCTAAAAAAAGACTACCAGTATCTTCCATTTTTGTAAGATATATCACTTTTTTTTGCTGACGCAAGTTAAACTTTTTTTATCATAAAAAAAACCCAACACATTAAACTAATGCAGTTTATCATAACCCCGATTTATTTAATCATTTATTCCATTGCAACGCTGATATCAATTTGTCCTCTGACGTTAAATAAAATTCAAAATATCTGTTGGAATTTTCAACAGATTTATAAAAAATTGATTCTAGTAAAACCAGAACCAAACGATTATTTTTCCAAAAATCTAAACTGGATAATTTTTATCTTTAAGACAGCAGTCGGATTATTTAATTTTTTTTCTAAAAAAACCCCAAATAGTATTTAACTTTTTGGGGTAATTCAATATTTATTTTATTTAATTCTAGCCAGTAATTATAAAGGAATGTTTCCGTGTTTTCTATTAGGAGTAATGCTTTTTTTATTTTCGAGCATACTAAATGCTTTTATCAATTTACGTCGGGTGTCTTGTGGTAAAATTACCTCATCTACAAAACCACGTTGCGCTGCTGTATAAGGATTAGCAAACAAATTTGCATATTCAGCTTCCTTTTCTAAGAGTTTGGCTTCATGATCATCCGCTTCACTTATTTCTTTTTTAAAGATGATTTCTGAGGCACCTTTGGCTCCCATTACCGCAATTTCAGCAGTTGGCCAAGCAAAATTCATGTCGGCACCAATGTGTTTAGAGTTCATCACATCATACGCACCACCATACGCTTTACGGGTAATTACAGTTACTCGCGGCACGGTTGCTTCACTAAGGGCGTACAACAGTTTCGCACCGTGAACGATAATTCCGTTCCACTCTTGATCAGTTCCCGGTAAAAATCCTGGTACATCCACCAAAACTAATAATGGAATATTAAAACAATCGCAAAAACGGGTAAATCTTGCCGCTTTTTTCGAACTGTTCACATCCAGACATCCAGCTAAAATCATCGGTTGGTTGGCTATAATTCCTATGCTTTTTCCTCCCAATCGAGCAAAACCCACAAGGATATTTTCGGCATAATTTTTATGAATTTCAAAAAACGAATCTTCATCAATAATACCACCAATAACCTCGTGCATATCGTACGGTTTATTGGGATTATCCGGAATAATAGTCGCTAATTTGGCACGAATCTCATCATTCAGTTCGTAAGGTAAATTGTGTGGTTTTTCTTTGTTGCTTTGTGGCAAATAACTTAACAAGCGCTTCAAATCCTCCAGACATTCCACATCATTGGTAGAAGTAATATGCGCCACACCCGATTTTGTGGAGTGCGTACTTGCACCTCCCAATTCCTCCGAAGTTACCGATTCATTGGTTACAGTTTTTACCACATTCGGACCTGTTACAAACATATAGCTAGTATCCTCCACCATCATCGTAAAATCAGTCATGGCTGGGGAATATACTGCTCCACCGGCACAAGGGCCCATAATAGCAGATATTTGTGGAATCACACCGCTTGCTTGAACGTTTCTGTAAAAAATATCAGCATAGCCACCCAAAGAACGAACACCTTCCTGAATACGTGCTCCACCAGAATCATTCAGTCCAATCATGGGCGCTCCCATTTTGACCGCCATATCCATCACTTTGCAAATTTTCTCAGCATGAGTTTCGGATAACGAACCACCAAAAACGGTAAAATCTTGAGCAAAAATATAAACCAATCGTCCATTTATGGTTCCGTATCCGGTAATGACTCCATCTCCGTAATACAATTCTTTTTCCATTCCAAAATCAGATGTTCGGTGCGTCACCAACATCCCTATTTCTTCAAAAGAACCTTCGTCCATCAAATAATTAACGCGTTCTCTCGCCGTTAGCTTTTTATTCGAATGTTGTTTTGCAATTCTGTTTTTACCTCCACCTAAATGAGCTTCGGAAATTTTATCATTTAATGCCTCTATTTTGTCTTTCATACTATTCTTTTTTTAACCGCTAAGTTTTAATAACCCTTTTGCTTGTGACTAAAGCCAAATTTTTTTTCGCCACAGATTACACAGATTCACACAGATTTCATGCTCATTATTAAAAAAAATCTGTGGAAATCATTTTAATCTGTGGCTAATTTATTCTTTTAATATTAGCCACAGATTCTAATAAAACCATTATAGTTAAGTTTTACTTTTCTTAATGAAACTTAATCTCTTAATGGTTAAAAAAAATATTTTAATTCGGTAAGCGTACGATTTTTTGATCTTCAAAATATTGTTTCAAAGCGACCTTGGCAGCGATTTCGGCTTCTTGGGCTATTTGATTTTTTAACATTTCGGCGCTGTAATAATTTTTTACAAAATGCGTGTCAAATTTCCCAGAACGAAACGCCTCATGTTCAAAAACAAATTTCCCAAAAGGCAATGTTGTCTGCACGCCTTCGACATGATAATCTTCAATGGCCTTAATCATAATTTGAATCGCTTCCTCGCGAGTTTCTCCATAAGTGATTAATTTGGCTAACATAGGATCATAATAAATAGGAACATCCATACCTTGTTCAAAACCGTTATCCACACGAATTCCTTCGCCAACAGGTAATTGATATACATCCAAATGACCCACACTAGGCAAGAAATCATTCAAAGGATCTTCGGCATAAACACGCAATTCCATTGCATGTCCTTTTATTTTTAAGTCTTCTTGTTTAATTGCTAATTCTTCACCTCTGGCCACTCTGATTTGGAGTTCGACCAAATCGGTTCCAGTAATCCATTCCGTAACGGGATGTTCCACCTGTAAACGCGTATTCATCTCCAAGAAGTAGAAATTGTTATTTTCATCCAATAAAAATTCAACAGTTCCAGCTCCTAAATAATCACAGGATTTAGCTACCAAAACGGCTGCTTCTCCCATTTTTTTACGCAATTCTGGTGTTAAAACAGAAGAAGGCGCTTCTTCTATCACTTTTTGGTGACGACGCTGGATGCTACATTCTCTTTCAAAGAAATACAGGACATTGCCATGACTGTCTGCCATAACTTGGATTTCGATATGTCTTGGTGAACCAACATATTTTTCGATAAAAACAGAACCGTCTCCAAAAGCAGCAATAGCTTCACTAATAGCACGATCCATTTGAGATTCGAAATCCGCTTCGCTTTCTACCACTCGCATTCCTTTTCCTCCACCACCAGCTGAAGCTTTAATCAGTATTGGAAAACCAACTTCTTTCGCAATTACTTTTGCTTTTTCGACATCCGTAATGGCTTGGTCAAAACCAGGAACCATTGGGATGTCGTATTGTTTAACAGCCTCTTTAGCCGCTAATTTACTTCCCATTATTTTTATCGCTTTCGATTTTGGACCAATAAAAATGATGTTATTTTTTTCGGCTTCTTCAGCAAAATCTGCATTTTCACTCAAAAATCCATAACCGGGATGAATGGCATCTACATTTAAAGACTTAGCAACCTCTATGATTTTACCTCCTAACAAATACGATTGACTCGAAGGTGCTTCTCCAATCCAAACGGCTTCATCAGCGAATTTTACGTGGGGTGCATTTCTATCGACAGTTGAGTATACTGCTACAGTTTTAATACCCATTTTTTGTGCGGTTTTCATCACCCTGATGGCAATTTCCCCTCTATTGGCAACTAATATTTTTTTCATTTTTTATTTTTTAACTGCAGATTCGCTAATTTTAATTCCCTACAATCAATTCCGTTGAATAATTCAACACTCAATTTATAATTTACGAATTAGCGGTATATAATTATTCGAATTCAATCAACAATTGTCCTTTATCCACGGCGTCTCCTACAGCAACCGAAATGGTTTTGATAACGCCATCGCGCGTAGAAAGAAAACTATTTTCCATTTTCATAGCGCCAAGAATAATTAAATTGTCATTTTCTTTTACCTCTTGTCCCTCCACCACACTAATTTCGAGAATCAATCCGGGCATTGGCGCTTTGATAAAATTGACTTGTTTGGAGAGACCTGTTTCGAATCCCATTTCCTTAATCAAAATGTCCAATGGATTAGAAATGGCAACAATATAAGTATTGTTGTTTACCTTGACTGTGTAGTTTTTTTGTAGAAAATCAGAAGCGATGATTTCCGCTTGATAAGGTGTGTTTTCGTGTAAAATATGGAATTTATCCGTTTCCACACGCACTGCATCCAATTGTGAAACACTTTCTTTTTCCAAATCAAAATGAAAAGTGTCGTTTACATTAACTTTATAACCAATACTCATTTGTTTCTATTTTAGTTTCGTAAAAATAAGTAAAAGAAAACGTTTTCGTAAACCAAAAATTAAAAATTATGCTAAATAGATATAGTTAAATGGAAATATTTTACAAAACTAATAATCCAAACTCTCTAAGGGTTTTAATTGGCTTTGAGTACCAAAACAATTCAAAATCTTCCAATTGTATTTCGAAATTAGCTTTAATTTCTTGAAATGTGAAAATTTTTACATTCGCAACAGAAATTTTAAGCAGCATCTCAACTAACCACTCACCTTCGTTTTTATTAGTTCGAATATTGAAACTTTCCTTTTTATCATGAAAAGTCAAAGTCATCATTTCCCAGGAATTTCCTTTTTTTGATTTGGTGAAATGTTCCACAAATGGTTTTCCGCCTAACCAAACGATTTTTGCTGTAGGCTTGATATTGAAATCCTCGTTTTCGTGTAAAGCGTCAAAAATAAAATCAGGTGAAATTTTAGTCTTTGGAATTTTAAAATCAAACCAATCCTGCAATTCGTAATCAAAACAGATTCCGTGCATAAAGTTGAATAAGGATTTTTTGAGTCCAAAACTGAATTTATCATGGTCAATTCCTGTAGAATCCGTATAATTAATATCGTTATTGGCAAAAGTTCCAATTGCTTCGGTTTCTTTTACAACACCAAATTTCTCCGGGTACAAACCCACGGGACTGTGAGCAGTCATTGCAAACTGGTGCCAAAATCCGGATTGCAACACGCCAACTTCAAATAATTGACGCACCATTTCCAGACTGTCCACCGTTTCCTGAATAGTTTGTGTAGGATAACCATACATTAAATACGCATGAACCATAACGCCTGCTTCGGTGAAATTTCGAGTCACTTTAGCTACTTGTTCTACCGTTACGCCTTTATCAATTAATTTTAATAATCTATCGGAAGCAACTTCGAGACCACCAGAAACCGCAATACAACCGGATGCTTTAAGCAGTAAACACAAATCTTTGGTAAAACTTTTTTCGAATCGAATGTTCGTCCACCATGTCACCGCTAATTTTCTGCGGAGTATTTCGAGAGCCAAAGCACGCATCAAAGCTGGTGGCGCTGCTTCGTCAACAAAATGAAACCCATTTTCGCCCGTTTGGGCAATCATTTCTTCCATTTGGTCGCACAATAAATTGGCCGCAACGGGTTCGTAAACCTTTATATAATCTAAAGAAATATCACAAAAAGTGCATTTTCCCCAATAGCAACCGTGCGCCATGGTGAGTTTGTTCCAGCGGCCGTCACTCCACATTCGGTGCATTGGATTTACAATTTCGATAACCGAAATATATTTATCCAAAAGCAAATCCGAATAATCCGGAGTTCCAACTTGCGATTGTTTGTAATCGTGTTTTGTTGAATTGTTTTTATAAACGACCTTTCCATTTTCTAATAAAAAAGTTCGTTTCAAAGGCATCTCGACTTCGCTCGATGTGATAGCATTTATCAATTCTTCAATTGGTGCTTCGCCATCATCCAAAGTAATAAAATCGAAAAACTCAAAAACGCGTGCATCTGAAAGCGAACGCAGTTCCGTATTGGGAAAACCACCACCCATTGAAATTTTGATTTTTGGATGATGCTTTTTCACCCATTGTGCGGAACGAAAAGCAGAATATAAATTACCTGGAAACGGAACTGAAATCAAGAGTAATGTAGGTTGAATGGTTTCGATTCGTTCTTTTAAAATAGAAAGAAGAATAGTATCAATATAGGTTGGCTCTTGTTGTAAGGCTTCGTACAATTCGTCAAAACAATTCGCACTTCGTCCCAAACGTTCCGCATAGCGACTGAAACCAAAATTAGCATCGACACATTCCACAATAAAATCGGAGATATCTTCGAGATACAAAGTCGCTAAATGCTTCGCTTTATCCTGTGTTCCCATGGTTCCAAAAGCCCAATCTAATTCTTCTAATTGTGCAAACCGAGATGCTTCAGGCAAAAAATCTTCCTGACATATTTGAAGCGCTAATGTTGGATTTTTCCCTTGAAGGAAAGCAATAACAGGATTTATCGTTTTAAGGTATTCATCTTGCAAAGCGTAAATACGTTTCGAATTATCTGAGACTTCTCCAACGCTAAACGTTAAACCTCCAACTTCAAACAAATTTTGCAAACCTTCTTTCGAAAACAATTTTAAAATTACTTCAATACCCAAATCCGCTTGAACAGACTCAATGTTTTTGGTATTCAGAAACCCTTTGATATATGCAGTTGCCGGATACGGAGTATTCAGTTGGGTGAAAGGCGGCGTGATTACGAATAATTTGGTTTTCAAGAGGAATAAGTTTGGTGCAAAAATAAGGGATAATTCTATTCTTTCCACAAAAGTAAAAGGCTACATTTTTATTTATTCTTTAGATTCAAATATAAAATAATGCAATTTTTAGTTTTTATGTAATCTGTAGATATTTAATTACATTTACGGTTGTTTAAATTATAAAAATGAATCTAAAATTACTCTTCCTTTTTTTATTATTTTCTGCTTTCTGCTCTGCACAAGAAAATTGTGACAATGGTATTGACGATGATGGTGACGGAAAAATTGACTTAAATGATAGTGATTGTATTTGCAATAACTCTGTAATAACTTCACTACTTCCGAATCCTTCTTTTGAAGAAAAAACAAATTGTCCTCAAGGTTTTGATGATATTCTGACAATCAATCATTGGACAAAAGGAACAATCCCATCTCCAGACTACATAAACAAAGACTGCAATGTTTTTAATACTATTTATACGAAAAATCTTGAAAATTTTCCAGACGGTAAAGGAATTGTGAGAGCTGTATATAAAAACAATAAAAAAGAATATATCGCTTCTAAATTATCAGCTCCATTGGTTACTGGAGTAAACTATCAGTTAACACTGAATATTGCTACATTAATGGGTATCGAAACAACCAACTTAAGTAAACGTTTTGATTTTAATTTTTTAGCACCTACTTATGTAACACTTTATGGATGTAATAAAAAAGATAATTTACCATTATATACCAATTCAGATCCAAGTTCATTTGACCAATCCTGGGTTGAAATTGGAAAAGTTTTATACCAACCACAGACTGTTTGGGGAGAAATAACAATTAGTTTCATCCCAAATACTGAGATCAACGCAATAATGATAGGACCAGAGAAAACATTACCTCCATCATTTAACACTGATTATGAACCTTCTTTCTTATATGATAATTTAAGATTAAATACTTCTGAAAATTTTGGTGTTACTATTATCCAGAGTGGAAATTTCTGTAATAATGATTTAACATTGACTGCTAACCTGAATAAAACCATGAATTTAGTAACAACTTTTCAATGGTATTTAAACGGTATAGCGATAAACGGAGCAACTAATAAATCTTATTCAATTCCTTCACTTAAAACAAATTTGGGGGAATATACTGTAAAAGTTACAGATGGAAATGAATGCTTCATAAGCTCAAAAATAACTGTAAACAATTCAATTCCCAATCCTTCTGTAATAGTAGTTCAACCTTCTTGTCAAGATACAAATGGTTACATTAAAGTTAATGAACCGGGAATGGAATATAGTTTTGATAAAGGTTTGGCTTTCCTTTCAGATGACAATTATGTTACAAAAGATTTGGTATGGCAAACAGATGCCAACTTTGTCACAAAAGAATACGGAAAATATTATATTCAAACAAGAACCAGTTCTGGTTGTATTTCTACACCTACAATTGTAACAATTGATCCCCCAATCTTACTAGACAGACCAGCATTTTCAACTATTCAACCAACTTGTAATTCAGGAGGAACTATCACTATAACCACCTCAGCATCGCAGTTTAGTTTTGATAATGGAACCACTTGGCAAAATAATGCTATCAAAACAAATTTACCTTCAGGAAATTATTTACTAAAAATAAGAAATAGTAGCGGATGCGAATCTTTTGCACAAAGTGTCTTTCTCTTTCCGTTCTATATTGAATCTCCAGCTTATACTATATCGCAACCTACATGCAACGAAGGGGGAACTATTAACATTTCCACACCCGCATCCGAATATAGTTTTGACAATGGAGAAACTTGGACAACTAATTCAACTGCATCTAATTTACCTAATGGTTATTATAATGTTAGAATTAAAAATGAAAATGGATGTGTATCTAAACCTCATATATATCAAATTTATTTTAATGAGTATGTGAATTCTTACCCTGAATTCAAAGTTAATCAACCAATTACATGCAGTGAAACCGGAATTATTTCTTTTTTAAAACCCTCAAACAAATACAGTATAGATAACGGAAAAACGTGGCAGAATACACCCATTTTTTCAAATTTAAGACCTGGCAATTATTTCTTAAAAACACAAAATGCATTGGGTTGTGAATCTCTTATTTCTGAAGTTAAAATTAATTTTTATTTACCTAAACCAACATTCACTCTAGTAGATGCATCATGTGCTACAAATGGTAGCATTACAATAAATTCTGCTGCAGCTTTTTATAGTTTTAACAATGGTGAAACATGGACAACAAATCCAACGGCATCTAATTTAGCTTCGGGTTATTATAATATAAAAATTAAAAATGAAATAGGCTGTGAATCAGATGTTGAATATGCCTATTTACCTCCTTTTTATCTTGATGATCCGACATTTAAAATAATTGATCCAAATTGCGAAACGGAATCAAAATGGAGTATCTCGATTACAACTCCTGCTGCATCTTACAGCTTTGATGGAGGTGTAACGTGGAGTACAAACTCAACAAAATCTGGTTTAGATTATGGAACTTACTTCTTAAAAATAAAAAAATCTTTAGGTTGTGAATCAAATTTTACTGCCGCTACCATAAATAATACTTATTTTCTGGAAGCTCCTGAATTTGTCGCTACACAACCTACTTGCACTACTCCAGGACTTGTTACGATAACTACTCCTGCTGCATTTTATAGTTTTGATGATGGAGCAACATGGAGTACAGATCCAAATCTCATTAAATATCCAAATGGTAGCGTAAGTGGCTTTCTTAGGATTAAAAACAAATCAGGCTGTATAAGTGCAGCGAATGGATTTGTTCTTAACCCAAATTTCCTTGATAATCTGGCTTATACAATAGTGCAACCAACAACTTGTGATAGTAACGCTACAGGAAGCATTACCATTACGACATCAGCCGCCTTATATAGTTTTGATGGTGGTCTAAGTTGGAGCACTAACCCTACAGCTTTAAATCTTCCAGTAGGATTTAAGTATCAACTAAAAATTAAAAATGCAGCAGGATGCGAGTCAGGAAATCTAGTTACCGAAATAATGCCTTTTAAAATAAAAGAGGCTGATTTTATCGTTACTAATCCATCTTGTGGTAAAGGAGGAACTATTACAATTACCACACCGGCACCATTTTACAGCTTTGATGGGGGAGAAACTTGGGGGACAAACCCTAAAGCTACTAATCTACCTAATGGTTTTTATTATCCTAAAATTAAAAATGAATTTGGTTGTATCTCGGAAACTATCAATTCAGTTCATTTCACTGAGGAGTATTTAACGGGATTTAATATTCAAGTTACTCAACCTACTTGCGAATCAGGAAACAAAGGAACTATTACAGTAGATCCTATTTTTGATCAATATAGTTTTGATGGTGGTATGACTTGGAGTCAATACAACACTGCTACAAATTTATCGGCTGGAAATTATTTAATTCAAGTAAAAAACAACTTAGGCTGTGAGTCTTGGTCGAGAGTTGAAACAATTTATCCTTTTTATTTACCTAATCCTACTTACACAACAACAAATCCCATTTGCGGAACAGGTGGAAGCATTTCAATAACTACTCCAGCGGCATTATATAGCTTTGACAATGGTGCTACTTGGAGTACAAATTCTATTGCCCAAAATTTAGATTCAGGCTATTACTTAGTTATCATTAAAAATGAATTAGGATGCGAATCCTATCCTTTTAGTATTTATGTTCCCAAATTTTTTCTTAATGATCCTTTGTACTCAATAATCCAACCTAATTGTGAATCATTAGGAACTATCACTATAAATACAAATGCTTCAGAGTATAGTATTGATAACGGAACCACTTGGTATACTAGTGGAACTTTTAATAATTTGCACCCAGGATCTTATGATTTGAAAATAAAAAACAATTTAGGATGCGAATCAAATTACAGTTCTGTCTATCTGTACAATGTAAATCTGCCTGCTCAGGAACCTGTTATTTCAATCCAACAGCCTAGTAGTTGTACTTCGTCAAAAGGAAAAATATCTGTAAATACTAATGCTAATCAATATAGTTTTGATGACGGACTTACATGGTCCTCTAGCCCTACTGCTACAGATTTAGATCCAGGTGACTATTTTATTAAAATTAAAAATAGTTCTTCCGGATGCCCATCTCCATCTGTTAAAGTAACTATCAATCCACCTCTTGATGCAGTAGAAATACCAAATTATGTCATTTCTCAACCAATAAGTTGTGCAAATCCCTTTGGATCAATTAGTATTACAAAAGTTGCCTTTGCTTATAGTTTTGATAATGGATTAAGTTGGACAACAAATGCTACTGCTACTAATTTACCTTCTGGACCCTATCAGATTAAGATTAAGAATTCTGCAGGCTGTGAATCAGAATCAGTTACAATTCAAATAAATTTACCTACGGACTTTCCTACTATCCCAACCTATACTATTACTCAACCAAATTGTAATAATTCTAAAGGGAAAATTACAATTAATACTGTAGCATCTGAATATAGTTTTGACAATGGTATCACATGGAATACTTTAGCAGTTTCAACTTTTTTAAATTCAGGAGAATATTTTATCAAAATCAAAAATGCTAATGGATGTATTTCCGATGCAATCAAAGCTACCATAATCTCTTTTATCAATTCGATACTGAAACCAACAATTAATACTCCCCAGACCTTTTGCATTCAACAAAATGCAATAATTAGCAGCATTGCTATTACGGGTCAAAATATAAAATGGTATAATGCTTTAACCAATGGAACTCTTTTATCAAACACAACTCCACTACAAAACGGAACCACTTATTATGCGTCTCAAACCATTAGTGGCTGCGAAAGCGAAAGAATTCCTGTCCTAATAAATATCAAAAATACTCCTGCTCCAACAGGAAATACAAATCAAACATTGTGTTCCAGTCAAAATCCAGCTCTAGAAAACATTGTGATTTCAGGAAATGCGATAAAATGGTATAATTCAGCCGGAATTCTTTTGTCCAATTCAACTTCTTTACAAGACGGTGTGACTTATTATGCTTCGCAAACAGAAAACAATTGCGAAAGCCCTAATAAATTAGCTGTTACTATTTCATTAATAAACACTTTACCCGCAAATAATTATGAAGAATTATTTTGTGATGATTTGAATGACGGATCCGAGAAAGTGAATCTATCAATTTACGATTCTAAGTTAATTTCAAATACTTCAGGATATAGGTTTTCTTATTATTCAACTTTTTCAGGTGCAGAAAATCAATTGACAGGTAATCAAATAACTAATTTTTCAAATTACAAATTAGCTTTAGGCGACAACAAAATCTATGTCCGTATCAATTCAAATACTCCTTGTTATGCCATTGCTGAATTGAAATTAACTCTTGTATCGAAGCCAATTATTACAATTCCTGATGTTGTTCCCATTTGTGAAAACAATTCCATTACTATTGATGCTGGTTTAGGTTTCGACACTTATTTGTGGTCAACAGGCGCAACGACATCTTCGATACTTGTCACAGAACCAAAAAATTATTCTGTTACCGTTACTACTAATTACAGTATAATTTCATGTTCGAATACTAAGAATTTTGAAGTACGTAAATCAAACATTGCCACCATTACTTCTGTAGAAGCACAAGATTGGACCGACAATCAGAATACAATCACCGTTTTTGCATCCGGCGAAGGTGATTTCGAATATTCAATTGATGGTACTCATTTTCAGGACAGCAATCAATTTTCAGCATTGTTTAGTGGCGAATATACCGTACATGTCCGAGACAAAAATGGTTGCGGAACCGCCACAGATGAAGTCTTTTTATTAATGTACCCCAAATATTTTACCCCAAACGGTGATGGTTTTAATGATACTTGGAATATTAAATTTTCAGATTTGGAAACCAACTTGACTCTAAAAATATTTGACCGTTATGGAAAATTAATCACAGAATTAATCCAAAATAATGATTGGAACGGAACCATGAATGGATATGCCCTTCCTTCCGATGATTATTGGTTTATTGCAACAAGAGCAGATGGAAATGAATACAAAGGACATTTTAGTTTAAAGCGATAATTACTAATTTCCTAAACATATCTTAAACCAAAAAAACATAACTTTACTTTTTAGTACTTTAGCGACAAATTTAGAAACTCAAAACATGCCAACCGACTGTATCAGCTATCAAAATTCCGGATATTTCTCTTCCTTGATGAACGATTATTTAGATCAAAAGAACAATTTAGATTCTCTATACAATAGATTTCCAAAGCTTGAGAACTTTGAAGATCAAATCCTTGAAAAGCAAAACAACTACGACAATAACAACAGATCCATTTTAGTTTCCACATTACAAAAACAATATTCAAAAATTGAAACTTCCGTTTTAACCAAACAAAATATTGAAGCTTTAAATAATCCAAATACATTCACCATCACAACAGGTCATCAGCTGAATCTTTTTAGCGGACCTTTATATTTTTTGTATAAAATCATTTCGACAATTAATTTGACAACCGAATTAAAAGCGAAATATCCAACGTATAATTTTGTTCCCATTTATTGGATGGCAACCGAAGACCATGATTTTGAAGAAATTAATTATTTCAACTTTAAAGGTAAAAAATTCCGTTGGAACAAAGATAGCACAGGTCCTGTTGGGCGATTGTCCACCGAGGGCTTAGCTGAATTTCTTGAAGTATATATGCTTGAATTAGGTTCCAGTACGAATGCAGAAACAATAAAAAAACTATTTACTGATTCCTATCTCAATCACGATAATTTAGCCGATGCTACTAGATTTTTGGCTAATGCGCTTTTTGGTGCGTATGGATTGGTTATTTTGGATGCTGATAATCAAGATTTAAAACGCAACTTTATCCCTTTTGTAAAAGAAGAATTGCTGCATAAGTCTTCCCAAAAATTGGTATTGGAAACTGCCGAAAAATTAAAAGAGTATACCATTCAGGTAAATCCTCGTGAAATCAATTTGTTTTATATCGAAGATGACATCAGAGAACGTATCGTCTTTGAAAACGATAGATACAAAGTAAACCACACTAAAATTGAGTTTTCTGAAACAGAAATTCTTACCCTTTTAGAAAATCATCCGGAAAAATTCAGTCCTAACGTCATTATGCGTCCATTATATCAAGAAGTGATTCTTCCTAATTTATGTTATATAGGCGGAGGAGGAGAAATTGCATATTGGTTAGAACTAAAATCGTTTTTTGCTGCTGCCAAAATAACATTCCCAATACTTTTATTGAGAAACTCTGTACTATTGTCTACTGAAAAAGAAGCTAAAAAAGCAGACAAATTAGAATTGAATTGGGCGGATTTATTTTCGAAACAAGCCCATTTAGTCACCGCTAAAACCAAAGAATTATCGGATTTTCCAGTCGATTTAACGAATCTGAAAGCCCAATTACAAAAACAATTTCAAGAGCTCTATGATGTAGCTAACAAAACTGATGAATCTTTCCTTGGAGCTGTAAAAGCACAGGAAACCAAACAGACCAAAGGATTAGAAAATTTAGAAAAACGCTTGCTTAAAGCGCAAAAAAGAAAGTTAAGTGATATTTTGCAACGCATCACTGCCTTGCAAAACGAGTTATTCCCCAACCAAAGTTTACAGGAACGACAAACTAATTTTTCGGAATTTTATTTGGAATACGGCGAAAATCTGATTCCTACTTTGATTAAAAAACTCAAACCCTTGGACAGTAAATTTGATATTATTGTACTTTAATCAGATAACGATTATTTGAATGCTAAATTTGTAAAAATATTCAATAAAAAAAACCTATTTTTGCACAAAATTTAAAAATAAAAAGATGGCTACTAATAGAACATTTACAATGATTAAGCCTGATGCTGTTGCTAACGGACACATCGGAAACATACTTGCAATGATTACAAATGCAGGTTTCAAAATCGTTTCTTTAAAATTGACACAATTAACTGTTGCTGATGCTCAAGCATTTTATGCTGTTCACGCTGCAAGACCTTTCTACGGTGAATTAGTTGAATTCATGTCAAGAGGACCAATTGTTGCTGCAATTTTAGAAAAAGACAATGCAGTTGAAGATTTCAGAACTTTAATTGGTGCTACAAACCCAGCTGAAGCTGCTGAAGGAACTATCCGTAAAGCATATGCAACTTCTATTGGAGAAAATGCAGTGCACGGTTCTGATAGTGATGAAAATGCAGCTATCGAAGGCGCGTTCCATTTTGCTGGAAGAGAGCAGTTCTAATTATAGTTTCTTAGATAGTCAGATTTTTAGACTACTTAGATTCTTTAAAAGTAAAACCCGCTTCTATGAAGCGGGTTTTACTTTTAATCTAATTTTTAGCTCTTTTAAAATGTCATTTTTTTTCAAAAAAACTCAATATCTAACAATCGAAAATATCTAATCTATTCTAAAAATCTAACTATCTAAGAAGTCTAACGCAAAACCACATCCTTCACCACATCGCGTCTTAATTCCTCATTAATCATCGCCACAATTTTGGACTTTCCGTGACTTAATTCCTCACGCAAAACGGATGATGTTAACTCTACATAAAGCGTACTCCCTTTCAAAACTACATTATTTGTATAACTGTTTACACCATTCCCCATAAGGTTTTTCCAAGCATCTTTCACATCTATTTGGTCCATTCCGGGTTGCAGTTTATTCACTTGGATTATTTGTTTCAAAACATCCCCTATCGTACTTTGATTATTTAGTCGTTTTGCCATCGCCCATTAAATTTATTGGTGTTGCTTTCTTATAATGATATTCTGTTTTTTCCTTGTTCAACAGCACTAATTCTTTAGCTGACAAAGCAATAACCTCCTCACTCCACTTCATGTAAGGAGTTGAATAGTCTAAAAAAACTTTGTCATCATCAAATCGAACCGTTACATTTTCGAAGGCGTCATTTACTAAAAAAGTTCCATCTAGTTGTGGCATCACTTTCTTCCGAATTCCTTTATTATCCTTAATTTCAAAAAAATCATAGACTTCATTCATCTTGTATTCTTTATCCTTTATGGAATCAAAAACAACTTTCTCCACTTCCCAATACCCATTTATTTTTGAAATGTCTTCTGGCTTTACTTTTTGCTGACAAGCCACGAAAAGAAATGCTAAAAATAAAATGCTAACTGTGTTTTTCATATAATTGTTATTTTTAGGAGCTAATTCCTGCTGTACGCTATATCCATCTCGTTTTGAGAACGAGATGGGATGCCGCTTCCATCAGGGCTAGGCTATACGGGTTAAATCACATTTAATCTAATTACAAAGTTACTCTTATTAAATTCAAAGAAAACAAAAATAGTAGAAACACATTAAACTATTTTCTATATTTTTGGTCTATAAGGAATTAGAATTAAATCAGTAGTAAAATGTCAAAAATAATCTATAGTTTCCTCATCGTATTATTTTGTAGTAGCTGCAGTTCAGAAAATAATGAAGCAACACCTACTCCCACTCCTGCAGAAACACTCTATTTTCCTCCACTTACTGGTACAATTTGGGAAACAAAATCTATCACAAGTTTAGGTTGGAAACAATCCGCAGTACAATCGTTATTGGATTATTTGAAACTCAAAAATTCAAAGTCCTTTATCATTCTTGTCAATGGTAGAATCGTTATGGAAAATTATTTCAATGGACATGATGCTAACGCTTTTTGGTATTGGGCTAGCGCTGGTAAAACACTGACTACAGCAGTAACAGGAATTGCACAACAAGAAAATCTAATCAACATCAATAATAAAGTTTCGCAATATATAGGAACTGGTTGGACGAGTTTGCCTTTAACTAAAGAGAATTTGATTACAAATAAACATCTACTTAGTATGACTTCCGGATTAGATGACACTACCGATGATGTTGATCCTACAAGCCTAAAATATAAAGCAGATGCAGGGACACGTTGGGCGTACCATAATGTATATGTAAAATTACAGGATGTTATTGCTCAAGCCAGTGGTCAAACATGGAATTCCTATTTCAATTCCAAATTGAAAGATAAAATAGGAATGGAGGGTGCGTGGTTTCAATTAGGCAATAATTCTGTTTATAGAAGCAACACGCGTTCCATGGCGCGATTTGGATTATTAATCTACAATAAAGGAAAATGGGAAAACAATACAATAGTAAATGAGAGCTTTATAAATGAAGCTACAAATACTTCTCAAAATATAAATCTGGGATACGGCTATTTATGGTGGTTGAATGGAAAATCAAGTTATCATTTACCTCAAAGCCAACTGCAGTTCAACGGTAGTTTAATACCCACAGCTCCATCCGATATGTTTATGGCGTTAGGAAAAAACGATCAAAAAATCTATATTATTCCAAGCAAGAAAATGGTCGTTATTAGAATGGGAGATGTCGCAAATCAAAATAATCCAACGTTTGCTTTATCTGATTTTGATGCAATTTTATGGCAAAAAATTAGTGCTTTATATCAGTAAATTTATTTGCTTTTCAAACGTTTCATAAAACCTATAACAAAGAAAACCAAACCAATTATTAATAAAAAATAATAGAATCCAAGACTTTTGTCTCGAACAAGATTTGCCAATATAAAAGAAATAATACTCACTAAATAAAGATACATTGGAGGTGTATTTTTCAAAGAAGAGAAATCCATTCTAATTATTATTTAAAAAAACTATCTACAAACTCATACTTATTAAAAACCTGCAAATCTTCAATTCCCTCACCTACACCAATATATTTTACAGGAATTTGAAATTGATCGGAGATTCCAATAACAACACCACCTTTTGCAGTTCCATCCAGTTTAGTAACGGCTAAACAAGTAACTTCAGTAGCAGCGGTAAATTGTTTCGCTTGTTCAAAAGCATTTTGACCAGTTGATCCATCTAAAACTAATAACACATCGTGTGGTGCATCACCCACAACCTTTTGCATAACTCGTTTGACTTTTGTCAATTCGTTCATTAAATTAATCTTGTTGTGCAAACGACCTGCAGTGTCAATAATTACAATATCGGCATTTTGCGCCACAGCTGATTGCAAGGTATCAAAAGCTACCGATGCAGGATCACTACCCATTTCTTGACGAACAATAGGAACTCCTACTCTATCAGCCCATATTTGTAACTGGTCGATAGCTGCAGCACGAAATGTATCGGCAGCACCCAAAACCACATTATAGCCTTGCTTTTTAAATTGATACGCTAATTTACCAATGGTAGTCGTTTTTCCAACACCATTTACCCCAACAACCATTAAAACATAAGGTTTAGTCTGAATTGGAATTACAAATTCAGTAGCTTCACCTGTATTAGTCTCTGACAATAAAGCAGCAATCTCTTCTCTAAGAATTTGATTCAATTCTTCTATACCTAAGTATTTATCTGAAGCAACACGGTTTTCGATTCTAGTGATTATCTTTAAAGTTGTGTTTACACCAACATCCGAGGCAACAAGGATTTCCTCTAAATTATCTAAGACTTCATCATCCACTTTTGACTTTCCGGCAACAGCTTTGGTTAACTTCGAAAAGAAATTTGTTTTTGATTTTTCAAGACCTTTGTCTAATGTTTCTTTTTTCTCTGATGAAAATATTCTTTTGAAAAAACTCATTGTATAAATAGTATTAAGAATGAAGTATTTAGGTTTAAAGAACCAATACGTTTTTCTAATTGTAAATATAGAAAATAAAAAAGCTACTTCCGAATGAAAGTAGCTTTTCTATATAATGTGATTGTTAATTATTTCTTTTTCAAGAATTCATCAACAGCTTCAGGAGCCATAATAGATTCTACGAATGTATATGCACCTGTTTTTGGAGATTTCACCATTTTGATGGCTTTTGATAATCTCTTAGAAGATGTTTGTAACGATGCTACGGTTTTCTTTGCCATGATTCAAATGTTATTTAAATTTAAATAAAATCTTCAAATGTTACCATTTGAGATTTTTATCAAAATCTCTAATTATTATTTAATTTCTTTGTGAACAGTTACACGCTTCAAGATTGGATTAAATTTCTTAATCTCTAATCTATCTGGAGTGTTCTTTTTGTTCTTTGTAGTTATGTATCTTGAAGTTCCTGCAACACCAGAAGTCTTGTGTTCAGTACATTCTAAAATTACTTGGATTCTATTACCTTTCTTTGCCATCTTGCTATTTTTTTATTTTGGAATAGATTATTTAATAAATCCTTCTGACTGCGCTTTTTTCAAAACTGCAGCGATTCCATTTTTATTAATTGTTTTTATCGTAGATGCAGCTACTCTTAGAGTAATCCATCTATCTTCTTCTGGAAGATAAAAACGCTTTTTAACTAAGTTTACAGAAAATTTTCTCTTAGTTTTGTTCATAGCGTGAGAAACGTTATTTCCTACCATCGCTCTTTTACCTGTAAGGTCACAAACTCTTGACATTATACTTATCTTTTATCGTTATTCAAAATCAGGGTGCAAAGAAAAGAAAAATAAACCTATTAAGCAACTAATTTATTGCACATTTTTCAAAATTTCTTTCTGTAATAGTTCTAAACTTTTAATTACTGCTCTATCTATCACTTTTTCACGTGGTTGACCAAAATTAAATTCTTCAACAATTACTTCCGTTGGTGTGGCCAATGCAATAAAAACTGTCCCAACTTCAGCATTTGACTCTCCTTTTAATGGTCCAGCGTTCCCGGTTGTTGCAATTGCATAATCTGTTTTCATTATGTTTTTTACATTCAAAACCATCGCCGAAACTACTTCTCTGCTCACCACAGAATTTTCTTTTATGAGGCTTTCCGGAATGCCTAAAACATCGATTTTAACTTCAGTTGCATACGAAACTACACTCCCTTTAAAATACTTTGACGCTCCCGGAACCGACGTCAATAGCGCTGCAATTTTACCTCCGGTACAACTCTCTGCAGTCGAAATAGTTTTGTTTTGCTTTGTAAGTAAATTACTTACCACAACCTCTAAAGTTTCATCATCATCAAAACCTACTATAATATCGTGAATTATGGCGTCTAGCGAATTTACATTTTTCTCGAGAGCAAGCTCTAAGTTTTCTTTATTTGTGCCACGGGCTGAAAGTCGTAAACGAACTCTTCCCGGACTTGGCAAATACGCTAACTTAATAAATTCAGGAAGGTTATTTTCCCAATCCTCTATCCGTTCCGCTACCATACTTTCGCCTTGTCCGTACGTGAGAATTGTTTTGTGAATAATATAAGGACGTTTGTATTCTCGAACTACTTTTGGGATGATTTCATTTTCAACTAAATATTTCATTTCATAAGGAACTCCTGGAAGCGAAATAAAAACAGTGTTTTCCTTTTTCATCCACATTCCTGGCGCAGTACCCACCTGATTGTGAAGCACCGTGCATTTTGAAGGAACCAATGCTTGATCTTTATTAATTTGCGATGCCGTTCTATTCATCACGCGCTCTATAAGCTCAATTACGTGCTTTTCGACTGCTTCATCAATTACTAATTCATCCTCAAAATAATCACAAAAAGTTTTTTTTGTTACATCATCTTTCGTAGGTCCTAAACCACCTGTGACAATTACTAAATCGACTTGATTTTGAAGTGCAGCAAACGTATCTAAAATGTGTTTTTTATCATCACTTATCGAAATCATTTCGTTGATTTCAACGCCAATCTTATCTAATGATTTAGCTATAAAACCCGAATTTGTATCGACAATTTGGCCTATTAAAATTTCATCACCAATAGTAACTATTGTTGCTTTCATTTTTTTGTGATATTTTTTTATGGGATTGCAGTCTTAAAAGAAAAATGTGTAAAAAACACATTCTGTTTTTTTTTGCGTGAAATATAATAGCGAAAATACTATCTCATTTTTTAACGAGAGAGATTGCTTCACCTATTAATTATTTATATAGGAGTTTAGTGAACTTTGTTTGTTACGGATAGCCTGACCCGCTTTTTCAGCGGGTCATGCCTCTATATTACAAATCGAAATCTTTTTTGATTTCTTTGATAGCGTCATTAACTTGGTTTTTTACGCTCTTAAAAGTTTCTTTGATATCTTTCTTTTTACCTTCGACTTTAGTCCAGGCTTCTATTTGAAGAATCTCTTCAAAAGCCACGTTTAACCCCATTAAATCTAGTGTAGGTTTTATTTTGTGCGCATAAGCATAAGCATGTTTATGATCTTTCTTTTTAATTCCTTCTTTGATTTGTACTAAATCCTCAGGAACTTCAGTGACAAACAATGTCAAAATTTCATTTACAAATTCTGCATCGTTGTCTGAAAGTGCGTACACTTTTGAAAGGTTGTAGTTTATAGCCATTATTTTACTTGTATTCTAAAGAGTTGTTGTCCTTCTAAAAATCCTTCCAAAACATCATTTGGCTTTACAGCAGCTACTCCTTCTGGAGTTCCTGTAAAAATAATATCTCCAATTTTAAGTGTAAAGAATTGAGAAACGTATGAAATTAATTCATCAATCTTCCACAACATATGACTGGAATTACCCTTTTGCACCGTATTGTTGTTATTGGTTAATTCAAAAGTAATATTTTCTAATGAACTAAATTGATTTTTAGGCAAAAATTCACCTATAACTGCAGAGCCATCAAACGCTTTTGCTTTTTCCCAAGGCAAGCCTTTTGCTTTTAATTTTGATTGTAAATCACGGGCTGTAAAATCAATCCCAACACTAATCTCATCATAATATTTATGTGCAAACTTAGGTTCGATGTATTTCCCCACTTTATTTATTTTGACAATAATTTCAATTTCGTGGTGAATATCCTCCGAAAATTCTGGAATTACAAACGGATGTTGTTTCAATAAAACTGCCGAATCCGGCTTCATAAAAACTACTGGTTCCGTTGGCCTTTCGTTTTGCAACTCCTCTATGTGATTGGTGTAATTCCTACCGATACAGATTATTTTCATAAATTTAGTATTCAGTTTTCAGTCGCAGTTTTCAGTCACAGCTTACAAACTAAAACTGAGACTGCGACTGAGAACTTATTTCGTATTTAATTTTCTTAATTTTATTGCCGTTAAAACTTTCTTGGTGTACAAAGGAAAGTCAGCATTTTGAATCCAACTGAAATAACCGGGTTCTGTTTCCAGAATTTTATTCACTTTCACCCCTTTATGTTTTCCAAAAGTAAAAATTTCTTCATCATCTTTATCAAAAGCAATCATTCCTGCAAAATCAGCAATTTTCTTTCTTGTAGTAAACTCAGATAATGATTTCATGTCATTTTCCAGCTCCGTATAACGATCTAATTGTGCTTTCAAAATTTCGTAAGTCGCCATGGTATCTGCTTCTGCCGAGTGTGCGTTCTCAAGTGTTTTACCACAATAAAACTTGTGTGCAGCACTTAACGTTCGCTCTTCCATTTTATGAAAAACGGTTTGCACATCAATAGAAACTCTGTTTTTCATATCAAAATCAACTCCTGCACGTAACATTTCTTCAGCTAATAACGGAATATCAAAACGATCTGAATTAAAACCAGCCAAATCACTGTCTTTAATCATATTATAAACTTGTGTCGCTAATTCATTAAAAGTAGGTTCGTTTGCTACTTTTTCATCGGTGATTCCATGAACAGCGGTTGTTTGTGGTGGAATTGGAATCGTTGGATTTACCAGCCATGTTTTGCTTTCCTTATTTCCGTTTGGAAAAACTTTGAATATTGAGATTTCTACAATTCTATCTTTTCCGATGTCTATTCCTGTGGTTTCAAGATCGAAAAAGCAAATTGGCTTATTGAGTTTAAGTTCCATTTTTAAATTTTGTGTGAATACAAATATAGAAATTTGGGTTTGATTTCGTTTAAAGTTCAAGGTATAAAGTTCCATAAAACCTCAAAAAAAGAAAACCCGATTGATTTTTAAAAATCAATCGGGTTTTTATAGTAATTATACACCATTAAACATCTCTGTTGACATCAAAAGCTTCTAAATATTCCGCAACTCTTTTTACAAAACTGCCACCTAATGCTCCATCTACTACTCTATGGTCGTAACTGTGTGACAAGAACATTTTCTGGCGAATCCCGATAAAATCCCCTTCAGGAGTCTCGATTACTGCCGGCATTTTACGAATAGCTCCAAGGGCTAAAATTCCTACTTGCGGCTGATTAATAATTGGTGTGCCAAAAACGCTTCCAAAAGTTCCCACATTAGTTACAGTATACGTTCCTCCTTGTGTATCATCTGGTTTCAGTTTTCCCATTTTAGCACGGTTTCCTAAATCGTTTACCGCTTTCGCCATACCCACTAAATTCAGTTGATCCGCGTTTTTAATAACTGGAACAATTAAATTCCCGTTAGGTAACGCAGCAGCCATTCCTAAATTGATATTTTTCTTTTTGATAATATAATCACCATCAACAGAAATATTCATTCCTGGAAAGTCTTTTAAGGCTTTTGCAACCGCTTCCATAAAAATTGGTGTATACGTCAACTTTTCACCTTCTCTTTTTTCGAATGTATTTTTATTTTTTTCTCTCCATTTCACAATATTTGTCACATCCACTTCTATGAATGATTGTACGTGAGCCGAAGTTTGTACAGAAGCTACCATGTAACCAGAAATCAGCTTGCGCATTCTGTCCATTTCTATAATCTCATCACCACCACTTACTGATACTGGGGCTGCTTTTTGCGCAGCTGGAGATGGCATTGGTTTTTGAACTGCTGCAACGGGAGCCGCTACTACAGGTTGACTTGTTCTATTTTTTACGTATTCTAAAATATCATTTTTAGTTACTCTTCCTTCTTTTCCAGTTCCTGAAATCGCTGCTAATTCAGCCACAGACACACCTTCTTCTTTAGCAATATTTTTTACTAAAGGCGATAAGAATCTTTCAGAATCAGAGAAATCAGCAGGTGTAGCAACCGCTTTTTTAGCTACTTCAACTGTTTTTTCAATAATTGCAACCTCAACTGGAGCAGCAACCTCTTTAACTGTTTCAGCAACAGCTGCACTATCCGTTTCAATAATTGCTATTGTCTGACCTACTTGAACCAAATCATCTTTGCCAAACAATTGTTCTACTAAAATTCCCGAAACTTCGCTTGGCACTTCACTATCTACTTTATCAGTAGCAATTTCAAGTACAGCTTCGTCAGCTTCAATTCTGTCTCCAACTTCTTTTAACCAGTTTGTGATGGTTGCTTCTGCAACGCTTTCTCCCATTTTTGGAAGTTTTAATTCAAATCTTGCCATATTGTTAACCTAAAAGGTGATATTGATTTTCAGTTTGCGAAATTACTAAATATTTCAAATATAAATTACATTAAATGTAATTTTTTACTCTATTTCTATAATCTCACCTCTCTCGTTACTATTATTACTTCCTATTAAAAAATTAGCGGTTTTAGGTATAATTTTAAAGGTAAACCCTTTATTCCTTGAAGATTCGAGAATTGCGATACAATCTTTAAAGGGAATGAATTCGTTGTCTAAAATAACTTCTGTGCCTATTATGCTTTTAACAGAAGACGAAATTACCATTTTTTCTGTTTTCAAATCGTGAAACAGGACTTTTTTTTGCAAAACCAAAGCCAATTTTTCTGCTAATTTTTCGTTAGCCGAATACAGCTGATATGATTTTAGAACTGTTCTAATTTTTGGCTTTCCTTGAAACATTTTCACTAAAGAGAAAAAGACAATTCCCATTTTCATAAAAAAAGAGAATAACTGGGGCACCCGAAAATGCTTTTTATAAAAGTAATTCATCGCTTCCTGAAATCGTTTCAAATATGTTTCATCCTTGATAGTACTTTCCCCTTTGTAATGAATTACTGTGGTGTCATGGAAATAATAATTCGACTTTCCTTTTTGCAAAATCCTATAAGACATATCAATATCATCCGAATACATGAAACAATCCTCATCAAATCCGTCTAATTCAAGGTACAAATCTCTTCTCATAAACATAAAAGCACCCACAAGAATATCTACTTTTCCTGTTTGGTTTTCGTTTAAATGTTCCGCATAATATTTACCAAATATTCTTGTTTTAGATACTAATTTATACAAAGCGGTGATTTTTGTAAAAGCAACCCAAGGTGTTGGAACGCCCCTTTTGCTTTCGGGCAGAAAATTTCCGGCTCCATCAATGAGTTTACAACCAACAATTCCTAAATCATTCTTCTCGACTGCTCTCGAGGTGACAAAATTTATAATTTTTATGAAAGTATCTTCGGCAACAACAGTATCTGGATTGAGAATGCAAATATATTCGCCTTGCGCTTGTGCAACGCCAATATTATTACCTTTTGGAAAACCTATATTTTCTTTGTTTTGAATGAGTTTTACGTTAGGAAAACGTTGTTTCATCATTGCACAACTGTCATCGGAGGAATTATTATCAATTACAATGATTTCGCCGTCAATGGATTCTAATGCGCTTTGAACGCTTAAAACACATAGTTCGAGAAAATACCGAACATTGTAATTGAGAATAATGACAGATAGTTGCATTTTTCAAAGATATATTTTAAGATGTAACGACACAAAGTATTAAAGTTTAAAAATACAAAAACATGTTTCCTTTAGCCCCGATTGCAGTGAAAATCCTTTGAGAGGAACAACAAAGATTGAAGCTAAAAGCGGGAACTATATCAACAAATAAGCTTAAATCATTCGCTCCAAATACTAATAATAAACCTGAGAAACTTTACTTTTGCTACATATTAACGAATCCCAAGAAATAACTCATTGAAAAAAATATTCTCACTAGCACTCTTCTTTGCTATTTGTACTTTACAAGCTCAAATTTCAGGTTGCACTGACCCACTCTCTAATAACTACAATTCTGCCGCAACTGTAAATGACGGTAGCTGTACTTATGTTTCAGTAAAAATAAAGCCAAAATATTCCGTGAAGTTGAATGCGCTTTTGAAAGAAACGTCCAGCTTAGTACAAAGTGATTCCCTATTGTGGACAAGTAATGACAACACAGAAACGGTCCTTTATGGTATGGATACCAAAGGTGTCATTAGAAATAAAATCCAACTTAAAAACACGACAAATACCGACTGGGAAGAAATTTCGCAAGACAGCGATTACTTTTATATTGGTGATTTTGGAAATAATGCCTCAGGAAACAGGAAAGACCTGCATATTTTACGGATTGAAAAAAAATCGCTTTCGGGGAATAACCAGAAAATTGACACGCTTTCGTTTTCCTATTCCAATCAAAAGGATTTCAAAACTACTAAAGGGAATGCAACCAATTTTGATTGTGAGGCTTTTATTGTTTCAGGCAAAAATATTTACTTGTTTACCAAACAGTGGAAAGAGAGAAAAACTAGTGTATATCAAATTCCGAAGATTCCAGGCAAACATATTGCTCAACTAAAAGAATCCTATGATGTGGAGGGATTAGTAACCTCAGCAACTTTTCTGCCAGAAAAAAAACTACTCGTTCTGGCAGGTTACAATAGGTTTTTATCCCCGTTTATGTATTTGTTTTACGATTATAATGGTTCTGATTTCTTTTCAGGAAATAAGAGAAAAATAAAAATTGCATTGCCATTACATCAAATGGAAGGCATCACAACACAGGATGGACTTCATTATTATTTAACCAACGAAAATTTCTCCAGAAGACCAATTGTAACCATTTCGCAAAAGTTACATCTCTTTGATTTGAGTGCCTATTTGAGCAATTATCTGAAAAAATAATTTTACTGAAAACTTAGATTCAACTAAACTATTGGCAAATCGGTATTTAATAGCTTACTTTTGCAAAAAAATTAGCCCTGTGAATTACCTTTCTGTAGAAAACATCTCGAAATCTTTTGGTGAACGTACGTTGTTTAAAGACATCTCGTTTGGAATTAATAAAGATCAAAAAATTGCCTTCATAGCCAAAAACGGTTCTGGAAAAACGACTATTATGAGCATCATTAATGGTCTAGAAGAATCAGATACTGGTCAAGTTGTATTAAGAAAAGGCATCAAAATGGCTTTTCTATCACAAAACAACAACTTGCAAGACGAACTGACTATTGAAGAAAGTATTTTCGCATCGGATAATGAGACACTAAAAGTCATTGAAGCCTACGAAAAAGCACTAGAAAATCCTGAAGACGAAGAAGCGTACCAAAAAGCTTTTGACGGAATGGATCAGCACAATGCTTGGGATTTTGAAACGCAGTACAAGCAAATTTTGTTCAAATTGAAGTTGGAAAATTTCAAGCTTAAAGTTAAAAACCTTTCGGGTGGACAAAAAAAGCGTTTATCACTAGCCATCATTTTGATCAATCGTCCAGATTTATTAATTCTGGATGAGCCTACGAATCACTTGGATTTAGAGATGATCGAATGGTTAGAAAGCTATTTTGCTAAAGAAAATATTACGTTGTTTATGGTGACGCACGACCGTTTTTTCTTAGAGCGCGTTTGTAATGAAATCATAGAACTAGACAACGGAAAATTATACCAATACAAAGGAAATTACTCCTATTATTTAGAGAAGAAAGAGGAACGCATCGCATCTGAAAATTCAAGTGTGGATAAAGCACAAAATCTTTTTGTAAAAGAATTAGAATGGATGCGCCGTCAGCCAAAAGCGAGAACGACTAAATCGAAATCGCGTCAGGATGATTTTTATGAAATCAAAGAAAAAGCGCAAAGTCGCCGTCGTGAAAATAAAGTAGAGCTTGAAATTAACATGGAACGCATGGGAAGCAAGATTATCGAGCTTCACAAAATCTCCAAAAAATTCAAGGATCATGTGATCATGGATAATTTCAGTTTTGATTTTCAACGTGGAGAACGTATTGGAATCATTGGAAAAAATGGAACTGGAAAATCAACTTTCTTAAATTTATTGACCGGTACTTTACCTCTTGATGGTGGAAAAGTAGTGGTAGGTGAAACGATAAAAATAGGTTATTATACACAAAGCGGAATCAACCCAAAACCGGGTCAGCGTGTGATTGATGTGATTAAGGAATACGGAGAATTTATTCCGTTGATGAAAGGAAAATTGATTTCGGCTTCGCAATTGTTAGAGCGTTTCTTGTTTGATGCCAAAAAACAATATGATTTTGTGGACAGATTAAGCGGAGGGGAATTAAAACGTTTGTACTTGTGTACCGTTTTGATTCAGAATCCTAACTTCTTGATTCTGGATGAGCCTACGAATGATTTGGATATCGTAACGCTAAACGTTTTAGAAAGCTTCCTTTTGGATTATCCAGGTTGTCTTTTAGTAGTTTCTCACGACAGGTATTTCATGGATAAAATTGTGGATCACTTATTCATTTTTAGAGGTGATGGTGTGGTTGAAGATTTTCCAGGGAACTATTCTGATTTTAGAGCCTACGAAGACAGTACTGATGTAGCTCAAAAAGAAGAAAACAAAGCCGAAAAGAAAGACTGGAAACAAAACAATCCAACTGGAAACCTGACGTTCAATGAGCAAAAAGAATTCCAGAAAATCGAACGTGAAATCAAAGATTTAGAAATTCAGAAAGTAGCTATTGAGCAATTATTCTCAGACGGTAAAATTGCCGAGGCTGACATTGAAAAGAAAGCGAACGAATTGAGAAACATCATCAACAAAATTGAAGAGAAAGAAGAAAGATGGTTTGAGCTGAGTGCTAAGATTGAAGGGTAAAAGCCCCCTAACCCCCGAAGGGGAAATGTCATTAAGTTAAGAGTTTATTTGTCATTTCGACGAAGGAGGAATCTCTGTTTGTTGCTCACGTTTGCTGAGATTCCTCCTTCGTCGGAATGACAAAATCATGGGGATTATTCCTTAACTTAAAAACATAGCCCGAAGGGGGAATAGAAGTAAAAATTTTATATTATTTAAAACCCCAACACTTTTAGTGGCAACACTAAAAATGTTGGGGTTTTATTTAAAAAGAATAGTTTGTCATTTTGACGAAGGAAAATCACATAATAGGAAGTAATTATTACATACAACCCTAACAGTTTTAGCGGCATCGCTAAAACAGTTGGGGTTGTTTTTTTTTAGAAACAAAACTTAATCGGTTATTACTATTTAGGTAGTATCTAAAATGATGATATTTGTAGGACACGATAATCGTTTTCTAGTATTTAAATAAACAAAAATTAAAAACATTTTTTGGATGAAAAAAATGTTGTCGATGCAATAACTAAAAAACGAATTATTTATATCCATTAGCGTGGATTTGCAATCCGTTTCCTTCAACAAGATTTTAAAAATTGAACAAAAAAACTAAACCAAATGAATCTAAAAAAATCACTGTCAAAATATTCTGGAAAGCCAAACTCCTTATTTAAAAAAATTTTCTTCACGTTTTCATTTGCTTATTTACCCTTTCTGATATTGTTTGTAATCTTAGTAAGTTTTGGACTTATGCCTGTAAATTTCAACAATAAAGATATTTATGGGTTAAAAGGGGTTGTCGTTCTTGTTTGCTTTGCTCCTATTTTTGTTTTCATGTTCAGCGCTTTTGCTTACTTATGGTTTGCCTTTGGAAATTTTGTTTTACGAGTATTTGTTACACTTTTACCTGACGAAAAACAATAGGCACAACAATATCAAACTATTTTAAATCTAGACTAGAATATAAACAATACAACTATGAGATGGACAATTTTGTTATCTGCTTTTTTATTATTCGCATGCAATAAAAAGGAAACTCAGCGCCCTGCTTTTGTGAATGACACTTTAATGACCATTCCTGATACCACTAAACTAGTAAAGGCTACAAAGCCAGAAAATCTTTTGCCTAAGCAATATTCTAATGCACGTTTCAAAGAAGTAACTGTGGAACGTATAGACGAAAATAAATTCCGAGTACGTGGAAAAGGGCAAATCTTTGAGGCAAACTTTAATTGGATTATTGAAGATGGACACGACGAGCTACACAAAGGTTTTCAAATGACTGATGCGGGAGCTCCCGAGTGGGGCAACTTTGACTTTACTGTTACTGTTGAGAAAAAACGAGAGAATTCTAAATTGACTCTCGTTCTTTTTGAATCAAGCGCTAAAGCTGGTAGCCGTCAACATGAACTCCCGATTCTTCTTTTTTAATTGCTTTTCAATACTTAATATAGTTTTGGATTAAGTCGTGTAAATGTCTCTGACTTCGCTAATAGCAATCAACAAAAATCCACAACAAAATTAGATTCTGTTGTGGATTTATTTTTTATCTGATCAAGCATTGTTCAATAATCAATTTACTACTGTTCACTGAAAACTACGACTGAAAACTGAAAACTAAAAACTACCAAGGAATCGGGTTGTAATCTTTCAAAAACTTTCCGCACCAATGTTTCCCTGTATTGATGCCATCAAACAACGGATCCATCACTCGTGCTGCTCCATCCACAATGTCTAATGGCGGCTGAAAATCTTCTTCTTCCTGTTTTCTTTTGGCTAATTCTGCAGGATCTTCGTCGGTTACCCAACCCGTATCAACCGCATTCATAAAAATTCCATCTTTTGCCAAGGTTCCTGAGGAAGTGTGCGTCAGCATATTTAAGGCGGCTTTTGCCATATTCGTATGAGGATGGCGGTCTTCCTTAAAAAAGCGGTGAAACTTCCCTTCCATAGCCGAAACATTGATGATGTGTTTTTTTCCGGTGTTGTCTTTCTTCATCACTTCCGAAAGACGGTTACACAATACAAAAGGTGCTACGGAATTCACCAACTGCACTTCAATCATCTCCGTGGTTTCTATTTGTCCCAAACGCAATCGCCAGCTGTTGGTTTTTCGTAAATCCACTTGTTGCAAATCGGCATCGAGTTCTCCTTCTGGAAAAACTTCATTCGCTACCAAGGCATTATCAAACGAATACGGAATCTGCGACAATTTGGCGGAAGCCCGCAAACCTATCCCAGGTTCTGGTCCGTGCCAAGTCACCGGCATATTTTGATTCGAGGAAGCGCCTGCTGTCAATACTTTTAGTTCATCTAAACAATTGGTATGATCCAGCAATAATTCTTGCGCTTGTTTTGGCAAAGAACCGATAGAACGCTCTTCATTTTCCATCAAATGCGTGTAAAACCCCGCAGGACGTCTCACGGTTTGCGCCGCATTATTAATTAAAATATCCAAACGCTCGTACTTTTGCTCTATGAAATTACAAAAAATCTCTACACTAGGAATGTGTCGCAAATCCAATCCATGAATTTTCAAACGGTGTCCCCAATCCATGAAATCGTCTTCCTTAGAAAAACGCAAAGCCGAATCCACCGGGAAACGAGTCGTAGCCATAACGGTTGCTCCACCGCGCAACAACATCAATGTAATGTGATACCCAATTTTTAAGCGAGAACCTGTAATTACAGCTACTTGTCCCTTTACATCGGCAGTTTGAAAACGTTTGGCATAATTAAAATCTCCACATTCGGTACACATCGTATCGTAAAAGTGGTGCATTTTAGTAAACTCGGTTTTACATACGTAACAATTTCTAGGTGTTTCCAGTTCTAATTGTTCTTTGTTCACAAGTTCATTGTACGCTAATAATTTAGGCGCCATAAAAACACTTGCTTCACGCGCATGACGAATTCCTGTTTCCTTTCGGGCAGTTCGGTCACGTTTTTCCATTTTGCGTTTTGCAGCCACTTTTCCGTCTTTCTTTCTACGAGAAAGCTCGTCGCGATCGGGTCTAGAAAACATTCCTGCTGCTTTGATTAAAGCCGTTCTTTGTTCTTTTGGGATATCAAATATTTGGTCGGTATCATTATTCAGTTGATTCAAAATAGCGATGCATCGGTCAATTTCTTCCGCGCTTATGACACTTTTATGTTCAATTTGTTCAATCATTATCGTAAAAAATAGGTCTTATTCTTGCAGTAAATTCTAAGGGCGCAAAGATAGGTTTTAAAGTGAATAGTGAGTGGTGAATGGTAACAATTCAGCTCTACACTTCTCGTCTTTCACTTCTCACTCCTTATGACTTTTTGCTTTAGGCTATTATCTTTCTATCTTCGCACCAAAATGTTATTTCACCAAGATTCACGTAGCAACCGCAAAGACTCATTAATTGAAAAAACTCAGTGTATCCTCGTGTTTTTTTTATTGAGAATCTTTGTGTAAAAAAAAAGTACCATGCTGTTTCAAATAAAATCATATCTACAATTCCTTTGGCACTCAAAAAACGAGCATGCTGTACATTCTCCCTTTGTATTTAATTTGCTGACAAAATGTTTCTATGACAGAAAATCAAAACCTGAATATGCTGTTTTAAGAAAGTACCGAAACTCGCTACTAGCAAACAATAATACGATTGAAGTCACAGATTTTGGTGCAGGTTCGAAAGTTTTCAAATCGAATACCAGAGTTATTTCTAAGATTGCCAAAACGTCCGGAATTTCTCCAAAACGAGCTGAACTATTATTTAGGATCACTAACTATTTTCAGTCTGAATCTATTTTAGAAATTGGAACTTCATTAGGATTAGCAACTTCTGCAATTTCTTTAGGGTCCCGAAGCGTCGGGATAAAAGCAAAAATTACAACACTAGAAGGTTGTCCTAATACAATGGCAATTGCAAAAAGTCAATTGCAATTATTCCATTTTGATAATGTAAATCCAGTGGTGACAGAATTCAGTAATTATTTGCAAACCGAAAGCCTTGAACATAAAAACCATAACTTAATTTACTTCGATGGCAATCACTCCAAGAAAGCAACATTAGATTATTTTGAATTATTACTTCCAACCATTACTAATGAAACCGTTTGGATATTTGATGATATTCATTGGTCATCAGAAATGGAAGATGCTTGGGAAATTATAAAAAAACATCCCAAAGTGACGGTAACTATTGATACGTTTCAATGGGGAATCATCTTTTTTAGGAGAGAGCAACCCAAAGAACATTTTATCATCAGAATATAACGCAAAAAAAATGACAGCCATTACTGACTGTCATTTCTAACATTGAATTAATTATTCTTTTGCTCTTTTCATTTCTTCTGATTTTGCTCCCATTCTGTTTACAGTGTACATAGGTGCAAATTTCAATTTTAAACCAGCGATTTTTCTATTATCATCAACAGAAAGACCTTCTTTTTCAACAGTATTTTTTCTACTGTCTAATGCTTCATACATCAATTTAATTTCATCCCAGTCTTCACGAGAATAAGCATCTTTATTTGTATCAACTGTACCTACAAATTGTTGATACACTCCTAGAATATTGTCTTTGTTTACCCAAGTAAAACTCATATCATCCCCTATTTTTCCTTGACCAAATAAAGTATTTCTTAGTTGTTGTTTTGTACTTGGTGCAGCTGAGGTAGTAGTCACTTGCGCTGCGGCATTTTCAGCTTCAATTTTAGCTTTCAAAGCTTCATATTTTGCTCTACTTGCATCAAGACGTGCTTTTGCTTCAGCATTATCTTCCATTTCTGCAATAGCCGCTTCAGCTTCTTCATTTCTTAGTTGGTATGATGCTTCAATCCCGTCCCAATTTTCTCTAGCATCTTCAGCCGTAACGTTACCTAATGAATCTACATACATTACATAGGTATCAACTTTTTTCCCTGCTTGTTCCGCTTTTTCATCTTTACAAGATGCAAATCCAATAGCTATTACCGCTAATCCTAAAACTAATTTTGTATTTTTCATAATATCGATTTAATTAAAATTCTTAAACAAATGTAAATAGCATTGTACTATATTCAATAAAAAACCAATAATTATATAACTTATTTAAATAATTGTGAAATAAAATCATAAAAGTGTGAATTGTGTAATTTAAGGTTGCAATTATGTAAAACTTCAAAACCAAATTTTATCTAAATAAATTTAAAAAATCCGCTTTAATCTCTGTTAGTAAAAAAACATATCAATAGCCTGAAATTTCATCAATCATATAGTGTAACAAATTTTTAAAAAAAACTACTTATTAATAATTCAAAAGACTTTTGTACTTTTAAAATCTAATTTAATAGCAGCCTACGCTTGGTCGAAGGTTAAAAATCATATATTCTAATGGCAAACCCGCTAATAAAAATAACCAATATCAAACGAGATTTTGTACTTGGAAATGAAATCGTTTATGTTCTTAAAGGCATTAATTTAGAAATAAATAAAGGCGAATATGTTGCATTAATGGGACCTTCAGGATCTGGAAAATCGACTTTAATGAATTTACTAGGCTGTTTAGACACCCCTACTTCTGGAACTTACATCCTAAACGGAAAAGATGTCAGCCAAATGAAAGACGATGAATTAGCCGAAATTCGTAATAAAGAAATAGGATTTGTTTTCCAGACTTTCAACCTTTTACCCCGAACAACTGCTTTAGACAATGTAGCTTTACCCATGATTTATGCCGGATTTTCTAAATCGGAAAGAAAAACTAGAGCCACTGAAGTTTTGGAGCAAGTAAATCTTGCGGACAGAATGGATCACCAACCCAACCAACTTTCAGGTGGACAACGCCAGCGTGTAGCTATTGCCCGTGCTTTAGTCAACAAACCTTCCATCATTCTTGCCGATGAGCCTACCGGAAATCTAGACAGTAAAACGTCATTAGAAATCATGAAACTTTTTGGAGATATTCACGCTAATGGAAACACTGTGATTCTTGTAACGCACGAAGAAGAAATTGCCGCTTATGCTAATCGAGTAATTCGTTTGCGTGACGGACTAATCGAAAGCGATACCTCTAAATAGTTTTTTTAGGAGCAACTTCCGGCTATCCGTTACAATCTTTTCTAGAAGCTTCCTGCCTACAAAAGGCTGCAAGCTTCCAGAAAAGGATTTCCACTGTTATCCGGGCTAGGAAATCCAAACCGCTATTGCATTTAGAATTCCAAATAAAACCAACCAAAAAATGAAAATCGCTATACTAACTTGCGAAAAACTTCCCGATTTAAACCCCGAAGATCAAAAAATAATTCCGGCTTTGGCTAGGCATAATATTGAGGCAACCGCTGCTATCTGGAGTGATAAAACCATCAATTGGACTGATTATGATTATTTAATTTTTCGTAATACTTGGGATTATTTCGAGAAAGAAACCGAGTTTAAAATTTGGCTTGACCAAATAGAAAAATTAGGAATCAAAACACTAAATCCCATTGAAATAATCAAGCAAAACATCCATAAGTTTTATTTGCGTGAATTAGAACAGCAAGGAATCACCATTTTGCCAACCGTTTTCATAGACAAAACAGAACATCTTGATCTTGCACAATTAATTCCTTCGCATTGGAAAAAAGCAGTAATAAAACCAGCATTTTCGGCTGGATCGTATCTTACTGAAGTTTTCGAAATTTCCGAAATTCAAGAAATAAGCAAAAAATATAAAAATATCGCTAGTGAGAAAGAGTTGCTTTTACAGGAATTCATGCCCGAAATTCAAACATTAGGCGAAACTTCTTTTATCTTTTTCAATAAAAAATTCTCACACGCGGTCAATAAGAAACCTGTTGACGGCGATTTCAGAGTACAAACTCTTTTTGGAGGACAATATACTTTGGTTCAACCAAAACCAGAACTCATTGAAAAAGCAAAAAAAATTGTCTCAACATTCCCAGACCATTTATTATACGCCAGAGTCGACGGAATAATAATTAATAATGAACTTCATTTAATGGAAATTGAATGCATCGAACCAGATTTATATTTCAATTTAAGTGAAAAGGCACTACAACGCTTTATTAACGCAATTTTGGAATTAATAGCTTAATTTTATTTACTTAAAAACAGCATTGATTAACTCTTATGTTTACATTAATGAGCAGTTAAACAAGTTTAATATCATACTATTAAATGTATGCACTACCATTAAACATATAAATCGTGTAAGCATTAAACCTTAATTGACCTTATTAATATTTAAGTTACATAAGCTCAACTAAAATTAAACTTATATTACTAATATGATAAAAAAATGCGACATTGTTTTATTCTTATTGTTAGCTACATTTGCAGCTTGAATTCAATAATTATATTTTAGATTTATGATTTTTATTCACAGCAATAAATCTGCAATCTAAAATCATTAATCAACAATCTAAAATCAAAATGAAAGTATATACAAAAACTGGAGATAATGGAACAACAGCACTTTTTGGCGGAACCAGAGTCCCAAAAGATCATGCCCGCATAGAAAGTTACGGAACTGTTGACGAATTGAATTCTCATATTGGTCTGATTCGCGATCAGGAAATAAATACACACTACAAAGAAATTCTAATTGAAATTCAGGATCGTTTGTTTACTGTTGGCGCTATTTTAGCAACGCCACAAGAAAAGGAAGTGATGAAAAACGGTGAGCTTAGGTTGAAAAACCTTGGGATTATCGAGTCTGATATCGAATTGTTAGAAAATGAAATTGACACTATGGAAGAAGTCTTGCCGCCTATGACTCATTTTGTACTTCCAGGCGGACATACTACCGTGTCATATTGTCATATTGCACGTTGCGTTTGCCGAAGAGCAGAGCGCTTAGCAGTGCATTTAAGCCACAATGAACCCGTTGCTGAAATCGCAATCAAGTACTTAAACCGACTTTCTGACTACCTTTTTGTGTTGGCACGAAAGTTGTCTCATGATTTACAAGCTGACGAGGTTCAATGGATTCCAAGGAAATAGTTAGCAGTTTACAGTTGTAAGTTTGCAGTGAAAGACTGAACACTAAATACCGAACACTGAACACTAAATAAAACGTTCTTAACTTTAACTAAAAATAAATCATTTTTTACTTGTATTTTTCAGTAAAAAATATATTTTTGCACCAAACTAAATCGACAACAGATGTATTGGACATTAGAATTAGCATCCTATTTAAGTGATGCACCGTGGCCTGCTAACAAAGACGAACTTATTGACTACGCTATTAGAGCAGGAGCTCCATTAGAAGTAGTAGAAAACCTTCAATCTATTGAGGACGAAGGCGAGATATATGAATCAATGGAAGAAATATGGCCAGATTATCCCACGGACGAAGATTATCTTTGGAATGAGGATGAATATTAAAAAGTAAACCAATAAAAAAGTCTCAAAAGAGGCTTTTTTTTGGTTTAAATTCACAGAATTACACAATTAGAAATAAAAAAATATCATGAGTTTCATAAACAGTATTATTAAAGTCTTTGTTGGCGATAAGTCCCAAAAAGATGTCAAAGCTTTACAACCTTATCTCAACAAAATAAAAACTTTCGAAGAACCTCTCAAAGCATTGTCACATGATGATCTTAGAGGTAGAACGATTTTTTTTAAAGACAAAATAAAACAGGCTCGTTCGGAAAAAGACGCGAAAATTGTAGCTCTGAAACAAGAAGTGGAAAGCATTGTAGATATTGACAAAAGAGAAGATATCTACGTAGCTATAGATGCTCTTGAAAAAGAAGCCTATGAAATTTCAGAAAAAACATTAATGGAAATTCTTCCAGAAGCTTTTGCCGTTGTTAAAGAAACAGCCAGACGTTTCAAAGACAATTCGCAAATAGTGGTAACGGCAACTCCAAAAGACCGTGAACTATCCGCAACTAAAAGCTACATCACTTTAGATGGTGATACTTCTATTTGGGCAAATTCATGGAGTGCAGCAGGAAAAGAGATTACTTGGGACATGATTCACTATGACGTACAATTAATTGGCGGAATGGTATTGCATGAAGGAAAAGTAGCTGAAATGCAAACGGGTGAAGGAAAAACTTTAGTAGCTACCTTACCGCTTTACCTAAATGCTTTAACTGGAAACGGTGTGCATCTAGTAACTGTAAATGATTATTTAGCAAAAAGAGATAGTACCTGGAAAGCACCTTTGTTCGAATTTCACGGGATGACTGTGGAATGTATCGACAATTACCAACCAAGTTCAGAAGGAAGAAAAAAAGCATACGACGCTGATATCACTTACGGAACCAATAATGAATTTGGCTTTGATTATTTAAGAGATAACATGGCGCATTCTCCAGAGGATTTAGTACAAAGAAAACACAATTACGCTATTGTCGATGAGGTCGATTCTGTGTTAATTGATGATGCTAGAACACCATTAATCATTTCAGGTCCAGTTCCGCAAGGAGATCGTCATGAATTCATGGAAATGAAACCAAAAATTGAGAACTTAGTAAGTTTGCAGCGTCAATTGGCGAACGGATTTTTGGCTGAAGCCAAAAAACTAATCAAAGAAGGAAATACTAAAGACGGTGGTTTTAATTTATTGAGAGCCTACAGATCTTTGCCTAAAAACAAAGCATTAATCAAATTTTTGAGTGAAGAAGGAATCAAACAATTGCTTCAAAAAACCGAAAATCAATACATGGAGAATAACAAAAAAGAAATGCACAAGATTGATGAGGCATTGTATTTTGTTATCGAAGAAAAAAACAATCAAGTCGAATTGACAGACAACGGAATCAAATACCTTTCTGGAGATACTGATGCTGACTTTTTTGTACTTCCGGACATTGGAACTGAAATTGCCGCTATCGAAAAGAAAAAATTAGATAAAGACACAGAAGCCGAAGAAAAAGAAAAATTATTTCAGGATTTCGGTGTAAAAAGTGAGCGTATCCACACCTTAACTCAACTTTTGAAAGCCTACGCTTTATTCGAAAAAGATGTAGAATATGTAATCATGGACAACAAAATCATGATTGTTGATGAGCAAACAGGTCGTATCATGGACGGTCGTCGTTACTCTGACGGATTGCACCAAGCGATTGAAGCCAAAGAAAATGTAAAAATCGAAGCTGCCACTCAAACCTTTGCCACCGTAACGTTACAGAACTACTTCAGAATGTACAACAAACTGGGAGGAATGACTGGAACTGCAGTAACGGAAGCAGGCGAGTTATGGCAAATATACAAACTGGACGTAGTAGAAATTCCTACGAACAGAGGAATGGCAAGAAAAGACAAAGAGGATTTTATTTATAAAACAACTCGTGAAAAATTCAATGCCGTTATCGAAGATGTAACTGAATTGTCTAAAGCAGGAAGACCAGTACTTATTGGTACCACTTCTGTAGAGATTTCAGAATTATTAAGCCGAATGTTGAAAATGAGAGGCGTTGCACACAATGTCTTGAATGCAAAAATGCACAAACAAGAAGCACAAATTGTTGAAGAAGCTGGAAAACCTGGAGTAGTAACCATTGCAACCAACATGGCTGGTCGTGGTACCGATATTAAATTATCTGCCGAAGTTAAAGCCGCTGGTGGATTAGCAATTGTAGGTACAGAACGTCATGATTCGCGTCGTGTAGACCGCCAGTTGCGTGGTCGTGCAGGACGTCAAGGTGATCCGGGAAGTTCTCAGTTTTATGTTTCTCTTGAGGATAACTTAATGCGTTTGTTTGGTTCTGAGAGAGTGGCTAAAGTAATGGACAGAATGGGATTGCAAGAAGGCGAAGTGATTCAGCATTCTATGATGACAAAATCTATCGAACGTGCTCAGAAAAAAGTAGAGGAAAACAATTTTGGTGTTCGTAAGCGTTTATTAGAATATGATGACGTAATGAATGCGCAACGTGAAGTAGTGTACAAACGTCGTCGTCATGCCTTGTTTGGAGAGCGATTGAAATTAGATATTGCCAACATGCTTTATGATACTTGCGAACTAATCATTGATGATAACAAAGCAACTAACAATTTCAAAAACTTTGAATTTGAATTGATTCGTTATTTCTCTATCACATCACCAGTTACCGAAACTGAGTTCATGAAGTTGAGCGAAATGGAGTTAACAGGAAAAGTGTACAAAGCAACTTTAGATTATTATACAGAGAAAACTGAAAGAAGCGCCAGAGAAGCATTCCCAATCATAAAAAGTGTTTACGAAGATAAAAACAACCAGTTTGAGCGCATCGTTGTTCCGTTTACAGATGGAATAAAATCGCTGAATGTGGTTACTGATTTAAAAACCGCTTACGAAACACAAGGCGCACAATTAGTGGCTGATTTCGAGAAAAACATCACTCTAGCCATTGTAGATGAAGCTTGGAAAAAACACTTACGTAAAATGGACGAGTTAAAACAATCGGTTCAACTTGCCGTTCACGAACAAAAAGATCCGTTGCTTATTTACAAACTGGAAGCCTTCAATTTGTTTAGAGCTATGATTGACAATGTCAATAAAGAAGTAATTTCATTCCTGTTCAAAGGGGATTTACCGGCTCAGGAAAACCAACAAATTCAAGAAGCGAAAGAAGTTGCTCCGGTAGAAGATTACACGACTTCAAAAGACGAAATCGTAAGTAGCGAAACGGCCAACCGTGAAGCTGGTCAAACGCAACAACGCCAAGTAACCGAAACTATCACTCGCGACATGCCAAAAATTAATCGCAACGATAATGTTACGATTCAAAACGTGGCCAACGGACAAATACAAGAAATGAAATACAAAAAAGCCGAAAGCCTAATCGCTTCAGGACAATGGGTTATCGTGAACTAATAAAAGTTTCGATTCCTTACTATTACATTCCCCAATTACGAAAGTAGTTGGGGAATTTTTTTTTGGAGCTATTCCCGCCATACGTTTCAATCTTGTGGGGCAAAACGAACGCCCCACAAGGATTTCCACTGCTGACGGGGCTAGGGATTTTGTGATAAATAACTCCGTTTACGGTTTCCCGTAATAATCCTGTAAACAAAGAATATATCTTCGAAAAAAATGAGTAGCTGTTTTATTTTATAAGTATTTTCAACGATTTATTTATATATTTGAAAATAAATAAAGGATGATGTTTATCAGACCAATCTACCCAATTTTTGGGTGATAAGTCTGACATTGTAAGACCTATATAATAGTTGGCAACAAGCTTAAAAACCGAAAAAAACGCAAATGAACAACGAAAAATGGAATGAAATCTGCTTTTTATTATCCGACAATATTCGGACTGATATTAGTGAAAATGATTTTGAACAAAACGTAGTCCAAGCTTTAAGGGTTTTGGACTGGAAAGAATATTCTGGAGATATTGAAATTCGACCTTCTTTTCAAGTTGGTGCTGCAAACAGAATTACGCCCGATTTTGTGATAAAATCTTCTGACAATAGAAAACTGTTCGTAATTGAAATTAAACAGCCAAACATTCCTCTAAATTCAAAATTTCAGCAACAACTATTTTCTTATATGCGTCAATTGAGACTCGAATACGGAATTTTAATTGGGCAAGGAATCCAAATTTTTTACGATGGAGATTTAGTCAACCAAGAAGACCCAATCCTTTTAGAAACAATAAAGTTCGCAAAAGATGATGAAAAGGGTTTGAAATTTGTCGAATTATTTGCAAAGGAAAGCTTCAGCCAAGAATCATTGAAAGCATTTACACTAAACGGACTTAAAAAAATAAACCGTAGAGAAGAACATAAAAATTTGACTGAAAAAATACTTTCGGAGAGTTATCAAGAAAAAATTTCAGAATTAATAAAACAAGACTTTTTAAACGAATATGACGGAGAACTAATTGAATCTGTCCTTAAAGAACTGAATATTGAGATAAAAACTAAAAACCAAGAAATATCTCAAACGGTATTTCCAAAAAGTCATTATAAAGAACCAAGAATAATTGATTACTCAAATGGTATTTTACCAATAGAATTAAACCCATCATCTGAATCGGATTTTAAACGCAGACTTTTATTAACAAAAACTGCTTACATAACGACTTTTTACAAAAATGGAACGTCTAAACAAAAAATTTGGAATGCTCAAAGATTTAGAGAAAGTTCGGGGGTTTTAGGAAACTTGAGGTCAAGACCTGAATTTAGAAATGGAGAATGGCAAAAACTCGGAATTGAAAAAGTTTTTGTTTCGATTGACAAATAACAAATGGAAAGAAAGCCAGTTGCCAACAGCGTGTATAAGAAATAGCGGGTTTAGTGATAAATCAAAGGTCAGTGCTTTTAATAAAAGTCAGTGCCAAACTGAAAGTGAAGTGCTTTTTAATCCGCTACTTCTCATACACGCAAACCGTTGTATGCAATTGCAAAACAGAAAACAGAACCATAATTATGATTGAAGATCTTATTAGAAAAACAAATACTACCGAATTTTATCAGGACTCCGATTTCAAACTGGAATCCTATAGTTTTAAAACTTCGGATAATACTTTAGAGCTGTTTTTCTCCATTAATCAAACTAGTTATGATATTCCAATTGAACTTGAAGAATGGAAATTAACATGTGTAAAAACGGAGCAATTTGATGGGTTCTTTTGGGGCTTATTACTTCCTTATGTCAAAATGAAAATATTAGATTCACATCCTTTGCTTTTAAAATATCACGAAAATGAACTTGTATGTTTAGTTAAAGGAAAACCAAAAAATCTAAATTTATTTGTTGGTGATATCAGTAACGCATTGGAGAAAAAAACTGGTAACTGGATTAAAGTAAGTGAAGTTTTTTGGAATAATGAAGAAAACTTTAAACTATACCCGAAACGTCATATCCGCATTCCTGAATCTTTAAAAAACTTAATCGCGGAAGTTTGTGAAGAACACAATTTGGAATTTGAGGTTACTAACGAAATTATAGCAGAAGATAAAGGTTATGCTGACAAAGCAAAGTCAAAAATTTTAATATTTGGAAATGAAGATGTAAGCCCAAATTATTTTAGTCTGAATCAACCGTATATAATCGCAGAAAAGTTTACCGCAGAAAGAATTAAATAAAAGCAACTGCATACAACAGTTAGGGTTTCGTTGCGGCTGCAAGCCGAACAATGAAACCACCGCAAGCGCGAGTGGAATGTAATTTAGTTAAGAGTTTATTTGTCATTCCGACGAAGGAGGAATCTCTGTTTGTTGCTCACGTTTGTTGAGATTCCTCCTTCGTCGGAATGACAAAAACATGGGGATTATTCCTTAACTTAATGAAATTGAGCGCAAGCGTCTCGCTCGTGCCCACAAAGTAAACTAAAACACGCCTAAAAATTTAGCAATTTATAAGAAAGAGACAAAGTACCATTTCTCATATATTAAACCAAGCAGTACCCTAAAAACAAAAATGGATCTAAAAATTGCGACCGCTATCAGATAGCGTTTTTTAGCGTAAATTGCTTGAAATAAAATTTGATATGCGATTACTACTTGTTTTTATCTGTTTGTGTTGTTTCAGTTGTAAAGTTGAAAAAAATGTAAAAAATGTTGCACCAAACCTAGCACTAGAAAAGAGAATTAGGCCTGTTCATGATACGATTGGTTTTACAAAATACAATTGGCAATTAGATTCTATTTATAACCGTTTAGGTATTCAGGATTCTAAAAATAATTTGCAATGGAAAGCTGCTATAAGTCCGCATGACGATTATAAATACGCTGGACGTTTGTATTACGAATCGCTTAAAGGAATTAATGCCAACACGATTATTTTAATTGGTGTTGCACATCGCGCTCGAAACTTTACCCTTCAAGACAAAATCATATTTGGAGATTTCACACATTGGAAATCGCCTTATGGTGATTTAAAAGTGTCTGATTTAAATGCTGAAATTATGGCGCAACTACCAAAATCTTCCTACCTAGTTCATAACGATATGCAAGAGTTAGAACATTCACTAGAAGCTATCGTACCTTTTTTACATCGCAAAAACAAGAAACTACAAATAATTCCAATTCTAGTGCCTTATATCAATTACGAAACAATTGATAGCATTAGCGGAGCTCTTTCTGATGTGGTGTCAAAAATTTTAAAACAAAAGCATCTTAAATATGGAAAGGACGTCGCAGTTGTCATTTCTAACGATGCGGTGCATTATGGTACTGAAAATTGGAGTGGTGATTTAGCCCCTTTTGGAGTTGATGATGCAGGTACTAAAAAAGCAAGAGCTCTAGATATGGAAATTATTGAGACGTGTTTAGTAAACGAAATGAATTCTGAAAAAATAAAAACATTTACAGAATACACCGTACAAAATACGGATTACAAAGAATATAAATGGGTTTGGTGTGGTCGTTATACTGTGCCTTTTGGAGTGAGTTTTGCCAATAAATTAAATCAAGCATTATACAACAAACCTTTGACAGGAACATTTTTAGGTTACGCATCAAGTATAGATCATGACCTTATAAAAGTAGAAGATTTAGGAATGGGAACTACAGCTATAGCCACTCAAAAACACTGGGTCGGATATGCGAGTATAAAATATGAATAGAGAAATGATCCAGTAGCATGAGAAAATTAATTAAGTAGAAATCGGTCTGCACTGGCGCTCGTTTACAACAAGTGCCAACTCAAAATATAAAAACAAATCATAGCGTTTGCAACGCAGCTAACTAGTATAAAATATTTTTAAAAAATGCACTTGCTCGCTAGGCTCAAAACTTTTGAGCTTTAGTCAAAAGAAAAAAAAAGATGAAAGAAATAGATAAAATAGCTTTAATAAAAATTGAAAACGGCCAAATTTTAAGCACTAAATCAAAAGGTAAAAACAAATATTATATACCCGGAGGCAAAAGAGAAAATAATGAAACCGATGAACAAACTTTAATCAGAGAAATTCAAGAAGAATTAAGTGTTGAAATAATAAATGAATCTATTAAATATGTTGGGACTTTTAAAGCGCAATCACACGGAGCTATTGAGGGAGTAATTGTAAAAATGACGTGTTACAATGCTGATTACATTGGAGAACCGAAAGCCAATAATGAAATTGAAGAAATAAAGTGGTTAAATTATACAGATTTAGATATAATATCAGAAGTTGATAAAATTATCTTTAAACATCTGAAAGAAAACGGATTATTAATTTAAGTCGAAATAAAAATTTACTTAGAAAATGCCGATTATCTAATTCAAGTTTCCATTGATTCCCGATTACAAAGTATCCTTGAAATTATTTTAATTTTTTGTAAATGCTATCCTAATGTCTCTGACTTTGCGCAATTTTAAAAATTTGTGTTTACACCGATAAGAACGCAATCAAAAGAAAATACAAGATATAATTGATTCGACCGCTACTATAATAAAAGATAAAAATGACACAGATATTCAACATAAAAAATGGACAAATTGTTTTTGAAACCGATAAAATTAGAATTTCGGACAATTCAAAGAAAAATAATCTTATTATGTTAATCAGTGCAGGTATTTGGACAATATTTGGTACTTTATCGGTTATGAGATATTTCAAAACTGGCGACCAGTTCTTACTTTGGACAGGTTTATTTATTGGAATAGGTCATTTCGTGTTTTTTATACTAAGTTTATTTCGGTCAAATCAGAATGAAATTTTATTTAATTATATAAAGTCAATAAAAATCAAACAACGATTTGGAAATAAATTTTTGGACATAAGACTAAAAAATAATAGACTCAGGAGAGTCATTGGTGTAGAGAATTCAGTAGAACTTAAAGATTACATCAAATCAAATATTGAGAACAAGATAAACTACGCCATTTAACAGCTAATGTCTCATTGTATTTGCAACGCAAACAATAACAATGTCATAACGCAACCAAATACCCTTTTTGCTATCTTTATAAAAACATTTTGCAATGAAAAAAATAGTACTTCTCCTGCTGGCTTCATTTTTATTCATTTCTTGTTGGCCTACAACAGATAACGGTGAATTTGCTCAACAACAATACAAACCGGTGATTATTGCCCGCAGCACTCTGGAAAGTTCCATTGCTTTTCAAAATGCACAACCCATTATTAAATCAGGAAAAATTTATATCAAGGACGATTTAATGTTTATCAATGATGTCAATAAAGGTTTTCATGTTTATGATTATTCAGATTCTAAGAAACCAATCCGACTCCATTTTATAAAAGCTCCGGGAGCGACTGACTTAGCTATCAAAGGAAATACAGTGTACATCAATCAAGCAGTCGATTTAGTTACTGCCACTTTCAATCCTGCCACCAAAATTTTTACGGTTACCAACAGAAATAAAAATGTGTTTCCGCAAAAGCAAGCTCCAAATGGTTTGCATGGCTATACTAAAGAAAATGAAATAATAATCGATTGGACTTTAATTAAATAACAGATGAAAAAAATTATATCCTTCGTATTATTTGTGTTTATAATGGGTTGCTCAGACAGTGACAGCACTCAAAACGGCGATATTGGACAAGGCGGTTCACTTGCTGTTTTTGCCATAAAAGGGAATTATTTATACGGTGTTGACCAAATGAAATTGAATGTATTCTCATTAATCAATCCAGAAAAACCCGTAAAAGTCAATGAGATTACCATAGGTTTTGATATTGAAACCTTGTTTTCATACGGAGATAATTTGTTTATTGGATCTAGAAACGGAATGTTTATCTATTCGATCACCAATCCTGAAAATCCAACTAAATTATCGAGTGTGCAACACTTTACCGCTTGTGATCCTGTCATTGCAAATAGCACGCATTCCTATGTGACATTGAACTCGAACGCAACTTGTGGCAATAACACTAACGTTTTGCAGGTTTATGACACCAAAGATCTTACAAACCCAAAATTAATTCACAGTAGAACACTCTCGCAACCAAAAGGCATCAGTTTTTACACCGCGGATTATTTACTGGTTTGTGATGATGTTATCAAAATATTCAACATTCAAAATCCTGTTGAACCTGTTTTAGTGCATGCTATCGACAAAAATTGTTTTGATTTAATTATACGTGACAACACTTTATTTGCCATTGGGAACAAAGGCGTTTATCGTTATAAATTGAATCCAAATGACATAAAAGACATACAATTGGAGAGTGAAACAACGTTTTAACGTTGCTCAAAATATCGTTCTTCAATTCGCTTGATATCTTTTATCGAATTTTTGGCCCAAGCCAAACGCTTTTCTAAAATTTCATTTTCGGATAAATGCCAATCAATGTTTGAATTGCGCAATCGATTCGTTAGGTTTTGAATGATGATTGCCGCAGAAACCGATATATTCAAACTTTCTGTAAAACCTACCATCGGGATTTTTAGAAAACCGTCGGCGCGTTTCAAAATTTCTTCGGATAATCCGTCTCTTTCTGTGCCAAAAAATAAAGCGCTGGGTTTAGAAATATCAAAATCTTCCATCAAACAATCATTCTCATGTGGTGTAGTAGCAATGATTTGGTATCCTTTACTTTTTAATGTATCCACACAATTTGTAATACTGTCGAATGTATTGATGTCAACCCATTTTTGAGCACCCATCGCAATTTCCTTGTCTATACTTTTCCCGTAGCGCTGTTCGATAACGTTTAATTCCTGAATTCCAAAAATCTCGCAGCTACGCATTACCGCACTTGTATTGTGCATTTGAAAAATATCTTCAACAACAATCGTAAAATGTTTGGTTCTATTTTGTAATACTTTCAGAAATTTTTCTTTGCGGTTATCGGTTAAGATATTTTCTAAAAAAGCGAGATACTCTAAATCAATCATTGGGGATTATTTTTTTTGGCAAAAATAGTAAAAAGAAATAGCCCCTAATTCACTGATATATCATTTGTTTAGTACAACATAATCAAATAACCATTCAAGGAACAAAAATTAACCGCAAATTCGCAGATTTAATCGTTTATCTAATTCTAAAAAAATATGTGAATCTATGGCAAAAAAAAAAGTGTAAATACACTAATTTTAATTTCTATTAAATAATTTAAAAAATCAGCGTTTGAAAATCCGTTTCATCTGCGTCTAATAATAAATTACATGAAAAAGAAACTAGTAGTCCTAACCGGAGCGGGAATCAGTGCCGAAAGTGGTATTAAAACCTTTAGGGACAGTGACGGATTATGGGAAGGTCATAACGTGTTAGATGTGGCCACGCCAGAAGGTTGGAATAAAAACCCAGCTTTGGTACTTGATTTTTACAATCAAAGACGAAAACAACTTAAGGAAGTTACCCCTAATCTAGGGCATCAGATTCTTGCTGAATTAGAAAAGGATTTTGAGGTGCACATAATCACACAAAATGTAGATGATTTACACGAACGCGCCGGAAGCTCGAATGTGTTGCATTTGCATGGCGAATTATTAAAAGTTAGAAGCACAGAAAATCCAAATCACATCCTAGATTGGCAGGACGATCTGAATTTTGGCGATGTAGACGAAAATAAAAATCAATTGCGACCGCATATTGTTTGGTTTGGCGAAGAAGTTCCTGCGCTTGATGAAGCGATAATATTAACTCAAAATGCGGATTATTTTGCCGTCATTGGAACTTCGTTACAAGTCTATCCTGCGGCAGGATTAATCGATTTTACGACTCGGGAAACACCTATTTTTTATATTGATCCAAAACCTATAAAAATCCCAAATGTTAGAAACCCACTAGAAGTCATTCCAGAGGTAGCTTCAATAGGTGTAGCTGTTTTAAAAGAAAAATTGCTTAATAAATTGTAATGACAAAGACAATGGCAATGGCAATGGCAATGAAAAAATCAAAGACAACGGCAATGGAAATAAAAATGATAATAAAATAACAACTCCAATGTCAATGGCAATAAAAAAAAATAGTTTCAATAACAAATTCCCTCAAAAAATCTAAACTTATACCCCATAACTTGTAACTTATAACTATTTTTGTGCTTTTCGAACAAACAACTAAACAATGACTACTTTAAACGAATTGAACGCTATATCACCAATTGACGGAAGATATAGAAACAAGACTATTTCGCTGGCTCCATTTTTCTCTGAAGAAGCCTTAATCAAATACCGCGTATTGGTTGAAATTGAATATTTTATTGCTTTGTGCGAAGTACCTTTGCCACAACTTACAACCGTAAACCCTGATGTATTCGAGAGTTTACGTAACATTTATAAAAATTTCTCTACAGAAGATGCGCTTTGGATCAAAGAAACGGAGAAAGTGACCAACCACGATGTAAAAGCAGTGGAATATTTCATCAAAGATGCTTTTGAAAAATTAGGATTATCCCAATATAAAGAGTTCATCCACTTTGGATTGACTTCGCAAGATATTAATAATACAGCGATACCGCTTTCGACAAAAGAAGCTTTCGAGAAAGTGTACATGCATTCTTTGATTACATTAACATCAAAACTAAAAGATTTAAGTCTGGAATGGGCAGCTGTTCCAATGCTAGCTCGTACGCACGGACAACCAGCTTCCCCAACGCGTTTGGGTAAAGAAATTGGTGTTTTTGTAGAGCGTTTAGAGGAGCAAATGCGTTTGTTATTTAATATTCCTTTTGCAGCTAAATTTGGTGGTGCAACCGGTAATTACAATGCGCATCATGTGGCATATCCTCAAATTGATTGGAGAAAATTTGGTGGGAAATTCGTAGAGGAAAATCTTGGTTTACATCACTCCTTCCCTACTACACAAATTGAACATTACGATCATTTTGCAGCATTTTTTGATGCTTTGAAAAGAATAAATACCATAATTATAGATTTAGATAGAGATATTTGGACTTATGTTTCGATGGAATATTTCAAACAAAAAATCAAAGCGGGAGAAATAGGTTCTTCTGCGATGCCACATAAAGTAAACCCAATTGATTTTGAAAATTCAGAAGGAAATTTAGGAATTGCTAATGCAATTTTCGAACATCTTTCGGCTAAATTACCGTTATCAAGATTACAACGCGATTTGACGGACAGTACGGTTTTGAGAAATATTGGCGTACCAATGGGACATACGTTAATTGCTTTTGAAGCTACTTTGAAGGGATTAAACAAATTGTTACTGAACGAACCAAAATTTCACGAAGATTTAGAGAAAAACTGGGCAGTTGTTGCGGAAGCGATTCAAACAATCTTGCGTCGCGAAGGATATCCTAATCCGTATGAAGCCTTGAAAGGATTGACTAGAACCAATGAAGCGATTGATAAAAATGCAATTCATGGTTTTATTGCAACACTAGATGTTTCAGATGAAATTAAAGCTGAATTGATGCAAATCACTCCTAGCAACTTCTTAGGAATATAAGTTTATCATTCAGACAATTTAATTAAAAATTCTTAACGACTTTTTTTAAAATTAAATTCCTTAATTATATAACAAGCTAAAGTTGATTGCTATTCTTTTTTTATACTATTATCACTGAACAAAAATTATAAGCTCTAATCCTGTCAGAAAAAAGTGTTGATTTTATTTTGGCGGGATTTTCTTTTTTTTACTTGTCAAAAAAATTGAATCTTTTTAAATTATAAAAAATTAAGCAATATTTTATATCTTTCAATGCGGTTTTAAAACACTTTGAAAATTTGTGAATCAAATAAATAACCCAGTTGAACTTTTAAATAAAAAAGCAAAAAAAATTTATGTCAAAAAATAAAATCTTAATTCTATTTTCCCATCCCCTATTCGAAAAATCACATGCGAATAAAGAATTGGTGAAAAATATTCCAGAATCAGAAAACATAACTTTTCATGATTTATATGAGGAATATCCTGATTTTGATATAGATGTAAAAAAGGAACAATTGTTATTAAGCGAGCATAACATTATCATTTGGCATCATCCCATGTATTGGTACAGTTGCCCGCCACTGATGAAGCAATATATTGATATGGTACTGGAACATAACTGGGCTTATGGAAAAAAAGGTAAAGCATTGCAGGATAAAACTATTTTTCAAGTAATTACAACTGGTGGAGACAAAGAAAATTATTGTGAAACGGGAAGTGATCGCTATAGTATTCTTGAATTATTAGAACCTTTTAACCAAACTGCAAAAGTCTGCAATATGATTTACCTGCCTCCATTTGTTGTGCATGGAACCCACAATATGACTAAAGAAGACTATGAAAAAAACGGGATCATTTATGGTTATTTTCTCGACTATTTAGAAAACAGTAATTTAGATAACGACGAAATTTTGCAGTACCATTACTTTAATGAATGGTTTGCTACAATACAAATATAAGATGGATACCAATTTTTTACTTCAAGCAATTATTTACTTGTCAGCAGCAGTAATCTGTGTTCCTATTGCTAAAAAATTAGGCTTGAGTTCTATTTTAGGCTATTTATTAGCCGGAATAATCATTGGTCCATTTGTTCTTGGCTTTATTGGTCAAGAAGGTCAAGATATTATGCATTTTGCAGAATTTGGTGTGGTCATGATGCTTTTTTTAATTGGTCTTGAGTTAGAGCCAAGTAAATTCTGGAAAATGCGAAAATTCATTCTTGGAATGGGTTCCATGCAATTAATTGGAACCACTATAATTCTTTTTCTAGGATGCCTTTTGTTTATGGACTGGAAATGGGAAACAACATTAGCGATTTCTTTGGCACTCGCTTTATCTTCCACAGCCATTGTATTACAAACCTTAAAAGAAAAAGGATTGTCAAATACTTCTGTAGGACGTTCCTCATTTGCAATATTACTTTTTCAAGATATCGCCGTAATTCCAATATTAGCCTTTTTACCACTTTTGTCAACGGTAAATCTTGAGGCTGCAAATGATGCGCCACAGTCCTTAATTACTGGTTATGCGAGCTGGTTGCAAACAGTAATTGTAATTGGAATTATTTCAACAATCTATTTTGCAGGCCGTTTTTTGTTTGTTCCTTTATTGCATATAATCGCAAGAACAAGGTTACAAGAATTGTTCACCGCCTCAGCATTATTACTTGTGGTGGGTGTTTCATACATGATGCAATTAATAGGGTTAAGTCCCGCATTAGGTGCATTTATGGCAGGTGTAGTGTTAGCCAACTCTGAATTTCGTCATGAATTAGAAGGTGATATTGCACCATTTAAAGGATTGCTTTTAGGATTGTTTTTCCTGGGCGTAGGAGCTTCAATAAACTTCCAATTAATCGTTGACAATCCAATGTTTATTTTTGTTTTTGGAGCGATTCTAACTTTAGTAAAATTTATAGTTCTGTTTTTTACCAGTCGATATTATAAAAAGAAATTAGATCAAAATCTACTGTTAGCATTTGGTTTAAGTCAGGCAGGAGAATTTGGTTTTGTAATCATGAGTTTTTGCATGCAATTGAATATTATACCCAGTATTTTAGCCAATCAAATAATGGCAGTTATAGCCATGAGTATGGTTGCAACTCCTTTTTTATTGTTAATAAATGAGAGAATAATTTATCCAAACACCAGAAGTCAGGAAAAAGAAATAAAAAAAGACAATGATTATATCGATGAAGACAATCCCGTTATTATTGCTGGATTTGGTCATTTTGGCAGTACAATTGGACGTTTATTAAAAGCGAATAAAGTAAAATCAACTATTTTGGATAATGATTCCGATCGTATTGATGTTTTAAGGAAGCTGGGATTTAAAGTCTATTATGGTGATGCCACCCGATTAGAATTATTGAAGGCTGCTGGTTGCGAAAATGCAAAATTGTTTATTGCTGCGATAGATAATCCAACTGTGAATTTAAAAGTTATAGAAACTTTAAAAAAGCATTTTCCACATTTAAAAATCTTAACCCGAGCTAGAAATCGAATTGATGCCTATGAATTAATTGATCATAAAGTTGAAAATATCTATAGAGAAACTTTGTATAGTGCAGTAAATATGGGGGTAGATGCATTAGTAGAATTAGGTCATCGCAAATATACAGCAACCAGACAAGGACAACAATTTATAAAGTACGATGAAATTACTACCCGAAAACTAGCCGAAAAACGGCACGATAAAATGGCTTACATGATAACTATAAAAGAAGAAATTGAATTACAGGAACAATTATTAAAGAGTGATATTTATTCTCAAATTGCTGCAACCAATCATAGTTGGGATAGCGAGCATTTGAAAGACAATCTAGCTGACTAGTCTGATTCACCTGAATAAGTAAAATACAGTACAATTCATTTGAGTGTAGCTTCTTAAAATATCAATTAAATCATATTTTTTTTTAATTTCATAAAAGCTTCTAATAAAAATATCGCTTATACGGTTTTGGAATGTAATTCTAAGGAGCCCTTAAGTTTTTAATCCATAACTTCGTATATCCTAAGATAAAGCCCTATAAAAAAAGTATTGTTGGTATATTTGAATATCAGTAATTTGAAAATTTGGTTATTTTTCTTAAAATAGAATATGATTAGTATTCAAAAAAAACAAGTTTCACTAAAGTAGGATAGTAGCACTTGTTGTCAATTTATGGTAACCAATAAAATTTAATAAGATTAAACAAACTATCATTAACAGAAAGAAAAGGTAAATCCTAAAACCTAAAAAGCAGGAATAAATTAAAATCCAATTAAAAATGAAAACGATAAAAAAAGCATTCGTAGGAACAATAGCTTTATTTCTAACCTCTTGTGCATCAACTGCTAAGTTCCCTGTGTCAAGTGTAACTCCAGCAGCAGAAATAGTGGCTAAAATGAAAAAAGACAAGAACGACAACGCTGTAATTGTTGTTACTGCTAAGAATTTGGCCAGCGCTGACAGACTAAATCCACCAAAGAATAATTATGTGGTTTGGATTGTAACCGAGGATAACGGTACCAAAAACATTGGTCAGCTAATGAATAAAAACGCTAACAAATCCGTTCTAACAACAAGTACTCCTTTTAAAGTTAAAGAAATATACATAACAGCTGAAGAGCAAGGTAATATTTCGTATCCTTCCGGTATTGAGATTTCTAGAACTTCTTTTTAAAACAAATTACAATAACCAATTTATAATTTATAAATAATCAAAGATAAACACTAGGTATTAAAAATTTGAATTCTAGATAAGATAAACAGGTTATTAAAAAAAGGCTGTCCAAAAATTGAATTTTAGACAGCCTTACTTATTTTAAAAACACAAATTATCTAGAATAATTTGGGGCTTCTTTTGTGATAGTAACATTGTGAGGATGACTTTCGTTGATTCCGCTCGCGGTAATACGAACAAAACGACCTGTTTCTTGCAAAGTAGGGATATCTTTAGAACCACAATACCCCATTCCTGCACGAAGACCACCTATGAATTGTTGCATACTTTCGTTCAATTCTCCTTTGTAAGGAACACGACCTACAATTCCTTCCGGAACCAGTTTTTTTACATCATCTTCAACATCTTGAAAATATCGGTCTTTTGAACCTTCTTGCATAGCTTCAACAGATCCCATCCCTCGATATGACTTGAATTTTCTTCCTTCGAAAATGATAGTTTCACCTGGAGATTCCATAGTACCGGCTAATAATGACCCTAACATTACACAATCAGCACCTGCAGCAATTGCTTTAGGAATATCTCCTGTGTAACGAATTCCACCATCTGCAATTACTGGAACTCCCGTTCCTTTGATTGCCGCAGCGACTTCAAGAACAGCAGAAAACTGAGGAAAACCAACACCTGCAACAATACGAGTCGTACAAATAGAACCTGGGCCTATCCCTACTTTTACTCCATCAGCACCATTTTCAACAAGATATTTTGCAGCTTCAGCGGTAGCAATATTTCCTACAATTACATCTAAGTCAGGGAATTTAGCTTTCACTAATTTTAGAACATCAACCACTCCTTTTGTATGTCCGTGAGCGGTATCGATTATAACTGCGTCTACTCCAGCATTGACTAAAGCAGTTGCTCTATCAACAGCATCAGCAGTTACACCTAATGCAGCAGCTACACGTAAACGGCCGTATTTATCTTTGTTTGCATTGGGTTTTTGTGTCAATTTAGTTATGTCTCTAAATGTAATCAAACCCACTAATTTATAATCTGCATTTACAACCGGTAATTTTTCGATTTTATAACCTTGCAAAACTACTTCTGCTTGTTCAAGTGAAGTACCTTCAGCTACAGTAACTAAATTTTCACTAGTCATAACTTCAACAATAGGTCTAGAACTATTTTTTTCGAAACGTAAATCTCTATTAGTAACAATTCCTTTCAGGATTTTATTTTCATCTACAATAGGAATACCACCAATACCAAATTCCTTCATCGCACTTTTAGCATCTGCAACTGTAGAAGTCAATGGTAAAGTAACTGGATCGATAATCATTCCAGACTCAGCACGTTTTACTTTTCTAACTTTCGCAGCTTGTTGCTCGATAGTCATATTTTTATGCAAAACACCTATTCCACCTTCTTGCGCCATAGCAATTGCCATCGCACTTTCGGTAACGGTATCCATAGCTGCGGATACAATAGGAACATTTAGTGTTATATTTCTTGAAAATTTAGATTGAATACTCACTTCGCGAGGAAGCACATTTGAGTAGTTAGGAACTAATAGAACATCATCGTAAGTTAATCCTTCACCGATAATCTTAGAGTTGTGTGCGATCATTGCAATTGTAGTTGGAGTTTAATTGCGTGCAAATATAGATAATTCTAAGCAAAAAATCGCTATCATTTCCCAATAAATAATTAAATTGCAGTTCAAAGTCAATTCTTTGGTTATAAATTACCCCTTGCTTTCCAACTCGGAAAATCCATTTAATTTATTTTGCTATGATAGAAACTCAACAAGAATTAAAAGGACTTTCAAATGAGGCCGTTTTACTTTCGAGAACGAAAAATGGTTCAAACGCTATAGTGAATCAGAAAAAAAATCAGTTCTTGAAATCACTTTTCGAAATGGTATTGGAACCTATGTTCCTATTATTACTAACTGCAACGAGCATTTATTTTATTACTGGTGATTATGGAAACGGAATTTTCATGATTGTCGCTATCGTATTGGTTTCCGCAATATCACTATATCAGGAATCCAAAAGCAGAACAGCTATTGAAGCGTTAAAAAAATTATCCCAACCTAAAAGCAAAGTCATTCGCAATGGAGAAATCACTGAAATTCTAAGCGAAGAAATTGTTGTTGGCGACCTCATCCAAACGGAAGAAGGAACCTTTATTCCTGCCGATGGCATTATTCTTAAATCCAATGATTTTGCAGTTAATGAATCTATTCTTACCGGAGAATCAATGGCAGTTTTTAAAAATGAAACTGCCGAAAACAACACCGTTTTTCTTGGAACTATTGTAACTAGTGGTTTAGCAATTTGTGAAGTAACTGCTATAGGCAACAAAACCCAACTGGGAAAAATAGGCAAAAGTCTGGAGGCGATTGTAGAAGAAAAAACGCCGTTACAAATCCAAATGGGAAATTTCGTCAAAAAAATGTCTTTTGTTGGTTTAGTAATTTTTGGTTTTGTTTGGGTTATCAATTATTACAATTCCAATAATGTTTTAGACAGCCTGCTAAAAGCACTTACTTTAGCCATGAGCATTATTCCTGAGGAAATTCCAGTGGCTTTCACCACCTTTATGGCACTGGGTTCTTGGCGCTTAATGAAAATGGGAATCATCGTAAAACAGACAAAAACGGTAGAAACCTTAGGGAGCGCAAACGTAATTTGCACAGACAAAACGGGAACAATCACCGAGAACAAAATGAGTTTAGCACAATGGTACACATTATCTGATGATACTATTAAAGGAAGCAATACTGATGAAACTAATACTAATAATGACATTGAATTACTGAGTCTCGCCATGTGGGCCAGCGAACCCATTCCGTTTGACGCAATGGAAATTGCATTGCATGAAGCGTATTCAAAGTTGAAAATAAAAGATGAACGCCCTAATTTTAAATTGGTTCATGAATATCCATTGGATGGAAAACCACCGATGATGACGCATATTTTCGAAAATAATAATGGAACGAAATATATTGCTGCCAAAGGAGCTCCCGAAGCATTAATAGCGACTTCAAACGTATCCGAAAACGAAAAACAACAAATTTTATCTGCAATGACTAGAATGGCTTTGCAAGGATATCGGGTATTGGGTGTTGGTTTAGCCGAATTTTCAGGTACTAATTATCCTAAAAAGCAACAGGAATTCTCGTTTCATTTCAAAGGATTAGTCGCTTTCTATGATCCTCCAAAAGCAAATATAAAAGCCGTATTCGAAACTTTTTATAAAGCCGGAATTCAAGTCAAAATAGTCACTGGCGATAATGCCGAAACAACAGCTACAATTGCCAAACAAATTGGCTTTAGAAATGCGGATAAAACGCTCAATGGTGATGAGTTAATGGCCATGGATGATGCTACACTTCGAGAAAAAGTAATGGAAACATCTATTTTTACCAGAATGTTTCCCGAGGCTAAACTCAAAATTATAAAAGCACTAAAAGACAACAATCAAATTGTAGCCATGACAGGCGATGGCGTAAATGATGGACCTGCTTTAAAATCAGCACATATAGGAATTGCAATGGGAAAAAAGGGAACCGAGATTGCCAAAGAAGCTGCAAATCTAATTCTAATTGATGATGATTTTTCGAAAATGATTGACGCCATCGCCATGGGCAGAAAAATATATAATAATCTAAAAAAAGCCATCCAATATATCATTTCCATTCACATTCCAATTATCATGATTGTGCTTATTCCTTTGGCTCTAGGTTGGATATATCCGAATATTTTTTCTCCGGTTCATGTCATCTTTCTGGAGATAATCATGGGACCTACGTGTTCTATAATTTATGAAAATGAACCTATGGAACGCAACTTAATGCTGTTACAACCCAGACCATTTACCAATACTTTCTTCAAACTTAAGGAAGTTACCATCAGTATTATTCAGGGACTTGTCATTACTTTAGGACTTTTGTTAGTATATCAATATTGTGTAGGTACAGGTTGTTCGGAAAGCGCAACGAGAACGGTTGTATTTCTTACCTTGATTTCGTCTAATATTTTTCTGACGCTAACAAATCGATCTTTTTATTACTCGATATTTACTACATTAAAATACAAAAATAATTTGGTGTTAATGATTATCAGCATAACCATTCTAATTACCGCTTCCTTATTATTTGTGCCTTTTTTTGCAGCTTTTTTTGAATTCGAAAAGGTTTCTGGATTCCAAATAGGGTTGAGTATTATTGTAGGGTTAGTTTCAGTTTTATGGATAGAAATTTACAAAGGATTTAAAAGACGAAAAGTACAATTTTCAGAATAAAATTATTTTTTTTTATCCTTGAAAACTACATTAAGTCCAACCTGAAAAGAAAGGCTATTTGCTTTAGTAATATCGCGATATTCCAAAAGATTATCAGCAAGAACATAGAAATTTACCGGTCCAATCATACTAGACAATCCCAATCCTATATTTTTATAGGAATAGGAATCTATGGTGTAAGTCCCTTTCATTTGCAAAGAATTGAATATCTTTCTTCTGTAATACGTGGTAAAAGCTACTAAAGGCGTTCTAGGGGTAGACATTACAAATAATTGAGCACCTATAGCGCTTTTATAAATAGTTTCAGGATCATAATTAAGACAGTTACAATCTTCAGATACTTCTTCTTCGAATGAAAACTGAATCGAAGTATTAAATTTTGTTGGCCTTAGAGTAGTATAATCGGTGTACAAAGTATCTAAAGGGACGGCATCCTTAAATTCCTCATAGTTATCTTCTGCTGTATTTCCAAAACTAAAGTTGGGAATAACTCCCTCATATCTATAAGTACCTTTAAAAGTCAAACTTTCTACTTCTTTAGTATGTTTTATAAAACCCAGATCTATTACACTTGCCGTTAATTGAATATTTTTCTTTGGATAATAAGTAATCCCAGCATCAAATCCCAAACCTAAATTACCTCCTAAAAAGGTTCTTTTAGTGATATCTTTAATCACATTTGGATCATAATCTTGATTATCATAATTAGCAATCCCTGAAGTATTCAATTGCAAATCGGAATAAATCACTTGTTCATAAACCCCTTGTGAGGAAGGAATAGTATAAATATATCCTGAATTATTCGTAGAATTGACATTATAAATGCTGGAATAAATTTTTCCTCGAGCTCCTAGAATTAATTTTTCATTTACCTTTTTATGAAATCCCAGATGAAAAACCGAAAGCATTTCTGCTTTTAGATTCAAATCCCCTAAATTGAATACTTTACCCAAATAATCTCTATTTCCGTCTAATGCCAAAATTGCAATATCTTTAGGAAAATAACTCATAAAATCAAATTCCTGATACATCCCAAAAGAAATATAGGAATCTCCTTTCTCTCCCGCTATCTTAAAACCACCATTAAATAATTCTATTTGTTCGTTTAGGGCTATTCTATCATTACGTGTTGTGGAGAATACTACATTTCGCAATTTTACATTAAAATCTACTCCATTATCAGCAAATAAATCATACGCAGAGAATCCGCTCGAACCAACATTTGTAGAAATACCCGACAATAAAGGAACCCCAAAATACCAATTATACTTCACATCAGAGCCCGGATTTGTCAATAAAGACTGGGGCACCGAAGTGAAATTATATAAAATTTGTTTGTTTTGTGAAAAACTATCTACTGTTAGAAATAGAACAAAAATCAAAAGTGTTTTTTTCATTCTACTACAAAATAAGCGGTTACTCCTGAACGTAATTTTAGACTACCTACACTGCTTTCGCTTAATGGAGGTCCAGGAAACATAATAAGTGTAAAGTTTATTTTAGTTGTTCTTTTTAATAAATTTAATGCCGCATTTTGAAATATTTCAGTTTTACGGACTACATTCTCTGTTCCAGAGTATGCAGGTATGAAAAAATTTGAAAAATGTACTGGCTGATTATTTCTATCTAAAAATATTAAGTCAACTCTGTAACTTCTATTTATAGTATTATTAACTTCAAAAAAAAGGTCAACTTTATTCAACTTATCTGTAAAAAAATTTTCACTGAATACATCAACAGTTGGCGCATCAAAAAATACGTTTTGTTCTACTCCTCCATTAACAAACTCATTGGCCTGAGCATCAAAATACGCGAAATTTGAGATAATTACAGGTTCTAATCTTAAATCATTAACTTGGTTGTAATCTAAATCACTTGCGCATGAAGACAAAAATAAATTTAGAATTACTATCGTGAAGATGCTATGTATGGCCCTTATTTTCATCTTTTAGCGTATTAAAAGTTAATGGGAAAACTAAATAACTAACGTATCATTTTCAAACTTATTATTTTAAGATACAAAGTTCAACTACTAGTATCATTTTTTTAATTTTAATGAAACTCGCCAAACAACTTAGAAGCCTCATTGTAAGCGCTTTCAAAACTAGTAGGACTCATGTCAGTTATCTCTTTTTGAGCTGTAAAATAAGACAATAATTTCTCCGTAGGCATATTACCCGTTAAATCGTCTGTTGCCATAGGACATCCTCCAAAACCTTGAATGGCGCCATCAAAACGACGACAACCAGCTTTATAAGCCGCATCAATTTTCTCAAACCATTTATCTGGTGTGGTATGTAGATGCGCTCCAAATTCTATTTTAGGATATTTTGGAATTAAATTCGAAAACAAATACGAAATCACATCTGGTGTTGAACTTCCTACCGTATCCGATAGCGAGAGAATTTTGACTCCCATCAATGCTAACTTTTCAGTCCACTCGCCTACAATTTCTACACTCCAAGGGTCGCCATAAGGATTACCAAATCCCATAGAAAGGTAGGCTACCACTTCTTTGTTTCTTTTATCAGCAATTTCTAAAATTTCCTGTAAAGTGATTAATGATTCGGCTATGGTTTTATGGGTATTTCGCATTTGGAAATTCTCAGAAATAGAAAATGGAAAACCCAAATATTGTATTTCTGGATGAACTGCAGCGAGAGTTGCACCTTGTGTATTGGCAATAATAGCTAAGAGTTTACTTTTGGTTTGAGACAAATCTAATCGTGCTAAAACTTCGGCAGTATCCTGCATTTGCGGGATTGCTTTTGGAGAAACAAAACTTCCAAAATCAATACTATCAAAACCTACACGTAATAATGATTGAATGTAGGATACTTTTCTTTCCGTAGGAATAAATGGTTTAATGCCTTGCATGGCATCACGTGGACATTCTATAATTTTTATTGGCTCCATAGAAAGCCAAAGATAATAAAGTAATTGTTTTTACGAAATCGTTTTTTCTGTTTAACACAAAATTTAAAAATTCCAAAAAACAGTAATAATCAATCACACTTTTATTAAATGACTTTTACAAAAAAGGGTATTATTTTTGGCTTTTGCTCCAGTTAAGATTATGACATCCTTTTTAGCAAAGCTTTATTGATTGCGGTAACAAGTGCCGGTCCTTCATAGATAAAACCGGTGTATAATTGCACTAAACTTGCTCCGGCATCTAATTTCTCAATTGCGTCCTCTGCCGTATGAATTCCTCCTACTCCAATAATAGGGAAGGCTTTATTACTTTTTTCAGATAAAAATCGGATGACTTCAGTAGAACGTTTTGTTAATGGTTTTCCTGAAAGTCCGCCCATTTCGGCTTTGTTTTCGGATTGTAAATCTTGTCGAGAAATTGTGGTATTAGTGGCAATAACTCCCGCAATTTTGGTTTCTTTTACTATATCAATAATGTCAAGCAACTGCTCATCAGTCAAGTCTGGCGCAATTTTTAGCAATATTGGCTTTTGTTTTGGCTTAGCCAAATTCTTATTCTGAAGCGTTTGCAACAATTGTGTCAATGGTTCTTTATCTTGTAAGGCACGAAGGTTTGGAGTATTTGGAGAACTTACATTTACCACAAAATAATCAACATAATCAAATAAAGCATCAAAACAAATTTCGTAATCAGAAGTTGCTTCTTCGTTTGGAGTCAGTTTATTTTTTCCAATATTTCCCCCTATCAGGACATCTTTATTTTCTTTTAGTCGTTCCACAGCTTTCAGAACTCCACCATTATTAAATCCCATTCGGTTGATAATAGCGCTATCTTCTTTCAAACGAAACAATCGTTTTTTAGGATTACCTTCCTGACCTTTTGGCGTAAGCGTTCCTATTTCGATAAAACCAAAACCAAAATTAGATAGCTCTTTATACAACATAGCGTCTTTATCAAACCCCGCTGCAAGTCCCACTGGATTTCTAAATTTTAATCCAAAAACCTCAGTTTCTAATCTGGAATCATTGACTTCGTAAAGCGATCTAAAAAGATTAGTAAAACCCGGTATTTTCGAAAAAAAGCGAATTAATGAAAATGTAAAATAATGAACTTTTTCAGGATCAAACAAAAATAGGAAAGGACGAATGAATACTTTATACATGGTTGTAGTGTTGTGAGTGCAAAAATAGAACTATCTAATCGATAATTAAATATTTCGAAAAAAAAAATTAATCTTCACTTTCATTTTAGCTTGAGCTAAAGAAGCTATAAAAGAAATAAACAGTAGTTAAATAAAGTACAAAACATGATGAACCATACAATTCAATTACTTGATTTACAGCATTACAAATTAAAAATTCGTTGTTTGTAATTTCTAAATACCAATTAATCAATGGTTTTTTAAATGATTTTTCTTATCTTGTAATAAAAACTCATTGATAAGCCTAAACTTTTATCAAATTAAAAAATATCATCATGAATATTAAATTATTTTCGACTGTAATATTACTTTTTAGTTTTCAACTTTTCTTTGCGCAAGAAACAAAAACTGACACGATAAAATTAGCTACAAAAACTACGATAACTACAGTTACAACAATCAAAGATACCGTAAAAGTTGCTGCTGTTGTTGCACCAAAATTAGCTACTAACGAAGAAAAAGAAGCATTAAAAAAGGAAGCTAAAGCTCTGAAGGATAAAATAAAATCAGAAAAAAAAGCACTAAGAGAAGCCAATAAAATTGAAAAAGAGAAAAAAGCTTTTGAAAAAAAACAAAAAGCTTTTGAAAAACGACAAGGCAAAATTCTTTCTAGTGAAAAATCAATTAATAAGATTAAATCAAAAATTTCAAATGAAGAAAGAAATTTAATCAAACTCAAAGAAAAATTTGAACAGAAAAAATCAAAAGGAAAATTGAATTCTACTGAAATTGAAAGAGAAAATATTAAAATCAGTAAACGACAAATAAAAATAAATAAGCTAGAAAAAGACCTAGACAAAGCAGAACAAAAACTGCAGAGAGTAAGAGATTAAATAGAACCACCTTCGGGTGGTTTTTTTGTTTCCAAAAAGCATTTCAACAAAAAAAAGTATTGATAATTGCCGCTTAAACATTGCAATTATTATTTTTAATTTGCAAGATTTACTTGTTGAGTATCATTAAAAAGCTCCTAGAAAATTGTTTATATTTGCATAAAAAACAAATTAAAATGCAACATATAATTGACCGTTTCATCAGTTACGTAACTATTGATACTGAATCTGACCATAAATCAGAAAGTACACCAAGTACAGCTAAACAATGGGATTTAGCCAATAAACTGGTTGAAGAACTTAAAGTAATTGGATTACAAGACGTAACAATAGATGAGAAAGCATACATCATGGCAACTTTGCCAAGTAACGTAAATCATGAAGTTCCTGTAATTGGATTTATTTCTCACTTTGACACTTCCCCTGATTTTACAGGAGCCAATGTAAAACCTCAAATTGTATCTAACTATGATGGTAAAGACATTGTATTAAATGCAGAAAAAAATATTGTGTTATCACCAAGTTATTTTAAAGATTTGTTACAATACAAAGGACAAACTCTAATTACCACAGACGGAACTACGTTATTAGGTGCCGATGACAAAGCCGGAATCACCGAGATTGTAACTGCAATGGAATTCCTAATCAATAATCCTGAAATCAAACACGGAAAAATCAGAATTGGTTTTACACCAGACGAAGAAATTGGTCGTGGTGCCCACCATTTTGATGTTGAAAAATTTGGAGCTGACTGGGCATACACTATTGACGGAAGCCAAGTGGGAGAATTAGAATACGAAAATTTCAATGCGGCTGGCGCCAAAATTACTTTCAAAGGTAAAAGCGTGCATCCAGGATATGCTAAGGGCAAAATGATCAACTCCATGCTAATTGCCAATGATTTTATCAATGAGCTGCCTTCTGGAGAAACTCCGGAGGAAACTAAAGGGTATGAAGGATTTTTCCATGTGCATCATTTAACGGGAAGTATTGAAGAAACTGTATTGGAACTTATTATTCGTGACCACAACAAGAAAAAGTTCGAAAAGCGCAAAGAACTAATTGAGAAAATTGCTAAAAAAATCAATAAGAAATTTGCCAAACAATTTGGTGAAGATATCATTATCACAGAAATTAAAGATCAGTATTACAATATGAAAGAAAAGGTACTACCTGTAAAACATATTGTGGACATAGCCGAAAAAGCGATGAAAGAAATAGGTATTAAACCACTTATAAAACCTATTCGTGGCGGAACTGACGGTTCTCAATTATCGTATAAAGGATTGCCTTGCCCAAATATTTTTGCTGGTGGCCATAATTTTCATGGAAAATATGAATATGTTCCAGTAGAAAGTATGCAAAAAGCAGTTGAAGTAATTGTAAAAATAGCCGAATTAACTGCAGTAGAAGATTTATCTAAATAATACGCTTTTTGGAATCCTCATTACAAAATAAAACCTGGGAAAGAAACCAAAATTGGTCAGAAGAATTAGAATCTCTAAAATCAATTATTATCCAAACTGAACTGGCGGAAACGAAAAAATGGGGCGGAATCGTTTATGTATTGAATGGTAAAAATGTATTGGGAATTGGAGGATTCAAAAATTACTTTGCCATTTGGTTTTACAATGGTGTAATGTTGCAGGATAAAAAACAGCTTTTAGTAAATGCACAGGAAGGAGTTACTAAATCATTACGACAATGGCGATTTACATCAAAAGAAGATGTCGATAAAGTAGTAGTGCTCGAATACATAAAAGAAGCTATCGAAAATGAAAAGCAAGGAAAAACCAGAAAACCTGAAAAGAAAACACCTATTTTATCCGAGTTTTTTCAAAAAGAATTAGATGACAATCCAGAATTAGCAACGGCTTTTCAGAAATTTTCAGCATACAAACAATATGAATTTTTAGAATATATAGAAACTGCAAAAAGAGAAGAAACAAAGCGTTCCCGAATTGAAAAAATTATACCAATGATTTTAAAAAATATTGGGTTGAATGATAAATACAGGTAATAATACGTTTTTACTCCAAAATAATCGCCCCATGTAGTTAAATACTATTTGGGGCTTTTTTTATTTAAAATCCTTGAGAACACAACATATTGTTTGTTTTATTATAAAATATTGATCTTGAATTCCTTTTCAGAACTCAAACATTAAAATGATTGTATATATTAATTCATTCATTGTATTAAACTTCATTCCATTTATTGAAAACCTCAACATTGGACAATGGATTTGGGGTATATATTTTAGTATCTTTTCAGAACCAAAAAAGAATTGTTTCGCAATCTTTTAGTGATAACTTCCCTCGTAATTTGTATTAGAAAAATAACATCTAAACAAACAAATTATGAAAACAACTAAAACCCTGTTACTTTCAGGTCTAGTAACTCTAAGCTTATTAGTAAGCTGTAACAATGATGACGACAAAGTCGATTCTAAAACTAATCTAACTTTAAACTTTACTGGTTTAGAAGACTTAGGCCCTAATTACAAATACGAAGGATGGGTTATCTCTAATGGAAAAGTAGTTACCACTGGTACCTTTAGTGTCAATTCAAATGGTGTTCCTTCTGCTACATCATTTCCTATTGATGCAGCTGTTTTAAGCAATGCAACAAAGTTCATATTAACTATCGAACCTTTCCCAGATACAGATCCTAATCCCACAAAAACACATTTACTTGCAGGAACTTTTTCAGCAAACAATGCTTCTTTAACTATTGCAGCTCCCGAGGCGTTAACCAATGATTTTAGTAATGCCACCGGAAAATATGTTTTAGCCACTCCTTCAGATGGAGAAAATAACAATGAAAAAAGCGGCATTTGGTTTTTAGGCTCTTTACCTCCAACGGCAGGCTTAGTGCTCCCAACCCTTCCTGAAGGCTGGCAATATGAAGGTTGGATTGTCATAAACGGCATAGCGGTTTCTACAGGAAGTTTTACAAATGTAGCCGCCGCAGATTCATTTGCTGGTTTTAGTGGTCCTATGGGAACACCAAATTTTCCTGGAGAAGATTTTATCAAAAATGCACCTACTGGCCTAATTTTTCCAATTGATTTATCTGGTAAGACCGCCGTAATAAGCATTGAACCTTTTCCAGATAATAGTCCTAAACCATTTTTATTAAAACCGCTGATTGCTTCAATTCCAACTTCAGCTATGGATCATGTAGTTTATAATATGACTAATAATGCCGTTGCAACTTCACCAACAGGAATCGCAAAAAAATAATAAAATCTAACAAAAACTCACAAAAGAATACATTGGTGATTCTTTTGTGATAAATTAGATTGAAATTTGTTAAATAAAGCAATAATTGAAGTAAACAATAAACACTTTTTTTTTAAATGAAGAAAATTTTAATGATCGAAGATGATGTATCAATAGTTGAATTAGTCGCTATTCATTTAAAGGATATTTATTGCGATTTAACAAAGGCACATAAAGGTAACGAAGGATTAAGCTTAGCAACTAAAAACAAATATGACATGATCATTCTTGACGTCATGTTGCCTGAAATTGACGGTGTTGAAATTTGTCGAAGATTAAGAGCAAACAAAATTAAAACCCCCATATTAATGCTTACGGCGAGAAGTGAGGAAATTGATAAAATAATTGGATTAGAAACAGGTGCAGACGACTATTTGACAAAACCATTTAGCATACGAGAATTCATTGCCCGTGTAAAAGCGTTACTAAGAAGAACTGAAATTGATAGCACTAATAATGAGCCTGCCGATGAAATTTTTCAATATGGTGAAATACAAATTGACCCTACAAAAAGAAAGGCAACTCTTAAAGGAAAGAAGATTGAATTAACACCAAAAGAATTTGACTTATTATATTTATTCATGTCAAATCCTGGAAAAAGCTTTTCGAGAGAAAAATTATTAAACTTGGTTTGGGGTATTGATTTCACAGGATATGAACACACCGTCAATTCGCATATCAATCGGTTGAGAACAAAAATAGAAGTTAATTTGACCCATCCGATTTATATATTAACCACTTGGGGAGTAGGCTATCGATTTAATGACGAAATAAAGTAATTATGAAAAAAGGGACGTATAACAGTTTGTTTTGGAAAATATCACTTGTCTTTTTCTTGCTATTGGCAAGTATCGGAATTGTGTACACTTATAGTAGCTACGAATATTCAAAAAATTATCTAGAAGAAGTTAATCAAAGTCTCAATCATGACACAGCAAAGAACATTGTAGAAAACTCTACTCCTTTTTACGACGGAAAGGTTATCAAGCCTGCCCTTGATGAAATGTTTCATCACGTGATGGCTATCAATCCGAATCTCGAAGTGTACTTAATTGATCCTAAAGGAAAAATAATTGCTTGGTATCCCCCTGAACGAGAAATTGCGATGAAACAAATAAATTTAGCACCATTACTCAAATTCATCAATACCAAAGAACACTTCTATATCAAAGGTGACGACCCACTAAATCCGGGTTTACAAAAAGTATTTTCGGCTTCGCCGTTAAAAATGAATAACATGCTCTATGCATATATTTACGTAGTTCTTAATGGCGAAAAACAACAAGCTACTTCCGACTCTCTTTTTACTAATTACTTATTAAAAATGAGCACGAGAACCATGGGTATTACATTGATCTTTACTTTTATTATAGGTTTAATTATAATTCGAATAATCACTAATAATTACTCCAAAATACTCACTGTGATGCAACAATTTAGGCAAGGTGATTTACAAGCAAGAGTGGTTTGTAAATCTATGGGAGACGAACAACAACTTGGGGATATGTTCAATGAAATGGCCGATATTTTAACTGACAATATTGATAAACTGAAGGAAGTCGAAAATTTAAGAAGAGAATTAATCGCAAATGTTTCGCATGATTTAAGAACCCCAATAGCAATCATAAAAGGTTACATTGAAACCCTGCAGATGAAAGAGGAAATCATTACAGCTAGTGAAAGAAAACAATATATTAATACTGTAAAAGAAAGCTCAGAACGTTTGGAGCGATTGGTTAATGAACTATTTGAGCTCTCAAAACTTGAGGCCAATCAAGTGATTGCTAAAAAGGAACCTTTCATTATTAGTGAGTTAGTAAGCGATATCAGCAACAAATATAAACTAATTGCCGAGTCAAAGAATATCCAAATAAGCACCCAATTATCAAAAGAGCTTTCACCTGTTTTTGCTGACATCTCGCTTATCGAAAGAGTTTTGCAAAATCTTATTGATAACGCTTTAAAGTTTACTCCAAATGGCGGTAAAATAGAAATAAAAACACAAGTTAGCGAGGGAAACAATATTCAAATATCGGTTGCAGACAACGGAATTGGCATACCTAAAAATGATCGTGAACAAATTTTTGCTAGATATTACAAAGCAAATAATTTTACCGATTTAAAAAACAGTACTGGACTTGGTCTTGCTATTGCAAAAAAAATTCTAGACCTTCATCAATCAACATTAGATTTAACTAGCAGTGAAAACTCTGGAACAACTTTTTTCTTTAAACTGAAAACAACTTAAAATTAACTAATAAAAAAAACTATTATGAAAACTTCAACAGTATCATCAGGAAAATATTTAACAAAATTCAGCGCACTTATTACTTTATTTCTTTTAACATGTATTAGTTTGACCTCATGCTCAGGAGATGATTCAAATACAACTGAAACTTCTACTACGCCACCTATTAGTAGCGGAACGAAAGCACCTGAATTTAATTTGAATTCTTCTGATGGAAAACAAGTAAAACTTTCTGACTATAACGGAAAAGTAGTTGTGCTTTTCTTTTTTGGAAATACTTGCCCTTCTTGCAAAGCAGCAGCGCCATCTATCGAGTCAAAACTAACTACCCCTTATGCCTCAAACCCAAATTATCAAATTATTGGCTTAGACCAATGGGATGGTAATTTAGCAGCTGTACAATCTTTTAGGACATCCACAGGAGTAAGTTTCCCTTTACTATTAACTGCTTCTCCTGTAGCCGCTAGTTATAAAACAACTTATGATCGTTTAATAGTAATTAACAAAACAGGAGATATCGCATTTACAGGTACAAAAGGAGCAGCTTCAGATGCTGATGCAGCAAAAGCTGTTGTAGATCAGCTATTAAAATAATATGTCTTTTTACAATCTAAATAAAGAAGCCCTATGAAAACTTTATATACAATTCTTTTATTTTTTGTTTCTATAACAATAAATGCACAAAAAGTTACCAATTTTAGACTTCCTAACAGCCAGAATAAAAACACTACTTATTTAGAACTTAAAGGAGAAAAGTTAACTGTTATAGACTTTTGGGCAACCTGGTGCAAGCCATGTATTAAAGCTATTCCTGAACTTAATAAAGTCTACGAAAAATTCAAAGATCAAGGGGTATCCTTTATTAGTATCAATTGCGATGGACCCCGCAGTATTGCAAAAGCTGTTCCGATGAGCAATTCGTTAAAAATAGCTTTTCCCTTGTTGCTAGACATTAATTCAGAAGTTAAAAACCAACTCAACCTCGCTGCATTTCCCTCACTGGTTATAGTAAATGCAGCTGGAAAAATTGTTTTTATACATGAGGGTTTTGCAGATGGCTACGAGGAAGAAATATCTCAGGCGTTAGAAAAACAACTTAAAGAAATATAGTATGATTAAACTTAAAAATTCTTTTTTTGTTTTTTTATTATTCCTTTCTTATGCGTCTTTTGGTCAATTTTCAGGAACAAATTTAATGGAATATCAATTCGGTCAAATTCCAAATGACAACTCGAATTTCTCTTCTATTTATGACAGGTTATTAATGGGGTATAATTATAAAGATTTCAAAGCAGGTGTTACATTAGAACAATATTATACCCCTTTTGAGGAGCGTAATTACACTAAAATAACACAAGCATCTTTGCAATACAATTCCAAATGGATTACGGTAAAAGCAGGGAATTATCAAGAGACCTTGGGAAGAGGTTTATTACTTCGTTCCTTTGAAATACCTGGCGCTATCTTGGAGGATGTTAGTTACCGTTCAAGAAATTATTTTCAACGGGACATTTTAGGTTTTAGTACCACTTTAAAATTAAAAAATTCAACCACAAAAATTTTATACGGCAAACCGTTAAATAATGTCTTTCCACCAAATCTAGATCAAGATATAAGAAGATTAGATGAAATAAAAGCCATCTATACCGACTATAATTTTAAGAATCAAACATTAGGTCTAGCCGTCATGGATGTTAAGAATACTTCAGGAACTAAAATGTATGGAATGACTACTATTTCTGGAAAACTTACACCTAAACTTACATATTATCTAGAAGGAGCCAAAGAGATTGGAAATGAAAATTTCTCTGATTTTTCAGCTACATCATCTCATGCGTATTATGGTAATGTGAATTTAAATTTTGAAAATTTAGGGATAACTATCGAAGGTAAAGATTATAATAATTTTTTAATTGGATCCGGAATAAATGAACCACCCGCTTTAATAAAAGAACATACCTACAGAACTTTAAACAGAAGTACGCATGTTGCTCAACCATTAAATGAAAGCGGATATCAGATAGAGGCCTTTTATACATTTCCCAATTCAAGTGTACTTACTTTAAATCATGCCGTAGCAAATAATGAATTTGGAAATAAAGAATTTACTTTTAAAGAGTTTTTTGCTGAGTATAGTTTTTCGCTACAAGGGAAACATGAGGCTAAATTTTTTGGAGACTATGCTAATGATCCACTAAAATTAGAAAAAGATCGTATTGCAGTAGGAGCTTACTTTGATTGGAAGACCAATAAAAATATAGCACTCAAAACAGAATATGAATTTCAAACCTTTGAAAGAAACGGAACCAGTACACAAAATCATGTAGCAGTCATTGGATTTTCTATTAAATCGAAATGGATATTTAATGTAGTTACCGAATTCAGTAATGATACGTTTCTTACGTCAAATTCACTAAAATCTTGGTTAGGCGGGAACTTAAAATATCAATTGAATAGCACCAATAATTTTTTAGTTTTTGCAGGACAACGCAGAGGCGGACCAGCATGTAACGCAGGTATATGTTACGAAGTACTTGACTTTAAAGGAATAGAAGTGCGATGGAACCTTAGATTTTAGTATATAGGTCTAACTAAACTCAAATATAAAAAGACAAGTCTCTTTGAAAACTTTTACCATTATTTCTTATCAAAAATAGCACAACTATAAAATAAAGAGATTTATAAAACCATGCAATGAATTTACGCATTACTTAATTATCACATAAAAAAAACACTCAAGACTATTTAAGCAGTTACAAAGTTTAGGCAGCTACAAACTAAATTCAGCAGTTGCCCATAAAAACATTTACTTGTTAAAAATCATTGTACTATAAAGAACGAATTAAAAATTATTACTATGCAGTTTAGTAATATCGTATCAAATAATTGATTTTACATTATCTAATAAGCACAAAATGAATATAAAACATACACTTATTCATTGAAAAAATTCAATTTTTAGTACCATCGAAAGATTAAAATTTAAGTTGCTTTATTTTAAATTCATTTGTCAATAAATAAAACATAATACATTTTCCTTTTTGACCACAAAATAACAATCAAAAAATTTAATACTTTTACAAAAGTCCCCGTCTTCGATAGAGGACTTTTTTATTGGAAACAAATCAAATAAAAAGTAAAGTTTACCATCTTGACTCTAGAAAAAACGTTCACCATGAAAACTTAACATTAGAAAACGAATATAATCACTACATTTACTAATGTTAAAAATAACAATTTAATAACATTAGGATTCGTATCACAATATTTACTTCTAAACTACTACTTTATGACAGCACACGAAGAGGAAACAAACCTCACACCTGAATCTAAGCCCGAAACAACTAAACCAGTGCGAGTACGTCGTGCTCCGGCTGCAAAAAAAACAACACCTTCTCCAAAAACAGAAATAACTACAGAAAATGCAACTCCTGAAATTGAAAATGCAGAAACCCCTGTAGCACAAACAGAGGAAGAAATTACACCTTTTGGCACTGAAGCAGAGCTAACAAATGAAGTGGTGAAGAAAGAAAAGAAAAAAAACAAAGTAAAGATGAAAGATAAAGACAAGAAAAAGGCTAAAAAAGCTGACGCAAAAGAGAAAGCAAAACAAAAAGCGAAAGCAAAAGCTAAAAAGGCAAAAAAAGCTAAGAAAGACAAAGCCAAGAAAGCAAAGGCAAAAACCAAAATAAAAGCGAAAAAAGCTAAGGCAAAATCGAAAAAAGCAAAAAAGAATAAAAAGAATAAAAAATAATCCAATTATTTATTATCCAAAAAAAATTCCCAATCTAATCAGATTGGGAATTTTTTTAATCGGTAAAATGAGAATTATTTTTTGTTCAAAGCGGCACTCATTTCCATCGAAATAGCAGAACGCTCCATTTTTAACTTTCCTGACATTGTTTCCACAACTACAGTTGTATCTGCTAACTCAGAAACTTTTCCGTGAAGTCCACTTTTAGTAATGATTTTATCGCCTACTTTCAATGCACTTTCAAATTCTTTTTCTTGTTTCGCTTTTTTCTGTTGTGGTCTAATCATAAAGAAATAGATCACCACAAACATTAATATAAACGGTGCAAATTGAGTTAATTGTTCCATAATTTTAAATTCTTTTTTATTTAATTAATTATTACATTAAACCACGACCAGCTTTTATGATTCTTTTGCTGGCTTCCAGTTCTTTTACTAAATTGTCTAAAATTCCGTTTATAAAAATACTACTTTTTGGTGTAGAATATTCTTTCGCAACTTCTAAATATTCATTAAGAGTTACTTTTACAGGAATTGATGGGAATTTCAAAAATTCACAGATTGCCATTTTTAGGATAATGGTATCTATTTCTGCAATTCTTTCACTATCCCAGTTTGGTGTTTTATCAAGAAATTCTTTGGCTAATTCCTTTTCGTTTAAGACTGTTTTTCGGAATAAATCTTTAACAAAATCCTTGTCTTCATTGTCTTTATACAATTTAGGCACTCTGAAATTATCATCTTCACCAGACTTAATAGCTTTCAATTGCTTGATAATATGCGTGTTTACTAATGGAATATCATCAACCCAAGTTAACTTATCATCTTCCAAGTAATCATACAGTTTCTCGTTAGGAACAATTACATCCATAAAAAGATCAACGATAAACTGTCGGTCTTCCTCAAAAGTGCTTGTGGCATTACTCATGTAATCCGCATACAATTTGCTTGCTTTTACATCATTCAGAAGCAGTAAAATATAATCGTCGTTTAAAGACCAATTATTGATTTTACGGTTTTCTAATGCAATATTTAATGAATTGTTTTCGGAAAGAATTTGAAAAATCTTGTTTTTAATGAATTTTTCGTTGGGTTTACGTTCCTCAGGAGTTGCAAGATGCTTCAAACTTGATTTATGTAAAAAGACAGTTTCTGTTTTACAAATTTCTATCAGCGAAGAAAGCATTATAAGGTATAAATCTTGAATATTGTCGATACTGTAAAAAAGGAATTTCTCTTCTTTTTCCAAACTATCCGAACCGCTTTGATGCATTGCATAAATGGATTGCATAACTTTAACGCGAATGTGTCTTCTATTTACCACCTTGTAAGAACTTTTATTAATTAGTTTGCAAAAATAAGTATTTCATTTTTTAAAATAAAATATAAAGCCACTTTATTTTAAGTGGTCAGTGGTCAGATTTTAGTGGTCAGCCTTAAAAAAATTGATTACTGATTAACTTTATGCAATTGTTTTTCCTTAAATCTTTCAGGACTACAATCATACATACTGATTACTAAAAACTGAACACTGAACACTATTTTTATTATTTATTTTTTACTGTTTTCTACTTTTCTTTGATTGATGCGATTTTGAGCGATTGTCAAAGCAGCATGATGTGTTGTCATCTTGTTAGCAATAGCAAAATCAAATATTTCTAATGTTGTGTTATAAATATTTTCTGTTTTACGCATGATTTCTGCTTTGTCATAATGCGCTAATTCAGCATAAACATTGATAATTCCACCTGCATTAATCAAGAAATCTGGAGCATATAAAATTCCTCTGTCCTGTAGAATAGCACCGTGAACATTCTCATCAGCTAATTGATTATTGGCAGCACCAGCAATTACTTTAGCTTTTATTTTATAGACTGTATCGTTATTTATCGTTGCTCCCATCGCACAAGGAGCATAAATATCAACATCGGCATTATATAAATCTTCTCCTCTGAAAATTTCTGCATGGTATTTTGATCCAACTTCATTCAGCTTCTCTTCATTGATATCAGCTATAGTAACGATTGCTCCTTCTTTAGTTAAATAGTCAACTAAAGTTTCTCCAACGTGACCAATCCCTTGAACCAAAACTTTTTTACCGCTCAAAACATCAGAACCAAATTGTTGTTTAGCAGCAGCTTTCATTCCCATGTACACACCATAAGCGGTAACTGGCGATGGATTTCCTGCACCACCTCTTGACTCAGAAATTCCAGTAACATAAGGAGTCACATCCCTTACAATATCCATATCTGCAGTTTCCATCCCTACATCTTCAGCAGTGATATATCTTCCGCTTAAAGAATGTACAAATTCACCAAACTTACGCATCAATTCAGGATTTTTTTGCGTTTTGGCATCGCCTATAATAACCGCTTTACCTCCACCAATATTCAATCCTGTGATAGCAGCTTTAAAAGTCATTCCGCGAGAAAGACGCAAAACATCGTTTAGCGCTTCCCATTCATTTGCGTAATTATACATTCTTGTACCTCCTAAAGCTGGACCCATTACCGAATTATGAATACCAATAATTGCTTTTAAACCTGTATCTTTGTCGTTACAAAATACAATTTGTTCGTGATCATCAAATGATAATTGGCCAAAAACGGGATCCATTTTTTGAATTTCCTTTCCAGTTGTGAAAGCTGCATTCATAGTATAATTTTTTAGAGTGATAAATTATGAATTTGTCAAAAAGACAAACCAAAATTACATAAAATATAAATATACATTAACATTTTTAGAAAAAATCATTAAATCGTTAATTTTTTGTAATCGAATAATTATCATTAAGAATATTAAAAATAAAGTTTTATCTCAAGAATAAAACCATTTCAACTCAGAATACATTAAAAAAATGAAAGAATTACGTTATTTAAATAAATATTTCGTCAAGTATAAATACAGTTTTTTACTGGGAATCATTTTTACCATAATTGCACAGATATTTATGCTATTCACTCCTAAGTTGATAAGCAAATCTTTCAAAGTAATTGAGGCTTTCGCCAAAGACAAAACCGTGTCAAAATCCGTTATTCAAGAGGAATTAATTTCGAACATCTTACTGATTATTGCCACAACAATAATTGCTGGTTTCCTCACCTTTTTAATGAGACAAACCTTAATTGTCATGTCCCGTCACATAGAATTTGATTTAAAAAACGAAGTATTCCGTCAATATGAGAATTTGTCACAGAACTTCTACAAGCAAAATCGTACTGGAGATTTAATGAATCGAATTAGCGAAGACGTTTCTAAGGTAAGAATGTACGTTGGACCGGCCGTAATGTACACCATAAATACTGTAATACGTTTTGCAATAGTCATTGTCTATATGTATAATGTATCACCAATACTAACTTTATACACCTTGCTTCCTTTACCAATTTTATCTTACGCTATTTTCAAACTAAGCTCAGAAATCAATGTAAGGAGTACCATCTTTCAACAATATCTATCTAAAGTTTCTAGTTTTTCACAAGAAATATTTTCAGGAATCCGAGTTATAAAAGCATATTCATTAGAAAACCAACATCAAAACAATATGGTCGATTTAGCTAATGAAAGCAAGAGTAAAAGCTTGAATTTAGCCAAGGTACAATCCTTATTTGGACCTTTAATGTTAGCCCTAATAGGAATCAGTAATTTAGTTGTAATTTATTTTGGTGGTTTAATGTACATCAACGGTTCTATAAAAAGCATTGGAACGATTGCCGAATTTATTTTGTATGTAAACATGCTTACTTGGCCTGTAGCATCGTTAGGATGGGTTTCGTCTATGGTACAAGAAGCCGAAGCTTCACAAAAACGACTTAATGAATTCCTAAAAATTGAACCCGAGATAAAAAATAAAAATCTGAATAAATCAGTAATTAAAGGTTCTATTTCTTTTGAAAATGTAAGTTATACTTACGAAGATACTAATATCAAAGCGTTACAAAACATTTCTTTCTCCGTAAAAAAAGGAGAAACCTTAGCTATTCTAGGAAAAACAGGATCTGGAAAATCTACCATTTTGTCCTTGATATCTAGAATGTATGATGTAACCGAAGGAAAAATAACCATCGATGAAAACGAAATAAGCAGCGTAAATCTTTTTGATTTGCGAAACAATATTGGTATCGTTCCACAAGATGCGTTTTTGTTTTCAGACAGCATTAAAAACAACATTATGTTTGGCAAAGAAAATGCGACCATGCAAGAAGTAGAATCAGCCGCTAAAAGTGCTGTGGTTCACGATAACATCATAGGTTTCAATAAACAATATGAAACTGTTCTTGGCGAAAGAGGAATTACACTTTCAGGAGGTCAAAAACAAAGAGTCTCTATTGCCCGAGCCATTATTAAGAACCCACCTATTTTACTTTTTGACGATTGTTTATCTGCTGTAGATACAGAAACCGAAGAAACTATATTAAATAACTTGTATGATATTTGCAAAGACAAAACGACTATAATTGTAAGTCATCGTGTATCATCTGCTAAAAATGCAGATAGAATTATCATCATTGAAAAGGGTGAAATAATACAACAAGGTTCTCATAATCAATTGATAAATCAAGAAGGCTATTATGCCGATTTGTATTTGAAACAACTTTCAGAAAAAGAAATGCTATAATTGTTGGATAATACATATATTTTTTAGATTTTTGGATACTACTTAACAACCATAAATTGATAGAAAGGATTATGAGAGAACATGACATGTTAGAAAAAGAAGAGATATTTTCTAAAGTTTTAAGAGCTGGAAGAAGAACCTATTTCTTTGATGTGAGAGCGACAAAAGCAGATGATTATTACATTACCATTACCGAAAGCAAAAAATTTACTGAAGAAGATGGTTCATTCCATTTTAAAAAACATAAAATTTATTTATACAAAGAAGATTTTGCTGCTTTTGCAGAAATTCTTGACGAAATGACTTCTTATGTTCTAAACCACAAAGGCGAAGAAGTAATCTCAGAAAGACACCAAAAAGATTTCAAAAAAGAATATGCATCTGAAAAAATAGATGATGAAATTATACCACAAACATCCGCTTTTACTAATATAGAATTTGATGATATTTAATTTTTAATTCCTTACTTACAAAAGAAAAAAGTCCAAAGTCAACTGATTTTGGACTTTTTTTTAATTATTTAATCTAAAAGATTCTTTCTTTATTAAACACGATGATAACAACTCTAGTTTCTACAGAATGGCTTTATAAAAATATTGATTTACCCAATTTAATAGTTCTAGACGCTAGTTTAAAGGATAATCAAGCGCAAGCGCAATCAAATTTTGATATTGTAAGAATCCCTAAAGCTCGATTTTTTGATTTAAAAAAAGCATTCAGCGAGCAAAGTAACCTATTGCCTAATTCGATACCAAGTCCACTTCAATTTGAAAGGGAAGCTAAAAAACTTGGAATATCAAAAAACAGTGTTATAGTCGTATATGACAATATAGGGATATACTCTAGCCCAAGAGTATGGTGGTTGTTTAAAGTTATGGGATTTACAAATATAGCAGTACTTGATGGCGGTTTACCACAATGGATAGCTAGCAAATATCCCGTAAAAGCAATTCTAGAAACCGAAATATATGACCCTGGAGATTTTGAAGCTGATTATCAAAAAAAACTTATAAAAACTAAAAGTCAAGTAAAACAAAATAGTGCAACCCTAAATTGTCTTATCGTTGATGCACGAATTGAAAATCGTTTTACAGGTGCAATCAAAGAAACTAGATTCGGCTTAAAAAGCGGGCATATCCCAATGGCAATTAATATTCCCTACACAAGTGTGCTAAGTAACACCCATTTTTTACCACTAGAGGAACTTAAAAAAGTTTTAAAACCTGATCACAAACCGCTTATAATATACTGTGGATCAGGAGTCACTGCTTGCATAGTTCTGTTAGCTTACGCGTTAATAAACAAAAAAAATTGCGCCATTTATGATGGCTCATGGGCCGAATGGGGTCAAGAAAAATAAGAGCGCTCTGTTTTTGGATTAGTCTTTAGATGCCAAACTAAACAGTAGTTAATTTACTGAAAATCAATATTTTTAAAGTCATAATTTCGTACTTTTAAAAACTTATTTGGTATTCATGAAACAATCTTACACAATTTTTGAGTTTTTATATCGCTTGTTGTTATCCAAAGAAACTAAAAAAAGAGCTGAAACTTTCTTTGTTTCGTTAGCAATAATTAGTTTTTTACTGCATTTAGCCATCATTGCCTTAGTTGACCTTAAAATAATTTTGATTAATGACTATTCTACCTTATTGAGTAATCCTATATCGGCAATTTATACACCATTCTCGTTTATTTTGATATATGAAGTATATCTGTTGGTTTATTATCTCCCAAAATCAACTACCATTTATATAGGCAAGCAATATGAAATTATTACGCTAATTATTATCCGAAGAATTTTTAAAGACTTAACCAAATTAGAATTTAATTCAAATTGGTTTGCCTCAAAGGCTAATGTGAATTTTACCCTTGACATTGTGGCAACGATAATCCTGTTTTTTTTAATATATGTATTTTACAACCTCAACAAGCGAAATGAAATTAACCAATCCAAAATTCAGAAAACTATTGATGTCAATTCATTCATAAGGCTAAAGAATGTTTTTGCTATAGTTCTCATTCCTATATTTTTAGTGCTTTCCATATACAGTTTGGCTCATTGGATTTACGAAAGTTTCTTTTCGATAACTCAAATCGTTGATACAATAAAAGACATCAATAAGATATTCTTTGCCGATTTTTTTACAATTCTAATTTTAATTGAAGTGCTTTTGCTTTTGTTTTCTTTCTTCCTTTCGGATAAATTCAACAAAGTCATCCGCAATTCAGGCTTTATAATATCCACTATATTAATAAAGCTCTCTTTTGGAACTGAAGGAATCTTAAATACCATCCTTATTGTCGCCGCAGTATTATTTGGTGTCATTATCTTAGCTATTCACAATAAATATGACAATTTAGAAGTAAAAAGCATCAGTACTTTAGAGTCTTAAATTACCCTATTCGCAATCCATTTTCTATTTTAAAGTCAGGAGCCAGTAAAATCACATCTCCTTCATCTCCCATGGCTCCTAAAACCAAGCATTCGCTCATAAATTTCCCAATTTGTTTTTTAGGAAAATTGATAACGGCAACAATTTGTCGGTGCATCAAATCTCCTTTTTGATAGCGTTTCGTAATTTGTGCAGATGTTTTCCTGATTCCGATTTCAGAACCAAAATCGATTGTTAATTGGTACGCCGGTTTTCGTGCTTCAGGAAAATCATTTATTTCTAAAATGGTTCCAATGCGCATTTCTACTCTTTCAAATTCGGTCCAGCTCAGGTTTTCCATATTCTATTTTTTTTATTTATTGAATAACAAACCTATCAATTTTGCAACTAATTAAACTAATTCCGTAAAACTTTTTTTATGCGATAGCCCTAATTTTACAAAAGGCGAATATTAAATTCATCTTTTAAATTGAAAACATTATGGAAATAAGTCAAATAAATGGTAGCGAAATGCGTAACGAAAGTAATTCTGGAATAGACTTTTATGTTGAAACAGCGCCAAATGTAAAATTATACGTGAAAGATTATGGTCAAGGAAAACCCGTAATTCTTATTCATGGTTGGCCGTTATCGAATGAAATGTGGGAATACCAAATTGATGCTTTGATACAGAATAACTGCAGAGTTATTACCTATGACCGTCGGGGTTTTGGGAAATCATCTCAACCTTGGGATGGATATGATTATGATACTTTGGCCGACGATTTAAAAGCAATTATTGAACACTTAAATTTAAATGATGTTGCGCTTGTTGGATTTTCAATGGGTGGCGGTGAGGTGGTTCGTTATTTTAGTCGTCACGGCGGAAAAGGAGTTTCGAAAGCAGTACTAATATCTTCAGTAACCCCTTTTCAACTGAAAACCGATTCGAATCCAAACGGAGTTCCACAAGAGAAATACGATGGAATGGCGGAACAAATTAAAGCGGACCGAATTGGTTTTCTGGATAATTTTGGAAAAACATTTTTCGGGGTGAGTTTTATCAGTAAACCAATCAGCACTCCTTTATTAGATTATTACAGAATGCTGTGTTCTTTTGCATCTCCTCGGGCAACATTAGAATGTGCAAAGTCCTTTTCGACAACCGATTTTCGTTCAGAAATGGCATCCGTACTTGTTCCTACTTTAATAATTCATGGGGATGAAGATAAAACTGTACCCATTGAAATCACTTCTGAAATAGCAACTAAATTAATCCCAGATAATAAATTTATTATTTACGAAGGAGCGCCACACGGATTGTTTTATATAGAAAAAGACAAATTAAATCAAGATTTGGTTGAATTTTTAAATTCATAAATAAGCAGCACATTCTATTCTAATAGAGCTACAGCTTAAATTTAATCCACAAAAAAACCCAAAACATCAGTTTTGGGTTTTTTAAATTTATGAGAATAGTTCAAACTATTTTACGTCCATCAATTCTACATCAAAAATAAGAGTAGCGTTAGGTGGAATAACTCCTCCAGCTCCTCTTGGTCCATACCCTAAATCAGACGGAATTACAAAACGAGCTTTATCTCCTACTTTTAAAAGTGCAATACCTTCATCCCAACCTTCAATAACTTGGCCTTGACCCAGTTTAAATTCGATTGGTTTTTTTCTTGGATAAGAAGAGTCAAAAACTTTTCCGTTTTCTAAAGAACCCTCATAGTGTACTGAAACAGTTTTACCGCTTTCTGCTTTTTTACCTTCACCTCTTTGGATAAATTGGTAACGCAATCCGCTTTCTGTTTTTTCAAAACCTGCTGCTAATTTTTCCATAGCTGCTTCCACTTCCGCTTTTAAGGCAGCATCACGTTTGTTACGAGATCCTTTGAAAGTAATGAAAGCTTCAATAGCATTCCAGTTTTTAGCTTCTTCACCTTCTCTTATGATTTCTAAAGATTCTAAAACATCACCTTGAGCAACAGCGTCAACAATATCTTGACCTTCTACAACATGTCCAAAAACAGTATGTTTATTATCTAACCAATCTGTAGGAATGTGTGTAATATAAAATTGAGATCCGTTTGTACCAGGTCCTGAGTTAGCCATTGCCAAAACTCCCGGACGATTGTGTTTTAAACTTGGGTGAAATTCATCATCAAATTTATATCCAGGATCTCCTGTTCCTGTTCCTTGTGGACAACCACCTTGAATCATGAAATCAGGAATTACTCTATGGAATTTTAAACCATCATAAAATTTAACCCCTTGCGGTTTTACTTTATTTTCTAAGTTTCCTTCAGCCAATCCTACGAAGTTTCCAACAGTTCCTGGAGTTAAATCGTGTGTTAGTTTTACTAAAATAGCACCTTTTGTGGTGTTGAATTTAGCATATATTCCGTTTTCCATTTTTTTTAATTTTTATTGAGTGGCAAATTTACAAAATTAATTTATTTGAACCTATTCGCTAAAATGTTACATTTGATATAATATCTTGCTATTTGCACCAATTTAAAAACTAAAAAATATCAGAATTTAAGCAGTCTAGAATTTAATAAATTCTAAATTAACCTAAAACCAATTGGTACTTTAACAACCTAACCCTAAAACTTTTTTTCATGAAATCTATCTATTGTATTTTATTCTTATTAGGCTTTATGTGTAATGCTCAACAGCAGTTGGTTACATTAGATTATTATTTACCAAAAAACACTACATACAATCAAAAAATTCCGACACCTAAAAGCATATTAAATTTTGAATTAGGAGAAATGCACACGGATCACAATCAAGTGGTTCATTTTATGAATGCTATTGCAAAAGCCTCAGACAGAGTGCAAATAGAGACAACCGGTTATACTTATGAAAACCGACCGCTACAATTACTTACTATTTCGAGCCCTAAAAATTTAGCAAAAATTGATGAAATCCATAAAAGACATCTTGCACTAACGGACTCAAATGCAAGCAATCAGGACGTATCTGACCTGCCTGTTGTTGTGTATTTAGGCTATTCTATTCATGGAAATGAATCCAGTGGGACTGGTGCTGCCATTGCGTTGGCCTATTATCTTGCAGCATCAGAAAGTCCTGAACTTGAAGAAATACTAAACAATACGGTCATTTTATTAGATCCCAGTTTAAATCCAGATGGATTGCATCGTTTTTCTACTTGGGTAAATAGCCATAAGAGTAAAAATTTAGTAACCGATCCTAATGATAGAGAATTCAATGAAGCATGGCCAGGAGGTCGATTTAATCATTATTGGTTTGATATGAACAGAGACTGGCTTCCTGTCCAACTTCCGGAAAGTCAGGCGCGCATTAGGACATATAGAAAATGGATGCCTAACGTATTGTGTGATTTCCACGAAATGGGAACTAATTCGACCTACTTTTTTCAACCCGGAGTTCAGAGTCGCACAAATCCTCTTACTCCTGAACTAAACCAGAGATTAACTAAAAAAATTGCTGGATATCATGCCAAAGCATTGGACAAAATTGGGAGTTTTTATTTTGTTGAAGACAGTTATGATGACTTTTATTATGGTAAAGGATCTTCTTATCCAGACGTCAATGGAGGCATAGGTATTTTATTCGAACAAGCAAGTTCTAGAGGACATGCCCAGCAAAGCGCAAACGGAGTAATCACCTTTCCATTTACCATCAGAAATCAATTTACTACTAGTCTATCAACATTGCAGGCTACGTATGAAATGCGAAAAGAGTTGTTGAAATACCAACAGGATTTTTTTAGTAATTCCAGTATCGAAAGTAAAAATAATAAAATAAAAGGTTACGTCTTTGGTGACGAAAAAGATGCCTCCAGAGTTAAAGAACTGACAAAAATTCTTAGCCAACATAAAATTGAGATGCTTCATTTGAAAGAAGACATCACCATTAACAAAAAGAAATTCAGCAAAGATTTGAGTGTTATTATTCCAATGGAACAAAAAAACTCAAAGCTGATTCACGCTATTTTCGACAGACAAACCAAATTCAAGGACAGCTTATTTTATGATATTTCAGCTTGGAATTTTGATTTGGCTTTCAATTTAAATTTCGAAGGAATGAATTCCCTTGCACTGGCTGGAGCGCGTTATGAAAACTCGATTAAACCTGGAATAGTAAATCAAAAAAGTGAGGTGGGTTATTTAATTGAATGGACCGATTATAATTCTCCTAAACTTTTATACCAATTACTTGCCAAAGGATTGCGTGTAAAAACAACTAAGAAACCATTTGTACACAACGGGAAAACTTTTTCTTATGGAAGTTTATTAGTACCTATTCAAAATCAAACGTTGAGTTCAGATGAAATTTATGCTTATCTCAACCAAATTATTCCAAACTATACTATTGAAATTACCGCAGTAGAAACGGGTTTTACCGATGGTGCCAATTTAGGAAATCCTAATTTAGTTACTCTTACGATGCCAAAAATAGCCATGGTTGTAGGGCGTAATGTTGATCCATCAGATGCAGGAGAATTATGGCATTTATTTGATCAAAAAGCTGAGATTCCATTAACTAAAATAGATGTGGAACAACTGCAAAGAGTAAATCTAAGCGCCTACAATACTTTGATCATGGTCAATGGAAATTATGCTGGACTTTCTCCGGCTATAGTTACTAAAATAGAACAATGGACACAAAACGGAGGGACTTTGATTGCTTATCAGGATGCTATTAAATGGCTCAGCGATGCAAAATTAATTGAGTTGACTTTAAAAACCAATAAGAGCGAAGCCAAAGCGATTACCTTTGAACAAACAAGCGATTTCAGGGGAGCACAAGAGATTGGAGGAGCCATATTTGAAACTAGATTAGATTTGTCGCACCCTATTAATTATGGAATGCCAAGAAATACAATGCCAATTTTCAGGAATTCATCAATTTTTATTGAACCGAATAATAACAGCTTTAGTAACCCGATACAATACACTAAAAATCCGTTACTAAGCGGTTACATTTCGAAACCAAAACTGGAATTATTAAAAGAAACTGTTCCGTTTCAAGCGATACGAAAAGGAGAAGGGAATATCTTAATTTTTACTGACAACACTAATTTCAGAGCTTTCTGGTTGGGAACCGAAAAATTATTTTGGAATGCGGTTTTCTTTAATAAACTGATGTAGAAAAACCAAAAATCTTTAATTAAAATAGCAACGCAGAATACAAAAAAAGCGCAGTGTAGTAATTACATTGCGCTTTTTTTGACTAATCTAACGTTTCGCTGCTTTGAGATGTGGCGGATTAAGGACTTAAATTTTTGCTTAATGACCAATTTGCAAGTACAAAATTCTAATTTACCCACAATCCCCAGCTTACGTATAATGCGTGTTGTGGCTAGTACATTATGATATCCAAGTCGGAATAATTTTGATAATCGTCCAGATATTATTCTTTTTCTTAAGGTATATAATGCTTCCCTCTCCTCCTAAGCTAGCATATGAATGTCCTATTTCAAAAATCGCTTGAGTTTTGTTCTCATTGAAAGCAATTCTCGAAAAACGAATTATACCATTAGAATTCTCATAGTCATTATAAAATTCTTTCCAGTCGGCATTTAAATCTTGGCTATTAAAAATGTATGATAATTCATCGGAAGATATTAAAATTATTTCTTTTGTATCACTGTGAAATTTTTTTCCAAAATTTACTGAGTTTTCATTTAAATCCTCATGAATCTGGACCAAACTTGTATCAAAATCCTGATAATTTTTAATTAAATAATCATAAAAATTATTCTCATAATTCAAATCAATACTTGTTTTTGTAGATTGGACAATTACTATTTTTTTAGAAGAATATTTTTCATTTATCACTAAAGAATAAATATCATATATCTCATCCGGAATTTGGTCTGACTGCTTAAGAGAAAAATCTGGTTTAGTCTCATTTTCGTCCTTCTCACAGCTAAGAATAGTGAATCCTAACAATAAGAATGGTAGGTAAATTAATAATCTGAATTTAATAATTGTAATTTTTAGATTTATTATCAGATACTTCAGTTGCTCATTTGATTACTTTGTATTAGCCACAACGTCAGTTCCTTTAAAAACCTCTAATCGAACTTTACTTGAACAATCAATACGTAAATAAATGTAATTTAACCTTCAATTAAAATTCTTCCTACAAAAATTAATTTTGTTAGTTTAGAAAAAAAGGAAGCTCAATTACCTCTTGACATTCTCTCTCTCTAATCTTTACCATACGTACATAGTTCCTACCAGTGACCGGTTCTCCCAAAAAAACGGGACAGGCTGTTCAATCGGAGATTCATTGTTCGTGCAGGCAGGCAACGAAACCCTAATTGTTAGCAACAGTTATTTTTACTTCGTCCAAGGTTCTTTGTCTTTAGCATTCATAAATTTTTGTCCATCATAAATACTTATTCCTTGCCAGGTGCCAAACCAAAGTTGACCTTTGTGGTCCTCAAGTATACTTTGAACTACGTTTGTGGTTAATCCGTCTTTAGTTGTGAATTGGGTGAAATTTGTTCCATCGTAACGATACACGCCATAACCTTCTGCTGTAAACCATATATTCCCTTTACTATCTTCACAAAAATTATAGGTTTCTACACCTTCAATAATTCCATCCTTTGTAAAGTTAGTGTATGTTTTACCATCATATTTACTCACACCACCATAAAAAGTTCCAATCCAAATATTTCCTTGCCTGTCTTCTAAAATATCTGCGACATTATTGTCGGTAAGTCCATTTTTAGTAGTTAAATGAGTAAATTCCCCACTATTGTATTTGAAAATTCCATTTCCATCGGTAGCAAACCACATCGTTCCATTTTTGTCTTCTAAAAATTGAAAAACTAGTTTATCTGATAACATAGGTTTTGGATTTTCGACTTTTGTTTCTGGCAACAAAAAAGGGGTAAACTTTTTGCCGTCAAAATGACTAATCCCGCCTGTTGATCCAACCCAAATGAGACCGCTTTTGTCAATTGACAGTCCCCAAATTTCATCATCTTGCAGGCCATCTTTCTCTGAGTATATAGTAAATTTCTCACCATCGTATTTTATGAGTCCATAGTCAGTCGCAAACCATAAATATCCTGCTTTATCTTCAACAATTTCTCTAACAACATTAAATGGGCGGAGTCCATCGATTGAAATTTTTTCAAGTGTTTTACCTTCGTATCGTATCATCCCATTTCCATTTGTTCCAAACCAATAATTCCCTTTTTTGTCTTGATACATCGTCCTTACAAACTCTCTAACCATACCATTTAAGTTGGTGTGAATTTGCGGAAAGGTCGTGCTTTGATTTAAAATGAGTGGTTGGGTGTTGACTTCATTTACTGTTGTACCATTAATAGATTTTTCTTTCACTTGTCCCGTGCAAGATGAGCATTGAAGTGTCAGAAGAACTAAAATTAGATTTCTTGCTATGAATACTTTCTTACTGTCAATGGTTGTCATATTGTTGGTTTTATAATTGTTGCTAACGTCAGTTCGTCTAAAACCCCTCTACGAACTATATTTGATTAATCAGTAAGTAAATATATGATTTAAACTACAATTAAAATTCTTCCTCCAAAAAATCATTTGTTAGTTTAGTAAAAAAGGAGGCTCACTTACCTCTTGACATTCTCTCTCAAAACTTTACGATAACTCCATAGTTCCTGCCAGTGACCGGTTCTTCCGAAAAAACGGGACAGGCTGTTCAACCGGAGTTTCATTGTTCGTGCTGCGCACGCAACGAAACTCTAGCTGTTAGTGGCTGTTTTATTATTATCACATCACGATTCTCATTTTCTATTTCTCTTAATAAAAGTCTCTTTTTGTTTTCATCGTAAATTTTATCCGCTTCAGCTTTTGAATCTTCAAATAAACCGATATTTCTATATAATTCTGCAATAATAAAATGGTTGTCTGGCTCTAATATTTTTAATAATTCAATAAGTTTATTCGCATTGTTAATGAAAATAATTTTATCATTTTCATCTATTGATTTTGATTTTTTTTCACCATTTGATAATGGGTGAATTCGAATCCTGTCATTATATTTTCGTAAAATGTTTAACCTAATGTAAAGTAATCTTTTTTTATTTCGTTTATGAAATACATGTGAAATGATTGTTTTCTTGGAATAAAGATTTTCAAAAAAAATTAGTGCATCACAATAATCTTTAAATGTCATTCCATCGAACTTTTGCCTCAACCAAGTAAAATTACTACAAAAGTGACATTTTTGTAATTCTGTTTCTTTTAAGCTAGGTAATTCTTGAAATATTTCTCCATCTGACCACTCTGTCAAACCATAATAATGGACAAAAAAAGGACCTGAATAATATTCACTCTTCTCTCCGCAATGAAGACATTTTCTATATGATGGACTGCCTATTTGCATATTTTATAAATTGCCACAACGTCAGTTCGTCTTAAAACCTCTAAACGAACTACATTTAATTAATCAGTAAGTAAATATATAATTTGAACTACAATTAAAACTCTTTCTACAAAAGTCATTTTGTTAATTAAGAAAAAAAGTGAGTTTCACATACCTCCTAATATTCTCTCTCAAAATATTACGATAACTCCATAGTTTCTTCCAGTGACCGGTTCTCCCGAAAAATGGGGACAGGTTGTTCAACACGAGTTTCATTGTTCGGCTTGCAGCCGCAACGAAAACCTAGCTGTTGGGCACAGTTATTATTCTTTCGGGTTTATATTTATAATTTGTTCAATCCAATCTGATGCATTGTTTAAACTGTAATCAGGTTTTATTCCGATACATTCATGTATACTTAAGTTTTTGTCGGTTTGCTCGGTTGATAAATCAATTTTGAATGCAGAACAATTACTTGTTGAAGAATAAGACTTGTTACCATGTCCATATTCAATCATTCCTTTTGAATTTTCACCAACAATAATTGTTCTTTTATCCTCTTTGAGTTTTAGTGTTATCAATTCGGCAGCACTTGCGGTTTTGAAATTGATAATAATATAAATGTGTTCAATGTTTTCGTTATTTTTTAATGACTCCAAAAGTTTTTCAGCCTGCTTAGTTGAACCGCCTCCATTGTTTCTTAAATCGATTATTAAATTTGGTTTTGTTATGTTTCGTAAGTTTTGTTCAATAAACTTATCTGCTTCTTCCATTAAAATTTTGGTTCGCTTCAATGTTTTGATTCCAATGTAATCAAATGAACTGTTTATAGTTTTGTATGTAAAGTTATCTACGTGGTTTTGATTGAAAAATAATTTGTTTTGTTTGTTCCAAAAAGTGGAGTGAATTCTGCCGTTTTCTATTTTAACGTCTTTTTGATATATTAGGATTCCATTTTGAAGATATTCAAAAATCTCAAAAATGTTATATTTAGTTTTTTTTATTACTAAGCGTATTTTTCCTTTTTCCCATTTACTTGAATTTGACTCCAAAGTGATTCCAAGCCAAGTGTTATTATTTTCTTTTTTGATAAGTATTTTATTGTTTCCAGCATAGTAAATTCCGGAAACACTGTCGTTTTGAATCTGAGTTGTATCAATTGATTTTGTGTAATTAGGGGCTTGTATGAATTCGTTTTTTTGTGTGGCATAAACTTGGTTGTGTAGGTCATTGATGAATGATATATATTTTTGTAAGTATCCTACACAAAAAAAATCAATAAGAGAATCTTTTTTGATTTCTGTTTCAATTTCAGTTTTCCATTTTTCAAATTCAATAATTTTATCTCCTTTAATTTGTACTTTGTAGCTTTTGGCATTCTTTATTTTTTCTGAAATATCATTCAGCTCGTTTATGCAATTGCAATCATTAACTTGACCGATTGTGAATGTAAAATAAAATAATGACAGTAAGGTTAATTGTATTTTAGTCATAGTTTTGGTGTTTTTTTCTACCCATCTCCCTATAATTCTATAATTATACCCAACGTTTTGCATATTTATGAAGTGGCGGCTTTTGAAAACGGATGTTTCATTTTAGCATTTAACTTTCTTTGATGCACAAAGTTTACTTTTAGCACTAAACCCGCCATTTCATAAATATGCGGTTGGCAGAAGTGCTTATTTAATATTGCTTATAGTTCTAAACTCTTTTGTTTTTACTTCCGAGTTAATTTTGTTTACAAATCTCTGCATTTCTGTTGTTAAAGGTAATATATTATCATTATTTTTCCAGTATTCTTCGTTATAATCCATTTTAATATCAAATATGTCCTTTTTCAAACTTACATTGTTTTTTACAGTTATATTTTGAACAGGATTTGAATTATAAAAATAAGTCACTTCAAAAACTTGCTTATCTCCCTCTTTTGTAATTACTTCTGTTGTTGCTTTTATAATAGACTTATTCAACTGCATTTTATTATTAAATCTATTTCTTTCAAAACTTGAGTTTTTAAAATAATAAGTTGTTCTATGCTTATGCTTTCCAAGATTTGAATAGGGTATAGAATTTAAATTTGATATTATTTCTACATTTCCAAATGTATTATCTTCATTCAATAAATATTTTCCATTTGTAAAATTAATTTCTGGTTCTTTAGGTTTCGCAATAATTTTAGAAAATGTATTGTCATCACTTATTTCATAGTTTAATTTGTAAATATCTGGTTTCAATACTATGGCTGCAATTTCAGTAAAAAATTGGTTAAAGTTAAACAAAGCATAATCAATTGTTTTATTTTCCCAACCAACTTTCCGAATATTATTAATTTGAACTTTATAATCTACTTTTAGATCAGGTTTTTGACTAGATTCAAAAAGTGTCTGTTTTTCAACATAACCTGAAAAATCAATTATTTTGTATAGTTCTTCATTCCTTTTAACGACAACTCGCAAAAAAAATTTTTCAGTATGTGGTTCTAAAGCGTATTCAGATAAGACTGTTTTAACCATTTTCTTATATACATCTTCGGCAACAATGACAACCTCATCCATTTCAAAAATTTTAGGTTGCAAATAAATCGTGTCTTTAGAAATTAAATCATTATATTGTAATTCTAAAGTATTATATCCTAGACATTGAATAATTACATCTTGATTTTTTAAAATTTCAAAATAACCCTCTGAATTTGATAAAGAATATTGTTCGTTAGATTTAATAGTAGCAAACTCAACAGGAATATTATCTGTTTTATTCCAGAGAATTTTATTATATTTATCTTGAGCATATAAAGTTGTAGAAAATAAAAGTATGATTAAGTATTTCATATGTTAGATTGTTTTGTTTTACGGTTGTTGTTTCAGCCATTTCTGCCAACTAGTGTATAAGTGCTACAAACCTTCACATATACACCCAAATATGGGTAGATTGGCGAAGGTTTATTTCGCTTTATTCATTTTCAAATATATTAAAATTTTCTTACAAATAAAGATGCATTTCTTTTTTTCGAATGCTTTTTTGCACTATTTCAGTTCTACAAACCACCCTAATTCCACAAAATGCTAGCCCAGATGGAAGTGAAAATCCTTTTTATGCGCCGTTTTGGCGGATAAAAAGATTGTAACAAACAGCTGGAAATAGCTCCATAAGAAAAGTTTAATTGTTGAATTGAGCATTTGGTTATTTGAAAACCTCAGCATCTTTGTACCTTTGCAACTTAGAACCTTTTTAATAAAAATTATGCGCATTGATATTGTTACTGTTCTCCCAGAATTATTGCGAAGTCCGTTTGAGGCTTCGATTATGAAACGTGCTATTGACAAAGGATTAGTAGAAGTTCATTTTCATAATCTGCGAGATTATACTACCAACAGACAGAAAAGCGTGGATGATTATCCCTATGGTGGTGGTGCCGGTATGGTGATGACGGTGCAACCTATTGATGCTTGTATTACGCATTTGAAAAGTGAAAGATCCTACGACGAAATCATTTATATGTCGCCGGATGGGGAAACCCTGAATCAGAAAATGGCAAACACAATGTCGATGTACGAGAATATAATCATCCTTTGCGGACATTATAAAGGTGTGGATCAGCGCGTACGGGATCATTTTATTACAAAAGAAATCTCTATTGGTGATTATGTGTTGTCTGGTGGTGAGTTAGGAGCATTAGTACTTTCGGATGCCTTAATCCGATTGATTCCAGGAGTCTTGAGTGATGAAACCTCAGCATTGACGGATAGTTTTCAGGATGGATTATTATCTGGACCTATTTACACTCGCCCTGCAGACTACAACGGATGGAAAGTTCCAGAGGTTTTGACCAGCGGGAATTTTGCCAAAATAGACAAATGGCGCGAGGATATGGCTTACGAACATACGAAGAACAGAAGACCGGATTTGCTGTCCTTCGACTCCGCTCAGGATGACAACTAGTATAAATGTTGAATTTTAAATTTTAAATAACTCATTATAAGCAATCAAATAATTCATAATTTATAATTTATAATTCAAAATAATTCTATACTTTTGCGCCCACATTAGTTTAACCTCTGGCGAGATCCGTGAATGTTGATTTAGTGCAAACCATAATTAAAAAAATTATCATGGCAGATTTAATGAAATTCGTTCAAGACGAATTCGTAACAAGAAAAGAATTCCCAGTTTTTGCAGCTGGAGACACTATCACCGTTTACTACGAAATTAGAGAGGGTGAAAAAACTAGAACTCAGTTTTTTAAAGGAGTTGTAATCCAAAGAAGAGGTTCTGCTAACACAGAAACTTTTACTATTCGTAAAATGTCGGGTGCTATTGGAGTTGAGCGTATCTTCCCAGTTAACTTGCCAGCTTTGCAAAAAATTGAAATCAATAAGAAAGGTGCTGTACGTAGAGCTAGAATTTTCTACTTCAGAGAACTTACTGGTAAAAAAGCTAAAATTAAAGATAAAAGAAGATAGTTTACTGTCTCTTTATTATAAAAGTCCTAACAAATGTTGGGACTTTTTTTTGTTTACTATTTTCCTTATAAATTACTAATTTAGGATTATTGAACCCCTAAAACTAACAATATAAGAATAACAAGTTAGTAATCTTAAAATTAGTATTTTTCTATGTAAAATCGACCATCTATTACAGCTGATTTTCATATATTTGTCCGCCTTATTTTAAGTGAAACACCTCATATAAGCTACATTTAACGTGATTCGATTATAAAAATAAAAAAATGACACAGAAATCAAAAATTTTTTACACACTTACAGATGAAGCGCCTTTATTGGCAACCTATTCATTTTTACCTATTGTACAAGCATTTACATCAACTTCTGACATTGAAATTGAAACTAGAGACATTTCTTTAGCAGGAAGAATTTTAGCAAATTTCCCAGAATTTTTGAAAGAAGACCAAAAAACAGGAGATGCTTTATTAGAGCTTGGACAATTAGCAACAACCCCTGAAGCTAACATTATAAAATTACCAAATGTTTCGGCATCTGTTCCTCAATTAAAGGCAGCTATTGCTGAATTGCAATCTCACGGCTATAATTTGCCAAACTTTCCAGAAGAACCGCAAAACGAAGAAGAGACAACCATCAAAGCTAAATATTCTAAAATATTAGGTTCAGCAGTTAATCCAGTTTTACGCGAAGGAAACTCTGACCGTAGAGCACCAAAAGCAGTAAAAAACTACGCTAAAGCTAACCCGCATTCAATGGGTGCTTGGTCTGCAGACTCAAAAACACACGTCGCTTTTATGGAAAGTGGCGATTTTTACGGAAGTGAAAAATCAATTACTCTTGATGATGCTACTGATGTAAAAATCGAATTCGTTGCTAAAGATGGTTCAACTACCGTTTTAAAATCAAGTACTCCCCTAAAAGTGGGTGAAATAATTGACAGTTCAGTAATGAACTTGAACGCTTTAAAAACTTTTATTACCAAAACAATTACAGAGGCAAAAAAACTAAACGTTTTACTTTCAGTTCACTTAAAAGCGACCATGATGAAAGTATCAGATCCAATTATTTTTGGAGCGATCGTAGAAGTATATTTTGCAGCTGTTTTCGAAAAATATGCATCCTTATTTGACGAATTGAACATTGATACCAGAAATGGTTTGGGTGATGTGTACACAAAAATTGCAGGACATCCGATGCAAGCTGAAGTAGAAGCGGCATTGAACCAAGCAATTGAAAATGGTCCTGCATTAGCCATGGTAAATTCAGAAAAAGGAATTACCAATCTTCATGTTCCTTCGGATGTGATTGTAGATGCTTCTATGCCAGCTATGATTCGTACCTCAGGACAGATGTACAATAAAGAAGGTAAACTACAAGATACTGTAGCTATAATTCCAGATAGAAGTTATGCTGGTGTTTACACTGCGACAATTGATTTTTGTAAAAAACACGGTGCTTTTGACCCAACTACCATGGGAAGTGTTCCAAACGTAGGTTTGATGGCACAAAAAGCAGAAGAATACGGTTCGCATGACAAGACATTCCAAATGACTGCAGACGGAGTAGTTCGTGTAGTAGATACAAACGGAAATGTTTTGATGGAACAAACTGTTGAAGCTAAAGATATTTTCAGAATGTGTCAGGCAAAAGATGCCCCGATTCAAGACTGGGTTAAATTAGCTGTAAACAGAGCGCGTTTGTCTAACACTCCTGCTATTTTCTGGTTGGATAACAACAGAGCACACGATAGAGAACTTATCAAGAAAGTTACTAAATATTTAAAAGACCACGATACCACCAATTTAGATATTCAAATTTTGAATCCTATTGAAGCCACAAACTTCACATTAGAAAGAATCATCAAAGGATTAGATACAATTTCTGTAACAGGAAACGTATTACGTGATTATTTAACAGATTTATTCCCAATTTTAGAGGTGGGAACATCAGCAAAAATGTTATCTATCGTTCCATTAATGAATGGTGGTGGTTTATTTGAAACTGGTGCAGGTGGATCAGCTCCTAAACATGTTGAACAATTTAGTGAAGAAGGATACCTACGTTGGGATTCTCTAGGTGAGTTCTTGGCTTTAGGCGCTTCATTAGAGCATTTAGGACAAACTTTAAACAATTCAAAAGCATTAGTTTTAGCAGAGACTCTTGATGTTGCTACAGAGAAATTCCTAGCAAATGATAAATCTCCAGCTCGTAAACTAGGAGGAATTGACAACCGTGGTTCTCATTTTTACTTAGCAATGTACTGGGCAGAAGCTTTAGCAGCACAAGATAAAGAACTTGCTTTGAAAGCTATCTTCACTCCTATTGCAGCAGAATTTGTAGCAAACGAAGCACAAATCAACACCGAATTGATTGCAGCACAAGGAAAATCTCAAGAGATTGGTGGTCATTACCAACCAAATCCTGAAACAACAAGCAAAGCAATGCGTCCAAGCGAAACTTTCAATACAATATTGGCAAAAATCGCTTAATAAAAAGCAATTAATTATATTTAAAAGACAACCCGAAACGGTTGTCTTTTTTTATCTTAGCAATACCTTAACAGTTGTTATATGACAATTGCTATTCAATTTCGTGTACTTTGCGTTTTTTCATTTCGATAAAATTTAAACAATGACTCCAAAGAATATTATTACCTTTTTAGTTGTATTATTATCCTCGTTTTTCTCATTTTCTCAAGAGAAATTTACGCTTAGCGGAACTGTTATTGATGCCAATAGCAATGAAACACTAATAGGTGTCAATGTAGTACTTCCTGAACTCAAAACTGGTGTAACCACTAACGAATATGGGTTTTACTCCATAACTGTACCACGAGGAACATACCGTGTACAAATCAGTTATTTGGGGTATCAAACTATTGAGGAATCAATAATTTTAAACCAAAATATAAAGAACAATTTTAATTTATTCAGCGATGAAACTGCTTTGAAAGAAGTCATAATTACTGATAATAAAACAAGAATTGACATCAAGAAACCGGAGATGAGCGTCAATAAGCTCTCCATTTCTGCCATTAAGAAAATGCCTGTTGTTTTAGGTGAAGTCGATGTTTTAAAATCTATTTTGTTACTTCCAGGTGTTACTAATGCTGGTGAAGGTGCTTCAGGCTTTAATGTGCGTGGTGGTGGTGCCGATCAGAATTTGATTCTGTTAGACGAAGCAACTATATTTAATTCATCGCATGTTTTTGGTTTTTTCTCTGTTTTTAATCCGGATGCTATCAAAGATTTAAAGTTATACAAAGGTGGAATCCCTGCTCGTTATGGAGGTAGAGCTTCTTCTGTATTAGATATTTATCAAAAAGACGGTAACAGCAAAGGTTTTCATGTCAATGGAGGAATCGGATTGATTTCTAGCCGCATTTTGGCCGAAGGACCATTGGTCAAAGACAAAGGGTCGTTCCTTATTGGCGGTAGGAGTTCTTACGCACATTTATTCCTAAAACTATCCGAAGAACAAAAAAACAATTCGGCTTATTTTTATGATTTGAATACAAAACTGAGTTATAAATTAGATGACAACAACAGTCTTTATTTATCGGGTTATTTTGGTCGTGATGTATTCAGTCTAAACAAAAGTTTTACTAACATCTATGGAAATGCAACTTTAAACCTGCGTTGGAATCACTTGTTTTCTGAGAAATTATTTTCGAATTTATCACTCATTTACAGCGATTATTATTATGGTTTGGATTTAGATTTTGTAGGTTTCAAATGGGATTCTGGTATTAGGAACTATAACATCAAATACGATTTCAAGAATTATATTTCGGATAAATTCAAATTGAATTACGGTTTAAACGGAATTTATTACGAGTTCAATCCAGGAACCATCAAGCCATCTGATGAGAATTCAGGAATAAATTTTGCACAATTGGACAAAAAATATGCTTTTGAACCAGCACTTTACATCAACGCAGATCACGAAATCTCCGATAAAATAGCCCTTTCTTACGGACTTCGCTACAGTATGTTTTACCGTTTAGGACAATCTACCGTGAATATTTATGCTGACAATAATCCTGTAACATTCAATTCAGAATTACAGATTTATGAAAAAGCAACTCCTATAGGCACGAAGTTTTACGACAGAAACAAAGTCATGCAAAGCTATAATTACATAGAACCACGTTTTTCATTAGCGTATCAATTCAATGACGAGCAATCCGTAAAAGCCAGTTACAATAGAATGGTGCAGTATTTACAACTGATTTCGAACACCTCATCGCCTACTCCGCTTGATGTCTGGACGCCAAGTGATAGTTTTATAAAACCACAAATTGCTGATCAAGTAGCTTTAGGGTACTTTAAAAACTTCAACGACGACATGTATTCACTTGAAGTGGAAACCTATTACAAAGAAGTTCAAAACCGATTGGATTACATAGACGGTGCAGATTTGATTGCCAATAAAGCCATTGAGCAAATAATCTTGAACGGGCAACTACGTTCGTACGGACTAGAAATCATGTTCCGAAAAAACGAAGGGAAATTTAACGGCTGGATTTCGTATACCTTATCCAAATCTGAGCAACAAACTCCAGGTAGAACCCCACTAGAAACTGGAATCAATAACGGACAATGGTACAACTCCGTTTATGATAAATTGCACAATGTTGCCATAACCACATCGTATAATTTGAACGAAAAATGGTCTTTTGGGGCTAATTTTGCCCTGCAAACGGGACAACCAGTAACATATCCTGTTGGACAATATGACTATTTAGGAATCAATGTGCCTAGTTACGGATTACGAAACGAAAATCGTCTTCCAGCATACCATCACTTGGACATAGCCGCAACATTAACTCCAAAAAGGAACAAAGACCGCCAATGGAAAGGTGAATGGGTTTTCAGCATTTACAATTTGTACAATCGGAAAAACGCTGCTTCTATCAATTTTAGACAAAATATAGATACGGGAAGCAATGAAGCTGTAAAAACTTCAATTTTTGGGGTAGTTCCAGCAGTGAGTTATAACTTTAAATTTTAATAATAGCATCCAGTAAGAGTCCAAAATAAAAATAAAATCATGAAAAAAATAACACTTTATCTGATACTTTTCATCGCTCTTTTTTCGACAAGTTGCGAAGATGTTATCGAAGTAGATTTAGACAATGCGCCGCCAAAACTGGTTATTGAAGCAGCTATCAATTGGAAAAAAGGAACTTCGGGCAGTCAACAAAAAATAAAACTGACCACGACAACCGGATTTTACAGCACAGAAATTCCAAAAGTTTTAGGAGCAACAGTTTCCATAAAAAACAGTGCTAATGTAGTTTTTACTTTTTCGGAAATTGCGAATACCGGCGAATATACATGCGCTACATTTATACCGGTAATCAACGAAACCTACACGCTGACAGTCATTAGCAATGGCAATACCTATACCGCAACTGAAACATTGAAACCCGTTAGTCCAATCACAAAAATTGTGCAAAACAACCAAGGTGGATTCTCTGGAAACGACATTGAAATCAAAACATTCTATCAAGATACGGCAGGAGAAAGCAATTATTATCTATACAAATATGTGTATTCCAATCAGGTTAAATCAAATTTTTATGTAGACCAAGATGAGTTTTTTAACGGGAACGAATTCTTTAGCATTTCCCAAAATGACGAGTTAAAAAAAGACGATAAAATTGAGGTAACCCACTACGGAATTTCAAAAGCATACTACAATTACATGAGTGTTTTAGTGAGTATCGCAGGAAATAATGGCGGAGGACCATTCCAATCTCCTCCAGCAACCGTAAGAGGAAACATCATAAATACTACTGATTCAGCCAATTATCCGTTGGGTTATTTCTCCCTCAGCGAAGTTGATGTAAGAAATTATACGATTGAATAATGAGGAGCTAATCCAGCTGTTCATTACAACCAAAAACAGGTTCTAAACAGTTTTCCAGTCCGTATAAGGAGCTTCCTTTGGTCGCTCTTCTACAGCCAGAAAACTAAAGTTTACAACCTGTTTTGTTTTTCATTGCCATCTGGGCTAATACGTGAGAGGGATAACGAGAACTTTTATTTACTTTTACGTCACAATTTATAATTTATAATCCATTATGTCTTCACACCATATCGTTCGCGACGACCAAGAACCTGCTTTAATCATTGCCAACGGCGCTTCCTGTAATCCAGAACTATTAGGTCAGCTACTAGAATGGTCGCCTCTTGTGGTAGTATTAGATTCGGCTATGGTGCGCGTCATGGAATTAGACATCAAAGTCGATGTGCTTTTAGGAGATTTCGACAGAGGATTTGATCCTGAAATTTATAAAACTTCCCAATATCCAATCGAAATCATTCATACTCCAGACCAGAATAGAACCGATTTAGAAAAGGCATTTGACTATTTAATCGAAAGGAAAATTCCAGCCGTAAACGTCGTTTGGGCTACCGGACGCAGAGCCGATCACACGATTACGAATCTCACTAACATTACACGGTACAGAAATTTATTGAAAATTGTTATTCTGGACGATCACTCGAAAGTATTTTTATTGCCTAAGAAATTCGAAAAATGGTACACGGCAAATACTCCTATTTCATTAATTCCCATTGGTCACGTAACTGGAATTCACTCTGATAATTTATTTTATCCCTTAAAAGATGATAGTCTGACCATTGGTTACAGAACTGGAAGCAGCAATCACGTTACTAAAGACGGCATCGTAACAATAGAACATGACGAAGGTGATTTATTGATGATGGAATGTCTGGATTAGCTTTTACTTAATATTCAACAAAGCGTTTCTCACAATCTCATAATGACTCCAAGGAATAAAATGATTCGCATTTTCTATGCTTATCGCATCCATTGATTTTGCATTGACAAACATTTTTTTCATAAAGGCAACATTACTATACGGTACCAAAGCATCTTTTGTTCCATGAATAACGGTAACATCACAGGTAATCTTTTTAAGCTTTGGTTCTAGTTCTACTAAATCTTGCTTTAGCCACCACAACTCATCGTTTGAAGGACGCAATGCTCCGGGAATTAAATACCGTAAAGGCTTAGCCTTGATAACCGTTCTCCATTTCTCTGGATTTTCAGCTTTCGGGTCTAATGACCCAGCCAAGATTACCAATCGTTTGTACCAAGACGGATTATCCACGGCTAACTGAGCTACAACTGGTCCTCCAACAGAATGTCCAACTAAAATTAAAGGCTGTTTATTATCGATTTTTTTGATAAACTCCGATATCCTTTCCGATTGCACCGTTAAATTTTGTGCATCGCCAAAATCACTGTATCCAAAACCCGGTCGGTCTATAGCAATCATTCGGTATTTTTTGAGCAACAAAGTATCCTTAAGATATTCTTTGAAAGCATTCCAACTTCCAGGCGAACCGTGTACAAAAAACAATGTTGGATTTTGCGGATTTCCCGTTGCTACATAATGTATTTTATACCCGTCAAAATTCATTGTTTTATCTTGAAACTTTGTTTCAGAGGCACCAAAAAATTTTGTTGTTTCCTTATTCGAAAATCGCATTGTCATGCAGGACTGACACATTACAATATACAAAAACAGTAAAGTGTAAACTACGTATCTCTTTTTGAAATGAAATGAAACGGGCATAAAAGTCATGCTATTTGTATTTTTTATAAATGTAACCGTTTTTAGTTTTCAAAAAATACGTAACGTTCTGATTTTATGATTTATTTTCCATCTGTTTAATCGGTCATAGTGACCTTTAGTAATTTACAAAATAGGAATCGCTATCTTTGCATCGAAATATAGAAAATGAAACCGAAAACGATTACCGAAAAGACTAATTTACATCCTAGAAATCTAGATAGATTGGGATATAATTTTGAACAATTAATAGAAAAATCTCCTGAATTGCAGCATTTTGTCTCTATCAATGAGCATAATATCGAGACGATAGATTTTAGCAATCCTGATGCTGTAAAGTCGCTCAACAAAGCATTATTGTTATCACATTATGACATTCAAAACTGGGATATTCCTAAAAATTATCTTTGCCCGCCAATTCCAGGAAGAGCGGATTACATTCATTATATCGCTGATTTATTGGCTTCAAGCAACAACGGAATCATTCCTGAGGGAGAAACAGTTCAAGGTTTAGATATAGGTGTTGGGGCTAATTGTATTTATCCAATCATTGGAAATTCAGCATACGGATGGAGTTTTGTAGGAACTGATATCGATTTACAAGCAATCGAAAATTGTAGTGCGATTATCGAAGAAAACCCAAAATTAATTGAAGCCATCAGTTTACAACAACAAACGGAATCACGTTTTATTTTTAAAAACATAATCACTCCCGAAGATAAATTTACGTTTACCATTTGCAATCCTCCTTTTCATGCCTCTCAAGATGAAGCTACCAAAAGTACTTTGCGAAAAATAAACAATCTCCAATCTAATATTGGGGTGAGTAGAACTACTAAGCCGGTTTTAAACTTTGGCGGACAAAATGCCGAATTATTTTGCGAAGGCGGAGAACTTGGATTTGTAACCCAAATGATTTACGAAAGTGCAAAATATCCTTTGCAATGTTTATGGTTTACTACTTTAGTCTCAAAGAAAGAAAATCTTTCCAGTCTGTACAAAACACTAAACAAGGTAAGCGCCGTCGAAATTAAAACGATAGATATGGCTCAAGGCCAAAAAACAAGTCGCATCTTAGCATGGACTTTCTTGAGTTCAGCACAACAAAAAGCCTGGAAGTTTTAAGGTTTCCAAACTTATTTATTTGAATTACATTGTACCTTTGTAACTCTAAATATTTGCTCCTTAACACAAATGAATTTTCAAGTAGTATCCGATTACCAACCAAAAGGCGACCAACCACAAGCGATTGAGAAATTGACTCAAGGGATTATTGATGGTGATAAATTCCAAACTTTATTAGGAGTTACTGGATCCGGAAAAACTTTTACGGTGGCTAATGTAATTCAAGAAGTGCAAAGACCAACATTAGTATTAGCACATAACAAAACATTAGCGGCACAATTATACTCGGAATTCAAACAATTTTTCCCGAATAATGCCGTAGAATATTTTGTTTCATACTATGATTATTACCAGCCCGAAGCCTTTATGCCCGTAACTGGTGTTTTCATCGAAAAGGATTTATCCATCAATGAAGAGCTAGAAAAAATGAGAATGTCAACCACTGCTTCGTTGCTTTCAGGACGTAGAGATATTTTGGTTGTAGCATCCGTTTCGTGTTTGTATGGTATTGGAAACCCTATCGAATTTCAAAAAAACCTAATCCCAATAGAGAAAGGACAAGTTATTTCTCGGACTAAATTATTGCATCAACTGGTACAAAGTTTATATTCCAGAACTGAAGCTGATTTTAATCCTGGAAGTTTCAGAATAAAAGGTGATACTGTAGATGTCTATCCAAGTTATGCGGATGAAGCCTATAGAATTCATTTCTTTGGCGATGAAATTGAAGAAATTGAAAGCTTTGATACTAAAAATTCACAGGTTCTAGAAAAATTTGAAAGACTTACGATTTATCCAGCTAATATGTTCGTGACTTCTCCAGATGTATTGCAAAATGCCATTTGGGAAATACAACAAGATTTGGTAAAACAAGTCGATTATTTCAAGGAAATTGGAAAACATCTTGAAGCTAAACGACTGGAAGAACGTACTAATTTTGATTTAGAAATGATTCGTGAGCTCGGTTATTGCTCCGGTATCGAAAATTATTCTCGTTATCTCGATGGTCGTTTACCAGGAACCAGACCTTTCTGTTTACTTGATTATTTTCCAAAAGATTACTTGATGGTGGTCGATGAAAGTCACGTAACATTATCGCAAGTTAGCGCAATGTATGGCGGAGACCGAAGCCGTAAAGAAAACTTGGTAGAATATGGTTTCAGACTTCCTGCCGCAATGGACAATCGCCCTTTGAAATTCGAAGAATTTGAAGCCATGCAAAATCAAGTGATTTATGTTTCGGCAACACCTGCTGATTATGAGTTACAAAAAACGGAGGGCGTTGTTGTGGAACAAGTAATTCGTCCTACAGGATTATTAGATCCTATTATTGAAATTAGACCAAGTTTAAACCAAATTGACGATTTAATTGAAGAAATTCAAGTTCGAGCTGAGATTGACGAACGTGTTTTAGTGACGACTTTAACCAAAAGAATGGCAGAAGAACTAGCGAAATATTTAACAAAAGTCAATATTCGTTGTCGCTATATTCACTCCGAAGTAGATACATTAGAAAGAATTGAAATCATGCAAGATTTGCGAAAAGGAATTTTTGATGTACTTATCGGTGTCAATTTACTTCGTGAAGGGTTGGATTTACCAGAAGTTTCTCTTGTAGCCATTCTGGATGCTGACAAAGAAGGTTTTTTAAGAAGTCATAGATCACTTACGCAAACGATAGGTCGAGCAGCGAGAAACCTGAATGGAAAAGCAATAATGTATGCTGATAAAATTACGGCCAGCATGCAAAAAACCATCGATGAAACTAATTATCGTAGAACCAAGCAAATTAATTACAATACCGAAAACAACGTTATACCAATGGCGTTGAACAAAAAAATAGAAAGTGCATTTACAAAAAATCCTCTTGTAGATTATGAATTAGGTGCTACTTTAAACACTGCAGCAGAACCAGAAAATCTTTATTTGTCAAAACCTGAATTAGAGAAACTCATTCGAGAGAAAAGAAAATCCATGGAAAAAGCGGCAAAAGAATTGGATTTTATGCAAGCTGCTAAACTTAGAGATGACATAAAAGCACTGCAAGGACAATTGTCTTAATTGTGTTGTTCCTGAAAAACAGTCAATAAAATCTCGCTATCAATAATAGCATTTGGTGCTTCATTCATCAACTTAAGAATTCTTTTTGTGGCTATAGGGTTTAGTCCCATATCAATAGCTATTTGCAATATAGCAGTCGTTTCTTTTTCATGCAAAATCCCATCACAATACATCAACAAAGCCAATCTGTAAAATTGTTGAATGCGAAAAAACTCCGATTTAATGGGAATTTGCGGCAGTTCCTGATGAAATAAATCATTAAAAACATTCTGATCAAAGCCTAGTTCTTTAGCAACAATTGCCAAAAACTCATATTCTCTTTTATGCAAATGTCCGTCAACTGTAGAAAAAGCAATCATCTCTAAAAGTAAACTCCTCTTTTCTTCGAATGTATTCATCAAATTATTATTTTTAGCTAAAATATTGTTTTTAAATCAAATTACAAAAATTAATAATGATTCGACAACTGCTCCTACTCTTCTTTTTTACAATAACAAAAATTGTTGCTCAGGACGCTAAACAGTCAAATCAAAGTACTGCGTCAAAACAAGTTTCAACTTTTTCGATTGAAGCACTACAACTGCAAACGGAAAAGAAAATTTGGGTGTATTTACCTGAAAATTATACAACTTCAAAAAAAAGATTTTCCGTAATATATATGCATGATGCTCAAAATTTATTTGATGCTAAAACTTCCTATTCAGGGGAATGGAATGTTGATGAAAAATTAGACAGCCTTAAAGCACAAGTTATTGTCGTGGGAATCGAACATGGGAACGATAAACGAATCGATGAATTAACCCCTTTTAAAAACGAGAAATATGGTGGCGGAAAAGCAGATGATTATTTAGAATTTATCGTGAAAACATTAAAACCACAAATCGACAAAAAGTATCGAACAAAAACCAAAAAGAAAAATACAATTATCATGGGAAGTTCACTTGGAGGACTTACTTCCTATTATGCCGTTTTAAAATACCCCGAAATATTTGGTAAAGCTGGTGTGTTCTCGCCTTCCTTTTGGTTTACCAATGACATTTATAACGTGACTGAAAAATCTAAAAAAATAAAATCTAAAATCTATTTTCTTTGTGGAGATAATGAAAGTGACGATATGGTTTCAGATTTGAACAAAATGGAATATTTACTAAATTCTAATAGATGTTATTGCCTTAATTTGAATGAGAAAAAAATTGTAAAAGGCGGACAACATAATGAAAAACTATGGCGCGATGGTTTTGTAAAAGCTATCTTATGGCTTGGTTATTAAATCTAATATTAAAAAAAACTCATTAAGTGTAAGTGTAAAAATCAAATTCAAATGGAACTAAAATTAAGAGAATACAACCTCAAATTAAAACATACATTCACGATTTCGAGAGAATCCATAGACTTTCAACCCTCTTTAATTGTAGAATTACAAAGTGATGGTTTTTCTGGTTTTGGAGAAGCAACTTCTAATCCATATTACAAGACAACAGTCCCGATGATGATACAAGATTTAGAAAAAATTCGAAGTCTAATCGAAAATACTACTGATGAAACTCCGGAAGTTTTTTGGTCTAAAATCCATCCTTTTCTAAAACATGATATGTTTGCTTTGTGCGCTTTGGATATGGCATACAATGATTGGTACGCTCGCCAAAAAGGAAAGAAGTTATACGAATTATGGAATTATACCATAGACAAAAATCCTCTAACTGATTACACAATTGGAATTGCATCCATCGAAAAAATGGTTGCAAAAATGAAGGAATTGCCTTGGCCAATTTATAAAATAAAATTGGGAACCCAAGAAGATATTGCCATTGTTACTGAACTTCGAAAACATACCAATGCCATTTTTAGAATTGATGCCAATTGCGGTTGGGGCGTTGAGGAAACTATAAATAATGCTTTTGAATTGAAAAAATTAGGCGTAGAATTCTTGGAACAACCCATGAAAGCAGATAATTGGGAAGGCCATAAAGAAGTTTTCAAACATTCCGTTTTACCCATAATTGCTGATGAAAGTTGTATTGTCGAGGAAGATGTCGCTAAATGTCACAATCATTTTCATGGAGTAAATGTCAAATTAGTAAAATGTGGCGGACTGACTCCCGGAAGAAGAATGATTCAAGAAGCCAAAAAATTAGGATTGAAAACGATGGTGGGTTGTATGACAGAATCAAGTGTGGGAATATCCGCTATTGCGCATTTATTGCCACAATTAGATTATGTAGATATGGATGGTGCATTGCTTTTAGCAGAAGACATTGCAACTGGTGTAACCATAGATTTTGGAAAAATAAACTATTCTAAATTAAACGGAACTGGTGTAACTTTAATGTAATTTTAAATGAAAGTCAATCAATTTCCTGATAGAATTATTGAAATCGACAATGAAGAATATCTCTATTTTGGAGGAACAGCTTATTTAGGTTTACCAACTCATCCCGAATTCCAAAAACTGCTTATCAAAAATATTGGGCAATGGGGAACAGCGTATGGAAGTTCTAGAAGTGCCAACATTCTACTAAGTGCCTACGAAAACGGAGAACATTTTTTAGCCGAATTCATCAAAGCAGAAGCAGCACTCACCATTTCTTCAGGAATGCTAGCTGGGAAATTAGTTATTGAAGCATTAACATCTGAAACTGATAAATTTTTTCATTTTCCAGATACGCACATCGCAATTAAAGAAGTAAACAGCTTACCGTTTTTTGTTGGAAGCGAATTAAATCCACGTTTAATGGATGATGTAATTGAAAAAATTACAATTCTAACAGACTCAGTTCCTTCTTTTCATGTGCAACCAATTGATTTTTCTATTCTGAATTCGATTTCATCCAATAAAGAAATTACTTTGGTTATTGACGAATCACATTCACTTGGAATTTTGGGTACGAATGGTTGTGGGATATATTCTAAAATTAACCTTCCAATTATTAAAAGAAAAATTATGGTGTCGTCTTTAGGAAAAGCTTTTGGTTTGACGGGTGGCGTAATTGCCAGCGATTCTGCTTTCATTAATCAAATGACTACTCACGATACTTTTGTTGCTAGTGCCGGAATGAACGTCGCATTTGTACAAACTATGGCTGATGCAGCAGCGATTTATTTAGAACAGCATCAAAAATTAAAAGACAATCTAAACTATATTAATACGCATTTAGTTAAAAACAAAGCAATTCAATTTGACCTCAATTATCCATTAATTTATCCAGAAATCGAAGGACTAAATGACATTTTCACTTCGAATAAAATCATAGTTACCAATTTTAAATATCCAACAGACACAAAGGATTTAAATAGAATTGTAATTACTGCCAATCACAAAAAAGAAGATTTAGATAAACTAATTCACATTTTGAACCAAAATCAATTCTGAATCTAAAATTGTGGTCCAATTGCTTTTAAACCGTACCTTTGTAAAAAATTAGAATAAGATGACAAATAACGATATCTTTAAAAAACTTCGTGTAGCATTAATGTTACGTGACGATCAAATAGTTGAAATATTAGAATTAGTAGATTTTAGAATCACAAAATCTGAATTGGGTGCTTTTTTCCGTGATGAAAAACATGAAAATTATATGGAATGTGGCGACCAAGTGTTGCGTAATTTCCTAAATGCATTGGTAATACACTTGCGTGGTACGAAAGAAAACCCAAAAAATCCTAATGATGTTTTAGCCAAACATAAAGCCCAAATTCCAGTGAAAGAAGGTGCTGGTGAAAGAACAGAATTTAAAGCTAAGCCAAGAGACGAAGAACGATCAAGAGGTGATGAAAGTCCTTCAAAATCTAAACCTGCGGCAAAGAAACCGTTCAAAAAACAATTTTCAAAAGGAACTCCAAAAGTTCAAGTGGTTGAAAAAGTTAAATTTAATTTCGGCAAGAATAAAAATTCATAACTGTGAAAACGGCATTGATTATTGGCAGCACCGGTTTAATAGGTTCAGAATTGCTGAATTTACTTTTAGAAAGTGCTGAATATGCAAGCGTTGTAACCTTTGTAAAAAGAGATGCAGGAGTAAAGCATCCAAAATTAACACAACACATCATCGATTTTGACAAGCCGGAAACCTACAAAGAATTAGTTATAGGCGATGATTTCTTTTGCACGATTGGCACCACAATCAAAAAAGCGGGAAGTAAAGAAGCGTTTAGAAAAGTAGATTTTGAATATCCGCGTCAGTTTGCTGCTTTTGCATTGCAAAATAAAGTCCCACAGTATTTGATTATTTCCTCGCTTGGTGCTGATGCAAAATCAGGAAATTTCTATTTGAAAACCAAAGGTGAAATTCAAGATTTCCTTAAAGATTGTAATTTTGAAAGTGTTGCTGTATTGCAGCCTTCCCTTCTTTTAGGAAACCGAACAGAATTTAGATTTGGAGAAAAAGTAGGTGCATTTGTCATGAAATTAGTATCATTTGCATTCGTTGGAAAACTAAAAAAATACAAAGCCATACACGGAAATACTGTTGCGAAAGCACTTTATCATTTAGCGCAAAAGAGTACAAAAGGTTTTCATATTTACGAATCGGATGTGATTCAAGAAATAGGAAATTAATTTATAACTAAATCCTGAATGAGAGTTCAGGATTTTTTTAAACAAAATCAAATACTATGAAATACCTTTCCTATTGGCTAGTTGTACTTTTTGGAATAAATCTTTCTGCTCAAACTAAAAAAGTTGCCGATCCCGCTTACTTTTTTGATGGAAAATTGGTTTCGCAACAAACCATTGCTTACATCGAACCCGAACTTATTGCAACCGTTAATGTCATCAAAAGAGATACAGTAATAAACAATCTTCGTTTTGAAGGTCAACTTTTTATTCAATCCAAAAATCCAAAACAGTTTGACTTCATAACTTTAGAACAAATAAAAAATGAATATACCAAAGTCAAAACCAAAAGTGTGGGATACGCAATCAATGGTGAAATAATTAAAGACGGCATCGAAACACTACAGTTAAATCGCAATTACATACTAGAAGTCATTACAACCAACACCACGGCATTTTACAATTTAAGTTCTGGAGAAATTCAGTCTGACATCATACATATTCTCGGCAAAACTGCAAAAAATATCAAGGATAAAAAGGAGCAAGTTTTAAAAAATGCTCCAAAAAAAGAATAAAACCAAAAGTAAAAGCTTTTAGTTTGCGGTTTACGAACTACAGCTTAACATACTACACCCTACTTTATCTCTAGCCCAATCTGGTCTTTTGGCAAACCATTTTTGGAAATTTGGTTGTTCATCATACGGCTTTTTTAGCATTTCATATAATTCATTTATCAAACCGTAATCTCCTTTATCAGCATCATCAATACACAATTGCGCCATATAATTTCGCAATACATATTTAGGATTAACTAAATTCATCTGCTCTTTTCTTTCAGCATCTAAAAGCGTTTCTTCATTGATTCGAATGGTGTACTTCTCCAACCAATCGTGCCAATCTTTCATTATCGTTCCCTTCAAATCGTTTTCATTGTAAAAAGCCTCTTTTATGGAATTGAAAGCGGTTGTTGTGGCATCAGCTTTAGTAATATTACTTAGATTTCTAAAGAAAATGGTCATGTCCGTTTCTACATTTTCAAGTAGTTGAGTCAAACTCTGAATCAAAATAATATCTTGCTCCTTTTTGATTTGGAAACCTAGTTTATTTTTCATCATATTTAAATACTCCTTTTCGTAATCCGTACTAAAAGCATCTAAAATAGTTTCCAGCGGTTTAGCCTCTTGTATTAATGGATACAATGCATTCGCCAATTGGTATAAATTCCAAAGTGCAATTTCAGGTTGATTGCCAAAACGGTATCTTTTGTGCTGCCTATCGGTTGTATTAGGTGTCCAGCCGGAATTATAATCTTCTAGCCAGCCGTATGGACCGTAATCAATTGTTATACCGTGAATGGACATATTATCAGTATTCATAACTCCGTGAACAAAACCAACGCGTTGCCATTCAACAATCATCTTGAGCGTGGTTTGAGTGACTTCTTCAAAAAAGGCTACATATTTTTGGCTGCCTTCTTCATGAATATTAGGAAAGTGGTGTTTGATAGTAAAATCCGCCAATAATTTTAAGTTTTCATGATCCTCACGTGCGGCAAAAATCTCAAAACTCCCAAAACGGATAAAAGAAGGAGCTACTCTAGCAACGATAGCGCCTTTTTCATAAGCAGGATTTCCATTGTATAAAACATCTCGTAAAACGGGATCACCAGACAACATTAGCGAAAGCGAACGTGTAGTGGGAACTCCTAAATAATGCATAGCCTCAGCACATAAATATTCTCTGATGGAAGAACGTAAAACCGCAAACCCATCCGCATTCCTAGAATATGGAGTAGGTCCAGCACCTTTTAGTTGTAATGTAAACGATTCATTATTATGCAGCACTTCTGTTAGGTTTATAGCGCGACCATCACCCAATTGTCCTGCCCAATTCCCAAACTGGTGGCCAGCATAACATAATGCATAAGGTTTAGTTTCTGGATAAATTGTAGTACCTGAAAACATATTTAAAAATGCTGTTGATGCAATATCTTCTTCTTTAAGTCCAATAGTATTGGCCACTTCTACAGAAGCGTGAATCAATTCAGGATTACTAGGTTTTACTGGCGCTACATACGAGAAGCACGCTTGTTCAACTTGCCTTGGAATATTTTCAAGACTAGGATCAGCCGGTAATTCGGTAGCAAAGTTATTTTTTATATGAAGTTTCATGGTATTGAATTTAAAAAGACAAAGGTAATTGATACTTAGTGTACCGTTTTTAGTTTCCAACAATATTATGATTTGTTTACTAATGAACAATTATTTAGCAAAAAAAAACCTGTTTGCCATAGCAAACAGGTTTGTAATATATAACAATTTTCTAATTAAGAAAGTGCCGCTTGTACTTGATCTGCAGCTTCTTGAAATTCAACAGCAGATAAAATTGGCATTCCTGAATTATCAATTAATTCTTTTGCAATAGCTGCATTGGTACCTTGTAAACGAACAATGATTGGCACTTTAATAGCATCACCCATATTTTTGTAAGCGTCAACAACACCTTGCGCCACACGGTCACAACGAACAATTCCACCAAAAATATTAATCAAAATAGCTTTTACGTTTGGATCTTTTAAGATAATACGGAAAGCAGTTTCAACACGTTTTGCATCAGCAGTTCCACCTACGTCAAGGAAGTTAGCAGGCTCAAAACCAGCATACTTGATTAAATCCATAGTTGCCATCGCTAAACCAGCTCCGTTTACCATACATCCTACTGTACCGTCAAGATCTACATAGTTTAAACCTACTTCTTTTGCTTCAACTTCGATTGGGTTTTCCTCACGAATGTCGCGCATGTCAGCATATTTCTTTTGTCTGTATAAAGCATTATCATCGATATTTACTTTAGCATCTACAGCCATAATTTTATTGTCAGATGTTTTTAAAACCGGGTTGATTTCAAACATCGAAGCATCAGATCCAATATATGCGTTGTATAAAGAATCGATGAACTTCACCATTTCTTTAAAAGCATTTCCAGAAAGACCTAAGTTAAAAGCAATTCTTCTTGCTTGAAAACCTTGTAACCCAACAGAAGGATCAACTTCTTCAGTAAAAATTAAATGAGGAGTGTGTTCAGCAACTTCTTCAATATCCATTCCACCTTCAGTAGAATACATAATCATGTTACGACCTGTAGCTCTATTTAATAAAACAGAAACATAAAACTCAGAAGTTTCACTTTCACCAGGATAATACACATCTTCAGCAATTAAAACTTTGTGTACTTTTTTACCTTCAGCAGAAGTTTGAGGAGTTATCAATTGCATTCCAATGATTTGCTCTGAAATCTCTTCTACTTGTTGTAAATTTTTGGCAAGTTTAACTCCACCACCTTTTCCACGTCCACCTGCATGAACTTGGGCTTTTACAACATACCAACTTGTACCAGTTTCGGTAGTTAATTGTTTTGCAGCTGCAACAGCTTCTACTGGGCTATTAGCAACGATTCCGCGTTGAATGCGAACTCCGTAACTAGCTAAAATCTCTTTTCCTTGATATTCGTGTATGTTCATAATATAGAATTTGTCTGGATTCTGAATTTATTTCAGAATAAAAGTGGCACAAAAATAGGAAAATTAAACTTAACTGTTATTTTTTTTTTAAATTAAATAGCGTCTAAAAATAGAAATTTTAAACCCATCAAAAACTGAGAGAGAAATAAAAAAAATATAAAAATTATTCACTAATTTGTTATAAATATTCAATAAAAACCATTGGTAAACCATTTCCTCCAAAATTTCTAGCTATAGGCCTAAAATTGTATTTTGTTTTTGTCGAAATAACAAATCAGAAGTACTTAAATCTTATTATTGTGATTTATTTAACCTTTTTCTATTAGAACCGTAAAAACAAAGCGATTTTAACTTTATAGCCTATTATATATTACTAAATCTTTAATTTTGTAAAAAAATATTAAGCATGAAAGTTATAGAACAAGGCCTTTATTTACCCGAATTTGAGCACGACAATTGCGGAGCAGGATTCATTTGTAATTTGAATGGAATTAAATCAAATGATATTATACACAAAGCACTGGATATTCTAATCAAATTAGAACACCGTGGCGCTGTAAGTTCAGATGGCAGAACTGGAGATGGAGCTGGAATATTATTTGACATCCCTCATGATTTCTTTAAGAAAGTATGTGATTTTGAAATTCCAGAGGCTAGACAATATGCTGTAGGAATGGTTTTTATGCCTAAAAGCCCTAACCAAATAGCTTTTTGTAAAACAACTTTTGAAACATCAATACGGGATCAAAATTTAGAAATTTTAGGATGGAGAGATGTACCTGTAGATGTTACTAATTTAGGTCAGATCGCTGCAGAAAAAGAACCAACAGTAAAGCAAGTGTTTGTTGGTAAAAACAGATTAGATCTTACAGAACAACAATTTAACGCAAAAATGTTTGCGGCAAGAAAAATTGCGGAACACTCTATCAGAAATTCACGAATTTCAGAAAGCTACAGATTCTATTTTTCAAGTTTTTCCACAACAACTATTATATATAAAGGGTTGTTGATGCCAGAAGACATTAGCAGATACTATACTGATTTGTTAGACGATGACTTGGTAACCCGATTAGCTTTGGTTCACCAACGTTTTTCTACCAATACATTTCCTTCTTGGGAACTAGCTCAACCTTTCCGCTATATGTGTCATAACGGGGAAATCAATACACTTCGTGGCAATATTAGCCGCATGCGTGCTCGTGAAGAACTAATGAAAAGTGACGTTTTTGGTGATGATATCAAAAAATTATTTCCAATTATTTTAGAAGGGAAATCAGATTCGGCTTCCATGGATATGGTAATTGAACTGTTATTAATGACAGGTCGCTCCTTACCCGAAGCCATGATGATGGTCGTTCCTGAAGCTTGGGAAAAACACCAAACGATGTCAGCCGATAAAAAAGCCTTTTACGAATATAATGCTTGTATTATGGAACCTTGGGATGGTCCAGCTTCTATTCCTTTTACAGATGGTAACGTTATTGGTGCTTTATTGGATAGAAATGGATTGCGTCCTTCTCGTTATACATTGACTAAAAGTGGTTTCGTAATTATGTCATCAGAGATTGGTGTTCTTGACATCAAACCTGAAGATGTTATTCAACATGGTCGCTTAGAACCAGGCAAAATGTTTTTGGTTGACATGAACGAAGGTCGTATCATAGAAGATGATGAGATTAAAAATGCGATTGTAACCAAACGTCCTTACAAACAATGGTTGGATGAAAATTTATTGCAATTAGCACAAATACCTTATACTGACAATCCAATCCCTACAGAAAATATTGATTTCGAAACGAGACAACGTTTGTTTGGATACACGATAGAGGATTTAAAAACAATTATAAACCCAATGGGAGCTGAAGGTGCAGAAGCATTAAGTTCTATGGGTAACGATACACCGCTTGCTGTTTTATCAGATCAGCCACAGCTTTTATACAACTATTTCAAGCAATTATTTGCACAGGTTACTAATCCACCATTGGATGGTATTCGTGAAGAAATTATTACTGATATCAGTTTAGCAATTGGAGGAGATTATAATATTTTTGACATTGTTCCAAAGCATTGTAAAAAATTAAAAATACAAAATCCAGTAATTTCAAATGAGGATTTAGATAAAATAAGAAATATTGATCATGCTGATTTCAAATCAGTCACTATTTCTACATTATATGACATCGAAAAAGGAGTAAACGGACTAGAACGAGCACTTGAAAGAGCAGTTCAAGCCACTTTTAAAGCAGTCTCAGAAGGTTGCAACATTGTGATTCTTTCAGATAGAGGAGTAAGCGAAAAAATGGCTCCAATACCAATGTTATTAGCTTGTTCTTATATTCATCATTCGCTTAACATTTTAAAAGTTCGTTCTAAATTTGGAATTATAATCGAATCCGCAGAGCCACGAGAACCACATCATTTTGCCCTATTATTTGGTTATGGTGCCAGCGCAATCAATCCTTACATGGTGAATGAAATTATTCATAACCAAGTTAACCAAGGTTTTATCACTGGTGTAAAAGCGGATTATGCCATCAAAAATTATAATAAAGCTATCGCAAAAGGGATTCTGAAAATCATGAATAAAATTGGTATCTCTACTTTACATTCGTACAGAGCGGCACAGATTTTTGAAATTTTAGGATTAAATAAAACATTCACTTCTAAATATTTTCCTTACACACCTTCTAGAATCGAAGGAATTGGTTTAATGGAAGTCGAAAAAGAAATCAAGAAAAGATACCAAAAAGCATTTCCAAATTCAAAAGTCAGTAATTTATTGCCTTTAGAAATTGGAGGAATTTACAGATGGAGAAGATCGGGAGAAAAACACATGTTTAATCCAACGACTATTTCTAAACTCCAACAAGCAGTTCGTTTAAATAGTCCTGAAAGCTACAAAGAATACTCAAAAATGGTCAATGATCAAAGTGAAAACTTGATGACCATAAGAGGATTATTTGAATTCAATAACTTAGATCCCATTTCTATTGACGAAGTGGAACCTTGGACTGAGATTGTTAAAAAATTCAAAACTGGCGCCATGTCTTACGGATCTATCAGCCAAGAAGCACATGAAAACCTAGCGATTGCCATGAATAGAATTGGAGGGAAAAGTAATTCTGGAGAAGGTGGAGAAGATCCAAAACGTTTCCAAAAAGACTTAAATGGAGATTCTAGAAATAGTGCTATCAAGCAAGTTGCTTCAGGAAGATTTGGGGTTTCAATCAACTATTTGACAAACGCCAAAGAGATACAAATAAAAATGGCTCAAGGTGCAAAACCTGGAGAAGGTGGTCAATTACCCGGTGAAAAAGTTGTGCCTTGGATTGCTGAAGTTAGAAATTCAACACCTTATGTTGGATTAATTTCACCTCCACCACACCACGATATTTATTCTATTGAGGATTTATCACAGTTAATTTTTGATTTGAAAAATGCCAATCGTGAGGCAAGGATTAACGTAAAATTAGTTTCGGAAGTGGGTGTTGGAACAATTGCTGCCGGTGTTGCTAAAGCAAAAGCCGATGTAATTTTGATTTCAGGATACGACGGAGGAACTGGAGCTGCACCGTTAACTTCACTGCAACACACCGGTATTCCATGGGAACTTGGACTTGCCGAAGCACAACAAACCTTAATCTTAAATGATTTAAGAAGTCGCGTAGTTTTGGAATGTGATGGACAATTGAAAACTGGTCGTGATGTCGCTATTGCTGCATTACTTGGAGCTGAGGAATTTGGTTTTGCAACCGCTCCTTTAGTAGCATCTGGTTGTATCATGATGAGAGCATGTCACTTGAATACGTGTCCAGTAGGTATTGCAACACAAGATCCTGAATTGAGAAAAAATTTCAAAGGAACGCCGGAACACATCATCAACTTCATGTATTTTATTGCTGAGGAGTTAAGAGAAATCATGGCACAACTTGGGTTTAGAACCTTAAAAGAAATGGTAGGACAATCTCAAAAATTGAATGTCAATAAAGCCATCAAGCATTATAAAGCAAGTGGATTAGATTTATCTACAATCTTATATAAGCCAGAAAAAGCTAAAGAAGTTCCTAACCATAATACAACTACACAAGACCATGCTTTAGACCATGTACTTGATTTTGAAATTATAAAAGCGGCTATTCCATCTATTTATAGAAAAGAAAAAACAAGAGTTACATTTGATATCAAAAATACAGATCGTTCCGTTGGCGCTATATTGAGTAATGAAATTTCAAAAATATATGGTGCACAAGGTTTACCCGAAGATACTATATTAGTCGATTTTACAGGTTCTGCAGGTCAAAGTTTTGGTGCTTTTGCAACGAATGGTTTATCCTTCAAAATCCATGGAAACTGTAATGATTATTTAGGTAAAGGGCTTTCCGGAGGTAAACTGATTATCAAAGTACCTCCTACTGCTACTTTCAAACCAGAAGAAAATATCATCATTGGTAACGTTGCACTTTATGGAGCAATCACAGGTGAAGCATATATAAATGGTATGGCCGGAGAACGTTTTTGTGTGAGAAATTCTGGTGCAACAGCAGTTGTAGAAGGAATTGGTGATCATGGATGTGAATACATGACTGGAGGAACCGTGGTAGTTTTAGGAAAAACAGGAAGAAATTTCGCAGCTGGAATGAGTGGTGGTATTGCTTATGTTTTTGATCCAAACAAAAAATTCGATGCTACCTTATGTAATATGGAAATGGTTGCTTTTGAAGAATTGGAAGATGATGACTTTACCAAACTGAGACGTTTGATAAAAAATCATTCAATGTATACCAATAGTCCTTTGGCAAAAAGGATTTTAGAAGATTGGGAAAACCAACGCAACCATTTTATCAAAGTAATGCCTACTGATTACAAAAAAGCATTGCAAAGATTAGCAGAAGAAAAAAAAATTGAAGAACTAATAGCACTATAGTCATGGGAAAGATAGGAGGATTTAAAGAATATACTAGAACCGACGAAAGTAATATTGCCGTTCTAGAAAGAGTATCGAATTATAATGAATTTACAATTCCGTTAACCAAAGATAAAATCAAAGAACAAGGATCCAGATGCATGGATTGTGGGATTCCTTTTTGCCACAGTGCCTGCCCATTAGGAAATTTGATTCCAGATTTTAATGATATGGTACATCAGGAAGAATGGGAAAGTGCATTGAAAATATTACAATCAACCAATAACTTTCCAGAATTTACAGGCCGTTTATGCCCCGCTCCATGTGAAAAATCATGTGTTTTAGGAATTATTAGCGAGCCAGTAGCTATCGAAAATATTGAAAAAAACATTATAGAAAGAGGATTTGCTGAAGGTTGGATTAAACCACAACCACCAGAGATTAGAACAGGAAAAACTGTAGCTGTTATAGGTTCCGGACCTGCTGGTTTAGCAGCTGCACAACAATTAAATCGTGCAGGACATACCGTTACTGTTTTTGAAAGAGACAATGCCATTGGTGGACTATTACGTTACGGAATTCCAAATTTCAAACTAGAAAAAGGAATTATCGACAGACGTGTTGCTGTTTTAGAAGCTGAAGGAATTACTTTTAAAACTGATATAAATGTTGGTGTAAACTATAGTGTTGAAGAATTGAACGCTTTTGATTCTATCGTATTATGTGGTGGCGCAACCGAAAGAAGAAGTTTACCTACTAAAGGAATAGAGAGTAAAGGAGTTGTTCAAGCAATGACTTTCTTGACACAACAAACGAAATCTTTATATGGTGAGGTAGTTCCTGACCAAATAATGGCCACTGGTAAAGATGTAATCGTCATTGGTGGTGGAGATACTGGTTCTGATTGTGTGGGAACCTCAAACAGACATGGAGCCAAATCGGTTACTAATTTTGAGATTTTACCAAAACCACCAGTTGGAAGAAGTGAAACTACTCCTTGGCCATTTTGGCCATTGCAATTAAAAACTTCCTCTTCACATGAAGAAGGCTGTAATAGAAACTGGTTAATCAACACTAAAGAATTCATTTCTAATGAAAGTGGCCAACTTGTAGGTTTAAAAACTGTTGAAGTAGCTTGGAAAATGACACCGGGACAAAGACCTGAATTGATAGAAAAAGAAGGTTCAGAAAAAATATGGCCTTGTGATTTAGCCTTATTGGCACTCGGATTTACAGGTCCTGAAAAAACATTAAGCGATAAATTAGGTTTAGAAATTGATATGAGAAGCAATTATAAAGCGACAAATTATCAAACGAATGTTCCTCATATATTTACTGCTGGGGACATGCGACGAGGACAATCATTAATTGTTTGGGCAATATCTGAAGGGCGTGAAGCTGCTAGAGAAATCGATAAATACTTAATGGGTTATACCAATTTGCCAACTAAAGGAAATGGCGATTTACCCAACTTATAGTTTTAAATAACATTTTATAACCCTTGATAGAAAAAAATGTCAAGGGTTATTTTTTTTTTATAAAATTCCAAACAAATGTTTAATTTATAACTTTTTGTTATAATTTGTTAGAATTCGTTCATTAACTTGTGGGACTAAATAAAGAGTAATAAATTTGCTCAAAATTAATAATCATGCAATCGAAAGACTTAGTACAACTAGCAGAAAAATTTGGCAGTCCATTATACGTTTATGATGCCGAAAAAATACAATCTCAATACAATAGATTAACAAAAGCTTTTTCAAAGGTAGAAAAGTTGCGCGTCAATTATGCAATGAAGGCTTTGTCGAATATTGCTATACTTCAGTTATTAAAAGAAATGGGATCAGGATTAGATACTGTTTCTATTCAAGAAGTATTATTGGGACTTCATGCTGGCTATGACCCAGAAAAAATATTTTATACTCCAAATGGTGTTTCTCTTGAAGAAATTGAAGAAGTTTCAGCCATGGGAGTTCAAATAAATATTGATAACTTATCCATATTAGAGCAATTTGGAACAAAATATCCAAACGTTCCTGTATGTATCAGAATTAATCCACATGTTATGGCAGGTGGGAATGCAAATATATCTGTAGGTCATATCGACAGTAAATTTGGTATTTCGGTACACCAATTACCTCATTTAGTTCGAATTGTTGAAAATACAAAAATGAATATTGTGGGGATTCACATGCACACTGGTTCAGATATTTTGGATATAGAAGTATTTTTATATGCTGCTGAAATATTATTCGATGCTGCCAGAAACTTCAAAAACCTTGAATTCCTCGACTTCGGAAGTGGATTTAAGGTACCTTACAAAAAAGACGATATCGAAACTGACATTGAAGAATTAGGTAAAAAATTATCAAAAAGATTCAATGCATTTTGTATCGAATACGGAAAAGAATTAACCTTGATATTTGAACCAGGTAAATTTTTAGTAAGTGAAGCTGGTTTCTTTTTAGCTAAAGTTAATGTTGTTAAACAAACTACTTCGACTGTATTTGCAGGAATAGATAGTGGTTTTAATCATTTGATTAGACCAATGTTTTATGGTTCACAACATCAGATCGAAAATATATCTCATCCAAAAGGTAAAGAGCGCTTCTACTCCATAGTAGGATATATTTGCGAAACGGATACTTTTGCTAATAACAGAAAAATTGCAGAAATAAAAGAAGGTGATATTTTATCATTCAGAAATGCAGGAGCCTATTGTTTCTCTATGGCTTCAAACTATAACTCCAGATACAAACCTGCCGAAGTATTATGGATGAATGGAGAAGGACATTTAATTAGAGCTCATGAAACCTTCGAAGATTTATTAAAAAATCAAATACCGTTACCTGTAGCAATGGCAACAGTATAAAACAAATCCCGTTTCAGTTAAAATGAAACGGGATTCTTTTTTGCTCTCTAGCATCAACTTTATTCTTTATCTAGAATACTTTCAAGAACTTCTGATTCCGTACCGTTTGGAAAAGGAATTTTCAACATTTGGGAAAGTGTAGGAGCAATTTGTGTTATATGTTTTTTAGAATATTCTTCACCTTTAGGGACATTCCATCCATAAAAAAGCAGTGGCACATGTGTATCATAACTATTAGGAGAACCGTGGGTAGTCCCTGTAGCTTGATACTCCAAATAACCAGTTTTATCAAGAACAACCAATTCTCCATTTTGTTTAGGATCATAACCTTTAGCTATAAAATTTAAGTAATAATCATTTCCAGCGGATGATAATATTTCATCTTCTGTATACACTCGTTTCACTTGTTCCTGAGTCATTAAGAAGTCCTTAAAACTTTGTTTTACTTTCGAGAGGTCTAAGCTTTTATCTTTAATAATATTTTTGTCGAAGTATATATTAAAATTTGAATAATCTAAAACTAAATTCACTCCATAAGTATCAATAGAATGTTTATTAAGTGCCCCAACAATATCCTTTGTAGAAATATTTTTAACATTGTATTTATTGTCTTTCAAATAATTAGGATTCTCAGCTCCTGCATGATCAGCTGTTAAAAACAATAGATAATTGTCTTTACCGACAGTTTTGTCTAAATAATTTAAAAATTGAGCTATAGTCTCGTCTAAGCGTAAATACGTATCCTGTAACTCAATAGAGCGAGGTCCAAAAGTATGTCCAATATAATCTGTTGAAGAAAAGCTGACGGCTAAGAAATCAGTAGTATCATCTTTTCCTAGCTGTTCTTTCTCAATAGTTTTCATAGCTAAATCTGCTAGTAAATCATTACCAAAAGGTGTAGTTCTAAGAACATCAGCACCTTTTTCTTTATACATTTTATTTAAATCGTAAGGAAAAACTGGTGGGTTAGCTTTATCCAATTTACCTTCATAAGCATTATCATCAGCTAAGCTTTCGTTATATGCAGATAAAGGTTTAAGTAAACTCCAACCTTTATTGATGTAGTTTAAATATCGCTTTTCATTATTAAAGTCTGTTAACCAATCAGGTAAAGAAGTACCGTAAAAAGTACTTGAAATGAAGGCACCTGTTTTACTATACCAAAATGCCCAATTAGCAAAATGACCTGCTGGTAGTATAGCGCCTCTATCTTTAATACTTAATCCTATTACTTTTCCTTTAAAATTAGTTGCCATACGCAGCTCATCAGTAATGGTAGTACTTAATAAATTTTTTGGAGACATCGCACCTTCTTTATCGGTACCATCACCAAGAGTAGTTACAGAAAGATCGTCTGTACAATATAAATCTTTTCCAGTAGATTTATTATACCAATCATTTCCAATTATACCGTGTGTTGATGGTGTTGCGCCCGTATAAATACTTGCATGACCTGGAGCAGTATAAGTGGGCATGTAATTGTAATGCATATTGTGGAATGTATATCCATTACTTATCAATCTATTAAAACCATTTGGAGAAAAATCATCTGAAAAACGATATAAATATTCCATTTTCATTTGATCAACAACAATTCCAACTACTAATTTAGGCCTTTGTTGCGCTTGTAAATTCATGGTCAAAAGCAGCGAGAAAAACAAAACAAATTTTTTCATAGTAACAATTTAATTTTTAACCAAAAATACGGTTAAATTTTCATTCAAAGCCATATCATAACTGACAGTGATTACAAATTAACTAAATCTTAAAGAACAAAAAATTAAAAACAAAAAAATCCTCATCAAATGAATGATGAGGATTCTTCAAAGAAAGGCGACGACATACTCTCCCACATAACTGCAGTACCATCTGCGCAGGCGGGCTTAACTACTCTGTTCGGGATGGGAAGAGGTGAGC
>NZ_QQBA01000003.1 GCF_003350545.1 Flavobacterium glaciei
CGCTTATAACGGATGTTTAAAATCCTGTTATAAGCGTTTCTTTATTGTCTAAAAAACGACTCTAATCAAAATAAGCGAAGTTTTTCAGTGCCCTCCATCACTGCAAAGTCTTTTTTAAAAAGGTTCTACCGATAGCTATTGAGATTTGTGCGGTTCATTTATTCGATGATTAACTTTTTATATGTTTTAAAGTAATTTCATTGAAATTTCAGGTTTCTGTATTAGGTTTTTAATATCAATTTTGCTTTGCATTTTCTTACTTTAAATTAAAGTTGTAACCAACTTAAAAGTGATTTAATAGATGCGTGTATTTTTAATTTTAATTTTTTAAAACTATTTATAGTCGTTAGGTAATTTTCTGGTTTTGGTTGCTTTTTCAAAGGCAAATCCCATTTTTAAAAGGGCATCTTCTTGATAGGGTCTTGCTATGAAGGTAAGTCCCCAGGGTTCTCCTGTTGCTTTATACCCCATAGGGATCGTAAGGCAAGGATAGTTGGCCGCAGCGGCATGGCCAGAGTTGTTATTGTTTATGGATAGGATGGCGTCGAGTTGGTATTTTACCATTGGTGTTTCAAAAAATTGGACACCTGCTTTTCTGACTTTGGCTATTATTTGCAATAATTCTGCGTCAGTGGTTTTGTCGGATAACATACCATCAAAACGGCCTTGACCGTAAGGAATTTTTAATGCTGCATCACTATTGTTGTAGGCTACAATTTCAGCAATAGACCGACTAGTGACTTCATTTGAAGCATAGGTATTCAAATAATTAGGGAGGTCGACTTTCATGTCGGCAGTAAGTATGGTTCCAAAACCGTCAAAACTCATTGGTTCAGGTTCATATTCAACGACTGTACCACCCAATTTAATGATGGTATTGATACTTTGCTTATAAATGGAATCTGCTAAAAAGGTTGTAATGGCGCCAAAACGCAATCCTTTTAGTGTACCCGTTTTTAGATGATCGAGGTATTGTATGTTTTGTGGACTATTTTTGGTGGCGGGATCATTCTTGTCTTGTCCGCTCATAGCTGAGAGAAGGATGCCATTATCAGTAATGTTTTTTGTCATGGGTCCAGGCGTATCTAAGGTACTTGAGATTGGAACGATACCTGTACGACTCAATAAACCCGTAGTTGGTTTTAGACCAATAAGTGCATGTTGCCAAGACGGAGAAATTATGGAGCCTGAAGTTTCGGTACCCACTGCTGCTGCTGCATAATTAGCGGCTATTGCGGCTCCGCTTCCTGAGCTTGAACCTCCAGTATCAAATATTTTGCGTCCATAGGGATTAAGTGTTTGTCCTCCTACCGCGCTATAGCCATTAGGGCCTATCAAGAAAAGATAATTAGCCCATTCGCTGAGGTTTGTTTTTCCTAAAATGATAGCGCCTTTGTCTTTTATTTGGGTAATGATGAAGGCATCGGTAGCGGTATTGTTGCGCAGCAAGTGCGTTCCTGCGGTGGTAGGCATTCCCTCCACGTTGGTGTTGTCTTTTATAAGTATTGGCATACCGTAAATAGCGTGGTCGTATTTAGATTTGTTATTATCTCTCTTTCGCGCTTCATTAACGGCCTCAGGGTTAACGGCAACAATCGCGTTGAGCATTTTGTCTTTGTCATTTTCAAATTTAGCAATACGGTACAAATACCATTTTGTCAATTTCTCGTAGTTGAGGTTGCACGATTGAATATGAGCTTGAATGGTAGGAATGTCTTGTTCTAATATTAAGGGTTTTAGTCTTTGATACTCGCTTTCGGAAAAAGTACCTAGCTGTTGTGCTATGTTTTTCAACATCGCATTTTTATCCAGAATTTTTGACTGGATCAATTTGTATTGCATTCTTGGGGATGCGTTGGTAGCGTTTTTTGCTAGTTCTTCGGTTTCGTCATAAGGTGTCCATGCCGGAATAACGGTTTTTTGAGTAGGCTTACAAGCCAGTATAAAAAACAGGGAGAGGAAAAGAATTTTCTTCATTAAAGCTAATTTTTAGGATTATGTATTGGGTTTTTTAGGTCAGGTTTAGTTCGTTTTTACACTATTTGCTTAATCGAAGCAACTATTAACAAAAGGTGTTGGATGTATATTCGAAAGGAAAGACATTAAAATCCGCAAGTTCAAAACAGTATTAAGTGTCTTTATCTATTCCCGAACCTATTTGTAAATAATAGGTCATGTGATCGAAATTCAAAGATATACAATTAATGTACTATTAGAGCAAAATTGTAGCAAAGGCAGGATAGGATTCTTCAAAAAAAAAGAGTTGGCTTTTTGGCAAGAGTCGTAATTAGAATTGTAGTTTATTTGCTTCATGTTTCCAATTGATTTTGAGTTAAACAATTGGCATAACAATTCGGAATTTTAAAATGGGTACCTCGAGATTTTAGATGGGTACCGCAATGGGTACCTTTTTTTATCAAAAAACATGTCAAACATGTCAAATGACAAAATTTCCATTTTATAATAAAACATCGTTAAGTACTGATTTCACTACCGCTTTAAAACAAAAAAGACCTTACATTGCTGTAAAGTCTTTTAAAAAGCTCCCTCTCTTGGGCTCGAACCAAGGACCCTCTGATTAACAGTCAGATGCTCTAACCAACTGAGCTAAGAAGGAAACTGTATATTTTTATTCTGGTGTGAATGAACGTTTTTGTTTGCTTTATTATGATATGCGTTTCAGTTGTAAAGCGGTGCAAAGATAGGCTATCATTTGGTTTTTGCAAATAAAAATCAAACTTTTTTTATTTTTTTTTACTTCCCTACAATTGCCTTGTAAATGTCATTTCCATTAGCAAATAGTAGCAGTGTTATAAGTAATACGAAACCAACCATTTGAGCATTCTCTAGGAATTTATCACTTGGTTTTTTACCACTAATGATTTCATATAATAAAAACATTACGTGACCACCATCTAGTGCAGGAATAGGCAATAAGTTCATTACACCAAGCATAATTGATAGCAAAGCGGTGATGTTCCAGAAAACTTCCCAGCTCCAAGTTTTAGGGAAAATATCAAATATTGCCTTAAAACCACCTACTTGTTTGTAAGCACCAGTACTTGGACTGAAAATCATTTTTAATTGTTTTCCGTATCCTACTAATTGGTCTTTTCCTTTAGTAATTCCTACCGGGATAGATTCCAATAAGCTAAATTCTTGTTTACTGATTTTATAGTAACCTAATTTTTCTAATGATTCCATGCCTAAACCTCCGGGTTGAACGCCAAGTTTCCCATCTTTAGAAATAACAACAGGAACTTGAACTTCTTTTTGATCTCTTAAAACAGTAGCAGTAATCGATTTGTTTTTGTTGTTCTCCAGAACAGTTTTTGCTTGGTCAAAATATTTTGTTGGTTGGCCGTCAAGCGCAACAACAATATCCTTTGGTTGTAACAAAGTATTTTTAGATTCATCAGAAACAGCTCCTATTACAAAAGGTCTTCTGATATCTAGCAACATACTTTTTTCTTGTTTCGACAATTGGTCTACAAAATCATTCGGCATTTTAATTGCTTGTTCCGTTCCATTTCGTACAATTAGTACCTCTTTTGCCATGATAACTTTCATAGTCAAGTCATTGTCAAATTTGACGATTTTTTCACCATCTACCGATACGATTTGGTCTCCAGTTCTGAAACCAACATTTTGCATGGTTTTGTTTTCTACTAATAATCCGTCCTTCAAATCTTCATTAGCAATATAAGTTTCGCCATACGCAAATGCCATTCCTATATATATGATGAAAGCCAAAATAAAATTTACGGTAACACCACCCAACATAATAATCAAACGTTGCCAAGCCGGTTTAGAGCGGAATTCCCATGGCTGCGGAGGAAGTGCCATTTGTTCCTTGTCCATACTTTCGTCAATCATTCCGGAAATTTTTACATAACCACCTAAAGGCAACCAACCGATACCGTATTCAGTTTCGCCAATTTTCTTTTTGATAAGGGAATATTTAACATCAAAAAATAAGTAGAATTTTTCGACTCTGGTTTTAAACAATTTAGCAGGAATAAAATGTCCTAATTCGTGAAGTATAATCAGTAATGATAAGCTCAATAAAAATTGAGAAAGCTTGATAACTATGTCCATTTATTTGTCATTGCGAGGAATGAAGCAATCTAATCCTCTTATTAATTTAATTTTTAACTCACAAAAGTAAGGTTTTCTATTTGTATATTTTACAATAATTGTTCCATACCATTTTAAATGTTTGTTAATTAATGTAAATTGAATTCTCAGTTTGAGTTGTGAATCTTAACTTTACTTTTTTGAAATGAGTATTTCTTGTTTCTTTCACTTTTAAAATAAAGATATGTCTTCAAAGTTATTTTCTCCTCTAACAATAAAAAGCATCACGCTCAAAAATAGAATAGCCATTTCACCAATGTGCCAATATTCAGCCCAAGACGGCTTTGCCAATGACTGGCATCTCGTACATCTGGGAAGTCGCGCCAGCGGTGGAGCAGGATTAATCATTCAGGAGGCGACTTCAGTTTCTCCCGAAGGCCGAATTTCACCAGAGGATTTAGGACTTTGGAAAGACGAGCAAATCGAAAAAATGCAACAGATTAATCAATTCATCATCAGTCAGAAATCGGTTCCCGGAATCCAATTGGCGCATGCCGGAAGAAAAGCGAGTGCCGCATCACCATGGAACGGAGGTCGAAAACTAGACGCTACACAAGGCGGCTGGGACACCGTGGCACCAAGTGCAGTTGCGTACCATCATACTGAAAACGCTCCAGTCGCATTAGACGAAGCAGGAATTCAAAAAGTAATTTCCGACTTTAAAGCAGCCACAAAAAGAGCTGTTCAAGCCGGTTTTCAAGTAATGGAAATTCATGCCGCACATGGGTATTTGTTGCATCAGTTTCTTTCGCCATTATCTAATTTTAGAACCGATGCTTATGGCGGAACTTTCGAAAGCCGAATCCGTTTAACACTCGAAGTTGTGGATGCTGTTCAATCTGAATGGCCTGAAAACTTGCCTTTATTCGTTAGAATTTCGGCTACAGATTGGGCAGAAGGCGGATGGAATACTGAAGAATCTGTACAACTTTCGAAAATATTAAAAGAAAAAGGAGTGGATTTAATTGATGTTTCTTCGGGAGGATTAGTGTCGCATCAACAAATTCCGTTGGGTCCAAATTATCAAGTTCCTTTTGCGGAAAGCATAAAAAATGAAACTGGAATCCTGACAGGAGCTGTAGGTTTAATTACTGATGCCACTCAAGCTGAGGAAATAGTAGCTTCAGGAAAGGCGGATTTAGTGTTAATTGCTAGAGAATCCCTTAGGAATCCGAATCTTGGATTGACATTTGCCCATGATTTACAAGCAGATATCGAATGGCCAAAACAATACGAAAGAGCTAAAAAGTAAGATTTTGATTTTGAAACATATAAGTCATGTAAGTTTTACTTTTAAAAATTATAAAACAACTATATAAAAATATTCCAATTCTTATATGAACTTATATGCCTTATATGTTAAATAAATAGGTTTCAGTCTCCATTTTGAAAAAAAAGAAAAGACAAAAAGTTGACTACTTGTTTAATTTTTTAAAACTTACATGACTTATATGTTTAAAAAAAAATATGATTCTCTATTTTTGAAAGAAAATAAATGACAAAAACTTCACTACTTATTAAATTTTTAAAAACTTATGTGGCTTATATGTTTAAAAAACACACGCCAATAATTTGAAAAATAATACCATGCAAAAAATAAAAACAGCTTTGCTTTCCTTCGGAATGTCTGGAAAAGTATTTCATGCTCCGTTCATCACATTTCATCCGGGATTTGAACTTCTTGGTTCTTGGGAACGAACAAAAAAATTAATCCACCAAGATTTTCCTACGGTAAAAAGTTACGCCACGATAGAAGAGTTATTGCAAGATGATGTAGATTTAGTTATCGTAAATACGCCGGTGGAAACGCATTATGAATACGCAAAACAAGTACTTCTTGCCGGAAAGCATGCCATTGTCGAAAAAGCTTTTACCACAACGGTTGCCCAAGCACAGGAATTAGCTGCTATCGCCAAAGAAAAAGGATTGAAACTGGCTGTTTTCCAAAACAGAAGATGGGACAGCGATTTTAAAACCGTCCAGAAAATAATTTCAGATAAAGTAGTAGGTGACATTGTGGAAGCCGAATTCCATTTCGACCGCTACAATCCTATTTTGAGTCCAAAACAACACAAAGAAACGGCTAATTCTGGCGCTGGAATTCTGAAGGATTTAGGACCTCATTTGATAGACCAGGCTTTATGCTTGTTTGGTTTGCCGCAAGCGGTTTTTGCGGATATTCGTATCACACGGGAACATTCTTTGGTAGATGATTACATTGATATTTTACTGTATTATTCCAATTTCCGTGTCCGCCTCAAAGCAGGATTTTTTGTTCGAGAAGCGATTCCAGCCTTTGTTATTCATGGTAAGAAAGGCTCGTTCCTAAAACCGCGTGGCGATGTGCAGGAAGACGAATTAAAACTAGGAAATAAACCAAATTTGGATACTTGGGGAACGGAATCTTTAGATAAAAAAGGGCTTTTACACACTGAAATTAGTGGAGAAATTGTCCGTGAAATTATCCCAACACTTCAAGGGAATTATTATGAATTTTTTGATGGTGTACATCAATCGATTATTAATGACTCAACTGAGCCTGTGACGGCACAAGAAGGTGTTCATGTAATGCAAATTATTGAAGCGGCTATACAAAGCAGTGCCCAGAAAAAAGCAATTGACCTATAAAATATACCGCAAATTCGCCAATTTCTATATTTTTTAAAAATTCGCGAATTTGCGGTAATCACTTTTTATAAACAATAACGTTGTATTTCTCCTCAAATGTGTTGTTTTGACACAACAAATGATTGCTTTTTGTAATTTTGACACCTTAAATGCTAAAATAAATCACTTTGATAGATTTAAACTTTTTAGGAAGGTCAAAAACGAAAGCCAAACTTAAGAAAACATATACAGAAGCCAAGGTTTCTTATTTAAACCGTATTCGTTGGGCAGTTTCTATGTTCTACTTTGGGATGGGATTGTGTTTTGCCACTTGGGCCAGCCGAATCCCTGATATTAAAACTGCTTTACACCTCAGCGAAGGTGATTTAGGAAGTATTTTATTCGCTTTGCCATTGGGACAATTAGTGATAATGCCTTTTTCTGGAAAATTAGTCACCCGTTTTGGCAGTCACAGGATTTTGATATTCGCCCTTTTATTTTATGTTTTTAGCATGACGAATTTAGGCTTGGCCAGTCAGGCTTGGCAGTTGTCATTGGGATTATTCGTGTTTGGAATCTTTGGAAACCTATCTAATATCGCTGTAAACACACAAGGTGTATATACTGAAGTGCTTTTCAAAAAAACCATCATGTCTTCCTTTCACGGGATGTGGAGTTTTGCCGGATTCATGGGAGCATTAGTAGGACTTGGAATGCTAGCTTTTGAGCTTACACCATACATTCACTTTCTTATAGTGGCTGTAATCGTATTTTTGATGGTGGCTTTCAATTATAAATTTTTAATAAAAGCCAAAGAAACTATACAAACCGAAAAGAAAAAAATGTTCTCAAAACCGGATAGCGCTTTGATTTGGTTGGGAATAATCGGGTTTTGTTGCATGGCAAGCGAAGGCGTCATGTTTGACTGGAGCGGTGTTTATTTCAAAGATGTTATCAAAGCACCTGGACCATTAGTGATTTTGGGATACACTTCTTTTATGATTATGATGGCTGGCGGACGTTTCTTAGGTGACGGTCTGATTCGTAAATTTGGTCGAAAAACCGTCTTGCAAATCAGCGGTATCATGATATCAGCAGGGCTTTTTACAGCCGTATTCTTCCCGTTTGTCATTCCCGCAACCATCGCGTTTATGTTCGTTGGTTTAGGAGTTTCCACCATCGTTCCCACAGTGTATAGTGTGGCCGGAAAAACCCCAAATGTATCGCCCAGCGTAGCCTTAACGACCGTTTCCAGCGTCAGTTTTCTGGGTTTTCTTATGGGGCCGCCCATCATCGGATACATAGCGGAGCTGTCAAGCCTTAGATTTTCATTCGCATTTATCGGCGTTTTTGGGATTCTAATCGCCCTTATGGTGTCCCGAATCAAAGCAATCGAATAATTATATATTTTAGGAGCACTACATTTTGTTTCCATAAAAACATTTTCTCCCGCTGTTCGCAGTATCCACGCCCAAAAGCGTGGGATACTTGCTGCCATCGGGGCTACTGAAATCGTTCTGATTTTCTAAGAACTTTCCCCAAAACGGATTCATTAAAAATATTTTCATCAAAAATTTATCTGCTACTATTTTTTTAATATATTTAACATTATAATTCTTTCAAGCAGAAATTCCATTTAATGCTGAATCTCAAATACCACTTTTTCAGCTGTATTTTAATTAGGTTAAATACCACTTTTCCAAAATTCACTTTTAATTATTTAATGTTATTCCATTTAGGATAACGTTTGCCTTTTATTTAGTTCAACCGTTACATTTTATTGTAACGGTTGAACTTCTTATTGGATGTCCAGTTTCAAAAAATATAAACCATCATCCGTTGTATCTATGAATAAATTTTACTTTGTTTTCTTTTTTATCATTCAACTAGGTTGTATTACAGCACAAAACAAAACAGGATTTTTAGGAAAAGTCGTGGATTCTAAAACCCAAAATCCATTAGGTTTTGTTGTCGTCAGTATTCAAAATACGACCTTGATGCAACTCACTAAAGAGGATGGAAATTTCAGTTTTGATGCCGTTCCCACAGGAAACATTTTGTTTTTGGTACACAGTCAGGGTTTCAAAGATGGCTTGTATCCAGTCGAAATTACCGAAGGACAAATGCTGGATTTAGGAACCATAACTTTAGAAGAAGACCAAACCACAGAACAACAAAATAGTATTATTACACTAATCGAAAGCGATTTTGGCGAGGACAATAGCAATTCCGAAAGTACTTCCGGACTCCTGCAATCCTCCCGGGATGCTTTCTTGCAAGCCGCTGCCTTCAACTGGGGACAAGCTCGTTTTAGAGTTCGGGGATTAGACAGCGAACATTCCACAATGATGATCAATGGCGTTTCCATGAACAAAATGTATGACGGAAGACCACAATGGGGTGAGTGGGGCGGATTGAATGATGCGCTCCGCAATCAGGAATTTACATTAGGAACTGCTCCTTCAGATTACACGTTTGGTGGGATTTTAGGAACACAGGAAATCAATACGCGGGCTTCCATTTACAGACCTGGTTCCCGAATCTCATTTTCATCAACCAATACCAATTACAGTTGGCGCACGATGGCAACACATGCCTCTGGTATGAATTCCCGCGGTTGGGCTTTTGTAGTTTCGGCAGGAAAACGCTGGGCACAAGAAGGTTATTTTGAAGGGACTAACTATGATGCGAATTCCTTTTTTATAAGCCTCGAAAAAAAATTAAGTGAGAAACATTCCTTGAATCTAACCGCGCTTTATACTCCGAATTCCAGAGCCAAAAATTCTCCAAACACTGCCGAAGTTACGCAGCTGACAAACGTAAAATACAATTCGTATTGGGGTTTTCAAGATGGTAAAAAGAGGAATGCCCGCATAAAAACGATTGAAGAACCTACGATGATGCTGAATCATTATTTTAAAATCAATGATAAAACCAATTTGAATTCGAGTGTGATGTATCAATTTGGAAAAATTGCCAACAGCAACATCGATTATCAAAATGCCAATAGTCCAGACCCAACATATTACAGAAAAATGCCCAGTTTTTACAGTTCACTTTATGCGCCGGATAACGGAGAGTTTTCAGGAGCATTTACTCCAGATTATGAAAACGCGGAAAAAAGTAAAGAGAGATTTTTAGCAAATTCTCAAATCGATTGGACGGCTTTGTACCAAGCCAATCAAAATCCAGTTCTAGATGCTAATGGAACAATTACGGGCTACGAACCCACAAAAAGCAAGTACGTTTTGTATGAAGATCAAGTAGAAGATGAAACGGCGGTGGCTACAACAAATTTGAGTGCGCAATTATCAGAAAATATTTTTATGAATGCCGGAGCATCTTTCAAAAAACTAAAATCGCATAATTCACAAAAGTTATTGGACTTGCTTGGCGGTTCTTATTTTGAAGATATCGATGCTTTTTACAGCGGGAATCAATCGCAATCTGACCTCAACAATCCAGACCGTCAAGTAGTTGTTGGCGATACGTATGGCTACAACTATAATTTTTTTGCTAATACTTTAGAAGCTTTTACCCAATTCAAATTCAGCTATAATAAAGTAGATTTTTATCTGGCACAAAATTTTTCAAGCGCTACTTATCAAAGGGAAGGTTTATACAAAAATGGGATTTATGAAACCAATTCCTTTGGTAAAAGTGAAAAAGTTGCGTTTGAAAACTTTGGCTTCAAAGCCGGATTCAATTTGAAAATATCTGGAAAACAATTGGTGACTTTTAATGCGGCACATTTGACCAAAGCACCCTCTTTAAAAAATACGTTTGCGAATTCCCGATTGAATAATGCAATTGTAAACGGAATCGAAAGTGAGAACATCAGCAGTTTAGATGCGAGTTATGTGTATAGGTCTCCACAATTGAAGGCCCGACTAACTGCCTATTATTCTTTAATTAGAAATGCGACTCAAATTTCTTTCTTTTATGCCGAAGGAATTTTTGATGATGGCGCGGGTTATTTAAACACCGATGCTTTTGTGAGCCAAACATTAACAAAATTGAATAAGAAGAATATGGGCGCTGAATTTAGTTTAGAATACCAATTGACGCAAACATTTAAAACTACTTTTTCAGCCGCTTTTGGCGAATATACTTTTGACAGTAATCCCCATGTGACATTGACAAACGATGCCGAAGCAACTCCAGAAAATAGCAGTCCGGTTTTTGATTTTGGAACAGCTTCTCTCAAAAATTACAAGCAAGCGGGAATGCCACAACGTGCGTATTCTGTAGGAATTGAGTATCGAGATCCTAAATTTTGGTGGATTAGCGCCAATGTAAATTACCTCACAAATAGTTACATTGATATTTCACCCATTTCAAGAACCGAAATATTTTATAAAAATCCAGCAAGCGGTTTCAATTTTCCTGAGGCAACTGAGGAGCGGGCAGCCATTCTAATTAAACAAGAAAAATTTGATCCAACTATGTTGCTCAATCTTGTAGGTGGAAAATCATGGCGCATTTATGGAAAGAATGTTGGAGTTTTTGCCAGCATCAACAATGTGCTTGATGTTACCTATAAAACGGGTGGTTACGAACAAGCCCGGAAAGCTAATTTTAGAAAAATAAATCAAGATGTTTCCAGCGGCACTCCTTCTTTTGGACCAAAATATTTTTACGGATACGGCAGAACGTATTTTGTGAACCTTTATATCAATCTATAAATTAAAGTATATGAAATCAACATTTTACAAATCGTTTTCATTAGTGTTATTGACAATTTTATTTGGTAGTTGTGTTACGGATGAGGTTTTGCCTCCAAAACTAGTTTGTACCCAACCGGATTTGATTACAAATAAATCAGTCAGCGAAGTTCATGCTACTGCTAATGCTATTGTGACGCAATACAAATACGATGATATCATCGAGGCTTATGTAGTTTCCAGCGATGAATCGGGGAATTTTTTCAAGTCGATTTCTTTTCAGACTTTGGCAACAGCCACAAAGCCAGCCACAGGATTTAGCGTTCCTGTGGATGCTACAAACCTTTATATTGACTATAGGTTGGGTAACAAAGTATACATAAAATTGAAAGACCAATACACGGATATTTTATTCGGTGGAATGCGTATCGGGAGTATTTTCGTGAATTCCTATAATGAAGGCGGAGTAGGGCGGCTTTCGCAAAATGAGTACAAAAAGGTGTTGAATGCGTCTTGTACAAACGTAAAGGAAGACGTTCTTGTTCGGTCGTTAACTATGTCGGAACTATTAAATGACTCTAATTTAAATACATTGGTCGAATTGTCAGATGTTCAATTTTCAGCTGCTGCAATAGGGCGTCGTTATTTTGAAGAAACTAATAATGTTGGCGGTGCGACGAATTGGGGATTGATGGATAAATTGGGGAATCAAGTCTATTTTAGAACGAGTAGTTTTTCTGATTTTGCTACTAAAGTTGTCCCTAATGGAAGCGGAAAAGTGAGAGGAATTTTGACCAAATATGGAACGGATTACCAATTATTACCCCGCTCCGAAAAAGATGTAGTGATGACAGGACCAAGATCAGTTCCTTTTTTCTCAGAAGATTTTGAAAAAGTGGTCGACAAGTCGAATTTGAGTCTTCCAGGTTGGGCAAATATGGTTCAAAAAGGAACACTTTTCTGGAAAGGCAGAGTGTATTCCGGAAACGGGTATGCAGAGTTTGCCATTAGTGGAACCAAAGTAGTTTCAAATATTGCTTGGTTGATTTCACCAAAAATTGACATGGATACTCATACAAACGAAGTCTTGACTTTTAGAAGTGCTCAGCATCATTTAGATGTTGATTCGCCATTAAATTCTCTCGAAGTTTATGTTTCTACTAATTTTGATGGGTTAAATTTTGCTACTGCAAATTGGACACCGTTGGTTGTCAATTTACCTAAACAAGCCACGCCTTGGTATCAGTTTGTGGGAAGTGGCGCCGTAGATTTATCTTCATATAAGGGTAAAATCAATATTGCTTTTAAGTATACGGGCTCTGGAAGAAATCTGGCTCTGGATGGCGCTTTTCAAGTAGATGATGTTCAAATTTTTGGGGAAAAATAATTTTATAAAAGGTTCTACTTGAATTGCTATATTTGCAGTCTTAACCTTTAAATTAAATTATGAAATCTACTTTATTAGCATTTGTTTCTTTATTATTTGTTTCTTGTTTATCGGATAACGAAGCATCTAAACCTGTTGATTACACGGTTCAAAACGAAAAAGAAATCGTGGATTACATTGAAAAAAATAAATTGACTGCCACAAAAACCGATTCAGGTTTGTATTATGTGGTTAATGAAGCGGGAACTGGCGCTCAACCAACAGCTTCATCGAATGTGACAGTGGCGTACAAAGGATATTTTACGAATGGGAATGTTTTTGATCAAAGTAATGCTGCAGGAATTTCTTTTGGTTTAAACCAAGTAATAAAAGGATGGACAGAAGGTATTCCTTATTTTAAAGAAGGTGGAAACGGAATTCTTTTAATCCCCTCTCATTTAGGGTATGGAAGCAATGGTAGCGGACCAATTCCGGGAGGTTCTGTTCTTATTTTCGATGTCAAACTGATTAAAGTAAATTAGTTTTAAAACTCTTATAAAATCATAAAAGGCTGTCTAGTTGGACAGCCTTTTATAGTTAATTACTTTTTATCTGAATTCGATTATTATTTTAGAATTATTTGAATCTCATTAATTTGAGATAAACTGGTTTTCCTGCAAGGTTTTTTTTTGACCTTGTAGGTATATAAATCTAATAAAAATGATACCTACGAGGTTTTAGAAACCTTGCAGGATTTTATAATACCAAAATAAAAAGGCTGTCTAGTTGGACAGCCTTTTATAATTAATTACTTTTTATCTGAATTTGATTATTATTTTAGAATTATTTGAATCTCATTAATTTGAGATAAACTGGTTTTCCTGCAAGGTTTTTTTTGACCTTGTAGGTATATAAATCTAATAAAAATGATACCTACAAGGTTTTAGAAACCTTGCAGGATTTTATAATACCAAAATATAAAGGCTGTCTAGTTGGACAGCCTTTTGTAGTTAGTTATTTCTTGATTTCAACGATGCTTATCGCATAACCTCCACCAGGAGCGCTAAGTTGTGACAGTTTCGATTGGTTCATTACTTTGATTTTACGAATTGTATACGCTTGCGGATTGGTTTTATAATGAGCATCTTTTGCATCAGCATAAATCGTAGCCTCATATTTTTTTCCTTTTTCCAAGAAATCAAATTTGATGGTTGAGGTACGGGAAGTATCGCCATTTACATTACCGATGAACCAATTGTTAGTCACTTTTGCTTTACGAGCAACGGTAACATATTGACCAGGTTCTGCTTCCAGGTATTTACTGTCCGACCAATCAATTGCTACATCTTTGATAAACTGGAATGCATCTGGAAAACGATCATAATTTTCTGGCGTATCAGCTGCCATTTGCAACGGGCTGTACATCGTTACATACAATGCCAATTGATTTGCAAGTGTGCTATTCACATGAGAATTGTTGTCTTTATTCATTTTACTCAAATCCATTTCAAAAATTCCAGGAGTATAATCCATCGGTCCTCCCACTAAACGTGTAAAAGGCAACACGGTAACGTGATTTGGTTTAGAACCTCCAAAAGATTGATATTCGGTTCCTCTTGCCGCTTCATTACCAATTAAGTTTGGATATGTTCTTGCAATTCCTGTTGGGCGAACTGCCTCGTGCGCATTCAACATAATTTTATAATCAGCAGCTTTTTCTATTGCGAATTGATAATGGTTATTCATAAACTGGTTGTAATGATTTCCGCCATTTTCAATGATAGAACCTACATAACCACTTTTTACAGCATCGTATCCATTGTCTTTCATAAACTGATACGCTTTATCCATGTGGCGTTCGTAGTTACGCACAGAACCCGAAGTTTCATGGTGCATCATCATTTTAACACCTTTTGATTTGGCATATTCATGCAATCCTTTGACATCAAAATCCGGGTATGGAGTCAGAAAATCAAAAACATAATCTTTAGAATGACCAAACCAGTCTTCCCAACCTTCATTCCAGCCTTCTACTAAAACCGCATCAAAACCGTGTTTCGCTGCAAAATCAATGTATTTTTTTACATTAGCATTATTCGCACCGTGTTTTCCATTCGGTTTTGCTTTTGAAAAATCAGTAACGCCAAGTTGCACCGTAGGAAATTCATCCGTGTACGCCCAAGAACTTTTTCCAGTAATCATTTCCCACCAAACACCTACGTATTTAACCGGTTTTATCCATGATGTATCTTCAATTTTGTTAGGGTCGTTCAAGTTCAATGTCATTTTTGAAGCTAGAATTTCTCTTGCGTCGTCACTCACAATTATGGTACGCCAAGGCGAATGATGTGGAGCTTGCATATATCCTTTGTCTCCTTTTGCATCAGGTGTCAACCACGATTCGAAAACCATAGTTTTATCATCTAGATTCAAATGCATGCATGAATAATCGATTAATGCTGCTTCGTGTAAATTGATATACAATCCGTCCGCGGTTTTTAACATCAATGAAGTTTGAACTCCTGTTGTTGAAAAAGAAGTTTGCGATACATTTTCAGTAGTTGCTTTCTCTGATAATTCTCTAATCTCTGATAGTTTGGACGTCGTATAATCGTATTCTTGCGTATCATAATCACCCGGAATCCAAAACGCGGTATGATCGCCTGCCATGGCAAACTGGGTTCTTTCTTCCTTGATTACAAAATAAGTAAGGTTTTTTTGAGAAGGGAATTCATAACGAAATCCTAGACCATCATCAAACAAACGGAAACGAATCACAATTTGTCTATCGGTTTCTTTTTGATTTAAGGTTACTGCTAATTCGTTGTAATGATTGCGAATGGAGGCTACTTCTCCCCAAACTGGTTTCCAGTTTTCATCAATAGTAGTAGTTTTTGTTTCAACAATTGTGAAATCATTTAACAACGATTTTTTGTCGTTTTTCAACTCAAGACCCAATTTACTTGGTTTTACAACTGCTTTACTTTTGTAATTTAAACTGTAACTTGGAGTTCCGTCGTTTTGTAAGGAGAACTCCATTACAAATTTTCCATTTGGTGATTTTAACTGCTGCGATTGTGCAGGGCTAAAAAACGCGAGCCACATTAGGGCAGTGAAAAAAAATTGCTTCATTTTTTTAATCGAATTTGATAAATTAATATTTTAGGTTTAGTAATAGATTGTGATTTTCACGAAATGAATGTATTGAAGAACGCAGTGTTTTCCACATTTCGAAAAGGTAAAAGTAAACGCTTTATACACTACATATTTTTGTCATCATAAAAAAGTAGATTGCGTTTCTCATTTTTAAACACAAGATACTGAATAACTGTTTATTATATAAATTTAGTGTTTAAAAAAAGTGGTAGATTTATACTAAAAAAGTGGTCATTGAGATGGTTTTAATCCCAAAGACCTTCTAGAAAAACAGTATTTTTCTATTTTAAATTGGTTCCAATTCGCATTACGTTAGCTTCAAAATCTTCTCGTGGACCTGCTGCTTTGTTTTTGAGTTGCGAACGGTAATTGTAAATTGTGGACACCGAATACCGAAGGAAAGTCGAAATTTTTGCGCTGTCCTTGATGCCCAAACGAATGAGTGCAAAAATCCGTAGTTCCGTATTTAGCAGTTCGCCTTCTTTCAATTGTATGGCTTCGTCATCAATCAATAAAGAGCTGAATTCTGCTATGAAGTTAGGAAAGAGTTGCAGGAACGTCTTGTCGAAATTCGTTAGAAATGTTGCGAGTTCATTTTCGACAAACTGTTTTGACTTTACGGCACTTATCAGGTCGTTCATTTTTCCTGTTGTTGCCATGACATTCAATTTTCGGCGGTATTCGTCTAGTTTTCCAATGTAGTCTGAACACTGATCCATGTAACGGCCGATATATATTTCTTTCAAAAAATTGGCTTCGGTCAGCGTATAATTGGTTTCGTTCAATTTCTCATTGAAAGTGTTCAATTCTGCATTTAATTCTGAAAGCTTACTGTTAGCCAAACTTAAATCCTGCTTTGCTTTGGACAATTTTTTCATTTGCTTAAAAAATAAAAAAAGCACCGCCAACAGGAACACGGATAATATACTCGCACTTATTAAAAACAGTACCAACTGAAATCGATTGGTTTCATTTTGTTTTTGATATGCTTCGTTGATAATGGGCAACATCTTCGATATTTCATAGGTTCGTAAGCGTGCATTACAAAAAAGAGCATCTTCAAGCGAGCGTTTTATGTATTTGTAAGCGCGGTCAATATCCCCATTTTCATACATTAGAAAAGCCAACGAACGCAACGAAATATATTCTTTTTTGGCCAACTGCAAATCGGAAATAGCCGAAATAGTTAACCATTTTTTTTCCTGCTCAGCATCTTTTTTTTGGCGATAAGCCTGTGAAATAATGTAGGCAATAACCGCTCGATCATCACTGTTTTGCGAAATTTTTGGGAAATAGTTCAGTAATAAAACCAGTGTTTCCTTGTGTTTTCCTGCATCAAGAAGCGTACTGGATTTCGCCATAATATAGGCGCTTGATTGCGGTTTGTAATAATTTAAAGAAGAATCACGGTACTTTTTTGTTAAAATAATATACTTCTTTTTTTCCTGAAGTGAAGCCGCATAATCAGACATATAGCCATAAACGACGCTATTTACGGTAAAATAATAGCCTTTTAATTCGGGTGAAGTTGTGATGTTGATATGATTAAGAATATCCGTAGCTTCCTTGTACATTCCTAATGTTCCCATGATGGAAGCTAGATTTAATCGGGCATGATTTAGCTTTTCAATATCATTTAGTTTTTCGGCAATTTGAAAACTCTTTCGAGCGTAGATCAAAGCAGAATCTGATTGATACGATTTATATTCCGCATACAACTTTCCGTAAACATCATATTTTTGAATATCGGAAGAAGTAGAAATTAGCAGTTCTTTGAGTTTGTTGATTTGAACCTCTTTTTTATCAGAATACAATTGGTAATCAGCAACTGTTTCATCTAATTCCTGCAATAATTGTTCAGAATTATTTTGGGCAAAAAGAAAAAGAGGAGCCAAGAATGCAATAAGTATTGTCAAAAAGCGATTCATTCAAATGGGATTAAATTCTGGTAAAAATAATTAAAAATCCAATGGAACTGCTAAAGTAAGCAAGGCAAACGTATGAGGTTTTAAAACAACCGCAAATTCACCACTATTTTTTAGCCACAGATTTCACAGATTAACACAGATTAACACAGATTAATTTGTTATTTAACTTTTATAACTTTTTAATCGTTACAGTATTTAGTAAAATATCTTTTGATTTATTGTGAGTTGTCTGTCTCTATATTTAGATATATCAAAACGAGAAAAATCCTTTTAAACTGTGGCAGAATACTTTTTATTAATGACGAAATTTTCTCCTTAACTTAATTTTTGGCTCGACCAAAATACTATCATTATTCACACGTTATGATTTTTTTATAAACCCAGAACCCAATAAGTCCCTTACAAATCATTAAATTTGTAACTTATTCAAAAATATGTTAGAAAAAGAAGTAATAAATTTCGAAAAAACGGCTATAGTTGGTATTGTAACTCAAAACCAAAGTGAAGAGAAACTAAACGAATATCTTGACGAATTGGAGTTTTTGACTTTTACCGCAGGAGGTCAAGTGGTGAAACGTTTTTCGCAAAAAATGGAACGTCCTAATCCTAAGACTTTTGTAGGAACTGGAAAAATTGAAGAGATTCATCATTTTGTAAAAGAAAATGATATTTCGACTTTGGTATTTGATGATGAATTATCGCCTTCACAGCAAAAAAATATATCTAAAATCATTACTGAATGTAAAATTCTGGACAGAACGCACCTTATCTTGGATATTTTTGCGCAACGTGCCGAAACTTCGTATGCAAGAACGCAGGTAGAGTTAGCACAATGTATCTATATGTTGCCTCGATTATCGGGATTGTGGACACACCTTGAGCGTCAAAAAGGGGGAATTGGAATGCGTGGACCTGGAGAGACAGAGATTGAAACAGACAGACGTATTGTACGAGATAGAATCGCTTTATTGAAAGATAAAATCAAAGCAATCGACAAGCAAATGGGAACGCAAAGAGGCAATCGCGGTTCCATGGTACGCGTCGCTTTGGTGGGGTATACCAATGTGGGGAAATCGACTTTGATGAATGCCGTTGGGAAAAGTGACGTTTTTGTAGAGAATAAACTTTTTGCTACGTTGGACACCACCGTTAGAAAAGTAGTTATCAAAAACCTGCCTTTCCTGCTTTCGGATACCGTAGGATTTATCAGGAAATTGCCAACACAACTGGTTGATTCTTTCAAAAGTACGCTGGATGAGGTTCGCGAAGCAGATTTGTTATTGCACGTTGTTGATATTTCGCATCCGGAATTTGAGGATCATATTGCATCCGTAAACCAAACGTTATTGGACATCAAGGCAAATGACAAACCGGTTATTATGGTTTTCAACAAAATCGATGCCTACAAGCATTTGACTATTGATGAAGATGATTTAATGACCGAAAAAACGCCAAGACATTACACGCTAGAAGAATGGAAAGCGACTTGGATGAGTCGAGTAGGAGAGCAAAATGCGTTATTTATTTCCGCTACCGAGAAAGAAAATTTTGAGGAGTTCAGAGAGCGCGTTTACGAATCCGTAAGACAAATTCACATAACCCGTTTTCCGTACAATAAATTTTTATATCCCGATTATAAAGACGCGGTGGAAAAAGAAGACAAAGACGAAGAAGAAAACGAATAATTTTCAATTTATTAATATACAGCTGTCAGTTCGAGCGCAGTCGAGAACAGCGCTAGTGAAGCAACAGAATCCCTTTTGATGTTTTCAAGAGGGATTTTTTTTCAATTCTTAATATAGATGTTATATTTTCTTTAGGCTTTTAATAACCTTGTTGCAGAGTCTCTTAGTCTATAAATATATATTTTAGCTACAAACGATACTAAAGAAGACATGTTTAAACTAAACAGTGTATAATTCCGTGGAAGTCGAGTTCGCTTATCATTAAAGCGAAGGCCTGTTTCTAAATATTAAACGCCAAATTATTGGATTATTTTTTTATATTAGGTGTTTCGGAAATTTGATACTTAGTATGATAAAATACTATATACTAGAAACCGACAAGTAGTGAAGTAGAACAGGAACTGAAGCGAGGTATTCATTCCACTAAAAACAACCGATTAAATAATTAACAGTAAGAGCAAATTAAATGAAAGCAACTAAACTATTTAAAGAATTTTTTGACAGTGAAAAAGCAGGTGGATTAGTTTTAATAGCTTGTACAATTGTATCATTAATTCTTGCAAACTCTATTTTTGGCACAGATTATAGTAACTTTTTTCAAATCAAAGTAGTAGGTTTGACCATAGAGCATTGGATTAATGATGGGCTGATGGCAATCTTTTTTTTGCTAATAGGCCTAGAATTGGAACGAGAAATTTATAGGGGTGAGCTTTCAAATTTCAAAAATGCTTTGTTTCCTATATTTGGGGCGATTGGTGGATTATTGCTTCCCGCCGGAATTTATTTGGTGTTCAATTATGGAACAGCAACACAATCGGGAATTGGAATTCCAATGGCAACAGATATTGCCTTTGCATTAGGTATTTTATCGTTGTTGGGAAATAAAGTTCCGCTTTCTCTGAAAATATTTTTGACTGCATTAGCTGTTATTGATGATTTATTTGCAATGATATTTATTGCAGTATTTTACACAAAAACATTAATATTTACAAATCTTTTTATAGCATTAGGAATTTTTGGATTACTGTTGATTTTTAATAGAATGAAGGTCAGAAACCTGATACCGTACTTGGTTGGCGGAATTGCCATGTGGTATTTTATGTTGCAGTCAGGCGTTCACGCTACAATTACAGGTGTTCTATTGGCATTTGCCATTCCGTTTGGTAATGGAGATGAAAAATCTACTTCCTATGTTTTACAGCATTTTTTACACAAGCCAGTAGCTTTTATCATTTTACCAATTTTTGCATTAGCTAACACAATAATTATTTTTAGTGGTGACCTTTCGCAAACCCTTACTGAAAACTATAGTCTGGGAATTGCATTTGGACTTGTTGTTGGCAAACCACTAGGGATATTTATTTTGACATTTCTAGCAGTATCTTTTGGATTTTGCAAACTTCCTGCTGGACTAAATTGGAAATCAATTTTGGGTGTTGGATTACTTGGTGGTATTGGATTTACGATGTCTATATTTATAACATTACTGGCATTTGAAAGTAATATAATCATCAATAATTCTAAATTAGTAATTTTAATTTCTTCACTAATTGCAGGATTACTGGGGTTTTTAACCTTAAAGTTAACCTTGAAAACTGAAACTAATGACGAAATTTAAAAAAAGGTTAGTAGTAAATTACTAGAATTACCACATAGTAAGCCCAAATATATAGTACCTGCTTTACAAACTCCCTTTCGATATTTTCAAGAGGGATTTTTTTTGGGCATGTCCCAGCTTTCTCTGCGTTACAGCTGCGTCAGGCTGTTCGTTGCAATCTCCCGAAGAAAAATCGGGAGGATTTCCGCTGCCATCCTTCATGCGGAGTAACGATAACGATTATTTACGAATAAAAAGTCCATTTGATGATTTGTAAGATAATTATTAAAGTGTATATTTGAAAGTAATACGCTATGAAGTAGTGCCTTCATACAAGTTATGTAACATTTTAAAAAGACAACAGTGAAAAAAACTATTCCAACTATATTGTTTCTACTTTTATCAATATTAATTTATTCTCAAGATTCTAAAATGAAGATTGAGGAAAATCGATTTATTGAAAGAAGGAATAACAAATTCGGTATAACGGACAGTTTACAAAACATTATAATTCCATTTAAATATGATTTCATAGAGTATGAAAATCAACGATTGATTGTACGTAAAAATAGCTTGAATGGACTTTTTTCTCTTGAAAATACAGAACTAGTACCGATAGAATTTAGATTTATTTTACCACGCAAAAATGATAGATTTATTCTCTGGAAAAATAATTCAACAGATGGATTATGTGATGCGAATGGAAAAATTATTATACCTGTAAAATATAAAAATGTTTCATCAACAGAAAATGATGACTTTTATATAACCGAAAATGAAAATAATCTGAATGGCATTTATGATTATAATGGGAAAAATATAATTCTAGAAGAATATAAATTTTTCGCAGTTGACGGGTATAAAATATTTGCTACAAAACATAATAAAGCGCAAATTATTGATCTCCAAAATTCAAAAAACAATATTGACTTAGATGAAAAAATTGAATTAATTGAAACTCTAAGACACCACGCAATGGGTGAAAATATATTTCAAATTATAAAAAAGGGAAATAAATTTGGCATTATAAACTCCAAAAATGAAACAATAATTCCAATCATTTATGATGAAATTAAATCGTCACAAAATTGGAGATATTTTATAATCAAGCAGAACAACAAAATTGGATTGATAAATGTTAATGGAACTTTAACTAAAGAACCAATTTATGATAGCATTGAATTACGAAAAGAATTTATTGTGCTAAAAAGAAAAAACATCAAAGACGAAATTTACTCTTACGAATATTAAAAACGTTGCATAACCGCCATTTTGAATTTACCGAAATTTAGTGGAATTATCGTTCCACATCAAGTTTTCGTTAAGCCGAAAGCTAAGCGTTTATGAACTTCTAGCCATCTCAATGCAGCAAAAAGGTAACAAATATTTAAAAAAAAACTATGAAAGAAACTTTATTGATAATCTCATTATTTTTAATTTTTAGTTGTTCAACTTCTCAAAAAATAGTTGATAAAGCTATATGTTCACAATACTTCGAGAATAAGTATACAGAAATATTAGATAAAAAATATGAAACTATTTATAACAAAGATACAATCACATATAATGAAATAAGATTCGAATGTGTTTATTCTGCATTATATACACATAAAGTGATGTTTGATAAATTCGGAAAATGGGATAAAACTATTTATCCAAATAATAAAAAATATCCAATTTTAGTTTGGGAAAAAGTTGACTTATACTCAAATGGAAAAAAATATAACGTGTACACTAATGGAACTGAAGAATGGAAACATATTTACGCATCTGTTATGGTTTTTGACGAAAATGGTACAGATTTGCTTTTTAAAGAATCACCTGAAAAAGAAAACCTTAAAAATTATTTTTCCGAACTAATTAAGAAACAGAATTCGAAAAAGAAAGATTTCTACAAAGTTTATTGGACAATGGTTGACCCAGAACGCGCGAAATCTATAAATTATTAAAAGCCTTGCTAACAGCAATATTGCTGGACTCAACTGTCGCTCGTTTGTCCACATTCTCTGGCGCTTGTTTGCAACGAGTACGAACTTAAATTAAGAAACAAATTATAGCGTTTGCAACAAAGATTAAAAAAAGCTATATCAATCTGCTACAGAACAAAAAAGACCTTTAGAAATTTTCTAAAGGTCTTTTTATATAAAAATTTATTTTTTTAGAAACCGTAGTTTACGCCTAATCCAAATACTTCTCTAACCTGAACGGCTTGAATCGAATTGTCATCATAAATGGCTTGTAACGCTACGTTAGCCGACAAGTATTTGTTTATCTTCATAATGACATTCATTTGGTAATCAATATCAACGTTTTGAGGATTATCTAAATAATTGGAATATAAATTCAGTCGGTTTTCTACAGATACATTCGTCATGATATTGAATTTATAGTATGCCGTAATACTGGCTCCAAACTCAAATCGAGTAGAATCGCCTTGCAATACTCCAAACGAAGGTCCAAATTCAGTAAAGTGAGGATGAACAACAACTAGTTTTGCTGTCGCCGGAGAAAAATTGACACTCAAATTATCACTCTTTTTCCAAAGTATTCCTGGTCCCAACTGGAAATAAGCCGGAGAGAAAAAATGGGATATTTTATCATCATTTTTGTCTAATCCAGTGTCCATTTGAGTCTTGAAATTGAAAAACATAGAATAATACCACTGTCCTTTGGCTTTCTTTCCCCAAAGAGAATTCAGTTCCAGACGATCGTCTGTTTTTGCAGTTTTTTCGTCTCCTTTTATTTTGGTTAAACCATATGCTAATATGAATTTGTTGTCCCAAACGATATCCTCTTTTTTATAATTGAAGTCATAATTCAGTCCAAAATTCCCCGCAATATTCGAAGTTCCACCACCCAGCCATTGCTTATTGTAAGCCGATTGATTAAAAAGCAGTGATATATTTCCCTTTTTGGTCCAATATTTTATCGTGTCTGTTGCCATTTCTTGCGCAGTAGCAGAAAGCATTGCAAAAAGAAACACTACAGAAAAAGCTATTTTTTTCATGTTTTTTCTCTAAAATATATTTTAAACTATTCTAAATAGTAGATTTTTTATCCCTTTTTGGGTGCTTTGTACAACGGAACGGCAGAGCACGCTTCGCCATACATAATACTTCGTGCAAAAGGTTGCAAGTAATGCGCTGCTAATACATAAGCCCTCATAGGAACCGGTTTTCTGGAGCATCCTTTTATGATAATTGGCTTATCTTTATAAACCGAGTAGTCTATTTTAGGCAACAATTCTTCATAGAGTGAAGCGTCTAAATCTTCTAAAGTTCCATTGATGATTTTCTTTGCAAACGGCGCTAATTGAATCGCAACCAAAATGGAAGCCCAAGCCGGAACTATAGCATCTGTACTGCAATGAATAGCCACAAATTGATCTTGGTATTGTGACCAATCATGATTTTTTAATTCCTCTCTAAAGTCTTTTTCTTTCAATAAAAAACCTTCTAAAAGCCATTTCGAAATATCGATTTGCGTACGAATCCCTTTTGGATAATAATCTTCGAGGTCGAAAACTTCCAAAACACTATTTGCAACTTTATTTATTATTTCTTCCATTTTTGAAGTCTTAAAGTCGAAAGTCGAAAGTCATAAAGTCAACTATTTTGAGACTTTATGACTTTTGACATTAGGACTAATTTAAAGCATTCCCAATTCTAATTTAGCTTCTTCGCTCATTAAATCTTTGCTCCAAGGCGGATCAAAAGTAATTTCTACTTCAGCATCTTTTACATTCTCTAATGATTTTACTTTTTCTTCCACTTCTCTTGGTAAACTTTCTGCAACCGGGCAGTTTGGAGAGGTAAGTGTCATCAAGATTTTTACTTCGTAATCAGTATTGACCATTACGTCATAAATTAATCCTAATTCGTAAATATCTACAGGAATCTCCGGATCGTATATAGTCTTTAATATTTTTACGATTGATTCTCCTAACTCGGTGGTGTCTATTTCTTGTGTCATTTTTTTAATTTTTAATTTTTATTATTCGTAAATAACTGATATTAATGTGGTTGTGTCAAATAAGGAAACAATTTCACTAACTCCAAAATTAGTATTTGAAAATATAGTACCAGGGGTAATTTTATTGTTGTACTGTTTATTTAGAGTGACTGTATTGGTGTAATAACCTTTATTGGTTTGAAAAGTGTATGTTCCTAAGCAGTTATTGCCATTTATAAAATTGATTTTTTTTAATTGTGAATCAAATGATTCTGAATAATTTTTCCTCGGATAGTTTGTATCAATTTGTTTTGAATTGTAATCAACAATAATATTGAATAGGAATGTATTATAATTACCACCAAAATATTTTTTGAAAATTTCGGTTAAAGCTTTATTTCCTCTCTTGAAGAATAGTTTCGTTTTATTCTTTTTCAAATCATAGGTTCCTTCTATAGTGTTAGTGGTATGGTATAAAGTACTTTCTAGTATTTTTTTATCTTCGTAATTAAAATTTTTAATTTCAATAAATCCAACAATTTTTGTCGAATCAAGAGGACTTATTACTTTTGAAAATTTTAATTTTGGGTATTGAAATTGGAGTAATAATGTGTCTGCATACACTTTGTCATTCTCAATGAAAAAGTTTGATTTTTGTTCATAAACAAATTTTATTTTTGAATATTTTTCCGGTATTACTGTTTGTGAGAAAACAATATTACAGGCCAAAATTATCATTGTAAAAAATATTTTTTTCATACGAATATCGAAATTAATTCTGCGTGTTGAACGCCAATGCATACATTTTTATGTTTTTTATCATCGATACCAAACCGTTAGCGCGAGTGGGTGATAAGTGTTCTTTCAAACCTATTTCATCAATAAAATTCATGTCGGCTTCGAGAATATCAGACGCTTTTTGATTGGAAAAAGCACGAATTAATATCGCAATAATCCCTTTAGTTAAAATGGCATCGCTATCGGCAGTAAAAACAATTTTGTCATCCGTTTGTTCTCCTTGCAACCACACTTTAGACTGGCAGCCTTTAATCAGATTGTTTTCGGTTTTGAATTCTTCTTTGATTAAAGGAAGTTTTTTCCCTAATTCGATGATGTATTCATAACGCTCCATCCAGTCGTCAAACATGGAGAACTCGTCAACAATTTCTTCTTGTATTTCTTTAATTTTCATACTATGCTGAATTTATTTTCAGTTTTTTTCTTTAGCTAATAAAGTTATCGTATTCACGAATTTCTTAATTTCTTTTGGTGGAAAACCATGATCAAAACTATTCGTTTCATAGTTTTTATCTTTGATGATGATTTTCAAATTGGCAATAGCCGCACCGTCATGAAAACGTTTTTCTGTTGGTGCTTTAAATTTGGATAAACTATCTAATTCCACTTTTTTAAAACAATCTAGTAACTCTTTCCAGTCTGCATCCGATATTTTTGTTGGTATCGGTTTATCATTTCCATCTCTGTCTTTTGACACCGTCAACATCTGATTTTTCACTGTTATTTTTTGATAAAAACCTCTAGTGTTGGCTGTGTATTCAATAGCAGCGGTTTCAATATCTTGCGCTTTTGCGCTATCACAACCGTTGCCTAGGAAAATAGTCAGAAATAATAAGGATAGAATTTTCATGTGTTGATATTTGTGATTTTTAGGACAACATGAGTTGCGCTCTTTTAATAGCTTCAACCATTACGTCAATTTCTTCTTTGGTATTATAAAAGGCAAATGACGCTCTTATAGTTCCAGGAATTTTAAAGAAATCCATAATGGGTTGTGCACAATGATGACCTGTTCGTACGGCTATTCCTAATTTGTCAATTATGGTGCCAATGTCGTACGGATGAATACCTTCAATATTAAACGAAATTACGGAAGTTTTTTCTTTGGCGGTACCAAAAATCTTTAAACCTTCAACTTCTAATAATCGTTTCGTTCCGTATTCTAATAATTCCTTTTCTTGCTGTTGAATGTTGTCAAAACCAACTTCATTCATATAATCCACAGCGGTTCCTAGTACAATTCCTCCGGCAATATTTGGTGTTCCAGCTTCAAATTTATGAGGCAACTCTGCATAAGTAGTTTTCTCGAAAGTCACTTCCTTAATCATTTCGCCTCCACCTTGATAGGGCGGTAATTTGTTCAACCACGCTTCTTTTCCGTATAAAATTCCAGTTCCTGTTGGTCCACATATTTTATGTCCTGAAAATACATAAAAATCACAATCTAATTCCTGAACATCTGGTTTTAAATGTGGAACAGCTTGCGCTCCGTCAATCAAAATTGCCGCGCCAACTGCATGTGCTTTGTCAATCATATATTTAATTGGATTGACAGTTCCCAATGCATTCGAAATATGATTTACGGTAACAACTTTGGTTTTATCCGAAAGTAATTTGTCATACTCTGACATAATCAATTCGCCATCAAGATTCATGGGAATCACGCGCAAAGTTGCTCCCGTTTTCTCGCATAACATTTGCCAAGGCACAATATTGCTGTGGTGTTCCAATGCAGAAACTAAAACTTCATCGCCTGGTTTCAAAATCGAAGCAAATCCATTAGTAACTAAATTTATTCCATGCGTTGTTCCCGAAGTAAAAAGCACTTCATAAGCAAACTTAGCATTAATGTGATTTTGAATTTTCCCACGAGAAACCTCATACGCATCGGTTGCTAATTGACTCAACGTGTGAACACCACGATGGATATTAGCGTTGATTTCCTGATAATATTTTGAAATTGCATCAATCACCACTTGTGGTTTCTGCGAAGTGGCTCCATTGTCAAAATAAACCAATGGTTTTCCGTTTACTTTTTGCGAAAGTATAGGGAAGTCGGCTCTAATCTTATTGATATCTAACATTTTTCGGCTTGTTTTTAATGTTTGTATTGGTCCATTTGAACAATATAAGCAAACATTTTTTTTGAGAAACTAATTTGGAATTAGCTCTTCATTATTTAGAATTTTTCTAAATACAAAAGTAGTGAAATTGGAATTAATTTTTGGCAAACACTTGTTAATAAAAGTTATTACTATTCACGATTTAGAAAAATATAATACAACTTCAAATCTTACTTTTTTGTAAATCGGAAGATTTTATGAAACAATTTCTCTTTATAAATTTAACCATTAAGAAATTAAGAAAAATTAAGGTATTAGTTCTTAATGAAACTTAATTTCTTAATGGTTTAAAAAAATTTGTTCACAGAAAAATGATTTTTCAGTAGTACAATGTATTTCAAGAATGTGGTTCTTTTTTATTAAATTGCTTCAAATTAATTTTCTATGAAAAAAATCTTCAAGCTCGTTGTTTTTGCGTCTTTAATCGGAATCTTTTACTTGGGGTTCACCACTTATCCAAAACTGGATTTAATTTCTGGCTTTTCGGCCAAAAGTATGGCTTCAGGACATTTTATTGATAATCGCTCGCAGGAAATGATTGAGAAGGGCGACAATGATATCGACATGATTGATTTGGCCAAAAACAATATTGAAGAAGCCGGAAAGTTTGCCGTTGCTTCAGTTTATGGTTTGAAAGAGCGAAAAGCAATTTACCGCGAGGGTTTGGGAGCCACTTTAATCAATGATGATTTTGATGTTTCAAAACCGTATTTAGTTCCCAAAAGAACAAAATTGAATAACAATTTACCTTTTCCGTTTGGAAATAACGAACCTAAAGACACCATTTTTGCTAATGTTGATTATGCTAAATTGAATGCGGCTGTCGCCAATGCTTTCGATAAAAAAGGAGAATTGAAAAAGAGAACGCGTTCCCTTTTAGTGATTTATAAAGATAAAATTATTGCCGAAAAGTATGATACAGGTTTCGATAAAAACAGTAAAATTCTGGGTTGGTCAATGACAAAAAGTATCACGAGCGCTATGTTTGGAGTTTTGGAAAAACAAAGAAAATTTGACATTGATGATCCTGCTCCAATTCCAGAATGGGCAAATGACAACCGAAAATTGATAACCACAAGTGATTTGCTGCACATGAATTCCGGTCTACAATGGGTAGAGGATTACGCTTCTATATGTGATGCTACAAAAATGCTTTTTCAAGCCGAAGACATGACTCGCGCGCAACTTGAGAAACCGGCAGAATATAAACCCAATATGCGATGGAACTACTCCTCTGGAACTTCTAATTTGCTTTCGGGAATTTTGCGTAAGCAGTTCAAAACGCATCAGGAATATTTAGATTTTTGGTACAGCGCTTTGATTGATAAAATAGGAATGAACTCTATGGTTATCGAAACCGATATGGCGGGAAATTATGTGGGTTCATCTTACGGTTGGGCTACAACGAGGGATTGGTCTAAATTTGGGTTGTTGTATTTACATAACGGTAATTGGAACGGTGAACAAATTTTCAACGAAAGTTGGGTAAAATACACTGTAACTCCTACCAATAGATCTGAGGGAAGATATGGTGGTCATTTTTGGCTTAATGCCGGCGGATCATTCCGTGATGTGCCTAGAGATATGTATTATTGCAGCGGTTTTCAGGGGCAAATGGTGGCGATTATTCCATCACTTGATTTAGTAGTTGTAAGAATGGGATTGAAAGAAGATCCTGAATTCGACTTTAATGGAATGTTGAGAGATATAATTGAAAGTGTGAAGAAATAATATTCATGATAAAGAATAAAGTTATACAATCAGTTTTAATGATAATTGGAGGTTGGTTTTTAATAGGTTTAGGTTATTCTACGAATTTAGGTTACTCAATAATAAATACATTTTGTTTCTTGGGAGGTCTTGTGTTGTTTTTTATAGGAATTATAATGTTTATTATTGCAGTAAGAGACTAAAATTTAACCGAAAAGGGCACAAAGTTTAGAAAAAAACCTTGTGCCCTTTGTGCGTAAATCTTTGCGATTTTTGTGTTAAAAACTACAAATCAAATCCCAATTTCACCCCTAATTTTGTGGCGATGATTTTGGTAATTCGTTGTTTTAATTCTGGTATTTTGATGTTTTCTATAACGGCATTCGAGAATGCATACATCAATAACGCCTTGGCTTCTTTTTTAGGAATTCCGCGTTGTTGCATGTAGAACATTGCCGTTTCGTCTAATTGTCCAACGGTACAACCGTGAGAACATTTTACGTCATCAGCAAAAATCTCTAATTGCGGTTTAGCATTTATTGTCGCTTTGTCGCTCAATAAAATATTATTGCTTTTTTGGAACGCATTCGTTTTTTGAGCGTCTTTTTCTACGTATACTTTTCCGTTGAAAACACCTGTAGAGCGATCAGCATAGATTCCTTTATAATCTTGGAAACTTTCGCAATTTGGAGCCGCATGTTTCACTAATGTATAATGATCTACGTGTTGTTTTTCACCAATAATCGTGATTCCGTTTAACGTACTTGTCAATCGTTCTCCAAAATGATAAAAATTCAAGTTATTTCTCGTTAAGTTTCCTCCAAAAGAGAAGGTGTGAACCGAAACGTGACTTTCTTTTTGTTGAGAAACGTAGGTGTTATCTATTAAATTAGCTTCAAGCGTATCGTTTTGGATTTTGTAATAATCAACTATAGCACGTTTTTGAGCAAAAATCTCGGTAACAGAATTCGTTAACACTGGATTTTCGTTTAAACTTTGATGACGCTCAATAATTTGGACATGTGAATTTTCACCCACAACCACTAAGTTTCGTGGTTGAACCAAAAGAGCCGCTTCGTTTCCTGTTGAGAAATACATGATTTCAATAGGCTTGTCTGCTACTTTGCTTTTTGGAATGTTGATATACGCTCCTTCAATAGCAAAAGCTGTATTCAAGGAAGTTAAGCTTTCTTCTTTGTTGGCAATTTGGTTAAAATATGCATCAATAACCATTTTGTATTTTGGTTTTGTCAATGCCGATGACATCAAGCAAACATCAATTCCTTCGTGTGTGGTTGACGATAAATGTGAACTGAAAACACCATCAATAAACACTACTTTATAGGTGTCTATTTCGTGTAAAAAATATTTTTTTACATGGTTGAATTCAACTGCATTTTCTTGTTTAGGAAAAACGGTAAAGTCATTTTTTAAGATGGCGTTTAGCGAAGTGTATTTCCAAGCTTCGTCTTTTTTGGTTGGGAAACCTTTATTTTCAAAGTTTTTTATGGCGGCAGTTCTCACGTCATGAAGTTCAGAATGAACATCGACGCGCTCTTCGAAAGCCATAAAAGACGATAGTAATTTTTCTTTTAATTCCATTTTTATATTGTTTAAAGTTTAAGGTTTAAAAGTTTAAAGTTATCTCGAGGCAACTTTAAACTTTAAACTTCAAACAAAATTTTAAGCTTCTTGTTCTTGTTTAATCCAGTCGTATCCTTTTTCTTCCAGTTCGTGTGCTAGTTCTTTTCCGCCGGATTTTACAATTTTTCCGTTGTAAAGTACGTGAACAAAATCAGGAACGATATAATCTAATAAACGTTGGTAGTGTGTAATTACTACGATGGCGTTTTTGTCGCTTTTTAGTTTATTAACCCCATTAGCAACAATTCGTAACGCATCAATATCCAATCCAGAATCAGTTTCATCAAGAATAGCCAATTTTGGTTCTAGCATTGCCATTTGGAAAATTTCGTTACGTTTTTTCTCTCCACCAGAAAAACCTTCGTTTAGAGAACGAGACAAAAATTTACGGTCGATTTCTAATAATTCTGATTTTTCACGGATCACTTTTAGCATTTCATTTGCAGGCATTTCTTCCTGACCGTTTGCTTTACGCGTTTCGTTGATAGCGGTTCTCATGAAGTTCGTAACTGAAACTCCTGGAATTTCAACCGGATATTGGAACGAGAGAAAAACACCTTTGTGTGCTCTTTCTTCTGGTGCCAATTCCGAAAGGTCTTCTCCGTCTAAAGAGATTTCTCCTCCGGTTACTTCGTAGTTTTCGTTTCCTGCAATGATAGACGCCAGTGTACTTTTTCCAGCACCGTTTGGTCCCATAATCGCGTGAATTTCTCCTGCTTTTACTTCAAGATTAATTCCTTTTAATATTTCTTTGTCACCTATCGAGGCGTGTAAATTTTTTATTGATAACATGTTTCTATTTTTAAACCATTAAGGTATTAAGATTCATTAAGTTTTGTTTTGTAATCAGAGATTACCCTACACTTCCTTCTAACGAAATTTCTAATAATTTTTGTGCTTCTACTGCAAATTCCATTGGTAACTTATTCAATACATCTTTACTGAAACCGTTTACGATTAAAGCAATTGCTTTTTCAGTTGGAATTCCACGTTGGTTGCAATAGAAAACTTGGTCTTCGCCAATTTTACTTGTCGTAGCCTCATGTTCTATTTTTGCCGATGGATTTTTACTTTCGATGTAAGGGAATGTATGTGCGCCACAATTGTTCCCCATTAATAACGAGTCACATTGCGAAAAGTTTCTGGCGTTGTCTGCGTTTGGTGAAATTCGGACTAAACCTCTGTAACTGTTCTGTGATCTTCCGGCAGAAATTCCTTTAGAAATAATGGTCGATTTAGTGTTTTTACCTAAATGAATCATTTTGGTTCCAGTATCGGCTTGTTGGAAATTATTGGTAACAGCAATTGAATAAAATTCTCCTGTTGAATTATCTCCTTTTAAGATAACAGAAGGATATTTCCAAGTTATCGCTGAGCCAGTTTCTACTTGTGTCCAAGAAATTTTTGCGTTTTTCTCGCAGATTCCTCTTTTAGTCACAAAGTTGAAAACGCCACCTTTTCCTTCTTTGTTTCCAGGATACCAGTTTTGTACAGTTGAATATTTGATTTCTGCATCGTCTAAAGCGATTAGTTCCACTACAGCAGCGTGTAATTGATTTTCATCACGACTTGGAGCCGTACAACCTTCAAGGTAAGAAACATAACTGCCTTCGTCAGCAACTAATAATGTTCTTTCAAATTGTCCTGTTCCTGCTTGATTGATTCTGAAATAAGTCGAAAGTTCCATTGGGCAACGAACGCCTTTTGGAATATAACAGAAAGATCCATCAGAGAAAACTGCTGAATTTAGCGCCGCATAAAAGTTGTCTTTTTGCGGTACAACTGTTCCTAAATATTTACGAACTAATTCTGGATGCTCCTTGATGGCTTCAGAAATACTCATGAAGATAATTCCTTTTTCGCCTAATGTTTTCTTAAATGTAGTCGCTACAGAAACTGAATCGACTACGATATCCATTGCTACATTATTCATCATTTTTTGCTCATCGACAGAGATACCTAACTTTTTATACATTTCTAAAAGTTCCGGATCTACATCGTCCAATGTTTTATTGGGATCTACCGCTTTTGGAGCTGAATAATAAGAAATAGCCTGAAAATCAGGTTTAGTGTAATGCACATTTGCCCATTCCGGTTCTGTCATTTGCTCCCAAGCACGAAAAGCCTCTAGACGCCAATCCGTCATCCATTGTGGCTCTCCTTTTTTGTTCGAAATTGCGCGAACGATATCTTCATTTAAACCAATAGGAAACGTTTCTGATTCTAATTCGGTGTAAAATCCGTATTCGTATTCTTTAGTTTCGAGTTCGATTTTTAAGTCGTCTTCTGTATATTTGCTCATTCTGATTTAAAGATTTAAAGATTTAAAAATTCAAAAATTGAAAATTAAACTTTATTATTTGTATCTAAATATTTAATAAAATTAGAAAGGTTTTGAGAAATTTCAATAGTTAAATTATAACTTTTTTGAATTTCTTCGTGATTGCAAAAACCTAACTCTCTGGATAATATCAACATATTTCTAACCTCAGCACAACTGCCTTTGGAGATTTTTAAATATCTTGTAAATTGTCTATTATTGTTGTATTCTGAACCTTCTGCAATGTTATTTGTTATTGAAACTACTGCTCTTTTTATTTGGTCCTTAAAACCAAATTCTTTTTCCAAGGATTTATTATTTAATAATTCAAAAACTAATTTAGTTAAGACAATACCTTTTTTATGGACATCAAATTCTTCAAATGATTTTGTCATACTATCATTAATCTTTTAATTTTTAAATTTTTCAATCTTTAAATTAAAGAGAGAAACTCTCTCCGCAACCACATGTTCTATTGGCATTAGGATTATTGAAAACAAACCCTTTACCATTAATTCCTCCTGAGAATTCTAATATTGTCCCAGCTAAGTACAGAAAAGATTTTTTTTCAACAGCGATAGTGATATCGTTGTCTACAAAAATTTTATCGTCTTCGTTTTTTGTTTTATCAAATTTTAAATCATAAGACAATCCAGAACATCCGCCGCTTTTTACACCCACTCTTACATAGTCGATTGCAGCGTCAAAACCATCATCTTTCATTAAATCGATGATTTTTTTTCTTGCTGTGTCAGAAACTTTTATCATAGCTTATATTGATTTTGTCTAAATTAAGGACAAAGATAGTGTATAAAATGCTTTTTCCATAATTGATAACATTTTTATAACCAATGCAAAAATAGAAAAAAGCTATTTGAAACCTTAAAAAGCATTTGAATTCCCTAACTTTGAAACGGCTCAAAAAACAAAAACATGAAACTATATCCCATTGAAACTGGAAATTTTAAACTCGACGGCGGCGCAATGTTTGGCGTGGTGCCAAAAACCATTTGGAACAAAACCAATCCCGCTGATGAAAACAATTTGATTGATATTGCGGCACGCTGTTTATTGATTGAAGACGGCAACCGATTAATTTTGATTGATACAGGAATGGGAAACAAGCAATCCGAGAAATTTTATGGGTATTACTCGCTTTGGGGAACACATTCCATGGATAAATCATTAGGTAAATATGGTTTTCATCGGGATGATATTACCGATGTTTTTATGACGCATTTGCATTTTGACCATTGTGGCGGTAGTGTACAATGGAATGCTGACAAAACAGGATACGAACCCGCTTTTAAAAATGCTAAATTCTGGTCTAATGAAAATCATTGGGAATGGGCGACAAAACCTAATGTCAGAGAAAAAGCATCTTTTTTATCTGAAAATATTTTACCGATGCAGGAAAGCGGACAGCTGAATTTCATTCAAAGACCGGAAGGAGATTTTCTTGCAACTTCAGAGTTGGGTTTTGGTATTTTCTTTGCTGATGGGCATACCGAAAAGCAAATGATTCCGCACATTAAATATAAGGACAAAACAATCGTCTTTTGCGCTGATTTATTGGCGACAGCCGGACACATTCCTGTTCCGTATGTGATGGGATACGATACCAGACCTTTATTGACGATGCCAGAAAAAGAAAAATTCATGAATGCGGCCGCAGATAATAATTACTATTTGTTCTTAGAACATGACGCACATAATGAAATCATTACTGTACAAAGAACAGAAAAAGGGGTACGACTGAAAGAAGTTTATAAATGTGACGAAGTCTTAACTTAGTGTTAATCACAATGCATTTTGTAACAAAAAAAAATTATTTTAGACAAATATTTCAAAAACTAAATAAAAATTCAAAATGAATACCATCAAACCTATTTACATTTCTGCTTTTGCTTTTTTAGCATTAGTAGGATGTGGCGCTTCAAAACAAGTTTCAAATACTTCTAATTCAGGACTCGTTGCTATTAGCGCTCCTTTGAATATTACAAAAAAGACACCTATAACTGAAAATGACTTAAAACGTTGGAGTCATTTAGATATTGTAACGGATACCATTCCTGGAATGAGTGTTGATAAGGCTTACGCCGAATTGTTAAAAGGTAAAACAGGCGTTCCAGTTATCGTTGGAATAGTAGATTCTGGTGTGGATATCGAACACGAGGATTTAAAATCAGTACTTTGGACCAATAAGAAAGAAATTGCCGGAAACGGAATTGACGATGACAAAAACGGATATATTGATGATATTTACGGTTGGAATTTTCTTGGTGATATTACCAAAGAAAATCTAGAATACGAAAGAATTCTAAAAGACAAAAGTTTAGTTAATGAAGCTACTTATTTAGAAGCAAAAGCACTAAATGACAAAAAAGTAGCTGATGCAACTACAGGAAAAGCACGTTCAGAGCAAATGCTAGAGGCTATTGCTACAGATGATGCTGTACTAGTAAAACATTTTGGAAAACCTGTTTATACAGTCGAAGAGGTAAATGCAATTGAATCACAAGATCCTGCAATACAAAACAGCAAAGCGGTTATGCAACAAATGCTTTCTTATGGATTGCCAGTTGCGGATTTAAAGGTGGCTGTTCAAAAACAATTAGAAGATCAAATTGCACTTATCAATGGGGATCATCTTAAAACGGATTACCGTAAAGTAGTAGGAGATAATCCAAATGATATTACCGATACTAAATACGGAAACAACAATGTAATGGGACCAGACAAGAACGAAATTCTTCACGGAACCCACGTTGCTGGTATTGTAGCTCAATCAAGAAACAATACACTTGGTGGAGATGGAGTTGCTAATAATGTTCAAATTCTTACCGTTCGTGCAGTGCCAGACGGTGATGAGTACGATAAAGATATTGCACTTGGAATTCGTTACGCTGTTGATAATGGTGCCAAAGTAATCAACGGTAGTTTTGGAAAAAGTTTTTCTCCACACAAGCAATGGGTTTATGATGCTATAAAATATGCTGAGAAAAAAGATGTATTAATCGTTCACGCAGCGGGTAATGATGCAAAAGATATTGATTATGCAGAGAATTTCCCTAACGATTCTGAAGATAAAGTAACCGAGTTTGCGGATAATTTAATCACAATTGGAGCTTTAAATTTTGAATACGGAAACAAAGTTGTAGCTCGTTTTTCTAATATCGGAAAAATCAATGTAGACGTTTTTGCTCCCGGAGTAAAAATCTACGCAACAACTCCAAACAATACATACAAGTACTTACAAGGAACTTCAATGGCTGCGCCAAATGCTGCCGGAGTTGCTGCTTTGATTCGTTCGTACTATCCAAAATTATCTGCTAAACAAGTGAAGCATATTTTAATGGATTCTGGAATTGCAATCATTACAGATGTTATTGTAGGAGGAAAGGCAAATGACACACGTTCTTTTACTACTTTGTCTAAATCAGGTAAAATAGTTAATGCATATAACGCTTTACTAATGGCTGAAAAAATGTCTAAATAATATTAAAAATAAATCATTTCTTGGAAGGGCAATTTGTCCTTCCATTTTTATTTAAGTCAAATATGAAAAAATTACTTTTAGTTTCTATTTTATCCTTGAGTTTTGGAAGTCTTTTGGCTCAAAACGGCACGTATTGGCAACAGCATGTTGATTACAAAATGGATGTTTCTATGGATGTAAAAACGTACCAATACAAAGGAAAACAGGAGTTGGTTTACACTAATAATTCTCCTGATACTTTGAGAAAAGTATATTATCACTTATTTAATAATGCTTTTCAACCTGGAAGCGAAATGGATGCAAGAATCCAAAGCATCAAAGACCCAGACGGGAGAATGGTCACTAAAATAAAAGTTGGTGATAAAGAAGTAAAAGAAAGCCGCATTAAAAATTTGAAACCAAACGAAATAGGCTATTTACGAATTTCTAATTTCAAACAAGACGGAGCAGTTGCTAATGCAAAAGAGGTTGGGACTATTCTTGAAGTGACTTTGGCTAAGCCAATACTACCCAATTCAAAAACTACATTTACATTAGATTTTGACGGTCAGGTTCCCATTCAGATTCGTCGTTCTGGAAGAAATAATGCCGAAGGCGTAGAATTATCAATGGCGCAATGGTATCCAAAACTTGCTGAATTTGATTTTGAAGGTTGGCATGCTGATCCGTATATAGCTAGAGAATTTCATGGCGTTTGGGGAAATTTTGACGTAAATATTACTATTGATAAAGATTACGTTTTAGGTGGTACCGGTTATTTACAAAACAAAAACGAGATAGGTCATGGTTATCAAGACCAAGGTGTCGTTGTGTCTGTTCCAAAGAAAACAAAAACATTAACCTGGCATTTTAATGCGCCTATGGTTCATGATTTTACTTGGGCTGCTGATAAGAATTACATTCATGATATTGCCAAAGGTCCAAATGGGGTTGATATTCACTTTTTGTACAAAAACAATCCAAAATTTGTACAAAACTGGAAAGATCTGCAACCAAAAACAGTTCAGTTGATGGAAATTTATAACAAAACTGTTGGAGAGTATCCGTACAAACAATATTCTGTGATTCAAGGTGGTGATGGTGGAATGGAATATGCCATGTGCACATTAATATTAGGTCAAGGAAGTTTTGAAGGATTATTAGGAGTAACTGCTCACGAAATGGCGCACTCTTGGTTCCAGCATGTTTTGGCTTCTAATGAATCAAAACACGGATGGATGGACGAAGGATTTACATCGTTCCTAGAAGATTTTGGACTGAATGAAATTGCCGATAAAAAAGTAGAAAACCCATTTACAGGAGCGTATGCAGGCTATTTTTCGATGGTAAATTCAGGTAAAGAATTACCACAAGGAACACATGCGGATCGTTTTGACGAAAATAGAGTGTACAGCATTACTTCTTATAGTAAAGGAGAACTATTCTTGACACAATTGATGTATTTGATAGGCAAGGAAAATCTGATGAAAACTTTAAAAAAGTATTACAGCGATTTCAAATTCAAACATCCTACGCCAAATGATATCAAAAGATCTGCCGAAAGAATTACAGGAGCAAATCTGGATTGGTATTTGACGGATTGGACACAAACCACAAATACTATTGATTATGCAATCAATGATGTAAAAGAAAATACAGATAAAACAACCGTTACTTTAGGGAGAATAGGCAGAATGCCAATGCCAATTGATTTATTAGTGGAGTACACAGATGGTACAACAGAAAGTTTTTACATTCCGTTGCGAATGATGAGTTTCGAAAAAGAGAATCCAAATCCAGCTGTAAAAAGAACGGTTTTGAATGATTGGGCTTGGGCGTTTCCTACTTACGAGTTGAATATAGCTAAACCAAAATCATCCATAAAAAGTATTACCATTGACCCAAGTACTTTAATGGCTGATATTAAAAAGGAAAATAACGTTTTTAAACAGTAGTTAATTTTCACATGAAATTCAAATACAATGAAGCAACTGCTTCACTTGAAATTAAGGACGGTTTAAATAGCCATTTTCTTATCATGAAATCACTTTTGATAATCACTTTTGTCAATGCAGTCTTAAACCTATCCAATGCTCAAGTTGCTTTTGGATTTATGAAATTGATTTGGTTGGTTTTAGGTATGGTAGCCGCAATAGGATTGTATCTCTATTATTTCAAAAAAACGGCTACAGAAAACATTCCCTTAAATCAAATAATAGAAATTAAGGAACGTGTTTCGTTTGGTAGAAAAAAATATTTTCTAGCGTTGAAAAACGGAAAAACAAGGGATTTGCTCGAAGTACACTCTGCATCCGATTGTAAGCAGATCAACACGATACTCACTAAACATCAAAAATAACCCATTCTTTAAATGCCGCAAAACTTTCATTTTGCATATCATTTTCGATGATGGGTCAATCTCAAGAAAGTGATTTGTTCAACTTTTATAAAGGTGGGAATAAGTATAAGAAACCTGTGAGATATGTCCTTTTTGATAGCTCTGTAGGAGATAGTAAAAAAGAAGTTGATAATAAAACCTATTTTTATATGGGAGGAGAAACTTTTATTTTTGATGCTAAAATCAATAAAATGGATACTTGCTTAGTTGACAAGTCTAAATTCACCTTCGATAAATCAGAAGATTTACAACAAAAAGCGTATCAGTTTTACAAGGAAAAAAAGCAAATGGAGGAAAGAAAAATGAAGTTAAAAAATCCAATACCGTATCCGGTAACTGATTTTAGTCCATACTTTAAAATTTATGTATTAGAAAAAACGCATAAAAACACGTTATTAAAATATGAAGTAGATTGGATATATTATACTTTTTGAAACTTAACATTGTCAAGAATTTTAATGCCCCCCGCTGGTGCTGGTGGAATGTCATTAAGTTAAGAGTTTATTTGTCATTCCGACGAAGGAGGAACCTCTGTTTGTTGCTCACGTTTGTTGCCATTCCTCCTTCGTCGGAAGGACAAAATCATGGCGATTATTCCTTAACTTAATAACATTGGGCGCTGGCGTCCCGCTCGTGATAATTGCTGACTAGCACTATTATTTTAGTTTGTGCTACTACGTATTTTTTTATAAGTATATTACAATTTAGTTTATGTTCACTAGCGGGACGATCGCGCAGTAGGAATAATTAAAAATTTATGAAAAAAACACTTCTAATGGTATTGTTAATTGCAATATCAATTCTAGCATTTTATTGTAATTCGCAAAGAGATGAAAATGTAGTAAAGAATTTTGCTTTCGAACTTGTTGATGAATCCATACCTTTAGAGCAAGTTTTGAAAAAGAGAATTAACTATTCTGAAAAACAAAAGGATCTTTGTCTGTTTTTCTTAAAAACAGTCCGAGAGGAGTATAATAAAAATCCCGAAAAAATAGAAGTAAAGCAATCGAGGGACAATAATGCATCTATGAAAGGTGATACAATTAAATTGAACACGGATGAACATTTATTATATGTGCAGTTTAATAAATCATTGACATTGCCATTCATACTAAACAAAAAATCAGAAATAATTATCTTATTCAACCTTACAAAAGGTGGAGGAGGTAATTTAAATAACTCTCGATCTGATGAAAGAATACTTAAATGATTTTTTAAGTATAAATTAGAATTCAAAAAATGCCAAAAAACATCAATTTTGCGGATTTAGTCATTTAATTTGCTAAAACACAAGATTTAAATTCGGCGCATCATGAAGAATTTGTTCGTAAGTTTAGTTCGGATATTTCTATATCATTGCAAGAATATGGTATTTCTAAAGGATATAATTTGACAAAGCAATTTTACGATGATATGTTTTGGGCTGGGTTATATAAAACAGCAGCATTTGAAAAATTTGATAATGCAATAAAAGAAAGGATAATCAATGTTATCGCTCATGAAGCAATTGGAAAAATTTTTTAACAACGATAGTGTAATTCAAAATGGAACAAAAATAATTTATAATGAATAAATTAATTAAAATAAATAAGTATTTACTTGTATTACTGTGTACAATTATATTTAGCTGCGATGTTAAAAAGAAGCTCCCAACTTACAATGATTCTTTTTATACAATTGCATTACATAAAAGGCACACAAAATCAAATAATAATAATGTTACGATTAATGTAAAGGCATTAAACGGCAAACCTTTAAGCAATTTGACTTATTGGATTAAAAGAGATTGTGAAAATATCCGTATTGATAATGCCAGCACTTATAGTCTAAAAGTCGATTATGAATTGTTAAGAATGGAGGTAACAGGTTTTGGCTACAGAACAATTGAAATTAAGCCAATAAAACTTAACCCAAATGATTCAATTGTTTTTGATTTCTATATGGTGCAAGATGATAGGCCATTGTTAGAATGCATTACAAAAGCTGTAAAAAATTAGATGGTTATTTTCAAAAAACAATGTATTGAATTTAAATGATTTCAAATTTTACCATTTCAAAAAATACCGCAAAACATCGATTTTGCGGCATTTTTTTATTCTAAATATTGTACTTCAAATGCTCCAGCATATCTGTAGTCATCGTCTCCAAATCAAATTCATGTTTCCATCCCCAATCTTTTCTGGCTTCAGCATCATCAATACTTGCAGGCCAACTGTCAGCTATTTTTTGACGGAAGTCAGGCTCATAAGTGATGGTAAATTCAGGAATGTGTTTCTTGATTTCGGCAGCAATCTCCGTTGGCGTAAAGCTCATGGCGGCTAAGTTGTACGAAGAGTGAATTTTTATTTGGTCAGCCGGCGCTTGCATAATTTGGATGGTCGCAGCAATCGCATCGTCCATATACATCATCGGCATTTTAGTTTCTGAGGATAAAAAACATTCGTATTTTTTGTCGGAAAGTGCTTTGTGAAAAATATCTACCGCATAATCTGTAGTTCCACCACCAGGAGGAGATGACCAGCTGATTAAACCCGGATAACGGATGCTTCTTACATCTACACCAAAGATATTGTGGTAGTATTCACACCATCTTTCGCCCGCTTGTTTGCTGATTCCGTACACCGTTGAAGGTTCCATAATCGTGTATTGTGGCGTGTTCTCTTTAGGAGTTGTTGGTCCAAAAACGGCAATACTCGAAGGCCAGAATATTTTTTTTATTTTTCCGGCTTTCGCCAAATTCAAAACGTGAAACAACGAATTCATATTTAAATCCCAAGCAAATGCAGGATTTTTTTCCGCTGTTGCCGATAACAATGCAGCCATCAAATATACTTCGTCAATTTGGTGTACTTCGACCAAATGTTCAATTTGATTGAAATCTAAAGCGTTTACCACTTCAAATGGACCAGAATTTACCACTTCAATATTTAACTTTCGGATATCAGAAGCGATTACATTTTCAGTTCCGTATAATTTTCGTAGTTTCTGTGTAAGCTCTGTACCTATTTGGCCACAAGCGCCAATAATCAATATTTTTGTACTCATTTTTGTCTGTTTTGAAAAAACAAAGATAACGTTTTCGTAAATAACATAACTTTGATGAAAATGATTATTAAATTCTTAAAATAACATTTATAAATAGGCTGAATTTCTTAATTTATCATGTTTTTAGATATAAAAATCAGTGAAGCAATATTAGATTGTTATTCCAATGCTGGAATTCATTATTGTAAATTTACTTTGTAACTTTGTGCTTTAATGAAATTAAAAATGAAATACAATTTAGCCGTGTGCTTTTCGCTGATTTTCCTTTTGTTATCCTGTAAAAATGACAATGAAAAACGCATTGTGGAAAACAAAAAAGAGATTCAAAAAAGAGAAGTCATATTATCAAACATACAAAAAGGGTGGGTTTTCTATGACACACCAGTGACTGAGGCTGCTGAAAAAAGTATCGCATCATGGAACGAATGGCGTATGATCTTGGCTGAATTAGCACAAAAGCCTAAAAAAACGATTCCAGCTTTTCAGCAAAAATCAAAAGCAATTTCTAAAAAAGCAATGGCTTTGAACGATAATATTCCTTACGATTACAATAAACCTCAAATAAAAAGTAGGATTTCTACTTTGATTACTAAAGTACGATTGTTGGATTTATTTATTCATTTGGATAACATTCCAGATAAAAAAGTGACCAAATTAGTCGCGGAAATAAACCTTGAATTAGTCTCTCTCCAAAGGCAAATGGACAAAATCGTTGAGAAAAGTAAAATTCCAATTGAAGAAGGTGAATCTGAATTAAGGAGAATGATGGACACCGCAAGAGCCATTCCCAATACACCAGTTATAGATCCAAATATCCCACGCGTTGAGTAAAAAAGTCTTATTTCATACCTACGATAATTCACCAAAAACCCAGCAAATTGTTGCTCGATTATTAGAAAACAATCAAGTAAAAATGCAGTTGTCGGGACTTTTGGGTTCTGCAGTTTCGTTTATAATTCGTTCTGTTTTTAAACAATCAGAGCTTCCTTTTTTAGTTGTTTTAAACAATAAAGAAGAAGCTGCTTATTATTTGAATGATTTGGAACAAATGATTGGCGATCAAGATGTTTTGTTTTATCCAGGTTCATTTCGTCGTCCGTATCAAATTGAGGAAACAGATAACGCGAATGTTTTACTTCGTGCTGAGGTTTTAAACCGAATCAATTCCCGAAAGAAACCCGCCGTTATTGTCACGTATCCCGAAGCATTATTCGAGAAAGTAGTGACTAGAAAAGAATTGGATAAAAACACGTTGAAAGTAGCTGTTGGGGATAAGATTTCCATCGACTTTATCAATGAAGTTTTATTCGAATACGAGTTCAAAAGAGTTGATTTTATTACAGAACCAGGAGAATTTTCGGTTCGTGGAGGAATCGTGGATGTTTTTTCATTTTCGAATGATAATCCGTACCGAATCGAGTTTTTTGGGGACGAAGTAGAGAGCATCCGTACGTTTGATGTTGCGACCCAATTGTCTATTGAAACACAAAAGAAAATCACGATAATCCCAAATGTGGAAAACAAAGTTTTTCAGGAAAACCGAGAAAGCTTCTTGGATTATATTTCGCAGAAAACGGTAATTTTCATTCAGAACACTGAAGATTTTTTAGCACAATTAGACAAACAATTTGGCAAAGCCGAAGAAGCTTTTGCAAAATTATCGCAGGAAATAAAACGTTCTACGCCAGAACAATTGTTTTTGAATCAAGCGGAATTTATAAAAAGAGCGTTGGATTTTTCGATTGTTGAATTGAGTTCAAAAGCTATTTTTAGAACCGCAAAAAAATTCGAATTTCACATTCAGCCTCAACCGTCGTTCAACAAACAATTTGATTTGTTGCTGAATAATCTTAATGAAAATCATTTTAACGGCTACAAGAATTATTTGTTTTGTTCGAATGATGCCCAAGCCAAACGATTTCATGATATTTTTGAAACGTTGGACGAAGCGAATTCTGAGAATATCCGAAAGCAATACCACACCGTTGTTTTGCCTTTGTACCAAGGATTTATTGATGAAGAAAATCAAATAACCTGTTACACCGACCACCAGATTTTTGAACGCTATCATAAATTCAGTATCAAAAATGGCTATTCGAAAAAACAAAACATTACTTTAAAAGAACTCACGACACTATCGGTTGGGGATTATGTGACGCACATTGATCATGGAATCGGACGTTTTGGAGGATTACAAAAAATACAAGTTGAAGGCAAAACACAAGAAGCCATTAAACTTGTTTATGCCGATAATGATATTGTGTATGTGAGTATTCACTCGTTGCACAAAATTTCTAAATACAACGGAAAAGACGGAACGCCACCCAAAATATACAAATTGGGTTCGAATGCCTGGAAGATTTTAAAACAAAAAACTAAGGCACGCGTCAAACATATTGCATTCAATTTGATTCAATTGTATGCCAAAAGAAGACTGGAAAAAGGATTCCAGTTTGCGCCCGACAGTTATTTGCAAAACGAACTGGAAAGCTCTTTCATTTATGAAGATACGCCGGATCAAACTAAATCTACAGCTGAGGTAAAAGCCGATATGGAAAGCGACCGACCAATGGATCGATTGGTTTGTGGAGATGTTGGTTTTGGTAAAACCGAAGTTGCCATTCGTGCGGCTTTCAAAGCAGTCGATAATAGCAAACAAGTGGCGATATTAGTTCCTACGACTATTTTGGCCTACCAACATTATAGAACTTTTACCGAACGATTGAAAGACATGCCGGTTTCTGTGGGGTATTTAAACCGTTTTAGAACCGCCAAACAGAAAGCAGAAACACTAAAACAATTGGCGGAAGGAAAACTGGACATTGTGATTGGAACACATCAATTAGTTAACAAAAATGTAGTTTTCAAAGACCTTGGATTGTTGATTGTAGATGAGGAACAAAAATTTGGTGTCAACGTAAAAGACAAACTAAAAACCATTGCGGCGAATGTGGACACGCTAACTTTAACGGCAACGCCAATTCCGAGAACTTTACAGTTTTCATTGATGGCAGCGCGTGATTTATCCGTGATTACAACGCCTCCGCCAAACAGATATCCTATTGAGACCAATGTAGTTGGTTTTAGTGAAGAGTTGATTCGGGATGCGATTTCGTATGAAATTCAGCGTAACGGACAGGTTTTCTTCATTAATAACCGAATAGAAAACATCAAGGAAGTAGCCGGAATGATTCAGCGTTTGGTACCCAATGCAAGAGTTGGAATTGGTCACGGCCAAATGGATGGAAAAAAACTCGAGGAATTGATGTTGGCTTTCATGAATGGAGAATTTGATGTTTTGGTGGCAACAACCATTATCGAAAGCGGATTAGATGTTCCTAATGCGAATACGATTTTCATCAACAATGCGAATAATTTCGGATTGTCAGATTTGCATCAAATGCGCGGTCGAGTAGGGCGTAGCAACAAGAAAGCATTCTGTTATTTTATTTGTCCGCCTTATTCAGCCATGACCGATGACGCCAGAAAGAGAATTCAAGCTTTGGAACAGTTTAGCGAATTGGGAAGCGGATTTAATATTGCAATGAAAGATTTAGAGATTCGTGGAGCGGGAGATTTATTAGGCGGTGAGCAAAGTGGTTTCATCAACGAAATTGGTTTTGATACGTATCAAAAAATCATGAATGAGGCTATTGATGAGTTGAAAGAAAATGAATTCAAGGATTTGTATCCAGAGGAAAACAATTTGGAAACCAAAGAGTACGTCAAAGACTTACAAATCGATACTGATTTTGAGTTGTTGTTTTCAGATGAATATATCAATAATGTTTCGGAGCGATTGAGTTTGTATAATGAATTAGGTGCTGTGAAAAATGAAGAAGAATTGATCGTTTTCCAAAATAAATTGATTGACCGTTTTGGTCCAATGCCACCTCGAGCCAAAGCTTTGATGAATAGTATTCGAATCAAATGGATTGCAACCCGTATTGGAATCGAAAAATTAGTGATGAAGCAAGGCAAGATGATTGGGTATTTCATTTCAGATCAACAATCCGATTATTATCAATCGAAACGTTTTCAAGATGTGTTACAGTTTGTGCAAAAACACAGTTCTATTTGTAAAATGAAAGAGAAACAAACGCCAGCTGGCTTGCGGCTTTTGTTGACTTTTGATAATGTGAAGAATACTAGAACTGCTTTGGAATTGATGGAGAAGTTGGGTGGGGAATAAGGTATTTTTAAAGCTTCCAGCCTTTTGAAGGCTTCAAGCTTTTATAAACTTACTCCATAATCAATCCTTCAATTTCATCTAAATTTGGATTACTAGAATGATAGTATTTAAAATTTTCTAAATCATGAAAATATTCTATAACCTTTTCTCTTTGTAGTTTTGTCTTCTTGTTTGAGGTAACTGTTCCATAAGAAGTCCAAGGATACTCTATGATGTTTTCTGTAAACTTATGTTGAACCGGATTATTGTGGATATAAAAAATAAGTTTTTGGAAGTAAGTTTCTGAATTAACTACTTTTCGTCTAAAGTTTTTTTCAAATAAACTACCTGTCCTTTTATATCGTTTATTCATCGCTAAAGTATAAGCATTGAATAAATTTGAAAACTGTTTTGAAGCACTAACTATTTTTGGCTTATCAGTTGAAGAGTATTCTAATTTTGTACTATCAATTTCTTCAGTTTCTTTGATGTAGACCAAAATGTGAAAATGATTTTTCATCAAACACCAAGCATAGGTTTCTGCTACGGGGTCAATGTATTTCTCGTATAACCTCAAAAAATGTTTATAGTTCTCTATTTCATAAAACAAATCAATTCCATTATTACCTCTGTTGTAAATGTGATAATATTTACCGTTCTCGAGAGGAATTGGATTCATAATGTTTTTTTTAGTTTAAAAACTTCTTCCCTTTTAAAGCTTCCAGCCTTTTGAAGGCTGGAAGCTTTGTTGATTAACAGAATTTTCTAATTCTTCAAATCTTTTATCACTTTAAAAGCAACATCAACTTGTTCTTCACTTACTAAAATAGTGAATTCGTTTGATGTCGAAATTACCTCGTTGATAATAATTCCTTCCCAAGCCAAACGCTGAAAGATAAAATAGTAAATTCCAGGAACGACAATGTTTTCTTTGGGTAATTTTACCGTAATCGAAGCCAGATTGTCTAGTTTCTGAATCAATTTCTCATTTGCAAAATGTTTGTCCACTAAGTGATTGATACTGTTACTAACCACAATGTTTGTTTCATTTACACCTCTGGAGGAAGTGTAAAAAATATCTGGCAGTGAATTGATATCGGTAATTAAATCGGCTTGTTTGTTTAAAACCGTGTCTGACGCAGCAAAAGTATAATCCGTTAACGCAGAACGAACGGTGATTTCCCCGATGTTCTTAATGACTTTATTAATCTTATGATTTAACCTGAAATCCAGTTCCTCTGTTAGTCTTTTTAAAGCCATAACAACCGCTCCTTGTTTTACTTCCTTGCCAAATTCACTTTCTAATTCGGTCATTATATTTCGGGATAATGAGGTCAAATTAATAATGCCTAGTGATAATGCATTCAGTAAAAAAGGCTTTGTTTTAATGTAGTTTTCTACAATGGAAGAAACAGTTTTCATGATGTGATTTTTTTAGTTGGTTGTTGTTTTACGCGTAGTCAGTGTGTAAATAGGACGCAAATATAAATAAAAAACAATTTGTTACAAATATAACATCGATAAAATGCGCTAAAAGTGATAAAAAGCATCGATAAGATGCTCAATTACAAAAGATTTCCCTTCTTTATGGATGGCTATTATGTCAAAACGTACTTCAATATCCAAATTTCTTTCGTTAACAAAAGCATCCACGGCTTTTACAAGAAGTTGGATTTTTTTTGGTTTTACAAAATCCTGAGGCAAACCAAATTCTAACGAAGAACGGGTTTTGACCTCAACTATAGCAAGTGTATTTCCTTTTTGGGCAATAATGTCTATTTCTGCTTTTTGGAAAGTCCAGTTGGTTTGCAAAATAGTGTATCCGTCTTTCTGCAAAAATTCGACTGCCATTTCTTCTCCAAGTTTTCCGAGTTCGTTGTGTTCCGCCATTCAAAAATTTTGTTTTAAGTTTAAGGTTTCAAGTTTTTAAACTTCTGCAATCTTAAATTGAATTGTCTTTATTCAAAAACCAACGTACTGCATTTTTCATTGACATTTAAAGTGACATTATTCCCTAAAATCAATGCTCTATTATCTTGAATATGACCTGCAGGAAAATTATATAACACGGGAATATTGTATTTTTTAGTAACATCCTCAATAATTTCAATGGCATTTTTACCCCACGGAATATCATTATCTTTCATTTTTGTCATGGAACCCACAACAATTCCCTTGATACTTTCTAAACAACCGTTTCTTTTTAAGTTCATCATCATGCGGTCTACATGATACAAGTATTCGTCTAAATCTTCGATAAACAAGATTTTATCCGTACAATCAATCGCGGATGGAGAACCAAACAAACTGTATAGAATCGATAAATTACCGCCCACTAATTCTCCTGTGGCTTTCCCGGGTCTGTTCATCAGGAAAGGATCTATTTCGTAAGACAATTTTTCGCCAAATAAAGCAATGCGCAATGTTTCTATGGCTTGTGGTGTTGCTCTTGGAGCGGTTATCGGCATTATTCCGTGAATGGATTTGTAACCCATTGTGTTCAAATGATTGTGTAAAACTGTCACATCGCTGAAACCTACAATCCATTTCGGATTTTTTTTGAAGGCAGTAAAATCCAGTAAATCAATCATTCGTACGGTTCCATATCCGCCTTTTACACACCATATTGCTTTAATATTTGGATTGTCTAATTGTTGCTGAAAATCGGCGGCACGTTGTTCGTCGGTTCCGGCTAATTGATTGTTGTCTAAACCTATTGTACTTCCAATAACTACTTCTAAACCCCAACTTTTCAATAAAGCAATAGCGGGTTTCAAGTTGTCATCTGTGTTTTTTCTGGCTGTTGCCAAAATTGCTACGGTATCTCCTTTTTGTAAACTTGGCGGTGTAATCATGTTTTTTTGGGCTTGGCTGTTAAAAGATTGTAAAACAAAAATAAGCAATAGAAATTGATATAATATAGGAAGGCGTGTTGTAACAGTTGATCGGTTTTTGTTCATGCTTGAATACTTTTCAGAAAAAATTCTAACGGTAAGGTCTTTGAAAGATAAAAACAAAGATAGACAATTAGAAAATAATTCTAAGTTCAGGTTCAAATGACTATTTTTACAATAATCTGATTTTTAAAATAGAATCTAATTAATTACTGGAAATAAATGACACTTATGAGAATTACCCACTGGATATTGGTTCTTTTTTTATTTTTTCCAATAGTAAGTTCTACTGCACAGCAGAAAAAATATGTTATTCACACCGTTGCGTTTTATAATTTCGAAAATCTTTTTGATACGATAAATGATCCTGATACTTTTGATGAAGAATGGACTCCAAAGGGACTACAGCGTTGGACTTATGATAAATATGAAAAGAAACTGGGGAATTTAGCCCGTGTTTTATCTGAAATTGGCTCTGCGGAAAACACTGATTCACCTACATTTATTGGCGGATGCGAAATAGAAAACCGAGGTGTTTTGGAAGATTTAGTCAAACAACCCAAACTAATCGAGAAAGACTTCGGAATCATCCATTTTGATTCTCCTGACAAAAGAGGAATTGATGTGGCACTGTTGTATCAAAAAAAGAAATTTCAGCCCACGAGTTATAGCAATATTCCATTATACATTTATAAACAAGGAAGCACTGCGAACGAAAGTTCCAAGGCCAGTTCCGAAGAAAAAATAGATGATGAATTACAAATAAGTTCCAAAAATTATCGAGTTTACACACGTGATCAGCTTTTAGTTACTGGATTTCTGGATGGAGAGGAAATTAATCTTATCGTTAATCACTGGCCGTCGCGTTCAGGAGGCGAAAAAAAATCTAGTCCGTTTCGCGAAGCCGCCGGTGCATTAAACCGAAAAATAATTGACTCTTTACAACGAATAAATCCAAATGCAAAAGTGATTACTTTGGGTGATTTTAATGATGGACCGTATAATAAAAGCGTCAAAATAGGGCTTGGCGCCAAAGCAAAAAAGACTGAGGTGCTTCCGTTTGGAATTTACAATCCATTCGAAGAAATGGCCAAAAAGGGATTGGGAACCATCGCATTTCGGGATGCCTGGGATATTTTTGATCAAATAATGGTTTCCGAAACCTTACTGCAAACGGATTATTCGAGTTTTCGATATTGGAAAGCAGGAATTTACAATAAGTCCTTCCTAATACAAAACAGCGGACAATATAAAGGATATCCACTGCGTCATTCCACTACCGAAATAGGATTTAGTGACCATTTTCCGGTCTATATCTATTTGATTAAAGAAAAAAGATAATAAGCACTCAGGTTCCATGCTATTGAGAAAATTATTATGTTCTATAATTTAAAATCTTAGTACCTTAGTAGCATAGAAACTTTGAACCTCAGAAAAAATGGCAATTGCAAAACCTTTCAACCTCAATAAATGGATTGACGAAAATCGTCATCTGCTCAAACCGCCTGTAGGAAATAGAAATTTGTACAGAGAGTCCGGTGATTATATTGTGATGATTGTTGCCGGTCCAAACGCTCGAAAAGACTATCATTATAACGAAACCGAAGAGTTGTTTTACCAATTAGAAGGCTCTATAAAAGTGATTATTCAAGAGGACGGTGAGCGTAAAGAAATGGAATTACATCCTGGGGATATGTATCTCAATCCTGCCAAAATTCCGCATTCTCCGGTACGTTCGGAAGGATCTATTGGACTTGTCATCGAACGTAAAAGAGCTGGACAAGGATATTCAGATGGTTTATTGTGGTTTTGCGATAACTGCAATCACAAGCTGCACGAGGTTTATTTTGAATTGCATAATATCGAGAATGATTTCTTGCCTCATTTCGAACATTTCTATAATTCGGAACACTTGAGAACCTGCGAAAAATGTGGAACTGTAATGGAAACGGACCCTCGATTTGTTGCCAAAAAATAATTTTCAGGAGCTCATCCTGCTATCCGCTGTATCTTTAATAGTCCTCGTAAGAAACACTAACTGTAAAGGATGCCGCTTCGATCAGGGCTAAAAAATGAAAATATAAGTTGTAATGTTTAGTTTTTAACCTCAAATCAATATATTTGTAAAAAAATATAACAATTTTTAATAAAAAAGTTACAATGATAACAATAGCAGATCAATTTGGAATGAAAGAAGCATTGGCGCAATTGGGTGTAAAAGCCATAAATGAAGGAACGTCAACCGGGATAAACCATTTTTCAAACGGGGAAATTCTTGAAAGTTATTCACCAGTTGACGGTCAGCTAATCGGTAGTGTAAAAACAACTACGGCTGCTGATTATGAAAAAGTAATGCAAACCGCTACCGAGGCTTTTAAAACTTTCAAAGTAATGCCTGCGCCACAACGTGGTGAAATCGTGCGTCAGTTTGGTGAAAAATTACGTAAAAACAAAGAAGCTTTAGGCAAATTAGTTTCCTACGAAATGGGGAAATCATTGCAAGAAGGATATGGCGAAGTTCAGGAAATGATTGACATCTGTGATTTTGCAGTAGGACTATCGCGTCAATTACATGGGTTAACAATGCACTCTGAACGTCCAGGACATAGAATGTATGAGCAATATCATCCTATGGGTGTCGTGGGAATCATTTCGGCCTTCAATTTTCCAGTTGCCGTTTGGGCTTGGAACACGGCTTTGGCTTGGATTTGTGGCGATGTTTGTGTTTGGAAACCATCTGAAAAAACACCACTTTGCGGAATTGCCTGTCAAAATATTATTGCCGAAGTAATTAAAGAAAATAACCTTCCTGAAGGAATTTCTTGTTTGATAAATGGAGATTATAAAGTGGGCGAAATGATGACTAACGACAAGCGTGTGCCATTAATTTCTGCAACGGGTTCTACTCGTATGGGGAAAATTGTTGCGCAAGCAGTTGCAGGTCGTCTAGGAAAATCATTATTGGAATTAGGCGGAAACAATGCCATCATTGTAACTCCGGATGCTGATATCAAAATGACGGTTATTGGTGCTGTTTTTGGTGCGGTAGGAACGGCAGGACAACGTTGTACATCTACACGTCGTTTGATTATTCATGAAAGTATTTACGATAAAGTAAAAGATGCAATTGTATCGGCTTACAAACAACTACGTATTGGAAATCCTTTGGATGAAAATAACCATGTAGGTCCTGTAATTGATACACATGCTGTAGAAATGTACAATAAAGCATTAGAAAAAGTTGTTGCTGAAGGTGGAAAAATCCTCGTGGAAGGAGGCGTGCTTTCTGGTGAAGGATTTGAAAGTGGTTGCTACGTAAAACCAGCAATTGCAGAAGCTGAAAATTCTTTTGAGATCGTGCAACACGAAACTTTTGCGCCTGTTTTATATTTATTAAAATATTCAGGAACTGTGGAGAATGCTATCGCAATTCAAAACGGAGTAGCACAAGGATTATCATCTGCTATTATGACAAACAATTTGCGTGAAGCAGAACTTTTCCTATCTGTTGTAGGTTCTGATTGTGGAATTGCAAACGTAAACATAGGAACTTCGGGAGCAGAAATTGGAGGCGCTTTTGGTGGTGAAAAAGAAACTGGTGGTGGAAGAGAATCAGGTTCTGATGCTTGGAAAGTGTATATGAGAAGACAAACGAATACGATTAATTACACTACAAGTCTACCCTTGGCACAAGGAATCAAATTTGATTTGTAGTAATATAGTTAACAATAAATTTATATTTAAACGCTTTGTCTTATTTAGATAAAGCGTTTTTTTATAAATTAGACAAAAAAATATTAATGGCCAATTTAGGAGCAACATTTACAGATATTTCAGGGTGGCATAAAAATGTTCATTACAGTACTGGAGGCACTCGAAGTAAATACATTGCTTTGCACCCCGACACAAATGAAGAGTATTTTTTTAAAGGATCAAAAGAAACACCTCAAGGAGAAATTCGCTATCCAACAGAGTTTTGGTCTGAAATTGTTTCTTCTAAAATTGGTCAATTTTTAGGTTTTCCAATGTTAGATTATAATATTGCTTATGACAGTAAGCATAAACAAAAAATAGGTTGTATTTCAAAGTCAATGGTTTTAAATTCGAAAAATAAATTGACGGAAGGGGTTGCTTATTTGACTGGTTTTAATTCAAAATACATTCCAAGTCAGGATAAAAAGGGTTATACATTTCAATTTATTTGTAATGCGTTGAATAAATTTTATTTAGGAGGTCATATTGATAATATTATTGAAATTATTGTTTTTGATTGTATAATTGGAAATTCTGACAGGCATCAAGAAAATTGGGGTACAATTGCTTACTATCAAGAAATATTTGACACTATTGAAAGAGATTTTAAAAGTAATAAAATAGGTTTTTTTGGAAAAATCAAAAACAACTTCAATAAATTATTGGGAGAAATGTTAGTCCAAAAACACAATACTAACAATAAACTTAGTAAATCAGATTTAATTGCACAGGCAGATTTAGCCCCTCATAAATTTGCCCCCATTTATGATAGCGGTTGTTGTTTAGGAAGAGAACATACAGATGAAAAAGTTTTAAAAATGCTTGGTGATTCTCAAATGATAGAAGCATATGTTAGAAAGGGTGAGTCTGAGATTCATTGGGAAGGGAATACTAAAAAAAGGAAGCATTTTGAACTTATAGAATTATTGCTAGAATACTATCCAGCTGAAACGAAAAGATTTATAGGTAGAGTTATGGAGAAATATAACTCCGATGCAATAGAAGATATAATTGAAAAAATTGATATAAATGTTCCAACGGATTTAATTAACTTTAAATTATCGGTTACAAGAAAACAATTGATGTTTAAATTGGTAACTTTGCGCATTGAAAAATTAATCAAATATTTATGAAAGCAATAGGAAACATACACCTTATCTGGAGACCAGGTAAAGGCAGTAGAAGAATTTCTGTTGGTACTATTAAAAAAAGTGCCTCGGAAGGAATCCGCTTTCAATATAATCAGGATGGAGTTGAAGAAGCTAAGAAGTTAGGTTTTGTACATTACGAAGGCTTTCCGGACACAAGTAAAGATAAAATTTATACGGAAAATGTAATTGAAATTTTTGGTCAAAGATTAATGCGTAGTGAGAGACCTGATTTACAAGATTTTTATGATTTTTGGAATATTGATTTAAGTAAAAAAGAAGATAAGTATTACATGTTAGCTTTTACTCAAGGACTATTACCGACAGATAATTTTGAGTTTTTGGCTCATTTTAACCCTGTAGAAAATTTATCCTTTGTTACGGAAATAACTAATTTATTGGAAAGTCAAATACCTTCAGACAAGGTTGCGGTTGGAGATGTTTTAAGATATGAATTAGAACCGAATAATCAATACGATAATAAAGCTGTAAAAGTGTTCAAAGAAGATTTATATCTTGGACGTATTAAACTAATTCACTGTATTGTATTCCATAAAACAAGTAAGCAATTTGATTTAATCGTTCAAGGAACTGAAAAAAATGGCGTATTAAAACGAATTTTCGTTAAAGCAAGTCTTTAATGTGTATTTTCAGAATCAACTATACTACAAGTCTACCCTTGGCACAAGGAATCAAATTTGATTTGTAGCTACAAAATAGAATAAACTAAAAAAGGCAATTTGAATGTTCAAATTGCCTTTTTTTATTTAAAATTCTTTGTGAATTCTCAGGATGATCTTTCTATAAATTGAAAGATGCGCCGATGTTAAATGTAAATTGATTATTTAATTTATCAAAACCTACAGCATTTGTTTTGTAACTAGCGATTGGGATACCTGCTTCAGTGAAAACACCAAAACCTTCTGTAAAGAAATAGCGGAAACCTAAATGCGTACCAAAATTTCTTAAACCTAAATTCAATCCTGGGTAAATATCCATTTTTGGATCTAATTTAAAAACATTTCCCAAGTTTGCATTAAATCGTGCCTTAGCATCTATTCTGTCTCCAAAATCAGGTTTGGCTCCTGAAAGATCTTTAGAAACGGATAACAAATAAGAAGTTACAAATCCGAATGACATGTTTTCTCCAAGACCAAAATCAGAAGAAACACGAATTCCAGAACCTCCATTTTGAATGTTGGCTCCAACATCAAATTTAACATCTCCTTTTCCTTTGAAAGCCTGTGCATTGACCAAACCAATAGTCAATAACAATACTAATGTGGTAATCTTTTTCATACTTTTAATTATTTAAGTGGTTGCAAAAGTAGTTCAATAAAATCTAATTTCTTCCTTTCTCATCAAAATACAATTGGTTCAATGGTTCACTTTGCCAAAATTCTTTGGTGTCAACGTCCATAATTGTCAATGGACCTTTGAAAGCTGCTCCGGTATCTATGTTCCAAACATTTGCTTTTTGAATCGGGGTTGTTTCGCCAATACGGGTGACAGGCGTATGACCAATATAAATTTCGTTGTATAGTGTAAATCGTTTCGGGTAGAAAATGTCATCGGTTTTCATAGTTTTGTCTAATGCCAAAGCCGTTTCCCATAAGGTTCTGTCCCAATAGAAAAGCCCTGGAAAATATTCAAAATCGACACCATTCATATTAGTAAACCCGGCATGAACATACAAACGACGCTGCTCGTCCAAATGATAATTGTCTAAAGATTTCAGGAATTCAATATGTTTTTGCTTGGTTTCTTCACTGACAGATTCGTAGGCTAGTACCGTTGCTTCTCCGCCATGTTTGTACCACAACAGATTGTCCTTGCTTTCGTCAAGCCATTCCAGCAACAAATCATCATGGTTTCCGCGAATGCAAATACAATTTTGTTTCGTTTTTAAATCAATGATAAAATCAAGTACCTGAGGAGATTGACTCCAGCCATCAACATAATCTCCCAGAAAAACAAGGGTGTCTTTTTTAGTAACATTGGCTCTTTCCATAATTTGGTGCAATGCTCGCAAACCACCGTGGATATCGCCTATAACAAGTGTTCTCATGGACTTTTTCTCTTTTATTAATGTAAAAATAGCAGAAAATAAATACTATTTTTCAAGATATAAAATTAAGTAAAAGTGTGACTAACGAAGCTTTTTTAGTTTGTTTTTTTTTAAAAAAATTAAATAATCTGTATTTTAATATAAAGTTGAAATATCACTGTTTTAGGTGATTGTTTTATTTGTTTTTTCGGATTAGTTTTACAAAAAATTAAACTTTTTTCAGATGAGTACACTTCTTGCGTTATCGTTACTTTTGGCTAAAATGATTTGTCAGGTTTTACAAGAATTGTTGGCTATGTTTTAATAAAAATCCAATAAATTTGTTTCAAAACTTTTTTTCAATCAGATAAATACTTAAAATTTAGTATGAAAATTCGCTTACAAATAATAGTTTGTTTGCTTTTCTTAAGTTGTACGTCCAATAAAAAAGCAACTAGTATTAAGGTAAGTAATCAAGAATTTGAAGTAAAGTCAGAAAGCGCCAACTGGTTGGATAGTTCCAGAAACAGATTAATTCCGGTTGCGATTTATACACCAATTGTAAAGGAAAATATTAGAAATCAACAATTGGTAATTGTAAGTCATGGCTATGGAGAAAATAAACCGGGCGCAAATAAATCGTATTCATACTTAACGAAAAAATTAGGGTCCAAAGGCTATTATGTAGTTAGTATTCAACATGAATTACCAACCGATGATTTGTTGCCTTTGACAGGAATTCCTCAAGTTGTGAGACGATCGAATTGGGAAAGAGGAGCAGAGAATATCCTATTTGTGCTGAATGAATTGAAAAAAATAAAACCAGAATTAGATTTCAAACATGTAAACTTAATTGGACATTCTAATGGAGGTGATATGACGGTTTTGTTTGCTCATAAGTACCCAAATTTGGCAGATAAAATAATTTCATTAGACAACCGTAGAATGGAATTGCCTAGAAATTCCCAGCCTAAAATATACTCGCTTCGTTCCAGCGACCAGTCTGCTGATGAGGGAGTTTTGCCTACTGTTACAGAGCAGAAAAAGTTTGGAATAAAAATAATTAAACTCCCGAATACCATTCATAACGATATGAATGACAGAGGAAATAAAAGACAAAAAAGAGAAATTAACACCTATATATTGGATTTTCTTAGGGAATAAAATCTAAAAACAATTGTCGCTACTGCACATCATACTTCATCTTTCTCAAAATTCGCAAGGCTTCTTTAAACGATAAATACACTTGGTTGTAATGTTTTAAAAGCACTTTGGCATCTATCAGTTTTTGTTTGGCTTCTTCAAAACCGTTGAGGTAACAAATCATGAAGGTCGAGGGTAAATTCTCCAAATCTTTGTGTTCTCTTTCGGATAACGAAAGCCCTTTTTGGAGTTTTTTCAGCAAAGCAATATTGGCATTATAAATGTGAAACAGCATTTTTTTATTGAATTTCGGCGGCTGAAATAGCATTTCTCTTTCAATTTTATAATAACCATTGTCATGAAAATGAATCGTTTGTTTTTCTAAAGGATAGTAACTTGTTTTGTCGTTTAAACCTAAGGGTACATACTCAACAATGGTAAAAGTATCTTCATCAAAAGTGATTTCAACCACATCCTGAGCCGAATAAAAAAGCTTGATTTGTTCGTTTATCAATTCAATATCTACGCGTGACAAATACGTTTTCTCACGAGATTTTTTGGCAATTCCAGCCCAGCAAATCACAAATAATTCTTTGAATACTTTATACTTTGGTGCCATATCCTTGTGCCGAAAATTCATGAAATCAATCACGCCATCAAGGGTGTTTTCGATGCTGTTTCGGGAATTATTTTCAATGCCAATTACGGTTTCTGTGTTTTGATAATTCTTTTCGATTTCGACTTCAATTGGCATCGTGTTGCTCCCTCGCCGTATAAAAACACTGTTGGCAAGAATCGTGTGAATTCCTTTTTTAAAATAGGACGTATTGCTCTTTGGTTTGATGGTTACCAATCCTACAACTTTATCTTTGGGTAAGTTTGGGAATGGCACATTTTCGTACTGAATTTTCGGAGGATTTTCTAGATAAGCATTTACTAAATTCTGAATCCGACTGTCATCAAAAAAATCATCTCCCACGATAGTATTGTCTTGATCTTCAACTCCCACGACGATGTAGGAATTGTTTGTAGGATTCGAATTAGAGAGCGCACAAATGTGTTTAAGAAACTTGGCTTTTCCCTCCCGCGTGTGTAGATTCAACTGCCGCTTTTTATCATAAAAACTACTTTCATCGTTATGAGCGAGCAAGTTTTTAATAAGAAGGCGTTTGTTGATCATTACTATTTATTTTTTTATTGTTATTCAGGAAGTAATCATATTTCGATTCTTTTTAAAAATAAATTACCGCGGATTCGCAGATTTAAAATTTATTATAAATCTGCGAATCTGCGGTTAATTTTTGATCCATTAAATTGCTTATTATTTTCATTTTAAAAACAAATTGTAATTCGCCATGTTTGAAGGTTTTATAAATATTTAATCTCTTTTCAAAATAGTTGCAGCAGCTTGTGCTGTGGGCAACACCATCAAATCGGCAATGTTTACGTGGTACGGTCTGGAAACTACAAAGTGAATAATATCAGCAATGTCTTCGGGATGTAATGGTTCAAACCCTTTGTAAACATTGGCAGCTTTCTCTGTGTCGCCTTTAAAACGCACTTCGCTAAACTCGGTTTCTACGGCGCCAGGATGAATGGCACCCACGCGAATTCCGTACGGATTCAAATCCATTCTCATGGCTTGGTTCAGTGCATCAACAGCATGTTTGGAGGCGCAATAAACGTTTCCGTTTGGATATACTTCTTTTCCGGCAATAGAACCTATGTTGATAATATGACCTGATTTCCGCTCGATCATTTGTGGGATTACAGCTTTTGAAACATATAAAAGGCCTTTGACATTGATGTCAATCATGGCGTCCCAATCGTCTAAATCTCCGTTTTGAATGGGATCTAAACCATGTGCATTTCCAGCATTATTGATTAAAACATCAATTTTAGCAAAGGCTTCTGGGATGGAATTGATACTATCAAAAACCGCTTTTTTATCTCGAACATCAAATGACAAAGTATGCACTTCGGTAAATTTCGAAAGCTCCTTTTCAAGAACTTCTAAGCGGTCCTCACGGCGTCCGCAAAGAATAATTTTATAATTGTTTTTTGCTAATATTTGTGCTGTTGCTTTACCAATTCCACTGGTGGCTCCAGTTACTAAGGCTGTTTTAGTCATGAGTATTTTTTCTGTTTTAGATTCTAAAGTTGCTGTGTTGCATACTAATTTTAGGCAACATCATGCCCCATACTTGCTGCCCAGATGGCAAACCAATCTTCTTTGTCTAAATCTAATTCGACAGCTTTCATGAGTGATTGAATTCTGGCTACATTTACTGTTCCTGCAATAGGAATTACTTGAGCCGGATGTTTTAAAACCCAAGAAAGTAAAATCGAATCCGATCCCAAATGGTATTTTGCAACTAAGGTCGCTAATAATTGTTTCAATCGTCTGGTTTGTGGAATATCTTTTCTAAAAATGGATCCAAGTGGATTCCAGGACATTGGGCGAATGTTGTTGACTTGCATATAATCAAAACTTCCGTCCACCATAGGTTCAAAATTCGTTGCCGAAAACTGTACTTGATTGTATAAAACTTCTGTTTTTTGACGAATCAATTCTGTTTGCGAGGAAGTGAAGTTAGAGAGTCCGAAATCAATAATTTTACCGTCTGCTTTTAGTTTCAAAACCGCCTCTGCAATTTCATCCGCTTGCATTAATGGGCTGGGTCTGTGTAGTAAAAGAACGTCTAAATAATCCGTTTGTAGATTTTTTAAAGAGTTTTCAACTGACCAAATAATATATTCTTTTGAATATTCATAATGTTTAATGGTATTAACGCGGTTTTCAGTCACCATTTGGATACCACATTTGGATATTAATTGCATTTTTTCTCGTGCAATTTTACTCGAGGAAAAGGCTTTTCCAAAATCTGATTCGGTGGTGTAATCACCGTATATATCGGCATGATCGAAAGTAGTAATTTTGTTTTCTAAGCATACATTAATCATGTTTTCCATTTCTTTGGTATTGAGATTTTTATCCCAAATCCCCCAATTCATGACACCCGCTACAATTGGCGATAATTTTGTTTTATTCATGGTTTTTATTTTTTATTGAAATTCATATTTCTGCTATTTCTAAGTATATCGTTCAAAGTTCTTAAAAATATAAAAATTGTATCATAATTCGTCCTTAAAATTAGGGTTTTTGTCGAAGTTTTAACCATTTTTTAACATCTTACTTCTAAAAAAAAATTCAATTTGCACCATCAAAACAGAGGCAATAAACGTAAGGTTTTAAAAACAATAAAATGGAAGAAAATACAGCGACTTTAGACATCAGGGCAATCAATGAAAAAATTGAAAGAGAGAGTGCTTTTATAGACCTTCTCACAATGGAAATGAACAAGGTTATCGTAGGTCAAAAGCACATGGTGGAGCGATTGTTAATTGGACTTTTAGGTCAAGGTCATATTTTGTTAGAAGGAGTTCCCGGATTAGCAAAAACCTTAGCGATAAATACTCTTTCGCAAGCTATACATGGATCTTTCAGCAGAATTCAATTTACTCCTGATTTATTGCCAGCCGATGTAGTGGGAACTATGATTTACAACATTAAAGCCAATGAATTTTCAATAAAAAAAGGACCAATCTTCGCTAATTTCGTCCTTGCCGATGAGATTAACCGTGCGCCTGCCAAAGTACAATCAGCATTACTGGAAGCCATGCAGGAAAAGCAAGTGACTATTGGTGATACTACTTTCAAATTAGACAGACCATTTTTGGTTTTAGCTACTCAAAATCCAATTGAACAAGAAGGAACATATCAATTACCTGAAGCTCAGGTCGATCGTTTCATGTTGAAAACGGTTATTGATTATCCAAAAATGGAAGACGAGCGTTTAGTAATTCGTCAAAACCTAAAAGGAAGTTATGAAAAAGTAAATGCTGTAGTTTCAGTGGAACAAATTTTACGTGCTCAGGAAGCAGTTCGTGAAGTTTACATGGATGAAAAAATAGAAAAATACATACTTGATATCATTTTTGCCACGCGTTATCCAGAGAAATATAAATTAGCTGATTTGAAACCATTAATCAGTTTTGGAGCATCACCACGAGGAAGTATCAATTTGGCCACTGCCGCAAAATGCTACGCTTTTATCAAACGTCGCGGTTATGTAATTCCGGAAGATGTTCGTGCTGTAGTGCATGATGTATTACGTCACAGAATTGGAGTTACCTATGAAGCCGAAGCCGAAAATATTACTTCAGTAGACATTATCAACAAAATCGTAAACGAAGTAGAAGTACCTTAAAGTTTGTTTAAGGTTTAAAGTTTCAAGTTGTTGGATTAAGAACTTGGAACGTTAAACTTTTAAACTTTAAACAAATTAAAAATGGATACAAAAGACCTCTTAAAAAAAGTCCGAAAAATAGAAATCAAAACCCGAAGATTGAGCGATCACATCTTTTCGGGTGAGTATCATACGTCTTTTAAAGGACGAGGAATGACGTTTAGTGAAGTGCGTCAATACCAGTATGGAGATGATATTCGTGCGATTGACTGGAATGTAACTGCGCGGTACAACGAAGCACACGTAAAAGTTTTTGAGGAAGAACGCGAATTAACTATGATGTTAATGGTTGATATTTCGGGTTCAGAAAGTTTTGGTTCAAAAAATCAATTCAAGAAAGACATTGTTACTGAGATTGCCGCAACAATGGCTTTTTCAGCAACTCAAAACAACGATAAAATAGGGTTGATTTTGTTTTCGGATGAAATTGAATTATATATACCGCCAAAAAAAGGAAGATCACACGTTTTGAGAATTATTCGAGAATTGATAGAGTTTCAGCCTAAAAGCCATAAAACAGATATTGCTCAAGCCTTAAAATTTTTGTCGGGAACTCAAAAAAAGAAAGCAATTGTGTTTGTAATTTCTGATTTCATGTCACAAGATTATGAGCAAACATTAAAAATAGCATCTAAGAAACACGATATCACTGGTATTCGCGTGTACGACATTCGAGAAGAAAAAATGCCGGATTTAGGAATGGTTTCTATGCTTGATGCTGAAACTGGAGCAATCGAATTGATAAATACCGGTTCGAAAGCAGTGCGAATGAATTACGAAAAAAAATACCTTGATAAAGTAAATTATTTTAAAGAAACATTCAGCAAATCAGGTTCCGGAGTTGTCAACACAAGAGTTGATGAAAGTTATGTGACGAAATTATTAAGTTACTTTAAATCGAGATAAATCCCCTCCCAGCCTCCCCAAAGAGGAGGAGTTGAAAGCGGACTATAATTTTCACGACACGGCTCCCTCTCCTTTGGAGAGGGTTGGGGAGAGGAAAAAATATTTAATATAAAAATGAAAATTAGACTTTACCTACTACTATTGCTGCTTTCGACTGCTGTTTTTGCACAACAAAAGCAAGTAGTCACGAGTATTGACACGATCAAAAATAAAATTGGTGCGGAATTTAAACTGTCCATAAAAACTACTGTTGATACTTCGTCTAAAGTGATTTTTCCAAAATTGAAAAACTTTGGTGCTTTAGAGGTGATTCAGTCATATCCTATTGATACAGTCAAAATTGACGACCGTTATGAATTAATCAAAAAATACGGTTTAACCCAATTTGATTCTGGTCGATACGTGGTTTCTAGTATCAAGATTTTTATCAATAACAAACCGTTTATGACGGATTCACTTTTGGTAGAAGTTTCTAATGTTCAAGTGGATACTTTAAAGCAAAAAATGTTCGACATCAAGGACATTGCTCAAGCGGATAACTCAATTGGAGACTGGTGGAAATACCTGTTGATTATTGCTTTGATTATTGGAATTGGTGCATTTATTTATTGGTTTATAAAAAAACGCCAAGAAAAGAAACTACAGGAAGTAATTTATAAAACGCCAATCGAAAAAGCCACTAGTTTGCTGGATTCATTGGAGAAAAAAGAACTTTGGCAAAAAGGAGAAGTCAAAGCTTATTATAGCGAATTGACGGATATTGCCAGAAACTATATCGAAGAAGCCATAGAAATTCCAGCGATGGAAAGCACTACTTTTGAACTGATTCAAGGACTTAGAGCTGCTTCTGTAAAAAAGAAAATGACGCTTTCGAAGGAAATTATTGAAAATTTGGAGCGTGTTTTGAAACAAGCCGATTTAGTGAAATTTGCCAAGTCAAAACCTTTGGATTTTGAAATCACAGAAGACCGAAATAAAATTCAAAAAGCAATTCTGACATTAGATAATTCCATTCCAGTGGAAATCCCAGTAGAGGAAGACATGTTGTTGAATGAAGCGCAAAGACAAAAGCAAATCCAAATTCAATTGCGCAAACAAAGGAACAAACGCATCGTAACTGCGGTGGCTTCGGTTTTTTTTTTATTGGCAGCGACCACCACTTTTTTCATTGTTACCAAAGGTTTTGATTATGTAAAAGACAATATTATTGGTCATCCTATAAAAGAATTATTGGAAGGTGAATGGGTAAAAAGTGAGTACGGAAATCCGGGAATTATCATAGAAACACCAAAAGTGCTTAAGAGAGTAGATTTGACAAAAACACTTCCAAAAAACGGAATGGCTTTGATTAAAGAAATGCAATCCTTTGCGTACGGAAGTGTTTTGGACCGTTTTTATGTGATGGTTTCTACACTAAAATTTAAAGCAGAAACACAAATTGATTTGGCGAAATCTATGGATGGCGCGTTGCAGTCACTTGAAGCGCAAGGAGCTCAAAACATGATTGTAAAACAAGAAGATTTTGAAACTGAAGAAGGAGTAAAGGGATTGAAAGCTTACGGAACGTTCTCCCAAATTGACGGCGAAAATAAAACTACCGCTAAAATGTACTATGAAGCAATATTGTTCAGCCAAGAAGGTGGATTGCAACAGATATTAATATTTCATGAAGAAGGAGATAAGTATGGCAACGAAATATCAGAACGCGTTTTGAATGCTGTCGAATTAAAACAAGCAAGTAAATAATGGACAAAATAACATTTTTAAACCCAGAATTTTTTTGGTTGTTTCTACTGATTCCAGTTGTAATTGTCTGGTTCATGCGAAAAAAGAACCATCAATCAGCCACGTTAAAAATAAGCTCGTTAGAAGGATTTAAAGGAACAGGATCGTATTTGACCAAGTTAAAACCAATGTTGAATGTACTTCGTGTTTTGGCTTTATGCTCTTTGATCGTAGCCATGGCTAGGCCAAGAACGGTCGATGTGAGTAATAAAACTAAAACTACTAAAGGGATTGATATCGTTATGGCGATAGACGTTTCCGGAAGTATGCTGGCCAAAGATTTGAAACCAAACAGAATGGAAGCCCTGAAAAGAGTGGCCGCTGATTTTGTTGAAGAACGACCAAATGACAGGATTGGACTTGTGGTTTATGCCTCTGAAGCGTACACAAAAACACCGGTAACCAGTGATAAAGCGGTTATTCAGAATGCTATCAACAGCATTAAATATGATAATGTTTTGCAGGACGGAACAGGAATAGGAATGGGATTAGCTACTGCAGTCAATAGATTGAAAGACAGTCAAGCAAAAAGTAAAGTTATTATTTTGTTGACTGACGGAGTAAATAATGCCGGATTTATTGAGCCCGAAACAGCATCGGATATTGCTAAACAATACGGAATAAAAGTCTATACCGTTGGAATTGGAACTAATGGAATGGCCATGTTTCCTTACGCTGTCGCACCAAATGGCACATTTTTGTTCCAAATGATGAAAGTAGAAATAGACGAGCAGTTGATGAAAAATATAGCAAGAAAGACGGATGGAAAATATTTTAGAGCAACAAGCAACAGTAAATTAGCAGAGATTTATGCCTCTATCAATAAACTGGAAACCACTGAAATCGAAGAATTAAAATTCTATGATTACGATGAAAAATTCAGGCCTTTTATATGGTTCGCCGGTTTTTTATTATTGCTGGAATTAGGATTAAGGAATACGGTTTTTAAAAGTTTTATATAAAATCCCCAGCCCTCCCCGAAGGGAAGGGAGTACAAACTGGAATATTGGAATAAAATGACCAAGTTTAGAATTTTTGATTTAGATTGAAAATCTAAGATTAAAGTTCATAAATCTAAAAATAGAAATGGAATTAGACGAAAAAAAATATTTATATCTTCTCTTTATACTGCCTTTGGTAGTGTTGGTTTTTCTATTCAATTTATATTGGAAAAGAAAAAAACAACGCGAGTTTGGCGACTTGGAAATGGTGAAAAAACTGAGTCCGGAAAGTTCAGTTTTTAAACCGGTTTTGAAATTAGTAGTAATGCTTTTAGCATTGACTGGATTAATTTTTGGATTGGTAAATCCAAAAATCGGGACTAAAATGGAAACTGTAAAACGTGAAGGAATCGACATTGTTTTTGCAGTGGATGTTTCTAAAAGTATGCTTGCCGAAGATGTAGCGCCAAACCGTTTGGATAAAAGCAAGCAAATAGTTTCGCAAATCATAAATCAGTTAGGTAGTGACAGAATAGGAATCGTGGCCTATGCCGGAAGTGCTTTTCCTGTATTACCCATTACTACGGATTACAGCGTTGCCAAGATGTTTTTGCAAAGCATGAATACCGATATGGTTTCCTCCGTAGGAACATCATTCAACGAGGCTATCAAGTTATCGTCAACTTATTTTGATGATAAAAAAACGAGTAAGCTACTGATTATGATTTCGGATGGCGAAGATCATAATGAGGGTGCTGATGAAGCCGCCGAAGAAGCGAGTAAGCTGGGAATTAAAATCATTACAATTGGTGTTGGAACTGAAAAAGGAGGGACAATTCCATTAAAAAGAAATGGAATTATAGAAGGTTTCAAGAAAGACAATAATAATGAAGTGGTTATAACTAAACTAGTTCCGGAGAGTTTAACGGCAATTGCAAAAGCCACAAAAGGAGGCTATGTAAATGGTAATAACACCAAAGAAGTTTTGGAATATGTTAAGAATGCTTTGAATAATATTCAAAAAACCGAATTTGAAGCGACCGAAATGGCTGATTTTCAATCGCAATTTCAATGGTTTTTGGGTTTTGCTTTTGTTTTCTTGTTTCTTGATGTTTTTCTATTGGAAAGAAAAACGAGTTGGGTAAACAAATTAAATTTATTTAACGAGAATAAATAATTATTTCTAAAAAGGTTTCAAAGCCTTTTAGACATACAGATATAATAAATGAAAAATTTTAAAATCATCATAATTGCCTTTTTAATCGTTGCTTTCTCTGGGACAGCCGGATTGCATGCGCAACAAAAAGATAGAATTTTGCCCAAAGCAAACCAAGATTATGCGGACAATAAATTTGTGGATGCGGAGGCTAATTACCGAATTTCGGATTCAAAATTCCCTAATAAAGCCGTTGCGCCTTTCAATCTTGGAAATAGTATTTACAAGCAAAAACAATCTTCCGAAGCTAAATTTGCGTATGCTAAAGCCTTGAAAAATTCAAAAACAAGACCACAGAAACATCGCGCTTTTCATAATCTTGGAAATGTTTTCATGAATGAAAAAGATTATACACAAGCAGTTGAAGCTTATAAAAATGCCTTGAGAAATGACCCAACCGATGAGGAAACGCGTTATAATTATGCTTTAGCAAAAAAAATGCTGAAAGAAAATCCTCCAAAGGGTGATGATAAAAAAGATGACAAAAAGGACGATAAGAAAGACGGAGATAAAGATAAAAAAGACAACAAAGACAAAGACAACAAAGACAAAGATAACAAAGACGATAAGGGAGATAAAGACAAACAAAATAAAGACCCTAAACCGAATGAAAATGGAGAGCCAAAACCAGCTCCCGGAGGAATTTCTAAAGAACGTTTAGAAAATCTTTTGAATGCAGTGAATAAAGAAGAAAAGAAAGTGCAGGATAAAGTAAATGCCAAAAAAGTACAAGGAAAACCAGTGAAGACGGAGAAAGATTGGTAGTTCAATTAGATAATTTGAAAATGAAAAGATTTATAGCAGTACTAATTTTAATGGTGTGCAATTTACTTAACGCCCAAGTGCAATTTGAGGCTAGAGTAACTAAAACAACGCTGGGCTTAAACGAGAGACTTCGTATCGATTTTATGATGAATATCGATGGGGATAATTTTGTGCCGCCTTCTTTTGAAGGATTTAGAATTATTGCCGGTCCAAGTCAGCAAGTAAGTCAATCGTGGGTAAACGGAAGAAGTTCATTTGAGAAAATATATTCTTATTTTCTTTTGCCAAATCAAAAAGGGGCTTTGGTCATCAAGCAAGCCGCAATCGAATACAACGGGCAAATTTATAAAACATCACCTATAAAAATAAATGTAACCGCCGCTACGGAACAACCTAGAGACCCGGCTGATCCTCAGATTTCCGCGGAGGGTAATCTTTATTTAGTTGCTGATGTTTCTAAAACAAATCCCTATATAAATGAACCCATTACGGTGGTTTATAAGCTGTATTTTAACAATATTGGAATCACAAACTCGAACGAAGTCAATAAACCAAAATACAATGATTTCTGGAGTCAGAATATTGAAATTAAAAGGTTTGTTGCCGAAGAAGGTATGTTTAAAGGAGAGCAATTTCGCTTTATTGTCCTTAAAAAAATAGTTTTGTATCCTCAAAAATCCGGAAAATTGGTTATAGAACCTTTAGCTTTAGATATTGATGTTCAATTACCGTCTAATCGTAGAGATATGTTTGGTAGAATGATTGTCACCGATGGAACTAAGAGAGTTTCTGCGGGGTCAAAAACCATAAATGTTAAGCCACTTCCCGAAGCAGGTAAACCGGAAGACTTTTCAGGTGCAGTAGGAAATTTTGATTTCAAAGTAACACCTACGAAAACCGATTTAAAAAACGGAGAAAGTCTGGACTTAGTAGTTAGTGTAACCGGAAAAGGGAATCTAAAATTATTCAGTTTGCCTAAACCTGTAGCGCCAAATGCCTTAGAAATGTATGATGCAGTTCATACGGAGCAGGTTAATACGCCGCTCTCAGGAATGGCTGGAAAGATTTCAGATAGTTACACCATTGTCCCGCAGTATAAAGGGAATTACCCAATAAAACCATTAAAATTTACGTATTTTGATTTGGGTTCACAAACCTATAAAACGTTGAGTTCTCAGGAAATAATGATAAATGTTCTTGACGGTCCTTCGCCTACTGATGCAACAGTAGCTTCTGGTGCAAACAAGAATAAAATAGATAAAGTAGAGCAATTTAAATTCATAAAGTCAAAAAGTAATCTTTTGACGATGAATAATAAAGATTTCTTTGGGTCTAATTTGTTTTATGGATTGTTCTTTTTCCCATTTTTGATGCTGCCTTTAATCGTATTATTCAAAAAGAAAAAAGAAGCTATTGATGGTGATATTACCGGAAACAGAATCCGAATGAATAATAGATTGGCCAAAAAATATTTATCAGAAGCCAAGAAACAAATCAATAACAAGGAACTGTTTTACATTGCGCTGGAGAAAGCAATGCACAATTTCTTGAAAGCGAAGTTGCATATTGAAACATCAGAAATGAGTAAGGACAATATTCAAGAATTGTTGTTGTCAAGAAATGCGAATCCTGAAGCGGTGAATGATTTTATTGCACTTACGGAAAACTGTGAAATCGCTCGATATGCACCATCATCAAGTGTTACGATACAAAAGGATTTTGATAAAGCGGTAGTGATTATCTCAGATTTAGAAAAACAAATTGCTTAACCACAAAGGGCACAAAGAAGGCGCTAAGAACACTAGCTTTAATAAATAAATGACTGAAAACGAAATATCAAAAATTGTATTTGAAAGTGCGCTAAAAGTTCACAAGGTTTTAGGTCCCGGATTATTGGAAAGTGCTTACGAAGAGTGCTTGTTTTATGAACTTAAAAAAAGTAATTTAAAAGTAGAAAAGCAGAAAGCGCTTCCTTTGATTTATGAAGAAGTAAAACTGGATGTGGGGTACAGAATTGATATGATTATTGAAGATAAATTTATTGTTGAGGTAAAATCTGTTGAATCTTTGACAGATGTTCATTTGGCTCAATTACTTACGTATTTGAGATTGTCGGATTGTAGATTAGGATTACTAATTAATTTTAATGTAAAATTACTAAAAGAAGGTGTAAGACGAGTTATAAATGGAACACTTTAAATAGTGTACTTTGCGGCTTCCTTGTGACCTTTGTGTTTAAATTTTTATGAAAAACATACTATACATATTATTACTTTCAACCCAGGTTTTCTTTGCCCAAAACGGCTTTGAAAAAGGAAACGAATATTATCAAAAAGCGAAATATAAGGAAGCTGTTACTGCTTATGAAAGTGTTTTGACAGAAAGTAAACACTCCTCTGAATTGTATTATAATTTAGGAAATGCCTATTATAAGTTGAACAAAGTAGCGCCTTCTATTTACAATTATGAAAAAGCATTGGTTTTAAATCCGAAGAATAATGATGCTATTAATAACTTGAAATTCGCTCAAAAAAGAACCATTGATGAAATTAAAGTAATTCCAAAAGTAGGTTTTGCAAAGCTGATTCGGGATTTTACAGGAATCTATCATTACAATACGTGGGCGTGGATTTCTGTTGGACTAGCAATGACTTTTTTGTTGTTTTTTATCGGGTATTATTTTTCACAAATTACGCTTTCAAAAAGGATTTTCTTTTTTGGAATGTTTCTGCTTTTTTTTATAATTCTGATTAGTGTTTCATCTGCCATTTTTGAAAAAAGTCATTTTGATACTGAAAAACCAGCCATAGTATTTGCTGAAAGGACTAATGTAAAAAGCGAACCTAGAGATGGTGGAAAACCGTTATTCACACTTCACGAAGGAACTAAAGTGTATGTATTTGAAACCATTGGAAAATGGAAAAAAGTGCAGCTAACAGATGGAACCGAAGGCTGGATTGAAAGCAGTGCAATTAAGGAAGTGAAACAATAGCTTTTAGGAGTTAATTTTCAGTGTTAAATACTAATATTCACTGTGAATTTTTGCTTACTTTTTCTTCAAACTACTATACCATTCCTTTAGTGACGGATACATATAACCCGCTGTTTTTTGAATTGGATTGTAAAAAAGAGAATTGTCTAAAGTTTCTTTTTTGGCTAAAATATAATTGTAATTTATTTTTTCGAAAACGGCAAAGACAATACTGATAATCAAAATTGTTTTGAGCACTCGGAAAAAACCACCGCCCAATTTATTCAACCAACCTAAAAATGCAAAATCAGCAATTCCAGTCAGGAACTTCCCTAAAATTGTTACTAATACAACCACCGCAATAAACGTAAGTATAAAGGCAACAACCTGGATTGTATTGGGATTCCATTTGACATATCCCATTAAAATGTCCCTGATAAAGGAGGAGAATTTGACGGCAAAATAAATTCCTGCTAATAGCGAAACTAACGAAGCTAGTTCTACAAAAAGTCCGTTTTTCAATCCTTTATAAAAAGCAAAGGCAAGCAGCACACCTAAAATAATATCTAAAAGTCCCATTGTAATTCAATAATAAATAGAAAGGCAAATATAAAAGAATTGTTCTTTACTGTTGCCAATTTTCAAGTTCTTATCTTTGCCAAAATAATTTTATGAGAGATGATTTCATAATTTATAATTCATAATTCATAATTCATAAAAAATGTCAAGAGACACACAACTTAAAGATCGCTGGGAACAGCTAGTTAATATACTTTCTAATCAATTTTCGCAAGGGGAAGATTTAGATTTAGACGCCATTATATATTTAATTGGAGTACAAGAACTTGGTAAAGTACACAAAGAATTCAAAAAAGACGAGAAATTAAACTTGATGCACATCGCGATTTGCCGTTTATTAGAACCGTATGGTTTTTATGAATTCGAGTTTTTTGATGAAGATGGATGGCCACATTACAAAGTAAAAGAGGAATTACCACCGCTAAAAGCTGGAGAACAATCGGTTTTGATGAAAGAAGCAATAGTGAATTACTTCTTGGAACGAGAGGTAATAAAATAGCTAATTTAAACAACATTGTTAGTTTTAAATGTAATGCAACAAACTTGAAACTTTAAATGTGAAACTTGGAACAAATTTCTTAAATTTGCACTCTCAATTACGGAATGAAAATGATAGATAAGATAAAAGAATATATTGGCGAAGCACAGGCCTTTTCAACGCAAAATGCAGCAGAATTAGAAACTTTCCGAATCAAATTTTTAGGAAGCAAAGGACTTTTGAAAGAGCTTTTCGCTGAATTTAAAAATGTTCCTAACGACCAAAAAAAGGAATTCGGACAGGTAATAAACCTGCTTAAAACTTCTGCCGAAGAAAAAGTAAAATCCATTCAGGAAGCTCTAGAAAGCAAAGAAGAAAGTAAAGGGTTTTATGGTGATTTGACCCGTTCTGCGGAACCAATGATTATTGGCTCTCGTCACCCTATTTCATTGGTTAAAAACCAAATTATAGATATCTTTTCTACCATAGGTTTCAATGTTTCTGAAGGTCCTGAAATCGAAGACGACTGGCATAATTTCACAGCATTAAACTTACCGGAATACCACCCGGCACGTGACATGCAAGACACGTTTTTTATTCAAACAAATCCTGATATTTTGTTACGTACACATACATCATCCGTACAAGTGCGGTATATGGAAAATAATAAACCGCCAATCCGCACCATTTCTCCAGGTCGCGTCTTCCGTAATGAAGCTGTTTCGTCCCGTTCACACTGTATTTTCCACCAAGTAGAAGGATTATACATTGACAAAGACGTTTCTTTTGCTGATTTAAAACAAACGCTTTTGTATTTCACCAAAGAGATGTTTGGAAAATCAAAAATCCGTTTGCGTCCGTCTTATTTTCCGTTTACAGAGCCAAGCGCCGAGGTTGATATTTATTGGGGTCTAAAAACAGAAACCGATTATAGAATTACTAAAGGAACCGGTTGGTTAGAAATCATGGGTTGCGGAATGGTAGATCCTAATGTTTTGAAAAACTGTGGAATCAATCCTGATGAATATAACGGTTTTGCATTTGGTATGGGAATAGAAAGAATCGCCATGTTGTTGTATCAAATTGGCGATATTCGTATGTTTTATGAAAATGACGTTCGTTTCCTAGAGCAATTTAAATCCTCAATTTAGTCAAAAGTTATAAAGTCATAAAGTCGAAAGAAATCCCTGTTTACGAATTTCCTCGACTTTATGACTATACGACCTAGGACATTAAGACTAACTTATGAAAAAAGACATCATCATCCCCGAAGTAGAAAACGTATTTCTTGCCGTAGTTCAAGAATGGAGTGACGATTTTATGGAAAAAGTGTGGTATGCTTATTTAGTCAATGATAGCGATTTCTTAATTGAAAGCGTTATGGTTGTATCTAAAGCATTTGGAACCATAGACGGGGAAATGAAAAAAACATCACTTTTACGTCACGCTTTTGTCGAAGTACCAGCGGTTTCAGTGGTAAAAATTGAAATGATTGAAAAAAGCGTTTTGGCACTAAACAATGAGTTCATGCTTACGTTTTTTATTGGAGACAAATTATACGATAAAAAATTCATTTTCAAGGCACATTCCATTCATGAGGATTTTGTTGAAGAAGTGCCCATTCTATTTGTTGACGGCGTTATCGTGAGATAAGTCCATATTAGTTTCACTCTTTATTTTCTTCTTCCAACTAAAATAACTTACCACAAATATTCCGGCCAGAACGAATAATGCGGTACGTATTGTGTTTTTTTCAGATAAATATACCTCTTGAAAAGTCATACTGTATAAATCAAAAGCAGCAGTAATAAAAGAAACAAGTAGTCCCCAAATTAATCCGTACTTAAGTTGATATTTCTATCTTTTACTCATAAAAATGATTTAGCGGCTTTGTTGTTTAACTTTTGATTTCCAGGTAAAATAACCTAAAACAAATATGCCTACAATGATATAAGTAGCTGCGCGAATATAAAAATTTGTCGTAGCAACCTGTTCTAAAAAAGGGGTTTCTTTAATGTCGAACAATACATTGAAAACCGTCATAAATATCCCCCAAATTCCGCCAGTTTTAATCTGGTATTTCCATCTTTCGTTCATGAAGAAACTGTGTTTGGTTGTTATTTGAAACTGAATTAATCGAGTTTGTCGGTCAGTTTTTTAAATACTGTTTTGGCATCTTGGCCTTCGTACAAAATACTATAAACAGCATCTATAATTGGCGTTTTAGCACCATAAGCCTGATTGAGCTTGTAAGCGCTTTTTGCGGCATAATATCCTTCGGCAACCATACTCATTTCCATCATTGCTGATTTTACGGTGTATCCTTTACCAATCATATTTCCAAAGGTTCTGTTTCTAGAAAAAATAGAATATCCAGTAACTAATAAATCACCTAAATAAGCAGAATCATTGATGTTACGTTTCATTTTGTGAACTTTCTTAATAAACTTTTTCATCTCTCGAATCCCATTACTCATCAAAACAGACTGAAAATTATCACCATATCCTAACCCATGTGCCATTCCTGCTGCAATAGCGTAAATATTCTTCAGCATAGCCGCATATTCTGTTCCTATGATATCATCTGTAATCTTAGTTTTGATGTAATTTCCAGATAAATTTTTAGCGACAATTTTAGCTTTGTCTGGGTCGCCACAAGCAATGGTAAGGTAAGAAAGACGCTCCATAGCAACTTCTTCAGCGTGGCATGGGCCAGTGATTACGCCTATATTGTAATAAGGGATATCGTATCTAACATGGAAATGTTCGCCTACAATTAAGCTTGTTTCCGGAACAATTCCTTTAATTGCTGAAAAAATAATTTTGTTTTCTAGGGGAACGGTAAGTTTTTCTAGTTCGGCACCCACAAAAGCAGAAGGAATAGCGAAAATAATATAATCAGCGTAGGCTACGGCTTCGTTGATATCGCTAGTTAGTTTGAGTTTTTTGATATCAAATTCAACTGAACTTAAATAATTGGGGTTATGTTTGTGTTTTTTAATGTGCTCTATAGCAGCTTCATTGCGCATGTACCATGAAATCTCGGTAAGATTTACACACAACATTTTTGCTATAGCAGTCGCCCAACTTCCACCACCTATTACTGCGAATTTTATATTATCAGCCATTTTTTTATTATGTTTAATCAAAAGTACTTAAAAAACCTTTAATCAAGCAAATTAAATTGACCCACAAACATACTGTTTGTATGGTTTTAGGAAGTAATTATCTTAAATTATTAAATTTAAAATAAATATTTTTCAATTTGCACACAATATAATTATGTCTGTTTCGTTATTGATATTTATTGTTGAATAAATTAACAAAAAATGCGGATTGAATTAGTTAGTTATATTTTGGAATTTTAAAAGGCGTTCCCAAAATTGAGAACGCCTTTTTAATTGAACTACTGTAATCTGCATTATGTTATTTGAATTAATAACTCATTTCCACAATTGATTTCACTTTTTCTAAAGTGATATTTTGTTTCTCTCCTAATCCTAACCAACCTCTTTCTTCAAAACGATTTACAATAAAATCAGCTGTTTTATCAAAGTCTTTTGTGTAGTCAGATAATTTAGTGTCCATTCCCATCGTATGGAAAAATTCAACTGTTTTGTTGATGGCTTCGTTTGCGATTTCGTCTTCAGTTCCAGATAAATTGAAAATACGTTTTCCGTATTGTGCTAATTTTCCCTTCTTAGTTTCAAACATCACTCGGTATAAATTTGGACCTACAACTGCCAATGTTCTGGCATGATCGATTCCATATAATGCAGTCAATTCATGACCAATCATGTGTGTAGCCCAATCCGAAGGAACTCCTTTTTGGATTAATCCATTAAGCGCCATTGTACAACTCCACATAAAGTTAGAAGCCAAAGCATAATCAGTAGGCTTTTCAACAACATCAGGACCAACTTGAATCAAAGTTTGTAAAATGCTTTCGGCAATTCGATCTTGAAGAAAGCCTTCGTGCGGATAGGTTAGATATTGTTCTAAAACATGAGTATACGCATCTACAACTCCGTTTTGTAATTGTCTTTTTGGCAAAGACTCAATTACCGTTGGATCGCAGATAGAAAATTTTGGAAACAAGGCGCTACCTCCAAATGACAATTTTTCTTGCGTAGATTGAATAGTAACAACTCCGCCAGAATTCATTTCACTTCCTGTTGCAGGTAATGTCAATATAGTTCCAAAAGGAATAGTTTTAGATACATCTTTAGTTAATACTCGTTTTTGAAGAATGTCCATTGGATTTCCATCAAAGTTAACAGCTGCCGAAATGAATTTTACTCCGTCAATTACAGAACCTCCGCCTACGGCAAGGATAAAGTCTATGTTTTGTTCTTTGATAACAGCAACCGCTTTCATCAATGTTTCAAAATGTGGATTTGGTTCAATTCCTGCAAATTCTAAGATTTCAAAACCTTTAAGATTGTTGATTACTTGTTCATGAATACCATTTTTGAAAATACTTCCACCGCCATACGCTAAAAGGATTTTTGCTCCTTGAGGTACTAACGTTGATAGTTTTTCAATTTGTCCTTTTCCAAAAACTAAATTGGTAGGGTTGTATAATTCGAAATTTAACATCTTCTTATTTTTTTGAATTCAATTGGTTTAATAATTTCTCCGCAACTAGTTTAGACGAAGCTGGATTTTGACCTGTAATCAATAATCCATCTTCCACAGCGTATGATTGCCAATCTCCTATTTTAGAATAGATTGCACCATTAGCTTGTAAAGCATCTTCTAGTAAAAATGGAACTACATTTGTTAATCCTACCGCTTCTTCTTCGGTGTTTGAAAACCCGGTTACTTTTTTGCCTTTAACTAAAAAATCGCCATTTACTTTTACGTTTTTCAATACTGCTGGAGAATGACAAACAAAAGCAACAGGTTTATTGTTTGTGTAAAACGCTTCTATTAAAGCACCTGAAGATGCATCAGTTGCTAAATCCCATAATGGTCCATGACCTCCTGGATAAAAAACAGCATCATAATCAGCTTGATTAACATCAGCCAGTTTGTGTGTTTTGCTTAGTTTAGCTTGAAGCTCCGTATCTTTATCAAATCTTTTCGTGTCTTCAGTTGCTGAAGATGGATCTGAACTTTTTGGGTCAATTGGTGGCTGTCCTCCTAGTGGTGATGCAATATCAATAATTACTCCTTTATCTGCTAGCTCATAATATGGAGCGGCAAATTCTTCAATCCAAAATCCTGTTTTTTCTCCTGTGTTCCCTAATTCACTATGACTAGTTAGAACGAATAATACTTTTTTCATACCTTTTTTATTTTGTGCAGTTGCAGTAATACAACTTGCGGTTAATGCTATAATGGCAAATAATGCGATTTTCTTCATTTCTGATTTTGTTTGTACAAATTTACGATGAATATGCTATTAGTAAAAATAATTTAAATTATATTTGTGATAAATATATTTATATCATGGTTAATCTCGAATGGTACCGAACGTTTAAATCGGTTTATAAAAACGGAAATTTTTCTTTGGCTGCTAAAGAATTATTTATCAGTCAACCAGCTGTTAGTCAGCAAATATCAATGTTGGAGGCACATGTAGGATATAAACTTTTTAATCGAAAGTCTAAAGGCGTGGAACCTACGGAATACGCTAAGTTACTCAATAATTTAATCATCGAAGCACTGGACCGACTGGAAAATGTCGAGAATGGTTTTCGTGCCAAAGCATTTAATGCCAATCGATTAATTTCTATTGGGATTTCAAAGCATTTGATGCGAAGTTTGGGAAGCGCATTGGTTTCCAAATTTGATTTTATCGATTTTAGCATCCATGAAAACGATGCGCTTTTTGAATTAGTAGATTCTAAAAAACTTGATTTTGCAGTTGTCACCAAACAATATGATACGTTTGACACCATTCAGAAAAAGGTTGGCGAAATCAAACAAGTGATCGTAGGTTCTAATGATATTAATGCTTCCGAGCTGAAATCTAGGATTAAAATAAAGGATTTTTCTGCAACGGAACAGTGGTTAAACGACCAAAAATGGTTCAGCCACAATGCTCAAATTCCACATATCAAATTATTCTGGTTACATGTCTTTAACAAAAAAAGACCTTCGATGATTCCTAATTATATCATTCCATCCGAATACGAAATGCTCGAAATCATTTCGAAAAATACAGGAATAGGAGTAGTTTGGGATATCAATGCAAAAAATTTAATCGAAGAAAATAAAATTCAATTATTGTGGAATAGCAAGCAAATGCCAAGTACAGAGGTTTTTGTATTATCCGGTAAAAACGATAATTTGAGTACGATTTTTGAAAATGTTCAAGTAGAATTAAAAAAGGTTTTGGGGTAATTAATTTTCAGTAAATTCTTTACTAAAAGAATGCTATTCTATTTGTCATTTCGACGAAGGAGAAATCTCAGTAGTAATTTTTGTTATGTGATTTCTACTTTGTCGAAATGACAAAACAGCTAAATTTTATGAATGTGGTGTAGCTAGGTAAAAATTACGAGCTCTTATATTACTTCTTGTAAAAATTGTTGTGATCAATATATTCCCAAACCTTTGCAGGCAATAACGGCTGTACATTTTTTCCTTTCTTGATATTATCCCGAATAAATGTTGAAGATATTTCTACAACCGGAGCATCAATCATATGAATTTTTGTCCCGAAGTTTTGTGTAATTTTTGAATCCAAATTTTCTGCATCTTTTGCAATTACTTCTTCAACAGAAACTTTGGCATCAAGCCTTGGGTACACATAAATTTCATGATGCGCTAGAATTGCTTCGTAGTTTTTCCATTTGTGCAACGATTTTAAATTGTCTTCGCCCATGATTAAGGAGAATTCATACTTGGGATATTTTTCTTCTAAATGAACTAACGTATTCACAGTGTAATTCGGCTGTGACAATTTAAACTCAATATCTGAAGGTTTTATTTTTGGAAAATCTTCGGTGGCAAGATGCACCATTTGAAGTCTATGGTAATCATCGAGCAATGTATTTTTTTTCTTCAAAGGGTTGTGTGGTGTAACCACCATCCAGATTTGGTCTAAATCAGAATGCTCCGCCATGTGATTGGCAATGATGAGATGCCCAACATGAATGGGATTAAACGTTCCGAAATACAGACCTATTTTCATTTTTTTAGTCCTTAGTTTTTAGTTCTTAGTTTTTAGTCCTTAGTTGATGTGTGTTAATGACTAAAAAGCTCTAATTACTATTTTAGATTTTTAGAAAATGCATTTATCATTTTACTTTCTTCTTCAATTAAAAACAAAAGTTCGTTAAATATATTTTCATTTTGAATAAATTCTAATTCTTTAGCGATGATTAGTTGGGTTTCTATCTCGTTTAATGAACCTCTAGAAATATTTAAAAAATGATTAAATGATTTATCTGTTTGACGTCCAAATCCTTCTGCAATATTTGAAGGAATTGATACACTTGCTCTTTTCAACTGACTTGTTAGAGCATATATTTCTTCCTTTGGAAAATCCTTGGTAAGCTTATAAACTAAAACCACAATTTTAATTCCTTTTTGCCAAATTAGTAATTCTTTGTATGATTTCACTCCACTCATAGATAAACGATGTTACTGTTAGTTTTTTAGCTGAAGACAATATACTAAGTACTATTCACTAAGGACTAGTAAAACTATTTTTTAACATAATTCTTCACCAATTGATATGCTTCTTCAAGAGCTATTGGCAAATCGTAGTTTTTTATAATAACATCAAATTGCGGCGCTGTTGCCAGTTCTACAGAAGCTTTTGCAATACGCATATTGATTTTGTCATCACTTTCGGTAGAGCGTTCCTTTAATCGTCTTTTTAATTCATCCACGCTTGGAGGTTTCACGAAAACAGCTAAAGTTTCTTCTGGGAATTTATGTTTGATACGCAATCCGCCAGCGACATCAATATCAAAAATCACATTCTTTCCTTTGGCCCAGATGCGTTCTACTTCACTTTTTAAGGTTCCGTAGAAATTATCGCGATAGACTTCTTCCCATTCCAAGAAATCTTCGTTTTTGATGTGTTTCTTAAATTGTTCAGTAGACATGAAATAATAATCTTTTCCGTTTGCTTCTTCGCCTCTTGGTGCGCGAGAAGCTGCCGAAATAGAAAATTCAAGATTCAAATCTTCTTTGCTTAATAAATGCCTAACGATAGTAGTTTTCCCTGATCCTGATGGTGCCGAGAATACGATTAATTTTCCTCCTGTGCTCATTTTATGCTGAATTTATTCCAGTATCTGTTTATGTTTTCCTGCTAGGTTTCAAAAACCTTGTAGGTATGTTATAAAATTAATTAACCTGCAAGGAAATATAACTTTGCAGGTTAATAATTACAATACGTTTAATACTTGTTCCTTGATTTTTTCCAATTCGTCTTTCATCTGAACGACTAATTTTTGCATTTGTGCGTGATTGGATTTAGACCCCATCGTATTGATTTCACGTCCCATTTCTTGGGTAATAAAACCTAATTTTCTACCGTTAGCTTCGGTTCCGTTGATGGTTTCCAGGAAATAATCCAGGTGATTCGTCAAACGTACTTTTTCTTCGGTGATGTCTAATTTCTCTAAATAATAAATCAATTCCTGCTCGAAACGATTTTCGTCTACATTTACTTTCAATTCTGAGATTGCAGTTTGCAAACGATCTTTTATCGCCTGAACGCGTTCTGGATCAAGTGCCAAAGCGTCGGTCATGTATTGACGAATATTACCAATTCGCAATTGAAATTCTTTTTCAAGTGACATTCCTTCATCTCTCCTATAGTTCAGGATGTTTTGCAACGCTTCTTCGATAACGGTTTGGATTTGTATCCAGTCGTTTTCATCGATTTCATCGCGTTCTATTTTCATGGTATCCGGCATGCGAACCGCCATTTTCATTAGTTCAGTTTCATCAGCATCAGCATATACTTCTCTCAGTTGATTGATGTATGCTTTAACAATTGGCACATTGACTTTCGTAGAAGTTTGTTCCGCGGTACTTTCGATAAAAATAGAAAAATCTACTTTTCCTCTTTCCAGTTTCAGTGCAATTTGGTTGCGCAAACCCAATTCCATTTCGCGGTACAGCGAAGGCATTCTCACATTCAAATCTAAACCTTTACTGTTTAAAGATTTTACTTCTACTGTGATTTTTTTGGTTGGTAATTGCAAAGTAGCTTTACCAAAACCTGTCATTGATTGTATCATATAATTTTCTAAAAGAGGTCAAAGATAATAAAAAAGTGGTCAGTGGTCAGTTTTTAGTATTCAGTAACTCAGTGTAAGTAAATGTTTAGTAATCAGATTTTAATTTTCGAGTTGATACAGGCAGCCTCATGAACATAATAAAAGACAATAACCTGCGATTTAGGCGCTGAACACTAACAGCTGATTACTGAACACTCTTCTTCTGTGTCACCAAATAAACGCCTACAAATATCATAACAGCAGAACCAATTTTTACCAAACTCAATTCGTCTTTGCCTAGGCTTACTGCAAAAACAGTGGCAAATAGTGGTTGTAAATAAATAAAAACGGCAACTGTGGTTGGTTTTAATTCTTTCATCGAAAGCAAATTTAGTAAATAGGTCAGGAAAGTGGAAAAAACCACAACAAATCCTATTTTCCAGCAAATATCCATTGGGACTAAATTCCAGTTCACAGTTTGAAATTGGCCCCAGCCAAAAGGCAAAACCATAATAAAACCGAACAAATAAATCCATTTTACAAACGTAAACGCATTGTATTTGTCCATTAATTTCTTGACAATAATCAGGTAAAATCCATAGGAAATGGCGTTGACCAAAACCAGAAAATTTCCTAATCCTGCATTTGTTGCGCTGCCAATGGATTTTCCGTACAAGATAAGAAAAGCAGTTCCTATCAGACCAAGGATAATTCCAAAAACCATTCGTTTTTGCATGCGTTCTTTCATAATCAATGCCGAAAGCGTCAAAACAATCATGGGTGTCGAAACCATAATTACCGCAGCGCTGATAGGAGAAGTAAGGCTTAATCCTTTGAAAAACGTAAGCATATTAAACGCCACACCAAAGAAAGCAGCCGCAATTATTCTAGGAAAATCAGTGAGAGCAATTTTCTCTTTTGGCATAAAAAGCCAAACCAACCAAAATAATAACACTGAACCGCCTACGCGCAACAAAATGAAACCATAGGCATCAATATACAACGGCATGACATCTTTGGCAATGGTAAACGTAACACCGTAAATTATGGATACAATTGTGGCGCCAATTAGTGCAAGATTTCTTTTGGACATTATACCAAAGCTTTCATTACCTGCAACATATTTTGTTGGGTGTTCCCAATGTAAATTTTGTCTTTAATTATAAAAACAGGACGACTTAAAAACGTGTAATGTTCTAAAATGTACTTTTTGTAATCGTCTTCGGTCAACGATTTGTTCTTTAAATCCATCGATTTGTACAACTGTGCTTTTTTGCTAAAAAGTGCTTCGTAACTGCCAGAAAGCTCACGCATTTTTTCTAATTCGGCAACAGTAATTGGGTCTTGTTTGATGTCGTGAAATTTAAAATCATGTTCTTTTGGTAATGATTTTATAATTTTTCTGCAGGTGTCGCAAGATGCGAGATAGTATATTATGTCCATGTAAATAGCGATTTCTTTGTGCAAAGAAAATTCATTTGACACGGAAAATGATTATTTTTATCAAAAAAATAAAAAAATGAATCAATTATTCGACGTCTGCACTACAAGCAGAAATATGGTTTCAAAATTTCTATCGGGATACACTCTTGACCAACTCAACACGATTCCGGAAGGATTCAGCAACAATTTGATTTGGAATATTGGTCATATAATCGTGTCGCAACAATTATTGGTTTACAAACTTTCTGGTTTGCCAATGATGGTTTCTGATGAATTAGTAGAGAAATACAAAAAGGGAACCAAGCCAGAACACATCGTAACCCAAGCCGAAGTGGACGAAATCAAATCGTTATTGTTTGCAACCATTCAGCAAACTAAAGTGGATTATGACAACCAAATTTTCAAAACCTACATGGAATATACCACATCAACTGGCAATCACGTTTTAAGAAATGCGGAGGATGCTATGGCTTTTAGTAATTTCCATGAAGGGCTTCATATTGGGAATATGATAAGTATTCGAAAATTTATTTAGGATTTATTTCTAAAAATAATGGGAGCTTAATCCCGCTATTCGCTCCTATCTTTTCCTTTTTAAAGAAAAAAGGAAAAGGATATCTGCTGCTATCGGGGCTAGGGGATTTCTACAATTAGATGTTTACGTTTTATAACATATAATGCCTTAGTTAAAGTTCAAAACTTTGACTAAGGTTAATTTGGAAATAAAAAAGAATTTTATTTTTTGCTGTGACAAGAAAGTTTTCCAATCTAATTATGAGATTGGATATTCTTCTTGATTTAATCAGTGTATCTTACTTCTCTATATCTTTTAAAATACCAGTAAGTTCCAATAGTTAGTGTGGTTATACTAGCCAACCAAATAAAGTATCCGTAATTTACTGATAAAATTTTACCTGAAGCTCCACTTTCTGAAGCTAGAATTGAATTCCAAGAATAAAATGAGATAGCTAGAATTACAGCTACAATATTAAATTTTGTAGCTACAGGTTTATCCATAATTAATAAAAAAATGGATATAAGACATAAAGGATTAGCTAGCCAGATCAACCATTCTAACAGCCCGCCACCCAAAATTGCAATACTCCCCATCAAAAAGCATGACAACGATGATATAATTTTCACTCCTTGATATTCATAAGAAAAAGCATCAAAAGTCAGCGATGATGCAAATATTGATAAACTCAACATAATTACTAGTATCTTAAAAATGCTCTTTTCTGTATTTTTTTTCACTGCTTATTAAATTATAATGTAGAATGCAAAGTATTTTTTTACGTTTTTTACAAAGTGTTGAAAACCTTAATTTTCAAGTAGCACTATAATTAGAATCTTTATTGATTTAAATAATCTATTTAATCGCCAAATAATCATTCACTTCAGTGTACGGCAATAATAATTCCTTTGGTCCATCTGCATACGATGCGGCTTCGTAGGAGTTGTAATAAAGCAACAATCCTTTATCGGTATAAAAAATATTTTGGGGCAACTGGAATTTTTCTTTCTCAAACATCAATCCGGTTGCATTGATAGATTTGTTTGCAGGGATTTTATATTTTGCCCTGAATTTTTTTTCGGCGAAAGCCTTGAAAGCTTCTTTATCATTAAATAATTCCTCATTCGAGATTGATTTTCCGGTATTTGGATCAAAAAGTAGCGAGCGCAAACCTTGGTATCCGTGAGCGCCACCAGTATAGGTGTAATGTTTGATTTCAATATTCAATACAGCATCGGATTGGTATTTTACATTTCCTTCAATGTCAGCTTCCCATCCAAATTTATCATTGGGAAATTCTTTCTGAAGTTTCTCGTAGGAATCAATAAAAGAGGCTAATAAGCTGTTATAATTGGTTGCCGAATAGGGTTTTTCGCCAAAATATATAATCTCTTTCATTACTGAAAACACTTTTTTATTAATGCTATCCGCAACAACCGGAACGGCATTTGCAACAGGTATTTTTACACTAATTGACGGACAATTTTCTTTGCAAGGCATCGAGGTTTTTTTTTGAAATGATTCCTCTTCAAAAACCAATTCATCAGAACATTGCGCAGCAGAAAAAAGCAGTAAAGTGTAAATAATAAAATGTTTCATCTCAAAATTGTTAATTAATTACAAAGGTACCTACTTGTAGCTTGGTTAAAATAAATTAAAAGGTAAATTTGTGAAACATTTTGCATTAAAAATTCAACTTATGAAATTCAATACTAAAGTCATTCACGGTGGACAACACCACGACCCAAGCACAGGAGCGGTTATGCCTCCGGTATATCAAACGTCAACTTTTGTACAAACGAGTCCTGGACAGCCAGTAAATCCGGATTACGAGTACAGCAGAGCTGCAAATCCTACCCGAAGCGCACTTGAAAACGCCTTGGCAAGTATCGAAAACGGAACTCGAGGATTGGCTTTTTCATCAGGATTAGCGGCTACAGATTGTGTTTTGCGTTCTTTTAAATCTGGTGATGAAATCATTGCAATGGACGATTTATATGGCGGAACGTACAGAATGTTTACCCGTATTTACAAAGATTCTGGTATAAAATTCCATTTTGTAGATATGAATGACATAGAGAAATTCAAGTCATTAATCAACGAAAACACAAAAATGGTTTGGGTAGAAACACCAACAAACCCTTTGATGAAACTAGCCGATATTCAAGAAATTGCAAAAATCACTAAGGAAAAGAAAATCCTTTTTGCGGTTGATAATACTTTTGCAACGCCTTATTTGCAAAAACCATTAGATTTAGGAGCTGATATTGTAATGCATTCGGCGACTAAATATTTAGGAGGCCATTCTGATGTTATTGCCGGAGCTTTGATTGTAAAAGATGAAGCGCTTGGAGAACAATTGCATTTTCAACAATTTGCGACAGGAGCAACATTAGGACCAATGGATAGTTTCTTAGTGCTTCGAGGAATTAAAACCTTGCATTTGCGTGTAGAAAGACATTGTGAAAATGGAGGAAAAGTGGTGGAGTTTTTAAACAATCATCCAAAAATCAAAACAGTTTATTACCCAGGTTTGCCAAGCCATCCGTATCATGAAATTGCCAAAAAACAAATGAGTGGTTTTGGAGGAATGGTGTCATTTACTTTTGTGTCGGGCAAAAAAGAAGATGCAATTGACTTTCTTGAAAAAATAAAAGTTTTTACACTGGCTGAATCTTTAGGAGGAGTAGAATCATTAGCAAATCATCCTGCTTTGATGACACATGCTTCTATCCCGGAGGACAAGCGCAAGGAAGTAGGCATTACCGATGATTTGGTTCGATTAAGCGTAGGTATTGAAGATGGGGAGGATTTAATCGAAGACTTGAAACAAGCATTAGCGTAACTTAATATATAAGACAAAAGCTCCAATTCTATTCCGAAATGTCGGGATTAGGATTGGAGCTTTTATTTTTTAAAACGGTTTTTTTAAAATCCTATTGTAAGTAATAAATATAGCCTACATTAAACCATACCAACCAGTCATTAGCTCTATTTTCTTTATAAATTTCCGGATTCGGATTTAAACCATCTACCCAGTTCGAAAAGAAATATTGGAATCTTAAATCGACCATTAAATCTCGTAATGGACTTAATTTATAACGGGTTCCCACGCTTGATATTATAGACCAAACTGTTCCGCTTTCGGTAGAAAAACCATAAGGGCGACCGTCTGTAGGCGTTAAATATTTAGGGAAAGTGGTCAATGGAGTTCCTAATGGACCCATTGTTGACGAGGCTTCGGCATTGTAATAACTAAATTGTCCACCAAGGCTTATAAATGGACCTAAACTTCCTGTTCTGGCTGTAAAATCACGAATGCTCCAAGGGAAAAATTCTAGTTGCATACCAATATTTGTTACTGCCGTGCTTCCTGTCATAGCTTTCAATTGGTCTTTTCCTAGCGAAGGTTTACCCTCAGTCCATTGTCCAAAATGTTGTAATTCTGTTTTATTATAAGAGAGTTCAGACCTTAGTTTAAAGTGGTCATTAAAATACGTTTCAGGAGTATAACAATTACAATCTGCTTTGTAAGAAAAGTTGAGATAATGAATAATCCCAATTCCAAGTCCCGTATTTCCGGAGTTTGTTTTAAAATCATAACGTTCCCCATAATCAGATTGAAAAGCAATAGGTCCCGCAATTACCCCTATTTCATGCGAAAATCCACCAAATTGTGCACTTGCATCAGGTGAAAATCCAAAACATATTAATAGGAAAAGGAATATTTGTTTAATCATTACGGTTGTTTTTCTAATCTAGACAAATATATAAAAACATCACACACTTATAAAAAATAAAACGGAAATTAAAAATAAGCAGACAAATTCTTATTTACTTACGAAAGTGTTAGTCATTTAGTTTAAATGAGGATATCTTAAACACAATTGTTTGAAAATGGGTAATAAAAAGATAATTCTCTTGATAAATTCAAAAAACAGACTCTGAATATTTTTATAAAATGTATCTTTGTATATTATACGAAATCGTTTTCTTAATTAATTATTCATAATCTATGTTACTAAAAATAAATGATTTTATGGCTCAAGTTGAGGCCAAGAATCCAAATGAACCTGAATTTATTCAAGCTGTTAGGGAATTTGCAGAAACTGTAATTCCATTTATTGCAGAGCAAAAAAAATACGACGGAAAGAATTTGCTTCTCAGAATAGCGGAGCCAGAACGTTCTATAATATTCCGTGTTCCTTGGGTAGATGATAAAGGAGAAATTCAGGTAAATAGAGGTTTTAGAATTCAAATGAATTCAGCAATAGGACCTTACAAAGGTGGAATCCGTTTTCACCATACTGTAAATTTATCTGTGCTTAAATTTTTGGCTTTTGAACAAGTTTTCAAAAACAGTTTGACTACTTTACCAATGGGTGGAGGAAAAGGAGGGTCTGATTTTGATCCACAAGGAAAATCTGATGGAGAAGTAATGCGTTTTTGCCAGTCATTCATGACGGAATTGTGCAGACATATTGGGCCACAGTTAGATGTACCTGCTGGAGATATTGGTGTTGGAGCTAGAGAAATTGGATATTTATTTGGGCAATACAAGAGAATAAAAAACGAATTTACCGGAGTTTTAACTGGAAAAGGGTTGGCTTATGGAGGTTCTTTAATCAGACCGGAAGCAACAGGTTACGGAGTAGTTTATTTTGCAGAACAAATGCTGAATACTATTGGTCAAAACATCAAAGGGAAAAGAGTTTCTATTTCTGGTTTTGGTAACGTTGCTTGGGGTGTAGCCTTAAAGGTAAATGATCTTGGAGGAAAAGTTGTTACTATTTCTGGTCCTGATGGATATATTTATGATGAAGAAGGAATATCTGGTGAGAAAATTGACTTTATGCTGGAAATGAGAGCAAGAGGAGATAATAGAGCTGAAGCATATTTAGAAAAATATCCAAATGCAGTTTTCCACAAAGGAAAAAGCGTTTGGGAAGTAAAAGTTGATGTTGCAATACCTTGTGCTACTCAAAACGAGTTGAACGAGGAAGATGCTAAAAAGTTAATTGCTAATGGTGTTATCTGTGTAACAGAAGCAGCAAATATGCCATGTACTTTAGATGCAATTAAACAATTCTTGAAAGCTAAAGTACTTTTTGCACCAGGAAAAGCAGCAAATGCTGGAGGTGTAGCAGCCTCAGGATTAGAGATGACTCAAAACTCTATTCGTTTAAACTGGACCAGCGAAGAAGTAGATACCAGATTAAAAGAAATCATGGTTGGCATACACAATCAGTGTAAAAGTTACGGTACTGACGAAGAAGGGTATGTAAACTATGTTAAAGGTGCAAACATTGCCGGATTTGTAAAAGTTGCTGATGCTATGCTAGCTCAAGGAGTGGTATAATTCAGATTTATTATAATTTAAAAAGCCTTTCACCATACCCAAGCTCGGGATTGGATGAAAGGCTTTTTTTTGCGTAACAAAATGCTAAGACTTTCGTTTGTTCTATATTTGTAAACCAATTATTGATGCATATAATGAAAAAGAGCGTTTTATATTTTTTGCTTTTTATCCAAATGGGTTTTGCTCAAAGCAACTTGTCGTGGCAGGGATATTTCTCTTACAATGAAATTAAAGATGTGTCAGAATCTCGAACGGCTGTTTTTGCTGCTTCCGAAAACGCTTTGTTTTCAAAAAATTTAGTGACAAACGTTATTAAAACAACCAATACCATAGACGGACTTTCTGGACAAACAATATCGGCGCTTTATTACAGCGCAATATTCAATAAGACAATTGTAGGATATGAAAACGGACTGATAATAGTGATAAATGAAGCCGATGGGAGTATGCTAAATGTTGTCGATATTATCAATAAACAACTCCCTCCTAATATCAAAAAAATCAATCATTTAATGGAGATCGATGGTGTTGCTTACGTTTCCTGTGATTTTGGAATTGTTCAATTTAATTTAGCTACTATGCAATTTGGGGACACTTATTTTATTGGCGATAACGGAGCCGAAATTATTGTGAATCAAACAGCACTTTTTGACGGATTTATTTACGCATCGACAAATAATGGGATTAGAAAAGCCAATATTTCTAATAAAAACCTAATCGATTTCAATCAATGGGAAACTATTGCGACTGGAAATTGGTCGAGCATTGTGACTTTTGGGACCAATTTATATGCTATTAATGGCGCGGGAATTATTCATAGATTTAATCCGGTTTCTAATTCTTTTACTGGATTTATTACTCTTTCTCAGTCTTCTCTAGACATGAGGGCAACAGTAGATTATTTGATAGTAACAACTTCTAGCAGTGTTTATATTTACAACAATCAAATGGCTTTGGTGCGTCAAATAAATACAAATCAAATCCCAGAAAGTAGATCAAGTTTTACTTGTTCAACAATAATTGATGGCGCAATTTTCATTGGAACTAAAGAAAATGGATTGATTACTACTTTACTTTCTTCGGCAGTAAATTTCGAAAATATAACTCCTATTGGTCCCTCGCGTAACAACATATTTGCACTTCAAACTACGACTAGTGCGCTCTGGACGGTTTACGGAGATTATTCGGTAGATTATAATCCATATCCTTTAGACAACTTCGGCATCAGCAAATTTAGTGCAACTGGATGGTTGAATATTCCTTATGAGAAAGTTTTTGGGGCAAAATCAATGACCAGAATTACCGTTAATCCTAGCAATGAAAACGAAGTGTATGCAAGTTCTTTTTTCTCTGGCTTACTAAAATTAGAAAATGATATCCCAAAAATTTTATACAATCAAACCAATAGTGGCTTAGAATCTTTGACCTTTGTGGGGCCTGATTATATAGACATAAGGGTTAACGGAACTGCATTTGACAAAACAGGAAATCTTTGGGTTACCACGAGTCGTATAAAAAACGGATTGAAAGTTTTAAAACCAAATGGACAGTGGCAAAGTTATGCTATGGAAAACATCCTAGATTCAGCAATTGATAATAATTTTGGAACGATGGTCATTGATAAAAATGGAACGAAATGGCTTTCTACGAGTGAAAATGGTGTAGTAGGTTTTAATGAAAGGAATAATGAATTCAAAAAAATAACAACAGGACCAGATACGGGTAATTTACCTGTTTCAAATGTAAGAACAGTTGCCGTAGATACCAGAAATCAGCTTTGGATAGGAACCACAAAAGGATTGCGGGTTTTGCCGAATGTCAGTAGTTTTCAATCGGAGGAACAAATGACGGCTAATCCAATAATTATTTTAGACGATAATCTAGCGCAAGAACTCTTGTTCGAACAATTTATTACTGATATTGCTGTTGATGGAGCAAATAATAAGTGGATAGGCACCGCCGATTCCGGTTTGTTTTTAGTCTCGCCAAATGGTCAAGAAACCAAATATCATTTTACTGTAAATAATTCTCCATTGCCAAGCAATGTAATTAATGATGTTGAAATTAATAGCGCCACTGGAGAAGTTTTTATTGCTACTGCTAAAGGTTTAGTTTCTTTCAAAGGAACAGCGACTGCTGCCAATGATGATTTGAGTAACGCGTACGTATATCCAAACCCTGTGCGTCCAGAATATCAAGGAACCGTTAAGATTGCCGGATTATTGGATAGAGCAAATATTAAAATTACTGATATTGAAGGAAATCTGGTTTATGAAACCATTTCTGAAGGAGGAACAATAGAATGGGACACAACCGCTTTTGGGAAATACAAAGTCGCTTCCGGTGTGTACATGATTTTTATTTCGGCACAAGACGGAGTAGAAACCAAAGTTAAAAAAGTAATGATAATTAGATAGTTTAGAGAAATGAATTTTTCAATCTTTAAATTTTTCAATCTTTAAATTAAAATTGTGCTCGTAAAAACCAAAGCCATCGTTCTTTCGTCCTTAAAATTTCAAGAAAAAAGCTTGATTGTCAAATGCTTTACGTTGTCGCATGGTTTGAAATCATACTTCGTTCGGGATGCTTTTTCGAGCCGAAAAGCGAATCAGAAAATCGCGTATTTTCAACCGTTGACGATACTCGAAATTGAAGCCGTTCATAAAAACAAAGGCACTTTAGAAAATTTCAAGGAAATAAAAATTGCAACTCCTTTTCATTCGATTCATTCGGATATTTATAAGAGCACGATTGTGATGTTTGTTTCAGAAATATTGCATCATTCTATTCACGAAGAAGAAACAAATGAGCATCTTTTTACCTTTCTCGAAACCGCATTGCATTGGTTGGACAATCACGATGAAATTGCTAATTTTCATCTTATTTTATTATTGGAAACCACAAAATATTTGGGTTTTTATCCTGATATTTCTGATATGGATATGCCTTTTTTCGAAATGACTGAAGGTATTTTTACCCCTTTTCATGCCATCAGTTCGCTTACGGAACATGAAAGTAATTTGTTCAAAAAACTCATTGATTTGAGATTCGATAACAATCAGAAAATTTTCCATGTCATAGAAAGGCAAATCGTTTTACGAATTCTAATCGATTACTACAGTTTTCATTTGGATGGTTTTAAAAAACCAAAATCATTAGATGTTTTAAAAGAAGTTTTTTCATAGAAAGTAATAAAAGGATATTTTGATTCCATTTTATCGAATTCGTTAATCAATTTTGTCTATTTTCTCTCATCTTTTCTTTCTTTTATTCAAAATTCCTTACTTTCGCACCTCGATTTAGAAAAGGATAAAATGAGCACAAAATTTACTGAATACAAAGGACTTGACTTACCAACTGTGGCGTCAGAAGTTCTGGATTTTTGGAAGAAAGAAAATATATTCGAAAAAAGCGTAACCACTCGTGAAGGAAACCCACCATTCGTGTTTTTTGAAGGGCCTCCTTCGGCAAATGGATTACCGGGAATTCACCACGTAATGGCGCGTGCCATTAAAGATATTTTTTGCAGATATAAAACTCAAAAAGGGTTCCAAGTAAAGCGTAAAGCGGGCTGGGACACCCACGGTTTGCCTGTGGAATTAGGTACCGAGGCAGCATTAGGAATTACTAAAGAAGATATTGGAAAAACCATTTCCATCGAAGAATATAACGAAGCGTGTAAAAAAACCGTGATGCGTTATACGGATGTATGGAATGATTTGACTGAAAAAATGGGCTATTGGGTCGATATGGAAGATCCGTATGTGACCTACAAATCCAAATATATGGAAACGGTTTGGTGGATTTTGAAACAAATCTACAACAAGGATTTGATGTACAAAGGCTATACAATACAACCGTATTCTCCAAAAGCAGGAACAGGATTATCTTCTCACGAAGTGAACCAACCGGGAAGTTATCGTGATGTAACGGACACGACGGTTGTAGCACAATTTAAAGTGATTGACGCGCACAAAGAATTATTGTTCTCAAAGTTTTACGATTATATCAGTTCAAATAATTTACTGCATTATAAGTTAGAAGCGTTGGATTTAGACGAAATCTTTATCCTAGCTTGGACTACTACACCTTGGACATTGCCAAGTAATACCGCTTTGACTGTAGGTCCAAAAATCGAATATGCTTTAGTAAAAACATTCAATCAATATACGTTTCGTCCAGCAACATTGATTTTGGCTAAAAACTTAGTTGGAAAACAATTCGGGAAAGGATTCTTTGAAAGTACAGAGCCTGCTGACTTTGAAAATTTCAAAGAAGGCGACAAGAAAATCCCATATCAGGTTTTAGCGGAATGCAAAGGAGCTGATTTAGTTGACATTCGTTATGAACAATTAATGCCGTTAGTACTTCCGTATCAAAATGCTGAAAATGCTTTCAGAGTAATTTCTGGGGATTTTGTAACTACCGAAGATGGAACAGGAATTGTACATACGTCACCTACTTTTGGTGCAGATGATGCAAAAGTAGCCAAAGAAGCTACGCCAGAAATTCCACCAATGTTAGTTCTTGACGAAAATGGAACTCCAGTTCCGTTAGTAGATTTACAAGGGAAATTCACTTCGCACGTGGGAGAATATGCCGGTAAATATGTGAAAAACGAATATTACAACGAAGGTGAAGCGCCGGAACGTTCGGTAGATGTTGAAATCGCTATTCGATTAAAAGAAGAAAACAGAGCGTTTAAAGTAGAGAAATATGTCCACAGTTATCCACATTGCTGGAGAACAGACAAGCCTATTTTATATTATCCTTTGGATTCTTGGTTTATAAAAATTTCTGAAGTTAAAGACAGAATGTTTGACTTGAACGAAACCATCAACTGGAAGCCAAAAGCGACTGGAGAAGGACGTTTTGGAAATTGGTTGAAAAATGCCAATGACTGGAATTTATCGCGTTCAAGATTCTGGGGAATTCCTTTGCCAATTTGGAGAACCGAAGACAAACAAGAAGAAATCTTAATAGGTTCTGTTGAAGAATTATACAACGAAATAGAAAAATCTATCGCAGCAGGTTTCCAAAAAGAAAATCCTTTCAAAGGTTTTGAAATTGGAAATATGGCGGAGTCCAATTACGATTTAGTTGATTTGCATAAAAATGTAGTCGATGAAATTACTTTGGTTTCTGCTTCTGGCAAACCAATGACGCGAGAAGCAGACTTGATTGACGTTTGGTTTGATTCCGGTTCTATGCCGTATGCGCAATGGCATTATCCTTTTGAGAACAAAGATAAAATTGACGAAAACAAAGATTTTCCTGCTGATTTTATTGCAGAAGGAGTAGATCAAACACGTGGTTGGTTTTATACCTTACACGCTATTGGAACGTTGGTTTTTGATAAAGTAGCGTATAAAAATGTAGTTTCAAACGGGCTGGTTTTAGACAAAAACGGACAAAAAATGTCCAAACGTTTAGGAAATGCCGCAGATCCATTCGAAACATTAAAAGAATACGGTCCAGATGCGACGCGTTGGTACATGATATCGAATGCGAATCCGTGGGACAACTTGAAATTTGACTTAGAAGGAATTGCTGAGGTTCGCCGCAAATTCTTTGGAACATTGTACAATACGTATTCTTTCTTTAGTTTGTATGCCAATATTGATGGTTTCAAATTTGAAGAAGCGGAGATTCCGCTAAACGAAAGACCAGAAATCGACCAGTGGATCATGTCAGAACTGAACACTTTGATCAAAGAAGTGGACGGTTTCTATGCGGATTATGAACCAACAAAAGCTGCTCGTGCAATCTCTGAATTTGTACAGGAAAACTTAAGTAACTGGTACGTTCGTTTGTGCAGAAGACGCTTCTGGAAAGGGGAATATGCGCAGGACAAAATCGCTGCTTATCAAACGTTATATACCTGTTTGTTAACCATAAGTAAACTGGGTGCGCCTATCGCTCCATTCTTTATGGACAAACTTTACAGAGATTTAACTTTAGCAACACAGTCGGAAAAATATGACAGTGTACATTTGGCGGAGTTTCCAATTTCGGTTGACAACTATGTTAATAAAATGTTAGAGAGCAAAATGCAGAAAGCACAAACCATCTCATCATTGGTTTTATCACTCCGAAAAAAGGAAATGATAAAGGTACGCCAACCGTTGCAAAAGGTAATGATTCCAGTACTTGACGACAATCAAAGGGCTGAAATTGAGGCAGTTTCTGATCTTATAAAAGCAGAGGTAAACGTGAAAGAAATCGTGCTTTTGGATGATGCTTCTGGTGTTTTGGTCAAACAAATTAAACCTAATTTTAAGGCGCTCGGACCCCGTTTTGGAAAGGATATGGGTTTGATTTCTAAGGAAATACAAGGTTTTTCGAAAGAGCAAATTAGCCAATTGGACAAGGAAGGAAGTCTGAATATTGTTATTGCGGGAAAAAACGTAATTTTAACTTTAGAAGATGTAGAAATAACATCACAAGATATTGAGGGTTGGTTAGTAGCCAATTCAAACGGAATAACGGTTGCGCTGGACATTACAATTTCACCAGCTTTAAGACAAGAAGGAATCGCCAGAGAATTAGTAAACAGAATACAGAATATCCGTAAAGATTCTGGATTTGAAGTTACGGATAAAATTAAAGTTCAATTGAAACGAAATGGAATTTTAGAAGAGGCAATTCTTGAAAACATAGTGTATATTAAATCAGAAACATTAACCAGCGATTTGGTTTTTGTAGATGAAATAGAAAACGGCACAGAAATTGAATTTGACGACATAAAAACAATGATTTTAATTTCAAAATAATACAAAATGGTAGATGAAATTGCAAGATACTCAGAAGCTGATTTAGCAGAGTTCAAAGAGATAATCGTAAACAAAATGCAAAAAGCACAAGCTGATTTAGATTTGATTAAAAGTGCTTACATGAATGACTTAAATAACGGAACTGACGATACATCGCCTACCTTTAAAGCATTTGAAGAAGGAAGCGAAACAATGTCTAAGGAGGCAAACTCGCAACTGGCAATCCGTCAGGAAAAGTTTATTCGTGATTTGAAAAATGCACTTTTCCGTGTCGAAAATAAAACGTACGGAGTATGTAAAGTTACAGGCAAATTAATTGGGAAAGAAAGGTTAAAAATCGTTCCTCACGCAACAATGAGTATCGAAGCAAAGAACTTGCAACGATAAACTTCTTGTTAAACAAGATTTAACGCTCCATTAGGAGCGTTTTTTTTGATTAAATTGTTATTTTTGCGCCATTAAAATTTATAATATGTCATTACGTAAAGCGTATCTCCTTATTTTTATTCTACTACTTGTTGATCAAGTTTCTAAAATATACATCAAAACTAATTTTATTTTAGGTGAAGAAGTTGAAGTATTTAAATGGTTCAAAATTCTATTCATTGAAAATGAGGGAATGGCTTGGGGAGTGCAAATTCCTGGAGCTTATGGAAAATTATTCTTAACTCTTTTTAGAATTGTAGCCGTAAGTGGAATAGGGTATTGGTTGTGGGATTCAGCGAAAAAGAAAAGTTCGGATTACTTAATCGTTGCAATTTCTTTAATCCTAGTTGGCGCTTTCGGTAATATCATTGATTCTGTTTTTTACGGTGTTATTTTTGACGACAGCCAGCAACAATTAGCTACTTTGTTCTCTGACCAACCCTATGGAACTTGGTTTCACGGAAAAGTAGTAGATATGTTTTATTTTCCTTTTTGGCATGGAAATTTACCAAGTTGGTTGCCTATTTGGGGCGGAAAAGAATTTACCTTTTTTAACGCAATATTTAATGTCGCCGATATGGCGATTTCTACTGGAGTTGGAATATTGATTTTCTTTAATAAAAAAGCATTTCATCAAGATTAGATTCAACGTTTTTTACAACATACAAAAAAGACCTGTTCATGATTTGAACAGGTCTTTTTGCATAATTAGTTTTTGTTATGTCCGGGTGCGTAGCGTTTCGCACTTTTTCCACCGTATATTTTTTTCGCTTGTCCTGGAGGAAGTTTTTTAGCTCTATAACTAGATGTGCGGGTTCCGGTTTGAATGCTGCAATTTGAAAATGAAACTGCGAATAAAATAACCATAACGCTTACGGCAAATCTCGAATTTTTGAATGTTCTCATAAATTATTTAATTGTATCTGCCGCGAAAGTACGCATTCCAAATTAAAACGAGTGAATTGAATTTGGTGTTACACAATAATTCAGTTGTATATCACCTTCAAAAACATCTTTAATAATTTCTTCGGGTTCGAAGAAAGCCAGTCCAATTTTGATTACATCAGGTTTGCATTCTGATAAAAATTTGTCATAAAATCCTTTGCCGTAACCTACGCGATGTCCTTTTTTGTCGAAAGCCAAAAGCGGTACAAAAACTACATCAATTTTATTTGAGGGAACTTCAATACCGTCTACAGGTTCCGGGATATTGTATTGGTTTTTCTTGATTCGGGTGTTGTCAGTCAATAGGAAATGCGTCATGTTGCGGGTGGCAAAATCAGCTTTGGAAACAATGATTTCTTTGTCTTTTCCGGATAATAAATGAAGAATAAATTCTGTATTGACTTCCTTTTGTTCTGTTATGGGAAGGAAAATATGAAAATAGGTTTTCTCCCAAAGCGGAAGCGCCAGTATTTTATTGGCTATAGCCAGACTCATTTCTTCTACTTCATTTTCAGAAAGTGTACTTCGTAAGGTTTTGTATTTTTGTCGTAACTCTGTTTTGTTCATTGTAAATTTTTTATTCTCCTTCTTCTCCAAGAGCATTGGATAAATGATAAATGGCATCGCCTTCATACACAATAGGGGAATGATTCGCATTAATGATATACCCGTCGTTTGGCGCTTTTACTTTCCGTTCAAACTTTCCGTACGGATCCGTTATGGTGGCAAGAATAGTTCCTTTTTTTACAAACTTTCCTATCGTATTAAAATCGTGCAATAATCCGGAGCATTTGGCGCGTATCCAGCCAGATTTTTCAATATAAATGGTATTGGATTTTTGTTGTACCGCAGTATGTTTTAAGTCTAACATATCAAGATGTTTAAGCAGACGTTTCGCTCCATTTATGCCTTCATCGGCAATTTCATTGTTGATATCTAATGATTTTCCGCCTTCAAAAAGTAACATTTTGACATCCATTCTTTCACTGGAACTTCTAAACGATCCCATTATATTTCTGGAATATAAGGTAAAAGGTGCATTAAATACATCTGCTAGAATTTTTAGTTCCGGATTACTATGTGCGATTCTAATTTGTGGTGCGTTGAAACGACTGGCTCCACCAGCATGAAAATCGACAGCATATTGTACCAATGGCATGATTTCGGCTAAAATGTGAAACGCGAATCTACTGGCCAGAGAACCCGTTTTGCTTCCCGGAAAAACGCGATTTAAATCCCGACCGTCTGGAAATTCTCTAGATTTATTGACAAATCCATATACGTTTATGATTGGTATACAAATGATTGTGCCTCTTTTTGGCTTGTTAATTTTTTTGTAAATGAGTTGTCGTACTATCTCGACTCCATTGATTTCGTCGCCATGAATTCCTGCCGAGAAAAGAACTACGGGGCCTTCAAACTTGGAGCGCCGCACGATAATGGGAATGTTCAATTTTGTAGTGGTGTGTAATCTGGCGATTTCGACATTGATAGTTTTGTTTTCGCCTGGATTTATGCTTTCGCCAAAAAGAACAATAGGTGTGGTATTAATTTTCATCATAGGTTCTTGAAAGCATAAAAATAAGGATAATAACGAATTAGAAACTAAAATTCCGATAAAATTTTCCTTAGTAAGATTTCAAGAGTATTGATTTGTATTTCGGGATTTTTGAGATTAACTTTGTTACATGAATCCAACAACTTTAGCCTTACAAATCCAAACCTTACCTGATAATCCCGGCGTATACCAATATTACGACAAAGAAGGGAAAATTTTGTATGTGGGCAAAGCCAAAAATCTTAAAAAAAGAGTTTCTTCTTATTTTAATAAAATTCACGATACGGCCAAAACCAATGTGCTCGTAAAGAAAATTGTCACTATAAAACACATCGTGGTTCCTACGGAAACAGATGCCCTTTTATTAGAAAATAACCTGATAAAAACCTTGCAGCCGCGGTATAATGTGTTATTGCGAGATGATAAAAGTTATCCGTGGTTGTGTATCAAGAAAGAACCTTTTTCGCGGATTTTTGCTACTCGAAGAATGGTCAAAGACGGTTCGGAATATTTTGGTCCCTATACCAGTTTCAAAACGGTAAGCACTATTTTAGAACTGATCAAAGAGTTGTATCCGCTTCGAACTTGCAACTATGATTTGAGTAAAAGCAATATCGAAAGCGGGAAGTTTAAAGTTTGTCTCGAATACCATATTGGTAATTGTATGGGGCCGTGTGAAGGTCATGAATCCTTAGAAAATTACCAAAAACAAGTGGATGCTATTCGCGAAATCCTGAAAGGAAATTTCAAAGAAAGCATGAAAGATTTTAAGCGTGTTATGACCAGTTTGGCTGCTGACATGCATTTTGAAGAAGCACAGAAAATAAAAGAAAAAATTGAAATTTTAGAGAATTACCAATCGCGATCTACGATTGTAAATCCAAAAATCACCAACATCGATGTGTTTTCGATTGTTTCAGATGAAGGTGCGGCTTATGTGAATTTTCTGCAAATTTCACATGGTTCGATTATTCGTTCCCACACGATGGAAATCAAAAAGAAACTCGACGAAACCGATGAAGAATTATTAGAATTGGCGATTATCGAATTGAGAGAGCGTTTTCATTTGCTGTCGAGAGAGGTTATTGTTCCGTTTCACGTGGATTTAGGTGAAAATATAAAAATTACTGTTCCGCAACTAGGCGACAAAAAGCAAATTTTAGATTTATCGATTCGAAACGCAAAGTTTTACCGCATTGAACAACTCAAACAACTGCAAATTGTAGATCCGGATCGCCACACGAAACGAATTATGGCGCAAATGCAAAAAGACTTGCGATTGCCAGTCGAGCCGAGACATATTGAATGTTTTGATAACTCGAATATTCAGGGAACGAATCCCGTTGCGGCTTGCGTGGTTTTTAAAGATGGAAAACCAAGCAAAAAAGATTACCGCCATTTTAATATAAAAACGGTCGAAGGGCCGGATGATTTTGCATCGATGACCGAAGTCGTGTACAGAAGATACAAACGATGGCTGGACGAAAATCAACCGTTACCCAATTTAATAATTATTGACGGTGGAAAAGGACAATTGTCATCTGCACTCAAAAGTATTGATGAGCTGGGATTACGTGGAAAAATAGCGATAATTGGGATTGCTAAAAGGCTGGAAGAATTGTTTTATCCGGGCGATTCTATTCCGTTGTATTTAGATAAAAAATCAGAAACACTGAAAATTATTCAGCAGTTGCGAAACGAAGCACACCGTTTTGGGATCACGCATCACCGGGACAAAAGGAGTAAAGCAGCGCTGAATTCTTCGATAGAATCCATTCCCGGTATTGGAGAAAAAACAATGCTCACTCTGATTCAGCATTTTAAAAGTGTTAAAAGATTGAAATTAGCAACAGAAAAAGAAATTTCGGACGTTATAGGTATGTCAAAAGCCAAAAAAATTACCGAATTTTACAAGGCTGCAAATGAAAATTAATATTACCTCATTCTAATATGGGATAAATGGCTGCTTATGAAGAAAATCGCACTATTAGTCATTGTTTTAACCAGTTTAGCTGTGTTTTCGCAAGAGCAAAAAAAGCCTAAAATAGGTTTAGTTTTGAGTGGTGGTGGTGCAAAAGGATTTGCTCATATTGGAGTTTTAAAAGTCTTAGAAGAAGCTGGAGTCAAGATTGATTACATTGGCGGAACAAGTATGGGTGCAGTAATTGGGGGTCTTTATGCATCAGGATATAATGCAACCCAAATTGATTCGATTTTTCAGGCGACAGATTTTAACGAGTTAATCAACGACTTTATTCCCAGATCCTCTAGAAATTTTTATGAAAGAAGAAATGACGAGTTATATGCTTTGATTCTTCCTTATAATAAATTCAAAATTGGAATTCCGGAAGCGCTTTCTAAAGGAATGTACAATTATAATTTATTGAGTAGAATTACCAGAAACGTTAGACACATAAAGGATTTTAATCAACTACCGATTCCTTTTTTATGTATTGGTACCAATATTGAAACTGGTGAGGAAGTATTATTGAATAAAGGAAATTTGGCCCAAGCCATGATTGCAAGTTCTGCATTTCCCTCTCTGTTTTCCCCTGTGGAAATTGATGGAAAAATTTTGGTAGATGGTGGTGTTGTGAATAATTACCCAATAGAAGAGGTACGAAAATTAGGTGCAGATATCATTATAGGAGTCGATGTTCAAAATGATTTGTATGACCGAACACAACTCAAAGATGCTACTAAAATCTTGGTACAAATCACAAATCTTCAGTCTATTGAGCGAATGAAGAAAAATGTAATTAATACAGATATTTACATTAAACCGGATGTTACGCAATACGGTGTAATATCATTTGATAAGGGAAACGAAATAATAAGAAAAGGAGAAGAGGCAACCTTTGCCGTTTATGAACAATTAAAAAAAATTGTTGATGAGTCTAATCCGTACCGGAAACCAAATTTACAATTACGTTCTGATAGCCTGCAAATTCGAGCGATAAACAGTAATGAATTAGATAATTATACTAAAGAATATGTCATTGGAAAATTAAGGTTTAAGCCAGGCACAAAAAAGAGTTACGATGATTTGTTAAGGGGGATTAATAATATAAATGCCACTAAAAACTTCAGTGAAATATCGTATTCATTGGAAGCTAATAAAGAAGATGTTGACTTGAATATTAGTCTAAAAGAAAATCCCACAAAAACGTATTTAAAATTCGGATTGCATTACGATAATTTATTTAAAAGTGGTGTTTTAGTAAACTTGACCCGCAAAAAAACACTTTTTAAAAATGACATTGCTTCACTGGATGTTATTTTAGGCGATAATATTAGGTACAATTTAGATTATTACATCGAAAATGGATTTAATTTGAGTTTTGGTTTCAAATCTAATTACAATCAATTCAATAGAAATGTAGCCAAAGAAATTAGCAGTACAACATTTAATAATCCAGATATAAACTCCATTAACGTTGATTTTACAGATTTGACGAATCAAGCGTATTTCCAATCGTTATTTGTTCAAAAATTTTTAATTGGAGGCGGAGTTGAATTTAAATTTTTAAAAATAAAATCAGAAACACTCGCTAATGTAGACCCAATAATTGATAATAGTAATTACTTGAGTCTTTTTGGGTATATGAAATACGATTCCTTTGACAATAAAAATTTTCCTAAAAAAGGTTGGTATTTCACAGGTGATATTCATTCGTATTTACTTTCCTCTAATTATACTGGCGATTTTAAACCATATTCAATCGCTAAAGGGGATTTTGGGGTAGCAGCAACTTTATTTAAAAATGCTACAATAAAATTACAAACTGATGCCGGGTTTTCTTTTGGTCAGGACAGCGTTGCTTTTTTTAATTTTATTTTAGGGGGTTACGGTTATAATCCATTGAATAATTTCAAATATTTATATGGTTATGATTATTTGAGTCTGGCAGCCAATAGTTACATAAAATCAACGGGAACGGTAGATTATGAATTTTACAAAAAAAATCACATCAATTTCTCGGCAAATTTTGCTAATATTGGAGATCGGATTTTTGAAACGGTAGATTGGATTTCAATCCCAAAATATTCTGGTTATGCCGTTGGATATGGTTTAGAAACTGTCATTGGACCTATAGAAATAAAATATTCATGGTCTCCAGAACAGCCCAAAGGATTTACATGGTTCAGTATTGGGTTTTTGTTTTAATTATAAATTATTTCAATAATAATTCCGATATTTGTTATAATGAAAACAAAATGGCTAGGTTTATTAGAGTATCTTCAATTCCTTATCAAGAGAAATCCTGAGTAAGTACCTCTTTTTTTGATTTATCATAGCACATCATAAAGTAATCTCAACTTTAATTTGTTACACTTTTAAACAAAAAAATCATGCCTTTATATCACAAATTGGGGAGTTTCCCTCAAAAAAGACACACACAATTCGAAAAACCAACGGGTGGTTTGTATTACGAACAACTATTTGGTACAGAAGGTTTTCACGGCCATTCCTCTTTATTGTATCATGTACACAGACCTACACAAGTCAAGGAAATTTTAAAATCCTATTCTGTTGAACCGAAAATTGCCATTGGAAAAAACATAAAATCGTTGTTATTCAAAGGTTTTGAACTTAAGCCCGAAGATGATTTTCTGGATAGCCGTAAACCCATGTTAGTCAATAAAGATTGTACAATAGGATTAGCTGCACCTAGACAATCACTACGCAACTATTTCTACAAAAATGCCGATGCCGATGAAATGATTTTCATCCACAAAGGAAAAGGAAAATTGCGTACCATGATGGGAAATATTCCTTTCGAATATGGCGATTACTTGATTATTCCTCGCGGAATGATTTACCAAATTGATTTTGAAACATCAGAGAACAGACTTTTCTATGTCGAATCATTTGCTCCTTTTTACACACCAAAACGTTATAAAAACGAATCGGGTCAACATTTAGAACATTCGCCGTTTTGCGAGCGTGACTTTATTTTACCAAACGAGTTAGAAACGCACGATGAAAAAGGCGATTTCCTAATCAAAATCAAGAAAGAAGGAATGATGCATGAAGTTGTTTATGCTACGCATCCTTTTGATGTTGTGGGTTGGGATGGGTATAATTTCCCGTACGGATTCAGCATTCATAATTTTGAACCTATAACGGGTCGCGTACACCAGCCGCCACCGGTCCATCAAACCTTCGAAACGGCAACATTCGTCGTTTGTTCGTTCTGTCCGCGACTGTACGATTACCACCCTAAAGCCATTCCAGCGCCTTACAATCACAGTAATATTGATAGTGATGAGGTTTTATATTATGTAGATGGAGATTTTATGAGCCGCAATAATATCGAGCAAGGACACATTACCCTGCACCCAAAAGGAATTCCACACGGACCCGCACCGGGAGCCATGGAACGCAGTATAGGTCATACTGAAACTCACGAATTAGCGGTTATGGTCGACACATTTCGGCCGCTTATGGTCACCGAAGAAGCCATGGGATTAGATGATGGTCAGTACTATAAATCTTGGGTGGAATAAGTCATTGCGAGAAACGAAGCAATCACATTACAATTGCCATCCTAAGCGTAGTCAAAGTAAGGAGCTATTTCCTGCTGTTCGCTTTATCTTTTTTTCGGTTAAAAAACCTCAAAAAAGGATGCCGCTTCCATCAGGGCTAGGGCTTTTACGTAATCAATAACATATTTTAAATTAATCAATCCGTGTACATCAGTTTATCCGCTTCATCCGCGGTCCCAAACTAGAATTACCGAATCAAACAAATAAATAACATGTCGAAAGAAATAAAATCAGTAGAATACGGACTAGAAAAAATATTTGAAGGAGCGCAAGATTTCCTTCCATTATTAGGAACCGATTATGTAGAATTTTACGTAGGAAACGCAAAACAATCTGCACATTATTATAAAACCGCTTTTGGTTACCAGTCTTTGGCGTATGCCGGACTAGAAACCGGAGTACGAGACAGAACATCGTATGTGCTGAAGCAAGATAAAATTCGCATTGTACTGACAACTCCATTAACGCAGGATTCTCCAATTCATGAACATTTGAGAAAACACGGTGACGGGGTAAAAGTAGCCGCACTTTGGGTTGAAGATGCCACTAGTGCGTACGAGGAAACTATGAAACGTGGTGCTCGTTCTTTTATGGAGCCAACAGTAGAAAAAGATGAGTTTGGAGAAGTTGTTCGTTCTGGAATTTATACTTATGGAGAAACAGTTCATATTTTTGTGGAACGCAAAAATTATAATGGTGTATTCTTGCCTGGTTACAAGGAATGGAAATCGGATTACAATCCCGAGCCAACAGGATTAAAATACATTGATCACATGGTGGGGAATGTAGGTTGGAACGAAATGAATACTTGGGTTAAGTTCTATGAAGATGTGATGGGATTTGTAAATTTCCTTTCTTTTGATGACAAACAAATCAACACGGAATATTCAGCGTTGATGAGTAAAGTAATGTCAAACGGAAACGGAAGAATCAAATTTCCAATTAACGAACCTGCCGAAGGAAAGAAAAAATCGCAAATCGAGGAGTATTTAGACTTTTATGGCGGACCTGGAATTCAGCATATCGCCATTGCAACGGATGATATTATCAAAACGGTGTCGCAACTGAAAGCGAGAGGAATCGAATTTTTATCTGCACCTCCGCATACATATTATGAGGCTATTCCGGAGCGATTGGGCGATCACATGAAAATGATGAAAGAAGATTTAAATGAAATCGAGAAATTAGCTATCATGGTCGATGCCGATGAAGAAGGATATTTATTGCAAATTTTTACAAAACCAGTACAAGACAGACCAACCTTGTTTTTTGAAATTATTCAAAGAATGGGAGCAAAAGGGTTTGGTGCAGGTAACTTTAAAGCGCTATTTGAATCAATAGAACGAGAACAACAATTGCGAGGAACGTTGTAAATATGCATTATTTTTACACATTGTGAAAAAATAACCGATGAACAGCGTGTTTTTTTGTAAATGTTGTGTTAAACTTTATTTTTCGAAAGAATAACTGAATTTGTTAGCTACCTTTGCACTCGCAAAAAGGGAAGGGGTGGTTTCCTTCCTGATTTCATATAAATTTCATAGTTTATAGTTTTTTGGTTAGTTAATAGCATAAAAACTCAGTCATTATTTGACTGAGTTTTTTTGTTTTGATATATTTGGAATAAATTTTGCAATACTGTCAATAAATTGACAAAAGAAGTAATGAAAAAACTAATCTTATTCTTTATATTGATCGTAACAGTAAGCTTTGATTCTCCTCAGGAAGATGCTTATGGTGTGGGAGAATTTTTTAAATTCAGAATACATTACGGGATAGTAAATGCAGGATATGCCACATTAGAAGTAAAAGATGCGGCTATAAATAACAAAAAAACGTATCATATTGTAGGGAAAGGATATACCACTGGAATGTCCCGATTTTTCTTCAAAGTAGATGATTTGTACGAAAGTTATATTGATAAAGAAACGAAAAATCCATATCGCTTTGTTCGAAAAATTGACGAAGGCGGCTACACTAAAAACCAAGAAGGTTTTTTTAATCAGTCTGTTAATAGAGTAGTTGTAAAAGATTACAAGCACAAAACCGAAAAAACGCTTTACATACCAAAAAACACTCAAGACATACTCTCCACATTTTATTACTTAAGGAATCATCCTAATATTGATAAGTTAAAAATTGGGGAATCAGTCGCAATAGACATGTTTTTTGATGATGAAACTACTAAATTCAAGCTAAAGTTTATTGGTCGGGAAGATATTACCACTAAATTTGGCGTCGTTCCATCAATGATTTTTAGGCCATTGGTGCAATCTGGGCGTGTTTTTAAAGAGCAAGAAAGTCTTACGGTTTGGATATCAGATGATGATAATAAAGTGCCACTTAGAATAAAAGCCAGTTTGGCAGTAGGTTCAATCAAAGCAGATATAGATGCGTATAAAGGTTTGAAAAAACCTTTTAAAACAAAATAATAATGAGCAATAACGACAATTCAGAAGCTATTTTAAAAGAAATCGAGCTTAAATATGAAGCAATAAATCAAAAAACGGAGACCCAGCTTGAAGGTCTATTGTGGTCAAAACCAATTACATATTGGGATTATATTCAAACAGATGCTTTATTAAATCTTCAAACTCAAAGAACGACGCTTCCGGATGAGATGGTTTTTATCATGTACCATCAGGTGAACGAATTAATATTTAAGATGATACTTTGGGAAATGCGCCAGATTTCCTATTGTGAAAATATTCAAACTGATTTTTTTACCGAAAGATTAATGAGAATCAGTCGGTATTTTGATATGTTAACGACCTCTTTCAGTATTATGGGAGATGGAATGGAAGTGGAACAATACATGAAATTTCGAAATACACTGACACCTGCGAGTGGCTTTCAGAGTGCGCAGTACCGATTAATAGAATTTTCTTCTACAGACCTTATAAACTTGATTGATCACCGTTATAGAGATTCAATTGACAGGAATACCTCATACGAGTTTGCCTTGGAACATTTGTATTGGCAAGCCGCCGGAAAAGATTATCACACCGGCAAAAAATCATTTCTATTGGAGGAATTTGAGAGAAAATATAAAAAAGAATTCCTGGCGCATATGGAGGAATACAACACCATAAACATTTGGCAAAAATTCAAACAATTACCGGAATCAGATCAAAAAAATCCTGAATTAGTACAAGCGATGCGTCATTATGACCATACGGTAAACATTACTTGGGTAATGCAACATTTAAATACAGCAAAAAAATACATTGATCAAAGCGGAAAGGGTAATGGCGAAGCTACAGGTGGAAGCGACTGGAAAAAATACATGCATCCAAAATACCAGAGAAGAATTTTCTTCCCTGAATTATGGAGTAGCCATGAGTTAGAAAATTGGGGAGTAGAAATGTAGGTTGAATTAAAAAGCACGGTTTGAAACAAATATTTATAGTTATAATAGCAATATTTTCTTTAGTATCATGTAATAAAACGGAGGAAATAAAGGAGGAAAAAGCAGTAAAACGTATTCCTAAAAAGAGTGAGTTTGGTTTTGTGTATGCTGATTTTAATGTCATTCACGATACGATACAAAAAGGTGATACTTTTGGGACTTTATTAGAACAACAAAATATAGGAGATCGACAAGTATATGACATTATCGCTAAAGTAAAAGATAGTTTTGATGTGAGAACAATCAGGATAAACAAACCTTTTACAATGCTTCGGTCCAAAAATAAAAAGAAAGATTTACAGGTTTTTATTTATCAGCCTGATAATTTAAGCTACTACGTAGTTGACTTTCGGGATACTGCAGTTTCTGTTTACAAAAAAACAAAACCCATTACGATTAAGCGACGCACTATAGGTGGCGTTTTGAAAGAGTCTTTATCAGAAACTTTAGGCAATGCTAAGATTGAAGTAGCCTTAGCTAGTAAGATAACTAAAATATATGCGTATTCCATTGATTTTATGAAACTTAAAAAAGGCGATCGTTATGCGATAACTTTTACAGAGCGATTCATAAATGATACAGTTTATGATGGAGTAGAAGAACTAGAAGCTTCCTTTTTTGAATACAAAGGAAAAATCATTTATGCATTTCCTTTTGCTCAAAATTCTGGTAAAATAGAATATTATGATGAGCAAGGGAAAACACTGAAAAATTTCTTCCTTAAATCACCAATAAAATTCAGTAGAATTTCCTCTCGATTTTCATCAAGTCGTTTTCATCCGGTACAACATCGTTGGAAAGCACACAAAGGAACGGATTATGCAGCTCCACGCGGAACTCCCATTACTGTTACAGCAGGAGGTGTAGTTGAACAAAGTGGTTTTACGGCTGGAAACGGAAATTTTGTAAAAGTAAAACACAATGGAACTTATTCTACTCAATACCTGCACATGTCAAAAATATTGGTAAGACGCGGTCAACGTGTAAATCAAGGTCAAGTCATTGGTTTGGTTGGAAGTACTGGTTTGGCAACAGGTCCTCATGTATGTTATCGATTTTGGAAAAATGGCAAGCAAGTTGATGCGCTAAGGCTTAAATTACCTACTGGTGAACCTATGACCGGTAATAATAAAAGTCGATTTTTGGAAAAAATAACACCTCTGAAATTCCAGCTAGATAGTGTCGCTAATCTATAATTACAAATTTTTTTTGCTTATTTGAAAATGCACTTGCTTTAAAAACCGAAATAATTCAACTGATGGTATTATGGCTACTATTTAGTGTTTTTCTTGCTAAATTGTGATATAATCGAAAACCCATTTACCATTAAAACTAATTTCAGTATTTTTGCCAAGTTTAAATAATACTACAAACTACCTAATAAATGGCTTTAAATACTATAAACCCAACAGAAACGAACGCTTGGAAGAAACTTGAAATGCATTACAATGAAATGCAAAAAGCTTCGATGTCAGAATTATTTCAGTTGGACGCAACGAGAACTGAAAAATTCAATTTAAAATGGAATGATTTTTTAATTGACTATTCTAAAAACATTATTAATCAAGAAACACTTCAGTTATTACAAGAATTAGCAGATGAAGTTGGTCTAAAAAGTGCTATTTCAGATTATTTTGAGGGAGCGATAATTAACCAAACCGAAAATAGAGCAGTGCTTCATACTGCGTTGCGAGCGCAAGAATCTGCAATTATAAATGTTGAGGGTCAGAATGTGGTTTCTGAAATTTATGAAGTAAAAAATAAAATAAAAGCATTTACAAATGAAGTTACTTCAGGTGCAAGAACGGGTTACACAGGAAAACCTTTTACGGATGTTGTTAATATAGGTATTGGAGGGTCAGATTTAGGCCCAGCTATGGCTGTTGAAGCATTACAATTTTACAAAAATCATCTCAATGTTCATTTTGTTTCTAATGTTGATGGTGATCACGTCAATGAGGTTATAAAAAAACTAAATCCGGAAACTACCCTTTTCGTGATTGTTTCTAAAACATTTACCACGCAAGAAACACTTACTAATTCTGAAACTATCAAAAAATGGTTTTTATCTCAAGACTTTGGGACAACTCAGGAAGATATTGCTAAGCATTTTGTTGCGGTTTCGACCAATATTCAAAAAGCAACAGAGTTTGGGATAAATCCGAACAATGTATTTCCTATGTGGGACTGGGTTGGTGGAAGATTTTCTCTTTGGAGTGCCGTTGGACTTACAATAAGTTTAGCTGTAGGATACGATAATTTTGATGAATTGTTGCAAGGAGCTAATGAAATGGATGAGCATTTCAAAACGGAAGAATTTGATAAAAATATGCCTGTTATCTTAGCATTATTGAGCATTTGGTACAATAATTTTTTTGGTGCCGAAAGTGAAGCCTTGATTCCGTATACGCAATACTTGCAAAAACTAGCACCTTACTTGCAACAAGGAACTATGGAAAGCAATGGTAAAAGTGTAGGACGTGATGGAAAGCCAGTAAATTATCAAACGGGAACTATTATTTGGGGAGAACCGGGAACTAATGCGCAACACGCTTTTTTTCAGTTAATTCATCAGGGAACAAAATTGATTCCTGCAGATTTTATAGGTTTCATAACTCCTTTATACGGAGATAATGACCATCATGATAAATTGATGTCTAACTTTTTTGCACAAACAGAAGCATTAATGCATGGCAAAACAGAAACGCAAGTTCAAGCAGAATTTGATAAACAAGGAGTTTCAGCGGAAAAAGCTAAATTTCTTTTGCCTTTTAAAGTCTTCTCAGGAAACAAGCCTACAAACACTATTTTAATTCAAAAGTTGTCGCCAAAAACTTTAGGATCATTAATATCTATGTATGAACACAAGATTTTTGTACAAGGAATTATCTGGAATATTTTTAGTTTTGATCAATGGGGTGTTGAGTTGGGTAAACAATTAGCTAATTCTATTTTAGAAGAAATAAATACAAAAACCGTAAAAAACCATGACAATTCTACAGCTTTTTTATTGAATCATTTTCTGATAAATAAATAGAGAACTTACATTGTTTATTTATTTACTATTTCATAAGTTTTTTTTGATTTAAAAATTTATTGTTTTTTTTTATATTTAAATACACAAAAGGCACTGATTTAATTTAAATCAGTGCTTTTTGTTTATAAGTCACTCTGCTTTAGTATTTTTTAAAAAAAATACATAAATCATTGGTATTGTACAATACTAATTTTTTTTATAAAAAAATAATTAAAAACCAAAAAAAAACGAGGATAACACATTATTTTAACAAAAACTATAAATAAATCATTTTGAGTAAAAAATCCTATTAGAAAAAGACATTATTCTTAACGTTGTGTTAACTTTTTACGATAAAAATGTTATATTTTTGCCAAATATTAATAAACTAAACAATATGAAAAAATTATTAAAATTATTTTTAATTCTAGTTGTACTAATGTTCGCTAACTCTGGAGCTTACGCACAGGGTAACACGAACTCTTCTATTAATGGAAATGTATATGATAAGGATTCTCAAACCTTACCAGGCGCATCTATCCTAGCAGTACACACTCCATCAGGTACTCGTTACTCTGCATCTACAGATGCTACAGGTAATTTTAGTATTTCTAATATGAGAGTTGGTGGACCATATAATGTTACTGTTACTTTTGTAGGTTTTACAAATTTTGTAGACAAAGATGTTTACCTTCAATTAGGTGAAAACAAAACATTCAAAGTTGTTTTAGCAGAAGAATCTAATGAATTACAAGAAGTTGTAGTAAGAACTTCAAGAGATAACACTTTTAATTCACAAAGAACAGGAGCTCAAACAGTAATCAATTCTGACAAAATTAAAGCATTGCCATCTTTATCTAGAAATATCTCGGATTTTGCAAGATTAACACCTCAAGCTCAATTGAGAGGAGATGATGTTTTATCTATTGGTGGACAAAATAACAGATTTAATGCAATCTATATTGATGGAGCTGTAAGTAATGACGTTTTTGGATTGGCTGCAAACGGAACTAATGGAGGACAAACAGGAGTAAGTCCTATCTCTATTGATGCTATTGAGCAATTTCAAGTAAGTGTTGCTCCTTATGATGTTAAATTGTCAGGGTTTGCTGGTGGTGCTATTAGTGCTATTACACGTTCTGGAACAAATAATTTTGAAGGATCTGCTTATTTCTTGAACCGTGATGAATCTATTGCAGGAAAAACACCTCCATCATTAGCAGGAACAGCACCAAGAAAAAAGTTAGGTGATTTCTCTGCTATGACTTATGGAGTTCGAGCAGGTGGTTCAATTATTAAAGATAAATTGTTTTATTTCATTAACTATGAAAAACAAGACAATGAAACACCGCAACCATTTGAATTATCATCTTACACAGGTTTATCAGGTGGTAGATTAGATGAGCTAAGAGCAAAACTAGCTACTTATAACGGTTACAACCCAGGAAACTTTGCTAATACTGTTCGTACTTTAGTAAGTGATAAATTAATTGGTAAAATTGACTGGAACATAAATGACAATCACAAATTATCATTCAAACATAGTTATGTAAAAGCTGATCAATATTCACCAAACCGTTCATCAATAACAGCGTTAAGTTTTGAGAACGGTAGTCAAACTTTCAACTCTGTTACAAATTCTACGTCATTAGAATTAAGTTCTAGATTTGGTAATAAATTTTCTAATAACTTGGTTGTTGCTTACACTAATGTTGCTGACGATAGAGATCCATCAGGAGATCCATTTCCAACGGTACAAATTTTTGACGGAGCAAACCAAAGTATTTTCTTTGGATCTGAAGCATTCTCAACGGCTAACTTATTAGATCAAAAAATATTAACTATCACTGATAATTTTGAAATTAACACTGGTATTAGTAAAATTACATTAGGAACTCATAATGAGTTTTCTCAATCAAAGAACGTGTTTTTTGGTAATAACTTTGGTTCATACCGATTTTCATCCTTAGATGATTTCTTATTGGACAGAAGGCCAAACAGATTTCAAATGAATTATTCATTAATTGGCGGCGAAGGAGATGCATCTTTAGGAGCTGCTGAATTTGGGACTAAACAATTTGGTTTCTATGCTCAAAATGAAATGAGATTATCTGATAACTTTAAGTTATCTTATGGGGTAAGAGTTGATATTCCTGTATGGGAAGATGGTTTAGGTAATGCTGATTTTAATAATAGAACAGCACCTTTATTGCAAGCAGCAGGTAAAGATTTACAAGGAGCTGTTGTAGGTGAGGGTATCAATACAACAGCTCATATAGCTCCACGTATTGGTTTTAACTATGATTTAAATGGTAAAAAAACAACACAAATTAGAGGTGGTGCCGGTGTTTTTACTTCAAGATTACCTCTTGTTTGGCCAGGTGGGACATATAATAACAATGGTGTAACTCAAGGGGCAATACAAATTACTAATGCTGCACAAATGCCTTTATTCAATCCTAATCCAAGTGTTGCTAGTCAACTAACTGGAGTGCCTAATACTGGTGCATTTCCAAGACCAGGATCTGGAGGAAGAGGTGGTAACATTGATTTATTTGCAAAAGATTTTAAATTACCACAAGTATTTAAAGCAAGTTTTGCTGTAGATCAAAAATTACCATTAGGGTTTGTACTTACATCAGAAGTTACCTATAATGATAACATCAGTGCGGTAGTTTATGAAGATTTAAATATTAGAGCTGCATCTAGTTTTCTTGCAGGTGCTGATAATAGACCAAGATTCAATGGAAACAATAGAGTTGATAATCAATATTTAGGTATTTATTTAGGTTCTAACACAAGTGAAGGAAAAGCTTATAACGTAGCATTTACTTTAGCAAAGAATTTCAGATCTGACTTTATAGATGGTAACATCTCAGGAACGTATTCTTATGGTAAGTCTACTGTTTTAATGGATGCTACTTCATCTCAAAACAGTTCTCAGTGGAGAAATACAGAAAACTTTAATGGTGCAAATGCATTGAGTTTGTCAAGATCAGATTTTGACCCAGGAAGAAGGATTATCTCTAACGGTAATGCTACTTTAAAATGGAGTAAATTTACAAAATCTAGAATTGGCTTCTTCTATGAAGGAGCACAAGGAACACCTATCAGTTATGTATACAATGATGGAGGTCGTTTAATGCAAGATACTTTTACTAACTCTGCTTTAATTTTTGTACCAGCAGTTAAATCTGACATTACATTTGTTACTGCTAATGGTTTAACTCCTGATCAACAATGGGATGCTTTTAGTGCTTTCATTGAAGGAAATGAATATTTAAGATCTAGAAAAGGTCAATATGCAGAGCGTAATGGAGATCGTTTAAAGACAACTCACATTGTCGATCTTAAATTTGCACAAGAATTCATCATTAATGTAGGTAATAAGAAGCATACATTTGAGTTAACAGCTGACATATTCAACTTTACAAACTTATTGAATAAAAATTGGGGTAAAAGATATTTCACACCAAGTGATAGTGTACGATTATTGACTCAAGTTGGAGCTGTTAATAGTACTACACCTCCAACTTTTACTTACAATCCAGCAACAGGTAATACAATTAACCAAATTGATGATGTAGGTTTAAATTCATCAAGATGGCAAATGCAAACTGGTGTTCGTTATACGTTCAACTAGTTTAATTTAAAATATTGTAACCCTCATTTCAATTGAAATGAGGGTTTTTTTTATGCCTTTTTTTCTTATATTTGTTAAAACAAAAATAATTTATATGTACCATTTCATTCAAAAATTCCACTCTGGGTGGGCTTATTTAGCACTTTTAGTATTAGTGATTGCAGTGATTAATTCCTTAATTGGGATGACCTCAAAAAAAGAATTCACTTCTAAAGACCGAAAAATTGCATTGTTTGCATTAATAGCGATACATACTCAATTATTAGTTGGGTTAATTTTATATTTCGTGTCTCCTAATGGATTAAATATGATTAAAGCAGTAGGAATGGGTGGATTAACAACTGAAAGCAGGTTGCTGGCATTAGAGCATCCTTTAATTAATATTATTGCGATTGTTCTTATTACTATTGGTTGGTCTAAGCATAAAAAATTACTGACTAATGAATCAAAATTCAAAACTTTCTCTATTTTTTATGGTTTAGGTTTAGTACTAATTTTGAGTAGAATTCCATGGAAAATTTGGTTATAAAAACCAATTAAAGCTCTAGAAATAGGGCTTTTTTTATCTAGGTATGGTTTTTGTAAAATAGATTTAACTAACACGATATATATGAAAAAATCAATAACATTATTTCTTTTCCTTGCAATTATTAGCTTAGTCAATAGCCAAAGTTCAATTTCAGAAAAACAAAAAGCATCAATTCAAAAAGCCTCAATTCAAAAAGATACGCTCAAGAAAGGTAAATCAACTATAGAATTAGAAGAAAACAAAATAGATTCTTTAATTACTTCATTAGGTAAATTTAAAATATATAAAAAAGAAGCACATGCTTCCTATTATGCAGATAAATTTAATGGAAGAAAAACCGCCAGTGGTAGAAAATTTGATAATAACAAATATACTGCAGCACACAAAAAACTTCCTTTTGGTACAAAAGTAAAAGTTACCAATGAAAAAAATGGGAAGTCCGTAATTGTTGAAATAACGGACAGAGGTCCGTTTGTAAAATCTAGAGAAATCGATCTTTCCAAAAGAGCTTATATGGATATTACTTCTAATAAAGGTAGTGGAGGGATGCTGGTAACCATAGAATTGCTAACTAATTAATTACCAATTTTTGAAGGGATTATTGCTCAAATAGGCATTATAATAGCGTATGTCACGCGTTACTTCAGTACCCAGCCAGTCTGGTTTTATAAAAGTCTCTTTTTCAGATTTAAGCTCAATTTCTGCCACAATCAACCCCTCGTTCTCTCCATAAAATTCATCTACTTCAAAAACATGGTCCCCTTTTTTTATTTCAAAACGAGTTTTATCAATGACCCCTTTTTCACATAAAAGTAATAGCGCTTGAGCTTCGCTTACCGAAATTTCTTTCTCCCATTCAAATCGGGATAATCCTGTTTCGTTTGACGCTCCTTTTATGGTAAGAAACCCTTTCTCGCCCTTAATGCGAACACGAACAGTTCGCTCTGGATTTGAGTTTAAATAGCCTTGTGCAATATGGTTTTTATCAAAAGCTTCTATTTTGAACGAATCATTTTTCACGAGAAATTTTCTTTCTATTTCTATCATTTTCTTTTTGTAAATAATGTTAGCTTTTTTCTATGTTGTTTTCTTCCCTTGGTGCTGAATAAATTTTTTTTAAACTAAAAAAATAGGGACTATTTATATCGCTCTTTTGATTTATAATAGGGCACTAATCAATTGAAAATTCAGTATAAAGTTGTGCAATAATGCAGTTCAAAGGTATTAATTTTTTAGTTTGATAAATTTTGATTTCGTATTCTGTTATACAAGCTGTAATTTTATGAATTAGTTACAGTAATTTGTTTTTACGATTTGTATTTTTACAAAAATTGAACTACAATAATGAAGGTATTTTTGAACGCAAATCCAAAGCCAACCATTGCAGGACTATTAACTGAGTTTTTTGGTGAAGCACAGTCTTGGCGAGAAATTGATGATCGTTTGGAGCCATTAGTAGAATTGATTCGGTTGATTCGACCTTTAAAGATTAAAAATGTTCAGAAGGTAGATTTGCAAGAAATCATTTTATTTTTGAAAGAAAACTATTCATGTCGAAAACAGTTTTTTATTTATCTCAAAGAAATTTTAAAAGATAAAAAGTTCAATAAAATTCTTTCTGATGCGGCAATCCTTCAGGATGTAGATTTTATTTTTGAAGTCAAAAAAAGGATTTTCGCAAAATTTTTGCCGTATCAACCCCAGAAAGATACTTTAGAATATATTCTCAATCAGGTTTTTTATTTGGCTAACGACGGGATTTGGATTAACAAAATCCCCTTAAATCAGTTGGTAGAATTATATGATCTTTTGAGGTTTAAATCCATTTATAATAGTACGGAACCTAACTCTGTTTTATCCGAATTATTAGTTGCCATGCATTTAATCACACAACGGATTAGTGGGCGTGCGATGGAAACAGAAGTAATCAAAATGGTACCGGAATTTGATGATTTGGAGAGTCCTTTTTCTGCTTTTGAAAAAGAATTATTCTTAATAGAAGAGCGGATTAGAAGTTCAGATAGACATTATATCTCTTCAGACGATTTATCTTATGCACAATTGATGGTTTTGCATAAACAATGTGTAGAATTTGTAGATAAAGCATTTCATAATAGTTCGAAATATGGGATTTCACTTCGGGTGAACCAAAATCTATTAAAAATTAGACAGCAACTAGAACGGTTGAAATTTTTAATCTCGTTACTGACAGTAGATAGTCCAAAAGATAAAAAAAACAATGGAATTATATTGGCATTGCGGTTAATAAAATTCAATTGTTATAAAAATAACGTTCGTAAATTTATTGGAGAAAGTACACAATTGATTTCGTATGAAATAACACAACACACAGCAAAAACAGGAGAACAATATATCACAGAAAGTCGTAAAGAATATTATAAAATGTTCAAAGCGGCACTAGGGGGTGGTCTCATAGTAGGAATCTTGTGTGTTATCAAAGTTTTGCTCTCTAAAGTAGAGACGAGTTTTTTTGGGCATGCTTTTTTGTATAGTATGAATTATGCATTTGGTTTTATCACCATTTATCTTCTTAGCTTCACTTTGGCGACTAAACAACCCGCAATGACTGCTTCTGCATTGATTAAAGCGTTAGAAGAAGGAGTCTTGAAAAAAGGGAAAGATGCAGAAAAATATAAGGCTTTTGCTATTCTTTTTGCTCGTGTTTTTCGCTCGCAGTTTATCGCATTTGTTGGAAATGTGATTATGGCTTTTCCAGTTTCTTTACTCGGTATCTGGTTGATTGACCATTTTATGCACTATAATATTGCTGCTACTAAATGGGAATCTTTATTAATTGATTTAAGTCCAATACACTCTTTAGCAATTTTTCATGCGGCTATAGCTGGTGTGTTTCTGTTTTTATCTGGGATTATTTCAGGAAGTGTCGCTAACAGAGACAAACACAATCAGGTTTATTTCAGGATTACAGAGCATCCTTTCTTAAAAAGAAATTTCGGAAAAACTAAAACCGTAAAATTTGCGAAACTGTATGAAAAAAGATGGGCAGGTATTATTTCAAATTTCTGGTTTGGATTATTTATGGGAAGTACGGCATCTGTAGGGTTGTTTTTAGGGTTAAATCTCGACATTCGCCATATTACATTTGCAAGTGGGAATCTTGCATTAGCTTTGTACGGAGCTAATTATGAAGTTAGTGACATCATGTTGTTTTGGGGTGTTTTAGGAATAGGAATCATAGGTTTAGTTAATTTTATGGTTAGTTTTAGCCTTTCTATGGGACTTGCTTTTCGTTCTAGAGCCATTTCTTTATATGAATTACGATTTGTTACCTTTTCCATCTGGAATCATTTCAAATCGAGCCCTATAAGTTTCTTTTTTCCAACAGAAAAAAAAGCCAAATCAGTTGTTGTTGAAAATTATTTGCATGTTGAGGACTCAAAAAACTCTTAGCATGAAAGTCTTTCGAAAATAAGAACAGTTATGCAATCCGATTACGATGCAAGAATTAATTCCAAATAGAAAAATCATACACGTCGATATGGATGCTTTCTATGCTTCAGTGGAGCAAATGGACAATCCATCGTTACGCGGAAAACCTATTGCTGTAGGTGGATCAGAAAACCGAGGTGTTGTTGCTGCGGCAAGTTATGAAGCCAGAAAATTTGGAGTTCGAAGTGCTATAAGTGGAGTTATGGCTAAAAAAAATTGTCCAGAACTTATTTTCGTCAAACCCCGATTTGATCGCTACAAGGAAATCTCTAATAAAATTCAAAAAATATTTCACGATTATACAGATTTAGTCGAGCCACTATCGCTTGATGAAGCCTATTTAGATGTTACCGTTAATAAAAAAGGAAATCCAAGTGCTACTTTATTGGCACAAGAAATAAGACAACGTATATTTAACGAAGTGGGTTTGACCGCTTCTGCTGGAATATCGGTAAATAAGTTTGTAGCAAAAATTGCCAGTGATTACAATAAGCCCAATGGACAAAAAACTGTCAATCCGGATGAAGTAATTTCATTTTTAGAAGCGTTACCTATCAGGAAGTTTCATGGCGTTGGGAAGGTTACAACTGAAAAAATGTACCAACTTGGAATTTTTACAGGAGTAGAATTAAAGAGTAAATCTGTAGAATTTCTGGAAAAACATTTTGGGAAATCAGGGGTCTTTTATTACAATGTTGTAAGAGGAATTCACAGAAGCGAGGTTAAATCTAACCGAATTACAAAATCAGTAGCTGCTGAACACACTTTTGATGTCAATCTATCTTCTGAAATTTTTATGATAGAGAAGTTAGAAGTTATTGCATCAGCATTAGAAAAAAGATTAAAAAGGTATAATGTAGCTGGTAAAACGGTTACTTTAAAAATAAAATACAGTGATTTTTCTCAGCAAACGCGTAGTAAAACATTGTCTTATTTTATTTCTGACAAATCTTTAATAATTGAAGTCGTAAAAGAACTATTGTATCAAGAAAGAATGAAAGATTCCGTCCGATTGCTGGGGATTTCCTTAAGTAATTTAAATACAGAGGAGAAGAAGTTTGTTGTGGTTCAGTTAAAATTTGATTTCTAATTGGGTTTTTTTACGTTGAACAATGGTTAAAGTATCAAAATTGTTATTTTATCTTTATAAATAAAATTACATTTGATTTTTAAATCAATAAATCATGAATAATTTTAGACAATATGAAGAAGCTATTGCATTGCATCATAATGGTTTAAGTGTAAAAACTGCTCCTGTTGTATGTTGGGATTTCCACAATGAATTTTTGACTTCAGTAAAAAGCTTTTTTTTGGATTTAAATAAATTAGATTCAATTGCAACCAAAAATAAATGGGTTAAGAATAATTGGGATTTAAAAAATAGCCTCAATGACGAAGTAATAATAGTTACCGATTCTAAATTGAAAATTGTTTTTGCTTCACACAATATAGCAAAAATGAATGGGTATGTAGAAGCGGAAGTTTTGGGGAAAAGTCCAAAAATGTTTCAAGGAGAGGCTACTAATCAAATTACTTCAAATGAAATTCGTAGAGCAATCTTAGATCAGCAACCATTTGAAAAAACTGTAATGAATTATAAAAAAAATGGCGACATCTATGCTTGTTTGATAAAAGGGTTCCCTGTTTTTAATATCAAAGGAGAGTTGAGTCATTATATCGCTTTTGAAAAAGCTGCTTAAAAAAGAGAAAACCTTTCTAATTCAGAAAGGTTTTCTCTTTTATATGATTTTTTATAATGGCTTTAGTTTTTACTATTCAACTTAGAAAGCAATCTTAGGAATTCGATATACAACCATACCAGTGTAATCATCAATCCCATGGCGCCATACCATTCCATGTATTTTGGCATTTTTTGTGTTGCACCTTTTTCTATTCGGTCAAAATCTAAAAATAAATTCAAAGCGGCAACAACAATCACAAAAACACTAATTCCAATGCTCATCATTGAGTTTCCATAATGCACAGGAACAAAGCTCGTAAACATAGAAAACACCCAAGATATAAGATAATAGGTTGCAATAGCCAACGTGGCAGCTACAACAACTGATTTAAATTGCTCTGTAACTTTTACAATTTTATATTTATACAATCCCAGACAAACCATAAAAGTTACAAAAGTAGCACCTACTGCCTGTATTACTATTCCAGGATACATTGCTTCAAATATTGCAGAAATTCCGCCTATAAATAATCCTTCGAATAAAGCATATCCTGGAGCTAAATATGGAGAGTATTGTGGTTTGAAGGCAGAAATAAGCACTAAAACTAATCCAACAACAGCACCTCCAATTGCAGGAACCATTGGATTCATTCCATTGAAAGTCAACCACCAGATTACAGTTGCAGAAGCGGTAAGAAGTAAAAATAAGATTAAACTTTTATTGATAGTGCCAGACAAAGTCATCTCGTTGTTATAATCAATGATAGTAGCTTGATGAACTTCGTCATTTTTTGAAACTGCAGTAGAAAAAGTTTTATTATTTAAAAATGGATTTTTAGAATTGAAACTCATAATTTGTAGTTTTATTTGTTGTTCAAATATAAATTTTATTTTGCAGAAGGTTGTTTAAATAGTCCTAAAATTTTTTTAAGAAGAAAATCGTTTTGCATTAATTAATGCATAAAAAAATCCGTCTCATTTATCTAACGAGACGGATTTTTAATATTTAATGAAATAGCTTTTACTATTCTATTTCTGATACTCTTAAGGTGTTAACCATTCCTTTATCTTTAATAGGCATTGCTGCTAAATTGATAAGGAAATCACCTTTTTGTACAAAACCTTTTTGTTTTACAATTTCGTTTATGTCAGTTACAGTGTCATCAGTACTTACATCTTTAGTGTACATGAAAGATTTTACTCCCCATAACAAATTAAGTTGTGTAAGGATTCTTTGATTCGATGTAAAAACTAAAATATGAGCATTAGGTCTCCAAGCTGAAATTTGGAAAGCAGTATAACCACTATTTGTCAAAGTACAAATTGCTTTTGCTTTGATAACGTTAGCCATTGTTGCTGCATGATGACAAATTGTTTTAGTAATAAAACGTTTTGTTTTTATCTGTGGTGTATTTTGTGGCACTTGAATTAGCGGAGAATCTTCTACAGCCTCAATAATTTGAGTCATTTTTTGAATTACTTGAACTGGGTAATTACCTGTAGCGGTTTCTCCAGAAAGCATCACAGCATCTGCACCATCCATAACTGAATTTGCAACGTCATTTACCTCAGCACGTGTTGGCGTCAAGCTAGTGATCATTGTTTCCATCATTTGAGTAGCAACAATTACGGGGATTCTTGCAGTTTTAGCTCGGCGTATTAATTCTTTTTGAACTAAAGGTACTTCATGAGCAGGAAGTTCTACTCCTAAATCTCCACGAGCTACCATAAGAGCATCACAATATGCAACAATTTTGTCGATATTTTCTAATGCTTCTGGCATTTCTATTTTGGCAATAATCGGAATTTTATATTCAGAGTGTTCTGCAATTAATTCTTGTAAATCTTGTAAGTCTCTAGGAGTTTTTACAAACGATAATGCTATCCAATCAACATTTTGTCCAATAGCAAAAATGGCATCTGCTATGTCTTTCTCAGTCATTGCTGGAAGAGAAATTTTTGTATTAGGTAGATTTACCCCTTTTTTAGATTTCAATTCACCACCTTGAATTACTCTAGCTATAACCTCTGATTTTTTATCAGTTTCAACGATTTCAAATATAAGTTTTCCATCATCAAGCAAAATTCTTTCTCCAGGATTAACATCATTTGGAAAGTTTTGGTATTTCATGAATACTTTTTTTGCTGTTCCAAGAATGTCTTCGGCAGTAGTAAAAGTGATTAAATCTCCATCATGTACCACTACGCCTTCTTCCATAACTCCAACACGAAGTTTAGGTCCTTGTAAATCACCTAGGATTGCAGTTGTATATCCAAATTCTTCATTTAGACCTCGTATGATATTAATTTTTTCTTTTACATCATTGTAGTCAGCATGTGAAAAATTCACTCTAAATACATTTACACCAGCATCAATCATGTCTTTTATGATTTCTCTTGTACTACATGCGGGCCCAAGTGTGGCTACAATTTTTGTTTTTTTGTTTGTAAGCATTTGTATTAAAAAATTAAATTGTTTTTCGATTTTATTTGATTTGTACTAACAGTGTAAACTGTTGATACATTATCTATGGTATTTAAAAGTATCTGTATTTTTGATACATTCATTGTATCTTCATTATTTTCTATTTTTAAAAAATAATCTACTTTTTTAAATTCAGGGAGCAAAAACACTTTTGTAGCGACTTCCATTGTAACATTTGAAAATAAATTTTGAGTGCTTCCTTTTTTATATTGAATTACTTCATTTTTATTTTGAATCAAATTCCAAGAGATTTCTTTTTCGGCATCATTGTAAATAAATCTCGAAAAATTTGTTTCCCCTTCTTTTATATTAATTTGAATTTCATTTTTACTTTTACTCAAATTTATAGGCAATTTTTGATTTATAAAATAAGCCAATCTATAGTCTTCTAATGAAGTATGAATTGCGATGAGATAGTAGTCTATTTCGTCAAATTCGCCAAGATCTAGTTTATGAATTGCCATTTCATGAAAAAATAAGATGTAAATATAGTATTTCTATCGAAGTGTAGACCCCTCAAAATAAGATGTTTTAGTTAATTTATGAACGAAAACGTTATAGTTTTATGAAAATTGATGTTATTTTCTGTCCATTTTTTCTTGAAATGCAAAATAAGCGCGTTGGGATGCTTTTTCTTCTGCTTTCTTTTTTGATGTTGCTCTTGCTCTTGCAATCACTTTATCATCAATACTAAGTTTTACGCCAAACAAACGTTGTCCGTCAATTGCGTTATCTTCGAAAATATCATAATGAAATATTTTCTTTTCTTTTTGGCACCATTCGATGACCAAACTTTTATAACTAATTACTTTTCCTTCGAGTCTTGCGATATCTACGTAAGGAATTATAACTCTTTTTTGAATGAATTTTTGACAATATACATAGCCTCTATCCAGATAAATTGCTCCAACTAATGACTCAAAAATGTTGCCATGTATGTTTTCTCCAAAATGCTGTATTGGCACTTTGCTTTCTATGTATTGCACTAAATTTAAGTCTTTGCCTAATTCGTTCAAATGTTCTCTGCTTACAATCTTTGAACGCATTTTAGTTAGATAACCTTCATCTCCAGCAGGAGCTTCGCTAAATAAATGTGCTGCTATTACTGAACTTAGCATGGCATCACCTAAAAATTCTAATCTTTCGTAATTAATTGGATTTCCTAAAACATCCAATCGATTTGAAGAGCGATGTGTGAAAGCTTTTTTGTAATAATCTAAGTTTATTGGATCAAAACCCAATATTTTCTGAATAGAATCAAAAAAAATCCCGTCTTCTGGAGAACGGGATTTTGAAAATATTTTTCTGATTATACGCATATATAATTATTAAATTTCTAATTTTTTTACCAATACACATGCATTGTGACCGCCAAAACCAAAAGTATTACTCATAACAACATTCATTTCTCTTTTTTGAGCTTGGTTAAAAGTAAAATTTAATTTGGTATCAATACTTTCATCATTTGTAAAATGATTAATTGTTGGAGGTACAATTCCATGTTTCATAGAAAGAATAGAAGAAATTGTTTCAACAGCTCCAGCAGCGCCAAGTAAATGACCCGTCATAGACTTTGTTGAATTAAGATTCATGGTATAAGCATGATCCCCAAAAACATGAAGAATAGCTTTAGATTCTGCCATATCTCCTAAAGGGGTAGAAGTTCCGTGCATGTTTACGCCATCTACATCAGTTGGTTGTAAACCAGCGTCTCTCAAGCAGTTCAGCATTACATTTTTAGCACCCAATCCTTCTGGATGCGGTGCAGTTATATGATGTGCATCTGCTGACATACCGCCACCGCCTATTTCGCAATATATTTTTGCGCCACGAGCAATAGCATGTTCGTATTCCTCTAGGACTAGAGCACCAGCACCTTCACCTAAAACAAATCCATCTCGGTCTTTGTCCATAGGTCTTGAAGCCGTTTTTGGATCATCATTCCTTGTTGACAAAGCATGCATGGCATTAAAGCCACCCATTCCTGCTATTGTCACTGCGGCTTCAGAACCTCCAGTAACCATTGCATCTGCATGACCTAATCTAATATAATTGAAAGCATCAATAATAGCATTTGTAGAAGAAGCACATGCTGAAACAGTTGTAAAATTTGGTCCTCTAAAACCATATTTTATTGAAATATGACCGCCAGCGATATCGGCAATCATCTTAGGGATGAAGAAAGGATTAAATTTAGGGGTGCCATCACCAGCAGCAAAATTAAGAACTTCTATTTGAAAAGTTTCTAATCCGCCTATTCCAGATCCCCATATTACACCTACTCTATCTTTATCTAATTTTTCAAAATTGAAACCTGCATCATTTACAGCTTCGTCAGATGATACCATTGCGTATTGTGCATATCGGTCCATTTTTCTAGCCTCTTTTCTGTCTAAGAAATCTTCAGCATTAAAATTTTTCAATTCGCATGCAAATTGAGTTTTAAATTTTGAAGCGTCAAAATATGTGATTGGAGCAGCTCCACTAACGCCGTTAATAAGTCCGTTCCAATACTCTTCAATGTTATTTCCAATGGGTGTAAGAGCGCCTAAACCTGTTACAACAACTCGTCTTAATACCATAAATTCTTTATTTTTGTTATCTTTAAACAAATAAAACCCATGCTTTCTTTACTGTATTACTATTACGAAAGAGCCATGGGTATTACAATAAATATAGTTTTGATTGAATTTCAATCTCGAATTTAATTTTTAAAAAAAATAATAACACCCGTAAGCAAGAATGCTGACGGGTGTGTACTTTATTATTTTTTAGCTTCCTCGATATAAGAGATTGCTTGACCTACAGTAGCGATGTTTTCTGCTTGATCGTCTGGAATTTGAATGTCAAATTCTTTTTCGAATTCCATAATAAGCTCAACAGTGTCTAATGAGTCAGCTCCTAAATCATTAGTGAAGCTTGCTTCTGTTACAACTTCGTTTTCGTCAACACCTAATTTGTCTACGATAATCGCTTTTACTCTTGATGCAATGTCTGACATAATCTTTAATTTTAGAATTTAATTTGTTGGCAAAAATAAAAAACTTTATTTTAAAACAACTATTTAGTTAATAAATGTGTCATCTAAATTATGAAATTTATTTTGACAAACCGAAGACAATGTTATTTATTTTCAATTTTTATGCCTTTTTTTGCACCATATAAATAAGCTGTATTATGAAAAAAATTGTGGTTTTTGCTTCTGGATCGGGGACTAATGCTGAAAACATCATAAAGTATTTTGCAAAAACAAAAACTGGAAGTGTTGTGGCTGTCTTTACAAATAATGCAAATGCACGTGTGCTTGAAAGAGCTAAAAACTATGAATTACCAACAGAAGTTTTCTCAAAAGAACAACTTTTTGAAAGTGAAGTACTACATAAATTAAATATAATTAAACCCGATTTGATTATTTTAGCAGGATTTCTACTAAAATTTCCTGAAAATATCATAGCAGCTTATCCAGATAAGATTATAAATATTCATCCTGCTTTGTTGCCAAAATTTGGCGGAAAAGGAATGTATGGTATGCATATTCATAATGCGGTTGTGGCTAACAAAGAGAAAGAAACCGGAATTACGATTCATTTTGTCAATGAAAATTATGATGAAGGCAATATTATTTTTCAACAAAATGTTATTTTAAACGGTGATGAAACTCCAGAAGAAGTGGCTCATAAAATTCACGAATTAGAACAAAAATATTTTCCTAAAGTTATAGAGGAAATCCTAAATCTAAAATCCTAATTCATAAATGGAACATGACGTACACATATATACAGATGGTGCTGCCAAGGGGAATCCCGGAAATGGCGGTTACGGAGTGGTAATGGAATGGGTAGGGAAACCTTATAAAAAAGAATTCTATGAGGGCTTTCGTCGAACTACGAATAATAGAATGGAATTATTAGCTGTTATTGTGGGGCTTGAAAAGTTGAAAAATCCAAATACAAAAGTTTTAGTAGTTTCTGATTCTAAATATGTGGTTGACTCGGTAGTTAAAAAATGGGTTTTAGGCTGGGAAAAAAAAGGATTTGCTGATAGGAAAAATTCCGACTTGTGGAAACGTTTTTTAGTTGTTTATAGAAAACACAAAGTCGATTTCAAATGGATTAAAGGGCATAACAATCATGTTCAAAACGAAAGGTGTGATGAATTAGCCGTTATGGCTTCAATGCAAAAACAACTTTCGGTTGATGCTTTCTATGAAAAAGAAGAGGCAAAACTGTTGTGAATATAGAATGTAAATTGGCAAAACTTTACGCTTTATACTCTTTGCAACTTTACAACTTATAAACTATCTTTGCGCCTTAATTCGAAACGTATATAATGAATAAATTATTGATTGTTGGAACAGTAGCTTTTGACGCAATTGAAACTCCATTTGGGAAAACGGACAAGATTTTAGGTGGCGCAGCAACATATATTGGTTTGTCCGCTTCTTTTTTTAATGTGCAATCAGCTATAGTTTCTGTAGTTGGTGATGATTTTCCACAAGAATATTTAGATCTTTTGACTTCAAGAAATATTGATATCTCTGGACTTGAAGTGGTACCGGGTGGTAAAACTTTCTTTTGGAGCGGTCGTTATCACAATGATTTGAATTCAAGAGATACGTTGGATACTCAATTAAACGTTTTGGCTGATTTTCAACCAAAAGTACCGCAAGATTATAAAAATTCCGACATAGTAATGTTAGGAAATTTACATCCTTTAGTGCAAAGCAGTGTTTTAGACCAAATGAAAACACAACCTAAATTGACAGTACTGGATACTATGAATTTTTGGATGGATTGTGCTTTGCCAGAATTGTTAGACGTAATTAAACGCGTAGATGTAATCACCATCAATGATGAAGAAGCAAGACAACTTTCTGGAGAATATTCTCTAGTTAAGGCTGCTGCAAAAATTCACACGATGGGACCTAAATATGTAGTGATTAAAAAAGGAGAACACGGAGCACTTATCTTTCACAATAAAGAAGTTTTCTTCGCTCCGGCTTTACCGCTTGAAGAAGTTTTTGATCCAACTGGAGCAGGAGATACTTTTGCAGGAGGATTTGCAGGATATTTGACGCAGAGCGAAAATATTTCTTTCGAAAACATGAAAAACGCAATCATTCAGGGATCAAATTTGGCCTCCTTTTGTGTGGAGAAATTTGGAACCGAAAGAATGGTTGATTTAGATAAAACCGAAGTAGTGTCCAGATTGCAACAATTCAAATCACTAACACAATTCGACATAGAATTATAATGGACTAAAACCTCGGAAACGAGGTTTTTTTTGTAAAAAAAATTAGCAGGGAATTACATCTGATTTATCGATTTTTTTAAATCAGTTCAATTTATATTTTTTGAATAACACAACAATACAAACAACCTTACAATGAGCGATGCTTTAAAACACGAGTGTGGTATAGCCTTAATTAGATTACTTAAACCGCTTGAATTTTACAAAGAGAAATACGGAACCGCATTTTACGGAATCCAGAAAATGTATCTCTTAATGGAAAAGCAACACAATCGCGGACAAGATGGCGCTGGTTTTGCAAGTATAAAACTAGATGTCGAGCCAGGAGAAAGATACATAAGCCGTGTTCGTTCCAATCATGCACAGCCTATTCAAGATGTGTTTGCACAAATAAATGATAGGATAAACGAAGAAATGACAGCTCATCCTGAATATGCGGATAATGTGGCGCTACAAAAACAGAAAATTCCTTATTTAGGAGAATTGTTTTTGGGACACGTTCGTTATGGAACTTTTGGAAAAAATAGCATTGAGAGCGTTCACCCATTTTTACGTCAAAATAACTGGATGCACAGAAACTTGATTTTAGCAGGAAATTTTAACATGACGAATGTTAAAGAGCTTTTTCAAAGTTTAGTTGAATTAGGTCAGCATCCAAAAGAAATGGCAGATACGGTTACTGTAATGGAAAAAATTGGTCATTTTCTAGATGATGCAGTTACTGATTTGTATCAAGAATGTAAAGTAAATGGATTGAATAAGAGAGAAGCATCCCCCGTAATTGCTGAAAAGCTGGATGTTGCCAAGATTCTAACCCGAGCGTCTAAAAATTTAGATGGAGGTTATGCAATGGCAGGGCTTCTGGGACATGGAGATTCATTTGTATTTAGAGATCCTGCAGGAATTCGTCCCGCTTATTTTTATCAAGATGATGAAATAGTGGTAGTAGCCTCAGAAAGACCAGTAATCCAAACTGTTTTTAATGTTCCATTCGAAAAAGTTCAAGAAATTGAGCCAGGAAATGCATTGATTATCAAAAAAAATGGTACAATTTCTATGAAAGAAATTTTACCTCCAACGGTGAAAAAAGCATGTTCTTTTGAGCGAATTTATTTCTCCAGAGGAAGTGACGCCGAAATATATCAGGAAAGAAAAACACTGGGAAGGCTTATTCTACCAGCTGTTTTGAAATCAATTGATGAAGACACTGACAATACTGTTTTTTCTTATATTCCAAATACGGCTGAAACTTCGTTTTACGGATTGGTTGAAGCAGCCCAAGATTTTTTGAATCAAAGAAAGAACAATTACATTCTTCAAAACAGAAATACATTAACAAAGGAATCGCTGCAAGAATTACTTGCGGTAAAAATCCGTACTGAAAAAGTAGCCATCAAAGATGCTAAATTAAGAACCTTTATTACAGAGGATAGTAGTCGTGACGATTTAGTAGCACACGTTTATGATGTTACATACGGTGTTATAAAACCAACTGATAATTTGGTGATAATAGATGATAGTATTGTTCGAGGGACTACCTTGAAAATGAGTATTATCAAAATGATGGATCGTTTGAATCCAAAGCGAATTGTTGTTGTGTCATCTGCGCCACAAATACGCTATCCAGATTGTTACGGAATTGATATGGCTAAACTAGAAGGGTTAGTAGCTTTTAAAGCAGCTTTAGAACTACTTAAAGAAAGAAACTTGTATCATATCGTAGATGAAGTGTATGTAAAATGTAAAGCGCAAGAAAACTTCAAGGACAGTGAAGTGGTCAATTACGTGACGGCAATATACGAGCCTTTTGAACCGCAAGAGGTTTCAGATAAAATTGCTGAAATGTTGAGTTCACCTGAAATCAAAGCCGAAGTGAAAATTATTTTTCAAACGGTAGAGGATTTACATACTGCTTGTCCTAAAAATTTAGGAGATTGGTATTTTACCGGAGACTATCCTACACCAGGAGGAAACCGTGTGGTAAACCGCGCATTCATGAATTTTTATGAAGGAAAAGACGCCAGAGCGTATTAATTAGGCCAACTATGAGGTTTTAATCGGTTTTCTAAGTTGTTCATCTAATTTATTTGGTGGCATCGAAGAACTAATATAATTTTAACTCACCATAACATTAGTAGGTTAAGTTTATGGTAGATTTGGGGCAAAAAAGGTGGAAGAGATTCCACCTTTTTTATTGGAATAAACTCAAGAGAGAGAAAAGAAAATAGAAGAAAGACGAATAAGCCAAGTGTTTGTTCGTCTTTTTTTATAAGGAGTAGGGAATACTTTTTTAGATAAAAAAAATAGACAAACAACTTTTAAGTCATTTGTCTATTCTCTATATTCATTATTCTACTCTTAAAAGATTATTTCTCTAAAGCAAATCTTCTTGCAACTTCAGTCCAATTGATTACATTGAAAAATGCTTCGATATAATCTGGTCTTCTGTTTTGATAGTTAAGGTAGTAAGCATGTTCCCAAACATCCATTCCTAAAATTGGAGTTCCACCACAACCTACACCAGGCATTAATGGATTGTCTTGGTTTGGAGTACCGCAAACATCCACTTTTCCACCTTTATGCACACAAAGCCAAGCCCATCCAGAACCAAATTGAGTTGCCCCAGCTTTGCTAAAACTTGCTTTAAATTCTTCAAATGTTCCAAAAGCAGCTTCAATCGCAGCCAATAAATCTCCAGTTGGAAGTCCGCCACCGTTTGGTGTCATTACAGTCCAAAACAAGTTATGATTGTAAAAACCACCGCCGTTGTTACGAACTGGCATGTTTTTCATATCAAGGTTAATCAAAATATTTTCGATTGTCTTACCTTCCATATCAGTACCTGTAATAGCAGCATTAAGATTGGTTGTGTAAGCATTGTGATGTTTAGAATGGTGTATTTCCATTGTTCTTGCATCAATATGTGGTTCTAATGCATCGTATGCATAAGGTAATTGTGGTAATTCAAAAGCCATAATATGATTGTTTAATAATTTATAAAATATTTATCCAAATTTAAACATTAAACTTTGGAAACGGAAATTCTATTTCGTTATAATTTCATTAAATTAATTGATAATGCGCTCTTGGGACTTGTAACAGGTTTGTTTTCAGGAGCTATTTGCGTCTTCGGCTGGCTCCGCTCATGTCCTGCTTTCCGTTACAAATTAAATTCACTGAACTCCTATGAGAAAAAAGTTAGTTGAAGTAATCAGGGTTAAAAAACAGTTGTTATAGATTGTCATTTTATTTTAAATACCCGTTTTAGATCTAAAATTTCTAAATTATGATTGCGCCATTGCCATACAAACAATGCTGATTTTTGCGCCAGGAATTTTCAGTAATGCTCTGGAACAAGCTTCCAGTGTTGATCCTGTTGTGATAACATCATCTATTAAAAGAAAATGTTTGTTGTGGTCTTTTTCAGTAAAGGAAACATCAAAAGTACTTTCGATTCCTTCTGTTCTGCCTAATAAATTTTTCTTGGATTGCGTTTTTGAGTACACATTTCGAACCAAAATAGTATCATTGTAATCGATATTTAAACTTGATGAAAGTGCTTTTCCAAAAGCGGTGACTTGATTGTAACCTCTTTCTTTTAATTTTCTTCGATGCAATGGAACCGGAATAATTTCATCAACAGATTCTAATAATTCAATAGTTTTTAAATCTTCGGCATACCATTCGCCAAGAATTGCACCTATTTCCTCATGTCCTTTGTATTTTAAATTATGTATAAGCTCTTGTACAATTCCTTTTTTATGAAAATAAAGTAATGCCGAAGTGTGTATCACAGGGATTCGTCCATAAAACTTTTTGAACGCATCATTTTCTGGATTCAAGTGATGATTCGTCAACGGGATATCGTGTCTACAAACTGTACAAATTACATTTTCATTAGATAATAAAAATGCGCTGCAACCGGAACAGACTTTTGGAAAAAAGAGATTAATTATGCTTTCAAACATGTAATCAGGGATTTATTTATAAAAATAGACAAATCAATGCTTCAATCTTTAACAAATTTCTTTTTTTTAAGTTCACTTTTTATATTTTTGCACCATTATGGCAAAACAAGAAGATTTATTTAAGAATGTAGTTTCGCACGCAAAAGAATACGGATTTATTTTTCCGTCAAGCGAAATTTACGATGGTTTAAGTGCGGTCTATGATTATGCACAAAACGGAGTAGAATTAAAAAAGAACATACGCGAATATTGGTGGAAAGCAATGGTTCAAATGAACGATAACATTGTAGGTCTTGACGCGGCAATATTGATGCACCCAACCACTTGGAAAGCATCTGGCCATGTTGACGCTTTTAACGATCCATTGATTGACAACAAAGATTCAAAAAGAAGATATAGAGCCGATGTTTTGATTGAAGATTATGCCGAAAAGCTAAATCAAAAAGCAATCAAAGAAATCGAAAAAGCCAGAGCTCGTTTTGGTGATGCTTTCAATGAGCAAGAATTTGTTACGACAAATGCTCGTGTGATGGAGTACAAAGCTAAAGAAAGAGAAATTCTGGAAAGAATGGCGCGTTCTTTAGGGAACGAAGACCTGGATGATGTAAAAGCTTTAATCGAAGAATTAGAAATTGCTTGCCCGGAATCAGGTTCAAGAAACTGGACCGAAGTGCGTCAATTCAACTTGATGTTTGGAACAAAATTAGGTGCTTCAGCTGATTCAGCTATGGATTTATATTTGAGACCAGAAACGGCGCAAGGTATTTTTGTGAATTTTCTGAATGTGCAAAAGTCAGGGCGAATGAAAGTTCCTTTTGGAATTGCGCAAACTGGAAAAGCTTTTAGAAATGAAATCGTTGCAAGACAGTTTATTTTCCGTATGCGTGAGTTTGAACAAATGGAAATGCAATTTTTTGTACGTCCAGGCGAAGAAATGAAGCATTACGAATTCTGGAAAGAAGCTCGTTTAAAATGGCATTTATCTCTTGGTTTAGGAAGAGAAAATTATCGTTTCCACGATCACGAAAAGTTAGCACATTATGCGAATGCGGCTGCGGATATTGAATTTAATTTCCCTTTCGGGTTCAAAGAATTAGAAGGAATTCACTCCAGAACTGATTTTGATTTGAAAGCACACGAACAATTTTCTGGTAGAAAATTACAGTATTTTGATGCTGAATTGAACCAGAATTATGTTCCCTATGTGGTGGAAACTTCAGTAGGATTAGATAGAATGTTCTTGGCAGTATTTGCAACTTCATTAAAAGAAGAAACGTTAGAAGATGGTTCTACAAGAACAGTACTGAAATTACCTTCGGTTCTGGCTCCAACAAAAGCAGCTATCTTACCTTTGGTAAAGAAAGACGGACTACCAGAAATTGCACACAAAATAATTGACGATTTGCGTTGGGATTTCAATGTTTCGTATGATGAAAAAGATGCGGTGGGAAGACGTTATAGAAGACAAGATGCTTTAGGAACACCTTTTTGTATTACTGTGGATCATCAAACTGTTGAAGATCAAACTGTGACTATTCGTCATAGAGATACAATGAAACAAGATCGAGTGGCGATTGCTGATTTGAAATCTATTATCGAAAATGAAGTTTCGATGAAAAACTGGTTGATGAAAATGTAATAATTTTTGACTTATATTAAAAAAGCTTCTCATTTGAGAAGCTTTTCTTATTTTAATTAAATCGGTAACCAAAGGTTATGCCGCCTCGGCCTATGATTTCGTAATCCGTATCTGTACTATTAAAAAGATTACGTCCCACACCACCATTTATTTCAAAGATAAATCCTTTTTTGGTAATCCATTTGGCACCGAGACCAAAACCTAAAGCAAAATCAGTGCGATTAGTTGTTCTTGATTCGTTTCCAATGGTGTTGTATTTGTAACTTTCGTAGTTGTTAAGCATACCAAAACCTTCCGCAAAAAAACCTGCTGCAGGCTTTTTACCAAAATAATAGCGATAGTAAGGGGTAAACATTAGTTTTGTATCAATATCGTCATCTATTGCTAACAACAAAGAAGCACCAAAGGCGGATTCTTCATTAAGAATTCTTTCATAGCTTACCTCTAAAGCTCCTGCCACTAAAAATAAGGCATTTATTTTCATTTCATTTTTTGGATAATCAGTTTGTTTGTCATCTTGGCCGTAACCAACTGCAAAAAGGGATAGGCATAATAACACGAATAATTTTTTCATAGGTTGTTTTTTTGTATAAAAGTAAGATAAATTTGTAATAAAAGTATTCTAGTATTCTCTTTTTATTTGTTAATTCATTAAAATATGAATAGAATTTGATGAAGGTTCTCATTACATAATCAATACAATAAGAAATCCCTTTTCGATTATTTTTTTTGAATTATAACAAGGTGTTTTTTAGTGATGATTTATTTGATAGTCTAATTTTATAACGGGTATAAAAACAAAACAATGCACTTCGTCGGATATATTTGCACTTCATCTTAATGTGTCAACATTTGTTAAAAACATATTAACAACTTATAAGGAAAAATGGTTAAATGCTTATTTTTAGAATGTTAAATAGAAATTTTCTGTCTAACTAGTTTCCCAAAACTACCATTGCTGCTTAATAATTTAAAGTATATTTTACTTTGGACGTATAATGTGATGCCTAACAATTCCAGGAAAAACCATTGATGAATTATTCTTACATTATTATTGACGACGATCAAGAAAATGTTTTGAAAACAAAAGCCATGGCTAATAGTTTTTCAGAACTCGATTTTGTAGCATCGGCAAATAATTACGAAGAGGGTTTAAATCTCATATTAGAACATACGCCACAATTGGTTTTTCTTGAAATCGACCCTGCGGATAAAACCAGTAATTTGTCATTGTCACTTATAAATGAATTGCACAGGTATTTAAAAGTTGTCCCTAAAATTATTGTTACAACTAATAATAGAGATTTAGCTTTTGATGCGATAAAACATGAGGTTTTCGATTATTTAATTAAGCCAATACTAAGAATCGATTTAGTAAAATTAATTTTAAAGTTAAATAAGTCAAAAGTTGAAATTGAAATCGATTCAAATGAACCTGTAACTTTTGATGAAAAACCAACGTTCCTTCCGCAGCCTGAAACGGTATATCAGAGCCAATCATTGACTTTGTGTATTAAGTCATACGGTGATTACCGTTATATTGATGCAAAAGACATCTGTTATCTACACGCCGATAATAATTCTACAGATATTCATTTAAATAATGGAGAAATGATTACGGCTTTCAAAACATTAAAACATTTTGAAGGGGCATTGACATATCCATTTATCAGAATTCACAACAGTTATATAGTAAACAGAAATTATATATCTAGGATTCACAGTGGAAACTCAGTATGTTATATTAAAAATAGCCCCGTGAAACTTCCTTTTTCCAAATCATATAAGGTTAATATAGACCTTATTATATCTGATTTTTCCAATGGGAATTATTTAGAAATTTAAAAAATAGCCATTCACTTAAATTTGACACTCATTCACTCTCAAACGGATGCATTCTACCATAAAGGCCTTTTTTTGTTGGAATTTTTAAAATTGTCTCTGTAGTTTTACAAAAGAATCACAAACAAATGCGATTCCAAAACAAGATAAAACAAACAACAACATAAAAAACCCAAATTATGAAAAAAGCAATCTTAACAATCGGATTATTCTCTTTAGTAATGGTATTAACCTCTTTTACTTCAACTGAAAAAGTTACTTCAACAACAAATGATAGTAAATCAGAAGTTTTCAAAATAGAAAATACAAATTTAAATATTGTTGGGAATGGTGCTACTGGAGGAAACAAGAAAGTAGATTAATCACTTTTCAAAAATATAGTAAAGGCTGTCAAAATTATTTGACAGCCTTTTTTTTTGTTACTAATTTTATTTTGTTATTTTTGATGGTAAAACATATTTACTATTGAAACATCCATCGTACCTAATATTTTTTTTTATTTTTTTATTTTATGGGTGTAATCAGAAAAATACTCAATCTGAAGTAACCATAGATTCAAAAGATAGCCTTTCCGGATATTTGTTGTTAGCAAACGATTTTGATTTGCCATCTGAACAACGTGAAAAATACACACAAAAGGCTTTTAAAATTATCAGCCCTCAAGAAAATGATTCTTTACATCGTGTAAATCTCTTTAAGATTGCTAACCGATATTACAACTTAGAAAATTGGGACGAGTATAAAAAAACAGTACGATTGGTTCTTGAAAAATCTGCAATCAAGCAAGATGCCTTAAGTATGGCAAAAGGGAATAATTATTTAGGAGATTATTATGATTCCCAGGGGATTCCCGATAGTTCTTTTTTGTATTATAATAAAGCAGAAAAAATCTATGTTGAGTTGAATGATAATTATAATGTAGCAAAAACAATTATAAAAAAAGCCAATATACAATTTAATCAGAGTGACTTATTAGGGGCTGAAAAAGCTTCTTCAAAAGCTTTAAAAATTATAAAAGACACTAACCAAAGCGATGTATTATACGATGCTTATAATTTATTAGGATTAATTTATAATGAGTTAGAAGATTATAATAATGCTTTGTTGTATCACAATAAAGCTATAGCCAGTATTGATCAAATGATTCCGTCTGTTTTTCAACCAGAAGCTACCTCTTATAATAATATTGGGTATATTTATCTTAAGACCCAAGATTACAAACTGGCTAAAACATATTTTGAAAAAGGTTTAGACCAAAAAAATATATCGAGAGATAAGCCATATGTTTACGCTATATTGTTAAATAATTTAGCTTATGCTAAATTTAAGCTTAATGAAAAGGAGGGGATGCCAGACTTGTTTTTCCAATCATTAAAAATCAGAGATAGTTTACAACTTACTGCGGGCATAATTGCAAGTAAAATAAATTTATCGGAGTACTTTATGTCAAAGAAAGATACTTTACAAGCAAGTAAATATGCAAAACAAACACTCGAATTGTCTCAAAAGACAGACGATTTCCGAAACGTTTTAAATTCCTTAAAGCAACTATCGGTTATTGAACCACAAAATGCAGCGATTTATGCAAATGAATATATTCAAGTCAGCGAGAAACTCCAAAAATCAGAACGTAAAATGGGTAATAAATTTACCCGAATAGAATTCGAAACAGAGGAGATCAAGAGTGAAAATACTGACCTAGTCCAAAAGAACAGGAACTTAGTTTATATTTTTAGTGGATTAGCAATTCTTGGGTTATTTATTTTTGTCATTAAAACACAAAAAGCAAAAAATAGAGAGCTTCTTTTCAAACAAGAACAACAAAAGGTAAATGAGGAGATTTATAATTTGATGATTTCGCAACAGAACACTATTGAGACAAATAGGGTCAAAGAGAAAAAAAGAGTGGCTCAGGAATTACATGATGGCGTTTTAGGTAGGATGTTTGGAATTCGAATGAATTTAGATAGTTTGAATAAAATGCATGATGGGACTACTATTGAAAAAAGAACTAATTACTTAAATGAATTAAAAAATATAGAACAAGATATTCGTGAAATTTCGCATGATTTGAATAGAGAAAAATCAGAATTAATTAATAACTTCGTCGCCATAGTAGATAATTTATTAGAAGAACAAAAAAAGACATATAAATCAAAATTAGTTTCAGTTATTGATTCTGGTATAAAATGGGAATTAGTAAGTAATTCCGTTAAAATTAATTTATATCGTATTGTTCAAGAATCGCTTCAAAATATTAATAAGTATGCTAATGCAAAAATTATTAAAATTGAACTCAAGAAAAAGGAAGAAGATTTATTGTTAATCATAAGTGATGATGGTAATGGATTTGATACAAATAAATCAAAAAAAGGAATCGGTTTGCAAAACATACAGTTACGAACCTTAGAATGCAACGGAGTTGTTGATATAAAATCAAAAATAGGAGAAGGAACAGTGATTACAATTTCTGTTCCACTTGAAACAAAACAAATACTTACATAGAAATGACAATTGCCTCAAATGTAAAAACATTAATTAAAAACAATATACTAATCGTTGATGACCATCCTTTTATTATTGAAGGTTACAAAAATGCGATTACGAGATATAATCCTGAAGAATTTGAGTTCTTGATTAGTCAAGCCAAAGATTGTGAATCAGCCTACAGGACTATTACAGACCCCGATACTAAGCCTTTTGACATAGCTTTTTTAGACATAAGCATGCCGCCATACGAAGAAAAAGGCATATATAATGGAGAAGATTTGGCTAAATTAATTTCTGAATACATGCCAAACTGCAAAATTATTTTGCTTACCATGTACACAGAATTATTAAAGATAAAAACCATTATCAAAACTATAAATCCTAGTGGGTTGGTCATAAAAAATGATTTAACTTTTGATGAATTACTTTATGCATTTGATTTAGTTATAAAAGATGAGATCTATTATAGTGAATCTGTTTTAAAAATGTTGAGTTTGTCCGAGGAAGATACTATAGAAATTGACCAAATCGACAATCAAATTTTGTTTCATATATCCAAAGGAACTAAAATTAAAGATATGCCACAATACATTCCAATTTCTTTGGGCGCTATTGAAAGAAGAAAAATTAGTTTAAAAGAGCTTTTGAAAGTAGAGGAAGGTAGCGACATCGACTTGGTTCGAGAAGCCAAAAACAAAGGGCTGCTTTTCTAAATCATAATAAACAAAAACGACACCATTAAGTGTCGTTTTTTTGTATTGTTTAACGGATTTATTAAGTCAAAGCATCCCAACCACGTGCTTTTAAAGGGATTTTGGTATTCGCTCGAGTAACTAAATGTATGCCTTCGCTTTCTTGAGTCATATGGCCTATGATGGTAAAATTTGGATTTCCTTTTATTTTTTCAAAGTCATCCATGGCAATGGTAAATAGTAATTCGTAATCTTCGCCTCCGTTGATGGCAACAGTGGTGCTATCAATATTAAATTCCTCACAAACATTAATAAATGTTGGGTCTATAGGTAATTTGTCTTCATAAAGATTACAACCCACTTTAGACTGCTTGCACAAATGCATAATTTCTGATGACAATCCATCCGAAATATCAATCATAGAAGTTGGTTTTATTTCTAAAGCGTGCAGTAAAGTGCGCACGTCTTTTCGGGCTTCTGGCTTCAATTGACGTTCTATCAAATATGTATACGCGTCTAAATCTGGTTGTGAATTTGGATTTACTTGAAAAACTTGCTTTTCTCTTTCTAAAACTTGCAATCCCATGTAGGCAGCGCCAATATCTCCTGTAACCACTAATAAATCAGTTTGTTTAGCGCCATTTCGATATGCGATTTCATTTTCATCTGCTTCGCCAATAGCTGTAATGCTAATGATTAATCCTTTTTGGGACGAAGTGGTGTCTCCACCTATAACATCTACATTGTACTCACGGGCAGCATGAGTAATCCCCGCAAATAATTCATCTAAAGCTTCTAACGGAAAACGATTAGAAACTGCAACAGAAACGGTTATTTGAGTTGCTTTAGCATTCATCGCGCAAATATCCGATATGTTAACAACTACCGCTTTATATCCTAGATGTTTCAAAGGCATGTATGCCAAATCAAAATGTACACCTTCAATCAACAAGTCAGTAGAAATAACTACTTTTTTATCTTTGAAATCCAAAACCGCAGCATCATCTCCGATTCCTTTTAAAGTAGAAGGCTGATTGATTTCAAAGTTTTTTGTCAAATGGTCTATCAATCCAAATTCTCCTAGTTGAGCAATACTTGTACGTTGTGGGGTTTTATCTTCTATCATGTGGCAAAGGTACAAAGTTTTTTTGCCACAGATTACACAGATTACCACAGATTTTTTTGCATTTTTTTTGATTGTAAATTATCTTTTATGAAAGCAATCACAACGCTAACCATAAATTCATCTTTAGATAATTTGCCACAGATTACGTAGATTGCACAGATTTTTTCGCATTTTTATGATTGTAAATTATCTTTTATGAAAGCAATCACAACGCTAACCATAAATCTATCTTTAGATAATTTGCAACAGGTTACACAGATTAGCACAGATTTTTTCGCATCTTTATGATTGTAAAATATCTTTTATGAAAGCAATCACAACGCTAACCATAAATCCATCTTTAGATAATTTGCCACAGATTACACAGATTACCACAGATTTTTTCGCATCTTTATGATTGTAAATTATCTTTTATGAAAGCAATCACAACGCTAACCATAAATCCATCTTTAGATAATTTGCCACAGATTACACAGATTACCACAGATTTTTTCGCATTTTTATGATTGTAAATTATCTTTTATGAAAGCAATCACAACGCTAACCATAAGTCCATCTTTAGATAATTTGCCACAGATTACACAGATTACCACAGATTTTTTCGCATTTTTATGATTGTGAATTATCTTTTATGAAAGCAATCACAACGCTAACCTTAAATCCATCTTTAGATAATTTGCAACAGGTTGTACAGATTACCACAGATTTTTTCGCATCTTAGCAATTGTAAAATATATTTTATGAAAACAATCACAACACTAACTATAAATCCTTCCTTAGATAAATCAACACATTTTGCAGGACTTATCGCTGAGCAAAAAATTAGATGCGGAAAACCGCGCTATGACGCAGGCGGTGGCGGTATAAATGTGTCAAAAGCTATTGCAAAACTTGGAGGTGTATCCAAATGTATTTTCACTGTTGGTGGTTCTTCCGGCGAGTTGCTCGAGGAATTAATTACTAAAGAAGGTTTACAATCTGAATTGATAAGAACGAAAAGCTGGACACGAGAAAATTTTATTGCTTTTGATTCCGAAACACAATCGCAATACCGTTTTGGGTTTCCCGGAAATGAGTTATCTCCAGCAGAACGAGATGAAATTTTGCAAAAAGTAAACACGTTGCAAACGGATTACTTGGTAATAAGCGGAAGCTTAAATGAAGGATTAGCAACTGATTTTTACCAACAAATAGCCCAAATAGCTAAAGCTTCTAACATCAAAGTCGTGGTTGATACATCTGGTGAACCACTGAAAAAAGTTTTAGAAGCGGGAGTCTATTTAATTAAACCCAACATTGGCGAATTAGCAAAATTAATTGGTGTCGAACGATTAGAACTGCCCGAAGTTGAAAAAGCAGCCAAACAATTAATAGAAAATAAAAGTGCTGAAATCGTAGTAGTTTCACTGGGAGCTGATGGAGCCATTTTAGTCTCTCATGACGAAACTCATTTTGTTAAAGCACCAAAAGTAGAAAAGAAAAGCACTGTAGGAGCTGGCGACAGTATGGTAGGTGGCATGGTGTGGGCATTGTCTCAAAACAAAACTTTAAAAGAGGTGATACAAATGGGAGTCGCATGTGGTTCTGCAGCAACTATGAACGAAGGAACTCAACTTTTTAAAGTAGAAGATGTGATGCGATTACTTAAAGAAATCTAACAAAAAAACCCAATAACGAAAGTTATTGGGTTCATTCTTAATACTTAATACTTTTGTCTTAATACTTTTTAATCATTCAGTTTAAGAACCGCCATAAACGCTTCTTGCGGTATTTCAACATTACCTACCAAACGCATTCTCTTTTTACCTTTTTTCTGTTTTTCTAATAATTTACGTTTACGAGAAATATCTCCTCCGTAACATTTTGCTGTAACGTCTTTACGCAATGCTTTGATTGTTTCACGCGCAATAATTTTGGCACCAATGGCCGCTTGAATAGGAATATCAAACTGCTGTCTCGGAATCAATTCACGCAATTTCTCACACATTTTTTTACCGATGTTGTAAGCATTACTTTCGTGAATCAACGCAGACAATGCATCTACAGATTGCGAGTTCAATAATACATCAAGTCTAACTAATTTCGAAGTACGCATTCCTATTGGAGAGTAGTCAAATGAGGCATACCCTTTAGAAACCGTTTTCAATCGGTCGTAAAAGTCAAATACAATCTCGGCAAGTGGCATGTCAAAATTCAATTCAACACGCTCTGTTGTCAAGTAAGTTTGATTGGTGATTATACCACGTTTTTCAATACACAAACTCATTACGTTCCCCACAAAATCAGCTTTAGTGATGATCGTTGCCTTGATAAAAGGCTCCTCTACACGGTCTAAACGTGAAGGTTCTGGTAAATCAGATGGGTTGTTAATGATAAACGGTGTCTCCGGATCTTTTTTGGTATACGCCAAATACGAAACGTTAGGTACCGTCGTGATTACGGTCATGTCAAACTCGCGCTCCAATCGTTCTTGAATAATTTCCATGTGCAACATTCCTAAGAATCCGCATCGGAAACCAAAACCTAAAGCCGCTGAACTCTCAGGCAAAAATACCAACGAAGCATCGTTCAATTGTAGTTTTTCCATTGAGGCACGCAAATCTTCGTAATCCTCTGTATCAACAGGATAAATACCGGCAAAAACCATTGGTTTTACATCCTCAAAACCTGTAATCATATTCGTTGTTGGCGTTTTTGCATCCGTAAGTGTATCACCTACTTTTACTTCTTTCGCCTCTTTAATTCCAGAAATTAAGTAACCAACATCACCTGCTGAAATCACTTGTTTTGGCACTTGATTGAGTTTCAAAGTACCTATTTCATCAGCAAAATATTCATTGCCAGTAGCCATGAATTTAATCTTTTGCCCTTTTTTAATCTGCCCGTTTTTCACACGGAAAATAACTTCAATACCTCTAAACGGGTTGTAGTGAGAGTCAAAAATCAAAGCTTGCAAAGGCTCGTCAACATTTCCTTTTGGAGCAGGAATTTTTTCAATAATAGCCGCTAATATATTTTCTACACCAAAACCAGTTTTCCCAGAGGCGTGAATAATATCCTCTAGGTCGCAACCCAACAAGTCAATAATATCATCGCTCACCTCTTCAGGGTTGGCGCTTGGCAAATCTACTTTGTTCAAAACCGGAATAATTTCCAAATCGTTTTCTAAAGCCAGATATAAATTTGAAATCGTTTGTGCCTGAATACTCTGCGCTGCATCCACAATCAAAAGTGCCCCTTCGCAAGCCGCAATAGATCGAGAAACTTCATACGAAAAATCAACGTGACCCGGAGTGTCAATCAAGTTCAAGATATATTCCTCACCCTTGTAAGTGTACTCCATCTGAATGGCGTGACTTTTAATTGTAATCCCACGTTCACGCTCCAAGTCCATGTTATCAAGCAATTGCGCCTTCTCTTCACGAGCAGTTACAGTTTGTGTAGCACCTAGCAAACGGTCAGCAAGCGTGCTTTTCCCGTGATCAATATGTGCAATAATGCAAAAATTCCTTATATGTTTCATTTTCAATAAATATCAATAAATTTGCTTGTCAACTTGTGGGCGTGCCGGCAGAAAAAGCCGTCGGGCTATACGCTATAACTTTTGTGAAGTCCCGATTGCTATCGGGACTTCACAAAAGGATGCCGCTGCTATCCCTCACGCAAAACCCCACTAAGAGTCAATTAATTTGCAAATATAGGCTAAAAGTTTTTTATGTGAGATTGAACAATGCCTAATGTTACTGCAATTGAAATTTAATTTTTTAGCAATTCTCTTTCAGTGTCTTTCTTGTTGTATTTTTGCTCGTATTTACAAGAGCATCTTGCAGTTACATTTGAACTTTTACACCAACTATTTATGCCAACTTCAGCACAAGATTCTATTGCCATAAACGACACTCCGTACAATTTACAAGAGCTAGAAAAACTAGCTTGGAAAAAATTAGTCAACGGTTCAGTCAAGAAAAAAAACGGTTTCCGAACTATGTGCGTTGGTACCACAAATGACAACAACACTGCCGCACTACGAATTGTAGTAAACAGAAAAGTTGATGAGGTAAACAAAACCATATACTTCCACACAGACAATCGCTCTCGAAAATGTTATGATTTACAAAAAGACAATCGCATTTCACTCTTGTTTTACGATGCGCGCCAACGGGTTCAAATTGTAGTGAAAGCGCATGCCACTTTGCATACCAACGATGCCTTAAAAAATGATCGTTGGAAGGCAACCAGTCCGCAAGCCCGATTGGGTTATATGACAATGGAACCACCCAATTCAAAATCAGACCACCCGACATTGGGATATGAAGAACGTTTTTCGACCCTAAAGCCCACAGATATTGAAAGCGATCTTTTTCAAGAAAATTTCACGGTTGTTGCTTGTGCCGTCTATGAACTTGAATTTTTATACCTCGACTTTACTGGCAACAGAAAAGCTAATTTCTTTTATGAAAACAGTGTTTTACAAGATAGTTTTTGGGCAGTTCCTTAAACTTAAATAGGAAATGACTCATCTTTTATTGAATTTCGCTTTGTAATACGTAGTGTCTTTCTCAGAGAAAAGGACTCTACGGTTGTCTTCATTTTCAAATTCTAAACTGTCATTAACCACAAATTTTACTTCTGTAAATTTATAACCGGTAACAAATGTGGTTGCTATCTCATAGGTGTTATTGGTAACATTCAATCTCATTTCGGTTGCTTCACCCCAAGATAATGGTTTGTCTTTTCCACGTATGGCTACTTTTTTTATATTTTTCATTTCGGATGCATCCAAAGTAAAAATAACTGTTCTTTTATAGGTTTTTTGAACGCAATTTGTTAAAAATAAAGGAAGTACAAGTGCTAGAAATATAGTTTTAGTTTTCATAATTAGGCTTTGTTTTTAGTTAGTAAATAATCAATTCCAAATCGGCCTGAACCTAGTATTAAAAAGAATATTGCTACCCAGAGGAATCCCATGGCGGCAAGGCAATTCCACAATCCATTTTGTATTTGTTGCATAAATATGGCAACCAGCATGGTGCAAATTACTAAGAAAGAAGCAACACGGGTTTGAAATCCAAATAACAGTAGCAATCCTCCAACAGCTTCTGCAAAAGCGCCCATCCAAGCAAAAAAAGCTGGAGCTATGGCAAAAATCCCACCATAATTTGCCACGTCACCTGGAAACCAAAAAGCGACTTCAAACAATCCTAAATTAGCATCAACAGGTGACCAAGGCATTCCAAATTTATCGGCTCCAAAGTTAAAAGCCAGCAAGTACCCACAAACAATTCGTGGAATAGCAATAAATAGATCTTGTGACCAATGTGGTAACAAAACAGGTTTAGTGATTTTGGTAAGTAGTTTCATAGTGTTATATTTTTTATTTTTTTATTGATATTGATATTGAATTTTGAAATTGCCATTGCCATTGTCATTGCCATTGAACTTTTCATTAATTAACAATCAAATCGCCATTACCTGATTTTTTCGAATTACTATCAAATTGGGCTTTTCCTTTGTTTATAACATCACCGTTTCCAGTTAATTTTGCAGTAAGTTTTTCAGTCACATTGGTAGTTAGATTTCCGTTTCCAGTGCTTTTTAAATCGGCTTTTTTAGCAACTAGATTCTCAGCGTTTACATCGCCATTTCCAGTTTTAACAATATTCAAATCGTCAATCGTTCCGCTAATTTTACTCTCGCCATTTCCGGTGTTTTCTAATCTAAAATAACGACCCAAAACATTTTTAACGGTTAAATTACTGTTGCCAACGTTTTTGATGACACTTGCCTCTGGCATCGTGATTTTTATTTTTAAATTGGTATCTTCAACATACATTTTATTGTTCTGGTTTCCTTTAAATTGAATTTTTAGTTCTTTATCTGAAACGTTTTCTGAAAAAGTCAAGAGCGGTTCCAAATTGTCATCAATAGTTATAGCAATGCTCCAAGGTTTTCCAATCTCAACTTCAATAATTCCGTCTAAATCTTCCAAAGAAAGTTTGTCGAAATTTTTGTAGTTGTAATTTTTAGTGATTGTTTTGCCTGACCCTTGTAGTTGTGCGTGTGCAAAAGTTGAAGCGAAGAGCAACGTTATTGCTAAGATTAATTTTGTCATAATTAGTTTTTTAGTGATTAATAACAGGGCAAAGTTGCGCCATAAATCAGCACCAATCGCTTCAAATTATGATTTGAGACTAGTTTCATTCTGCTGTCAAGCATTGTAAATGCTGGTAATGTTATTTTCGACAGTTTTTAATTCAAAAAACTTTGTTCTTATTCCTGATTTTGAATTACAGTTGATAAATGCACATCATAGGTAGAAAGCAGATCCAAATTTAACGCTTGTTGTAGGGAAACATTTTTGCAGACTATGTACTTTTATACTCAAAATCAGTTACATTTTGGAAAACAAAAGCAAACAATAAATTCTTGAAATTTTAATGATATCGAAATATGAAAAGGAATTCCCTAAATGACATCAGTCAGCTTGATGATTTAAACCGATTGAATGAAATAGTTTCTGATAAACGTCTCGCGAAGAGAGCCACAGAAAAAAAGAACAGACGCAACCGACACTACGAAAAACAGTTTATAAAAAACACTATTGAACGCTTTGATGCCGAATAAGTAGTTGCTTTTTTGTTCGCTGAAAACCTTATTCGTTGGTGTATTCTTTCGGAGTTTTACCAGTATTTTTCTTGAAAGCTCTATTAAATGTAGCTTTCGAATTAAAGCCGCAATCAAAAGCAATTCCTAGCAAAGTAGATTTCTTGTGTTCGCCATTTGATAAACTGATTTTAACCGCTTCAATTCTGAAATTATTGATGTAATCATTAAAGTTCATTTGAAAACCTTGATTGATCGTTTTAGAAATAACAGAAGCGTTGGTTTCTAATTTTTTTGCCAAATCGGTAAGTGTTAATTCGGGATTTTGATAGAGTTTTTCAGCTTGAATTAAGGTTTCTATTTTATATTTCCAATGTTCCGTTTCGGGCGAAACAGTCTCTTCTACCGTCTTGTATTGAATGTCAATGCTAGTCTCCAAATCACCTGTACTGCTGTTGTCCAATAAAAGAATAGGACTTTTGTCAAAAAATGACATCTTAAACGGTATCGTAGCATTTGTAGGATTTGAATATCCCGTAATGGCAATGTAGTACATCACAATCGAGAAAGAAAGATAAAACCACCAACTGCCTTGGTACGACTTCATTTCTGGTAAAAAGTATTCAACACCATCAAAAACAAGTGGTAAAAGCAACATCACTAAAAAAGCAATCAAATACGTTTGAATCCATTTAAACAAAACCGAATCGGCATAACTCACCACCTGAAACATGAGTCTTTTGTATACATTGTAGTACCGGATGCTCAAAATAAAGTATATAATCATCGAGAGTAAACCTAGTTTTTGATACCATTCCTCAAAGTCTTTGTCCATTCCGTTTTCATAGAAATAGTAATCGCCAAAAATGAATTTGTCGTAAATCCAAATAGCAATAATGTAAATAAGATACAGCAATCCTGGCAGAATATGTAATGCTTCTTTTTTCGAAAATTTAAATGAGGGATTAAGTAAACTCTGGGTGTAAAAAAAGATGATAGGACCTATCCATAAAAGGTGTTGAAAAGGTGTGTAAAATAAAATATCGCGATAGGGTTGATTGTCATACCAGCCTGCAAAACCAAGCATCCACGGTGCAATATAGAGGCTACACAGAAAAATGAAAAAACTCAACCAATAATTCGATTTATTGTCGGTTTTGATAGCTTTTGCAAGTAACAAAACGCTGTAAACAATTCCTTGCGTAAACGAAATAAGTAAAACGGAACTGTAAAATCCAAAGGTAAAAAGCATCGGCGTTTTTTTGTAAAAATAGTACTATTTGTAATGTCTTGTTGCACTTGTTATTACTTTTTTTAAAGTGTTAATTAACTCAAAATAAAACAGTAAGAATTTTAATTATAGCTAACTTTGTACTTCTTATTCTAGAAAAAAACAGCAAATTTGAACTTCGATAAACTTAAAGATAAACTAGAAATTCTTGCAGATGCGGCTAAATATGACGTGTCTTGCTCCTCGAGTGGCGGCAACAGAAAAAACACCGGCAAAGGTCTGGGTGATTCCTCCTCAACAGGAATATGCCATACGTATGCAGAGGACGGCAGGTGTGTTTCTTTGCTTAAAATTCTACTTACAAATTTTTGTATTTATGATTGTGCGTATTGCGTTACCCGAAGCAGTAATGACATTCAGCGTGCTGCATTTACGGTTGATGAGGTGGTTGATTTGACTATTAATTTTTATCGAAGAAATTATATCGAAGGCTTGTTTTTAAGTTCTGGAATTTTTAAAAATGCCGATTATACCATGGAACGCTTGGTTAGGGTGGCCAAAAAATTACGTTTAGAACATAATTTTAACGGGTACATTCACTTAAAAAGTATTCCAGGCGCTAGTGACGAGTTGATGCGCGAGGCAGGTTTGTACGCGGATAGATTGAGTATGAATCTCGAAATTCCAACGGAATCTGGACTAAAATTATTGGCGCCAGATAAAAACCATCAGGATATGATCAAGCCGATGCGTTTCGTAAAAAATGAGCTGATTCAATACAAAGAAGAAAAGAAAAAATTCAAAAGCACTCCTAAGTTTGCTCCGGCCGGTCAAAGCACTCAAGTAATAGTTGGCGCAACACAGGAAAATGATTTTCAAATCATTCAGGTGGCAGATCATTTTTACAATAATTTTAATCTTAAGCGCGTGTATTATTCGGGTTATGTTCCCGTTTCTAATGATGCTCGTTTGCCGGCAATTGGCGCACAAGTGCCGTTGGTTCGCGAAAACAGACTCTATCAAGCCGATTGGCTCATGCGTTTTTACGGTTTTAAAGCCAATGAAATTCTCGAAAAAAACAATCCGTTTCTTGATTTAGAAGTCGATCCAAAAATGGGTTGGGCGTTGCGAAACATTACCCAATTTCCAGTAATAATTCAGCATGCGCCGCTTGAAATGATTTTGCGTGTACCAGGAATTGGCGTAAAATCGGCACATAAAATTGTATATGCCAGACGTTTCCAAAACTTGACAATGGAACACCTTAAAAAAATTGGCGTATCGGTAAATAGAGCTAAATATTTTATATCCGTAAGCAACGAGAATACTCATTTAAAATTCTTGAACGCCCTGAATTTAAAAGAAATAATCCTTGGGGATATGAAATCTAAGTTCGAAAAGCCATTTGATAATCAATTATCACTACTCAATGACGCAACTTTCTTACGATAATACTTTTGAGGGTTTGTTGACTGCGGTTTTCGAAATTTATGAATTCAAATATCTAAACCCCAAAATCATAAAAAAAGACGATCAGCAACAGCATTTATTTGCCGAAAAGATTGAAATTATTACCGATGTATCCAAATCAGATCGGGTGATGAAAAAACTACAAGCACAACTGGGTAGTGATGGCGTTCGGTGCATTATTTGGGCTTTTTTATCTGAAAAAACGGGTGTTGAAGATGTTATTTTCGATGTAATTAATTACGCGGTTCAAAACCCTACTATTAACATCATGAAGAATTTTTCGAATGATAGTGTGCTCCAAATTTCGCAACTTACTAAAAATGTGGGTCGGGAGAAACATCGAATGGAAGCTTTTATTAGGTTCGAAGAATTGAAAGATGGCATTTATTTTGCTAAAATTGATCCTGATTTTGATGTGTTAACTTTAATCATAAGGCATTTTAAAAACCGATACCAAGATCAAAAATGGATTATTTATGATTTGCGCCGTAAATATGGGGTGTATTACGATTTAAATGATGTCCAAATTGTGATGATGGACCTTGATATTAAATCATTACACGATAATAACAACCAAATATTCTCGGATACTGAAATCAATTACCAAAAACTTTGGTGGGAATATTTTGACCATACCAATATAAAAGAACGCAAAAACACTAAGCTTCACGTACAACACGTTCCAAAGCGCTATTGGAAGTATTTAACCGAAAAGAAAATGTTTTAGACTTGCTAACATTTCCGTATTTTTGCAAAAAAAATAAAACACCTTGATTAAAATAGGCGACCATATTGTTTTACCGGATTTTCCCTTACTTCTTGCTCCTATGGAAGATGTAAGCGATCCGCCGTTTCGTAGATTGTGCAAAATGCATGGTGCTGATATGATGTACTCTGAATTTATCTCATCAGAAGGTTTAATTCGTGACGCTATCAAAAGCCGAATGAAATTAGATATTTTTGATTATGAGCGCCCTGTTGGGATCCAGATTTTTGGTGGAGATGAAGAAGCAATGGCACTTTCTTCTAAAATTGTTTCTACGGTAAATCCGGATTTAATTGATATCAATTTTGGTTGTCCTGTTAAAAAAGTCGTTTGCAAAGGCGCTGGTGCTGGTGTTTTAAAAGATGTTGACTTGATGATTCGGTTGACCAAAGCCGTTATTGATAGCACCCATTTACCAGTAACGGTGAAAACGCGTTTGGGTTGGGATGATAATTCTATCAATATTGATGAGGTTGCTGAACGTTTGCAAGATATTGGTGTTGCTGCATTGAGCATACACGCTAGAACGCGTGCCCAAATGTACAAAGGCCACTCCGATTGGTCACACATTGCCCGCGTGAAAAACAATCCTAGAATTACGATGCCAATTTTTGGAAATGGGGATATCGATTCGCCGGAAAAAGCATTACAGTATAAAAATGAATATGGTATCGATGGAATCATGATTGGTCGTGCTGCCATTGGTTATCCGTGGATTTTTGACGAAATCAAACATTACTTTAAAACGGGAGAACATTTAGCAAAACCAACGGTTATAGACAGAGTGGAAGCTGTCAGAAATCACTTGACTTGGGCCATGGACTGGAAAGGCGAACGATTAGGAATTGTGGAAACACGTCCGCATTACACCAATTATTTCAAAGGAATCCATTCTTTTAAAACCCACAAACAAAAATTAGTAACTCTCGATCGTCCAGAAGAATTATTTGCTGCTTTAGATGAAATCGAAGAAGCTTATGCAGGATACGAAGTAGTGTAGTCATTAAATATTAATCCTCTTTTACCGCAAATTTGCGAATTTATAGTTCGTTATAGTTCAAAACCAACTGTAAATTTTAATATATATTTTAAAAAAAATTGCGAATTAGCGGTAAAAAATTACTCCAACAACTTCTTACTAACCCTACTACTAGCAATCAGTGAAGCAATAAAGCCAAGCGTAACAATAGTCCCCATAACAATAAGTGCATTTTCGAGAGAGAAAATTACGGGATACGCTAGTGTAGGAGTTATCATAATCAGTTGAAAATACTCTTGTATCAGTACGATTATTATTCCTAAAGTTAGTCCTATAATTCCACCTAAAACACTCAGTAAAGTGCCTTGGAGCATAAATATTTTTCGTAAATCCTTGATTTCAGTTCCCAGATTAAAAAGGGTTTTTAGGTTTCCTTTTTTGTCTAAAATCATCATGATCAATGCACCAATCAAGTTAAAAAGCGCCACAACAATCACTAAAGTAAATATTAAATATACCGCAATATTCTCTGTATTCAACATTTTATAAAGCGATTCGTTGAGTTGTGCCCTGTTTTTTACGGTGATTTTATTGTCGAAAATGGTTTGAAGTTGCTCTGTAATGGCACTTTCGTCAGCATCTGCATTCGTCTTGATCTCAATCCCGGAAACCTGATTGGGTTTGTATTCTAGTAATTCCTGTGCTAATCCTAAATCAGCAAAAACATATTTTGAATCTAAATCTTCGCTTATGGCATAAATCCCAACAGGAATTAGATCCGTTTTGTTAAAAGCTTCTTCTGGATTTTCGATAGCGCCTTTTCCTGGTTTTGGTGCTAAAACCTCTAATTGATTATTAAAATCAAGCAATCCCATGGAGAATTTTTGAGAAATTCCATAACCCACAACCACTTGATACGTATCCGCTTTAAGCCACTGCCCGTTGAAAAGTTTTTTTTCTATGGCATTTACTTTACTAAAGTTCGCATCAACACCTTTTAAGTACGTAACTTCTTGTTTACCGTCAAAAGTAAATAAAACACGTTCCTCAATAATTTTAGAATACGAAACTAATCCGTCAATTTTCTTGATTTGGCTTTCCTGATTTGGAGAAATTAAAAAAGATTTTCCCAGAGTGCTGCTTATTTTTAAATCTGGATCAATGTCATTTGTAAACGAAAGACTGAAAACTTTTAATCCGCTAAAAACAGATAAAACTACAAACAAAGCCATGGCACCAACGATAATTCCCAAGCTGGCAATACGATTGATGATGTTTATAGCATTATTTTTACTGTTGCTAAGAATGTAGCGTTTGGCTATGTAAAGGGGGAAATTCAAATTTTATTGAAATCTGCGTTTGTCTAAAAGATCTCTGTTTTCAATAGGATTATCTCTATTTGCTAAAGCATTGTCAATTTTTTCAATGTAATCTAAAGAGTCGTCTATAAAGAAAACCAAATTTGGTACTTTTCTTAATTGCAAACGAACACGTTGAGATAAATCATGTTTTATGTTTTTAGCATTGGACTTCACCGCCTCTAAAATCTCATTTGCTTTATCCTGAGGGAATACACTTAAATGTACCGTTGCAACTGATAAATCTGTCGTAACCGTAACTTTGGATACCGAAATGACTAAGTTCGCCACTCCGTTTTTTCTCACTTCACCTTGCAGAATGTCAACCAAATCTTTTTGGATTACCCCACCTATTTTTTTCTGTCTATTTGTTTCCATGCTGCAAAAATACTACTTTTAAGTTTTATCCCGAAGTTTCGGCACAAATTTTAAAAAGTAACCTATTAATACACGTATTTTTAGGAGCTATTTCCTGCTATCCGTTGCAATCTTTTATAAAGCTGGAAGCCTTCAAAAGGCTACCAGCTTTATAAAAGGATTTCCACTTCTATCAGGGCTAGGGATTTGGGATATTAGGGCGCTAATTCTAATTTAGAAATCGTAATTTATTAAACAACATCAATTTGGAACCTAAAATAAATCCAGTTTCGGCTCCCTTCCCTTCGGGAGGGAAGGGGAAACCTTCCTTCTCCATATACGACGCATCAGCCGGCTCTGGAAAAACCTATGCGTTAGTAAAAGAATATTTAAAAATTATTCTTGTTGCTAAGAAAAATGATGCCTATCGCAACATTCTAGCTATTACGTTTACCAATAAAGCGGTCCACGAAATGAAATCTCGAATTGTAGGAAGTCTTTCTGAATTTGCGAAAGATGAGCCTAGCGAGAAAGCTCAGGATTTAATGCAGGATTTAGTGAACGGCAAACGAAAAGAAAATAATCCTGAAGAATGGAGTGAAGAGCCAATAGGACTTTCTATCATTGAAATAAAAACTAAGTCGAAACAAATCATCAAGCACATTATTCACAATTATGCTGCTTTTGATATTTCGACCATTGATAAATTTACGCATAAAGTGATTCGAGCTTTTGCACACGATTTAAATTTACCTATGACTTTTGAAGTCACTTTAGATACTGAAAATTTATTGATAGAAGCCGTCGATGCTATCATTGCTCAAGCAGGAGAAGATCAAACATTAACTAAGCTCCTCATTGATTTCACAATGGAAAAAACCGATGATGATAAATCTTGGGATATTTCACGTGAAATTCTTGAAACAGGCCGTTTGGTTCTCAACGAAAATAATAGAAACGAAATCACGCATTTTCAAGATAAATCTATCGCTGAGTTTGTCGAAATCAAAACCAAACTTTCTGAAGCCTGCAAAGACTTAGAAAAGCAAACAATTGTTTTTGCAGAAGAAGCATTGACCTTAATAGATAAAAATGGAATTGATGTAAAATCTTTTTCCAGAGGCACTTTTCCAAATCATATTAATAGCATTCAGCAAGGAAAATTCAATCCTAAGAATAAAATGTTTCATGAGTTTGATGATATTGCAATCAATAAAACGGCAAAAGATCGAGCGATTATTGAGAATTTGATCCCTGAATTTTTGCAAATTCTGACTAAAGTGTACACTGCTTTCGAAAAGATAAATTTTTACAAAGCGTTCCTAAAAAACATTACCCCTTTGTCATTGCTGAATACGGTTAGTAATGAATTAGCCAAAATTCAGGAAGAACAAAATGTACTTTCTATATCGGAATTTAATGCCATTATACACCGGGAAATCCAAAATCAGCCAGCACCTTTTATATATGAACGATTAGGCGAGCGCTACCGTCATTTTTTTATTGATGAATTTCAGGATACTTCTGAAATGCAATGGCAGAACCTGATTCCGCTGATTGATAATGCGCTTTCCGGTCAGGATGATTTTGGAGTAAAAGGAACTTTGATGATTGTGGGCGACCCAAAACAATCTATTTACAGATGGCGTGGCGGAAAAGCGGAACAATTTATTGAATTAAGTAAAGACCAAAATCCGTTTAGCAATCCCGATAAAAGATTGGAACATTTAGACAAAAATTATCGTTCTTATTCTCAGATAATTGAATTTAATAATGATTTTTTTAAATTAATTTCAAATGAATTTGAGCATCCAGATTATAAAGATTTGTATGAAAACCACAGCTATCAAAAAACGAATAATAAAAAAGGAGGTTATGTTAATATTTCTTTCATTCCAAAAGTAGAAACTTCGGAAGATCCCGACGCTTCGGGAGAAGAGACTTTAGATAAAACGGATTTGTATGTTTTAGCCACTTTAAATACGATTCAAAAAACTTTAAAAGAAGGGTTTCAATACAAAGACATTGTGATTCTGACCAGAAAACGAAGCCAGGGAATTGCGATTGCGAATTTTCTAACCGAGCAAGGAATTCCACTTTTGTCATCGGAAACTTTGATGATTCAAAATGCCACCGAAGTTCGATTTATTATTCATGTATTGAAATACTTAAAAAACAGCTCTGATTTAGAATCGAAAGCCAATTTTCTTCAATATTTAGCGCAAATCAGTAAAGACATATTGCCGATTCATGATTTTATTGCTCAAGGAATGGCATTGCATAAAGAATCTGAATTTGAAACGTGGTTACTCAGTTTTAATGTTTCTCTTTCGTTTCAAAACATTCGAAAAAAATCATTGTATGAAGCTGTAGAAACTATAATAAGTAAATTCCTCTCCCCTCCCGAAGCGTCGGGACTCTCCAAAGGAAAGGGTGACGGAATAGTTAGTAGTGTGGATAAATTAGGATATATGACGGGTGGTAATTATTCTCATCTTTTGATAGAAAAAGCAAAAGAAATGCGAAAGCAGCCCACGCATGCTGAGAAAGTTCTTTGGATGGAGCTTAATTCTAAATCACTGGAAGATTATAAATTTAGGCAACAACATTTGATAGATGATTTTATTGTTGATTTTGTTTGCTTGTCCAAAAAACTAGTTGTTGAAGTGGATGGAGAGTATCATTTTACTGAAGAACAAGTTCAGTTGGATAATTATAGAACAATTACTTTAAATAAATTAGGCTATAAAGTCATTCGATTTACCAATGAGCAAGTAGTAAAGAGTATTTCAGAGGTTTTAAAACGAATAAAAGAAGAATTAATTCAACAAGAAGAAATTCAATACTCCAACTTATCGGTTTCGTCTCCCTCCCCTTCGGGGAGGGCCGGGGAGGGGAATGCCTACGTTCAATACTTCTTAGACATTGTTCTGGAGCGCGACATTCGTAATCAAGCAGGAATTTCAGACTTCTTAAATTTCTGGGATAAAAATGCAGAGAAATTCAGTATTCCATCGCCAGAGGGAACTAATGCTGTACGAATTATGACGATACACAAATCGAAAGGATTGGAATTTCCAGTTGTTATTTTTCCTTTTGCAGAAGAAGATTATTCCAGAAAACCAAAAGATAAATTATGGATTAATGCTTCAGAACAAGATTTTGGTTTGCCAAAAGTGTTGATTGATAACAGCAGTGCGGTAGAAGGGTTTGGAGATGAAGCTGCCGTGGTTTACAATCAAAAAAAGCAGGAAGAATTATTGGACAATATCAATGTTTTATACGTTGCTTTAACCCGAGCGGAGGAGCAGTTATATGTGATTTCAGACATGAATTTATCCAGTAAAGGGGAATTTCCGAAGAATAATATGTGTTCATTTTTTATTAATTATTTGGAACACAAAAGTGGATTCGATGAAAATAAATTGGAATATGAATTTGGAAATACAGCGAAACTTTCTTCAGTAAAACAACATGTTGATACTTCAAAAAAAATCCCTTTTGTTGCAGAAATTCTAAATCCAAAAAATATAAAAATTGCACAGCGAGAATCATTAATGTGGGGAACTCAACAACAAGAAGCTATTGAATATGGAAATGTAATACATGAAGTTTTGTCTTTTGTGAAAACTAAAAATGATGTTGATTTAGCAATTACAAAGGCAATCGAAAACGGTTTGATTAATTTTGGTCAAAGAGAAACTGTTTTTAATACGATTAAGGAAATTGTTAACCACAGTGAATTAGAAATTTGTTTTGCAGATGGGAATGAAGTTTTGAATGAGCAAACTATCATTCAAAAAGAGGGCAGCATTATAAAGCCGGATCGTATGGTTTTGACAAATAACAATGAAGTTTTATTATTAGATTATAAAACAGGTACGCATAATGTAAAATACCAACAACAATTGGAAAATTACCAAAAAGCAATTGAGTTAATGGGATATAAAGTGATAAAAAAAGCACTTATTTATATCGGAAAAGAAATCGATGTAGTAAATTTGTAGCCTAAAAAATGAATAATTCGTAAAATTGAACTTTAAAAACATATAAAATGTACGGAAAAATAAAAGAACATCTTCAGGCAGAATTGCAAACTATAGAGGATAATGGGATTTTTAAAAAAGAACGCATTATTACTTCTCCTCAAGGAGCAGAAATTACTATTTCTACAGGAGAAACCGTTCTGAATTTTTGTGCCAATAATTATCTTGGATTGTCATCTCATCCAGAAGTAGTTCAGGCTGCAAAAGATGCCTTAGATACGCATGGTTTCGGAATGTCATCAGTTCGTTTTATTTGTGGAACTCAAGATATTCACAAAACATTAGAGAAAAAAATATCAGAGTTTTACGGTTTAGAGGATACAATTCTATACGCAGCAGCTTTTGATGCTAACGGTGGAGTTTTTGAACCTTTATTAGGGGAAAACGATGCGATAATTTCAGATAGTTTGAATCACGCTTCTATTATAGATGGTGTTCGTTTATGTAAAGCGGCTCGTTATCGTTATGAAAACAGTAACATGGAAGATTTAGAACAACAATTAATCAAAGCTACTGAAACTGGAACTCGATTTAAATTAATTGTTACTGATGGTGTTTTCTCTATGGATGGATTAGTTGCGCCGCTAGATAAAATTTGTGATTTAGCCGATAAGTATGACGCAATGGTTATGGTAGATGAATGTCATGCAGCTGGATTTATTGGCGCAACTGGAAAAGGAACTCTCGAGGCAAAAGGTGTAATGGGAAGAGTAGATATTGTTACAGGAACTCTTGGAAAAGCGCTTGGTGGTGCTATGGGAGGATATACTACAGCCAAAAAAGAAATTATAGAAATCTTGCGTCAACGCTCCAGACCGTACTTGTTTTCTAATTCTTTAGCGCCAGCAATTGTTGGTGCATCTATAAAGGTATTTGAATTATTAGAAAAGGATACTTCATTGCGTGATAAATTGGAATCGAATACGAATTATTTCAAAGACGGGATGAAAAAAGCTGGTTTTGATATTATTGATGGTGATTCTGCGATAGTTCCAGTTATGCTCTATGATGCAAAATTGTCACAAAAAATGGCAGATGAGTTGTTGAAAAAAGGAATTTATGTCATTGGATTCTTTTTCCCTGTAGTACCGAAGGATAAAGCGAGAATTAGAGTACAATTGTCAGCAGCGCATACAAAAGAGCATCTAGATAAGGCTATCAGTGCTTTTGTTGAAGTTGGTAAAATGCTAAATGTTATATAATTTTAACATGAAGTTGTATAATTTCCACTTTTGGTGGTTTTTGCAGGTTTTTTTTAACATTTAGTTTTGTAGTTAAAAATTTACGCATTACTTTTGTTAACAATTAACATAATTATAATCAAAAAAATTAAGTATGAAACATCTCAACAAACTTTTAGTTGCTGTAATGATGGTCATGGGATTAAGTTCTCATGCACAAGACAGAAATAATCCATTTGCAATATCTTTTGGAGTTAATGCCGTAGACACTAAAGCTAGTGCTGAAGGAGGACATAATTGGTTAGATCAACATTTCTCTCAGCCATTTGCAGTTAAAGACAACTGGAATATTCTTCCTACTGCATCTTATATTAGCGTGTCTAGTTACATTGGAGATAATTTCTCATTTGGACTGTCGGGTTCTGTGAATAAGATTAATAGGTTTGTAAGATTTGATCCAACTGCAGTTGGTCATGATTCACGTGGATACGTAGTAAATAATCCTGGAGATTTGATGTATTATGGTATTGATGCGACTATTAAATATAGTTTAATGAATATGATTAATTCTAAAGTTATTGATCCTTCTCTATCCATTGGTGGAGGTTATACTTTCCTTGGAGATAGTAGTTTTGGAACTTTAAACCCTGGTGCTGGTTTAACTTTTTGGGTTACTGAAAATGTAGGTTTAGAACTTACTACTAGATATAAAAAATCATTTGGTGAGAGAGAAGATGCTTCAGGAGCTCCAGATGCTCCATCTCATTTTCAACATTCAGCAGGTCTTATTTTCAAATTCGGAGGTAAAGATACAGATGGAGATGGAATCTATGATAAAGATGATGCTTGTCCAGAAGTTGCTGGTTTAAAAGAATTCAACGGATGTCCTGATACAGATGGAGATGGAATCCAAGACAGTGCTGATGATTGTCCAGAAGTTGCGGGTTTAAAAGAATTCAACGGATGTCCTGATACTGATGGAGATGGTATAGCTGATAAAGATGATGATTGCCCAGAAGTTGCTGGTTTAGCTTCATTGAGAGGTTGTCCTGATACTGACGGAGACGGAGTAGCTGATAAAGATGATAAATGTCCTACTGTTGCAGGTCCTAAAGAAAACGCAGGTTGTCCTTGGCCGGATACTGATGGAGATGGTGTTTTAGACAAAGATGATAAATGCCCAGAAGTTAGAGGTACTGTTGCTAACCAAGGTTGTCCAGAAGTTTCAGAAGAAGTTCTAAAAACTTTAAATAACTACGGTAAAGTAATCTTATTTGATTCTGGTAAATCTTCTTTCCAAAAAGGAACTTACACAGTTTTACAATCAATTACTTCAATCTTAAAAGAATATCCTTATTCAAGATTCATAATCGAAGGTCACACTGATAGCGATGGAAGTAATGAACTTAACCAAACTTTATCTGAAAACAGATCGGCTGCTGTTAAGAACTATTTAATTGAAAACGGTATCGCTACTGATAGATTAAGATCTACTGGTTTTGGAGAAACTAAACCAATTGCAACTAACAAAACTGCAAAAGGAAAAGCTGAAAACAGAAGAGTTGAAATTTCTTTAATCAAAGAATAATTTCCTCAAAATATTTATAGAAAACGCCTCGATTTATCGAGGCGTTTTTTTTATTTTTATAAAATGACAAACATTACTTTCTTAGATAAAATAGCTACAGTTTTAATAGAAAAATATGCAACCCGTTTTTCGGATACAATCGTAGTGCTGCCAAATAAGCGAGCTAAAATATTTCTTATTGAAGCTTTAAAACGTCAAGTTACTACTAATGTGTTTGCTCCAGAAATCATTAGCATTGAGGATTTTATTCAAGATATTGCGGGTATACGCACTATTGACCCTATTGAGTTGCTATTTGAGTTTTATGAAGTATATCTTTCTATAACTGATAAAACTAGCCAACAAACCTTTGAACTGTTTGCCAACTGGGCCAAAACTTTATTGCAAGATTTCAATGAAATAGATCGGTATTTGTTAGATCCTGCACACGTCCTCTCTTATTTAAAAGATATTGAAGATATCAAAAAATGGGGAATTGAGGTAGAAAACAAAACTCCCTTGTTAGAAAAGTACATTGATTTTTGGAAATTATTGCCCACTTATTACCAAAATCTGTACAGTCATTTGCTAAAAAAAGGAGTGGGTTACCAAGGATTAATTTATAGAGAAGCAGTTTTTAATTTAGTTCGTTTTTCTGAAACAGTTCAGAATAAAAAGTATCTTTTTGCGGGTTTTAATGCTTTAAATGCTGCCGAAGAGAAAATAATTCAACACCTAATTACTAATGAGCAAGCTGAAATTTTTTGGGATGTAGACCAAACGTTTCTCAATGATCCGTATCATGATGCAGGACTTTTTGTGCGAAGATTTAAAGAAAATTGGAGACATTATAAGGTAAACCCTTTTGAATGGATAGTGGATGATTTTTCGCAAACTAAAAACATACATGTTATTGGAACACCTAAAACGATAGGTCAAGCTAAAATTGCAGGGCATATTGTAGAAAATGAAATTCTTGAATCAATAACAGCTGAGGCTGCTGGTAAACTTGATAAAGTAGCTGTAGTATTAGGTGATGAAAATCTCTTGGCGCCACTTTTATATTCGTTGCCATCAACTGTTGGCGCTTTAAATATTACAATGGGTTATTCCAGCAAGAATAATCCAGCTCAAATCTTGATAAGTAAATTATTTAAGATGCATACTAATGCACTTTCTAGAAACGCTAAGAGTTATGTTTTGTATTATAAAGATGTTTTAGATATTCTAACACATCCTTTGGTTGAACCCTATGCCAGCACCAGCGCATTGGTAAAAATTATCAATCAAAATAATTATACGTTTATCATGCATCATAAATTGATGGAGTTACAAGTTGAGCCTAGTGAATTGTTTTTGTTATTATTTCAAAAATGGGAAAGTGGATCGATTCCTGTTTTAGAAACTATTTCTAAATTATTGCAAACCATAAAAGAGAATTTAAGCAACGATAATGAGGAAGAAAAAATTACAAAGGCCTTTGTTTTTGCTATTTTTAAAGTGATCAATAAACTAATAAACTACTATTCTAAACATGAACATATTGATAAAATAGAGACACTTTATGCTATTTATAAGCAGGTTATTGACTTGGCTGAAGTTTCCTTTGAGGGAGAGCCATTGAACGGTTTGCAAATTATGGGAGTTCTCGAAAGTAGGGTTTTGGATTTTGATACGGTCATTGTCACCTCTATGAATGAAGGCAAATTCCCTGCAGGCAAATCTCAGAATTCTTTTATTCCCTATGATGTGAAAAGAGAGTTAGGATTACCAACTTTTAAAGAGAAAGACGCTATTTACACCTATCATTTTTATCATTTGCTACAACGTGCTAAAAATATTTATTTGCTGTATAATACAGAAAGTGAAGGATTAGATGCTGGTGAAAAAAGTAGGTTTATAACGCAACTGGAAGTTGAAAAACAAAAAAATCATACCATTACGCATGAGATTTACAATGCCGTTTTACCAGATACGGCGTACCAACCTATAGTAATTCCTAAGTCAGAAAGTGTCATGCTGCGATTGAAAGAAATTGCTGAAAAAGGATTTTCGCCATCGGCATTAACGAGTTATATCCGCAATCCGATTCAGTTTTATTTCCAAAAGATTTTACGCATTAGCGAAGTGGAAGAGGTGGAAGAAAATATTGCTTTGAATACGCTGGGAACCATTATTCACGAAACCTTGCGTGTTTTATACGAACCATTTATTGATAAATTTATTTCTGAAAGTGATATTTTAAATTGTTTCAAACAAATAGATGATGAGGTACTCAAGCAATTTAAACTTGTTTACAAAGAGGGCGAAATCAAAAAAGGACGGAATTTATTAGCCTTTGAGGTAGCCAAACGGAACGTTTCTAATTTCTTGAAAGTAGAATTAAAAACCATTAAAAATGGTGATGCAATCAAAATTATTGCGTTGGAACAAACTTTTGAACGCATGTTAGAGCATCCTAGTTTGCCTTTTCCAGTGCTAATTAGAGGAAATGTGGATCGCATTGAAGAGCGAAATGGCATTATTAGAATCATCGATTATAAAACGGGAAAAGTGGATAAAGCGAATGTGACTTTAAAATCTTGGAACGGACTCACTGAAGACATTAAAAGTGATAAAATCATTCAAGTGCTTGCCTACGCTTTTATGTATGAAACCGAAGCAAAAGGAAAACCGATTGAAGCTGGAATTATCTCTTTCAAAAATCTAAAAGCAGGTTTCTTACCTTTTAATTTTAAAATCGATAAAGAAGTACAAACTACTATTTCGACTGAAATGCTGAATAATTATCTGGAGCAATTGGTGTTGCTTTTGAGTGAAATTCTCGATGAGAATACGCCTTTCAAAGAAAAAATAATTTAATTAATATACTATCAGAAAATTAAATAATAGTTACGAGTTTTACAAAAGTACTTTGGCTATAAACATTGCTATAAGTGCTGTGGCAGGTGTTTTTGGAGGTTTTGAAATCTTTAAATATGTACTGTTATTTTTTGGATTTTTCATTAGTCTTTTGATTAAAGAAGTAAATGCTAAAAACGAATACTTGTTTTATTGCAACAACGGTCTTTCAAAAATTCAGGTTGTTTTTTATTCATTTCTGATTAATTTTTTCTTTTCGATGATCTTCATTCTTGTTGTGAACGTTATATTGAATTTCATATGACAACAAGTATTTTAGAAGTAGATAGCGTACAAAAACAATACAACGGAAAAATTATTCTTTCGGATGTGTATTTGAAATGTGAAACGGGAACTGTTCTTGGGCTTTTGGGTCGAAACGGTTCTGGTAAATCTACATTATTGAAGATTATTTTCGGAATAGAATCAGCTGATTTTAAATTTGTTCGGGTTGGTGGAAAAGTGCTGTCAAAAACAAGTGAGCTGTTAAAAGAAATTAGCTATTTACCTCAGGATTCGTTTATTCCAAATTCTTTTTCAGTACAAAAAACTATTCAATTGAGCATTGCCAAAGCCAAAGTAAAAGATTTTTTTGCAGATGCCATGATACAGTCTATGTTGGGTAAAAAAATCAAACATTTGTCTGGTGGGGAATTACGGTATCTAGAAATTAAATTAATCTTGAACAATGATTCAAAATTTGTGTTGCTTGATGAACCATACAACGGCTTGTCGCCCATTATGATTGAAAACATAAATGTATTAATCACGAACATGTCTGCTACAAAAGGCATTTTGATAACAGATCATAATTATGAAAATGTGATTAAAATTTCTACCAAACTAGCGTTAATGAAAGATGGGAAAATGCATCATTTAAAAGATAAAAACGAACTCATTGAAAAAGGATATTTAAAATTTGGTATGTTCTAAATACTTTTAAAAAATGACAATAGAACAGCTAATAATTCGTCTTGATTTTCTATGTGGCTCATGTGTCCATCAGGAAAAGTGATAAGTTGAACTGCCGTGTTTTCTATTTGTTCCTTGGTTTCTTCATAATTCAAAACAGGATCTTTTTCTCCTAAAATTAAAAGTTTCGGAAAAGGCGTAAGGTGCAGCAATACTTCTCGATCTTGCCTGATTTTCATGCCCTCTAGTGAAGCAACAATTCCTTGCAAGGGCGTTTGTAGTGCCTCTTTTTTAACGTTTTCAATTGTGGTAGCTAGTCGCTCTCTATTGTTTTCGCTGAACAAATTAGCAATCGAAAGCGAAATGAAATTTACAAAAGATTGTTTCACGGCTTTGATGGCGCGGTCTCGATTTTTTTTGCGCTCTTCACTGTCGGCTCTCGCTGTTGAGTTGAGTAAAACCAATCCTTTTACAGTATCTGAATACAATTCGGCGAAAGCCAAAGCCACGTAACCTCCCATTGAATGCCCTACAAAAATAGCTTTGCGAATGCGCAATTCTGATAAAACGGCATGAACTACGTCGGCATTGTCCTCCATGGTATGCACATATCCCAAACATTCTGTGGCGCCATGACCCAATAAATCAATGGTTATGACGCGATTCTTTTTCGCCAAATTTGGGACATAAAAATCCCACATGCTTTTGTTTTCCAGAAAACCGTGGAGTAAAACAATGGCCGTTCCTTTTCCTGCATCGGTATAGGAAATGGTGGTGTTTTTAAAGAGGATTTGTTTCAATTTTGAATTCTTTTAGCAGGTACAAAACTAAAGCTTTAATTTTTTCAAAACATATAAGTCAAGTAAGTTTTAGATTTTTTTGGATGAATATTGGTGATAGCCGGAATAAAAAAAATAAACATATAAGTCATGTAAGGTCACTTGTTCATTTCATTACAATACTTAAATGACTTATATGTTAAAAAAAAGCTCCCATTTCTGAGAGCCTTAAGTTTTAAAATCTGTTATCGCCGTCTATCAGTCGGCCTAAACCGCCTAATAAACTGCCTTCGTCACGGCTGCTTCCGCCTGCTCTAGGTGCCGATGCAATGATTCTGTCGGCAAGGCGACTGAAAGGTAAAGATTGAATAAATACGGTTCCTGGTCCGCGTAATGTAGCGTAAAATAATCCTTCGCCACCAAAAAGAGAATTTTTGATTCCGCCTACAAACTCGATGTCATAATCTACATCTTTTGTGAATCCTACTATACAACCGGTATCGACTTTTAGGACTTCGCCTGCGGCTAATTCTTTTTGGGCTAATGTTCCTCCGGTATGTACAAAGGCCATTCCATCACCTTCGATTTTTTGCATGATAAAACCTTCGCCTCCAAACAAACCTGTTCCCAGTTTTTTAGTGAATTCGATTCCTACTGATACGCCTTTGGCCGCACATAGGAAAGAATCTTTTTGGCAAATGAACTTACCGCCATATTGCATCAAATCGATTGGAATAATTTTCCCAGGATAAGGCGATGCAAATGACACTTTACTTTTGGTATTGTTTTGGTTGATGAATGCGGTCATAAAGAGACTTTCTCCAGTTAGTACTCGTTTTCCAGCGCTGAGTAGTTTGCCAAACAATCCGTTTTCTTGACCAGAACCGTCTCCAAAAATGGTTTGCATTTGGATGTTGTTGTCCATCATCATAAAACTTCCGGCTTCGGCAACGACAACTTCCTGAGGATCTAGTTCTATTTCTACGTACTGCATTTCTTCGCCATAAATGTGGTAATCGATTTCGTGTGCTTGCATGATTTTTATTTTTTATAATTGTTTTTTACCATTAAGAAATTAAGTTTCATTAAGAATGAGTGCTTTATTTTTCTTAATTTCTTAATAGTTTAAATTACATATTGAATATACTTTAAAAAATAGTTGTTATTTAAAATATGTCGGAACGGTGATTATAACGTTACATCTTTAACATGAATTTTGGAATTGATGTTTTTTAATTATACATTTCTCGTCATAGCGCGCAAGGGATTACTTCACTGTACTTTTATTTTTATAGGAGTTCAGTGAATTTCATTTGTAGCGGAAAGCCCACAGTCTCGGACTTTTGCAAGAGACGAGGACTTGTAGCGAATAGCCCGACACAGCCGTAGTTTACGGAGGCTGGGTTGTGCCCAAAAAAAATCGGTTTACATTGCTGTAAACCGATTTGGCTGTATGTGCTAAGGAATTAGCTATTCATGAGGTCTTCGATCTCTTCGACTTCGATAGGAATGTTGCGCATCATGTTGAAAGGTTCGCCACTTTCTTGAACGATGATGTTATCCTCAAGACGGATACCAAAACCTTCGGCAGGAATGTAAATCCCAGGCTCAACTGTAAATACCATATTGGCTTGCATCGGTTCGGTCAAAATACCATAGTCGTGCGTGTCTAACCCCATGTGGTGCGAAGTACCGTGCATGAAATATTTTTTGTAAGCGGGCCAATCTGGATTTTCGTTTTGCACATCGGCTTTGTCAATAAGTCCTAAACCTAGTAATTCGGAGGTCATTAATTTCCCCACTTCAATGTGGTATTGTTTCCAAAGCGTGCCTGTGGTTAACATTTTGGTAGCTTCGTTTTTTACACGCAATACGGCGTTGTAAACTTCTTTTTGACGAGATGAATAGCGACCAGAAACGGGAATGGTACGCGTCATGTCACTAGAATAATTAGCATATTCAGCAGCTACATCAAGCAGAATTAAGTCGCCTGCTTTGCATTGTTGGTTGTTTTCGATGTAGTGCAAAACATTGGCATTGTTACCCGATGCGATGATAGGCGTGTAGGCAAAACCACGAGAGCGGTTGCGTATGAATTCGTGAATCAATTCGGCTTCAATTTCGTATTCAGTAACATTTGGTTTTACAAAAGGCAACAATCGTCTAAAACCAAGCTCAGTGATGTTGCAGGCTTTTTGAATCAAATCTAATTCTTCGCTTTCTTTTACAGAGCGTAGACGTTGTAAGATTGGGTTACTTTTGGCAACGGAGTGTGCAGGATATTTTTCTTTCCACCATTTTACAAAGCGGGCTTCGCGGGTTTCGGTTTCTACCGTGGCGCGGTAATGCTCATTGGTGTTGATGTAAATGGTTTCGGCGTGCGTCATCATTTCGAACAACACTTTTTCAAAATCTTGTAGCCAATACACGGTTTTGATTCCGGTTACTTCGTAAGCGCGTTCTTTGGTTAGTTTTTCCCCTTCCCAAATAGCAATGTGTTCGCTGGTTTCTTTCAAGAAAACCATTTCGCGTTGGTGTTCATACGGAGCATCAGGGAACAACAATAAAATACTTTCTTCTTGGTCTACACCACTCAAATAAAAGATGTCACGGTGTTGTGCAAAAGGCAAAGTACTATCAGCCGAAACTGGATATATATCATTCGAATTAAAAACAGCAACACTTTTTGGCTTCATTTGCGCCATGAATTTGGCTCTGTTTTTTATAAATAAATCGCGGTCAATTTGATGGTATTTCATGAGTTGGTTTTTTTATTTTAGTATGGTAAAATGCAATCTTGATGTGTATTTTTATAGATAACCATAATTTACGGGATGCAATTTTAGTTTTTTATATTAATTATTCAAAAATACTAACTTTGAAAGAAACGGGTGTTAATTAGAGTATAAAATTTTTTGGTACGTGTATTTATCCTTAAATTTCGGCATCAAAAAATTAATCCTATGAAAAAAAGAATACTCCTAACTGCTTTTATTGTACAAACCGTGGTGTCTGCACAAGTCTCTGCTGAGGCGGTTCAAAACAGTTTAGTGGCCAAGAAACAACTGCAAGAACAATCGCTTTTTCAGAGTCTAAATTTACAAAATGTGGGTCCAACCGTAATGAGCGGACGTGTAGTTGATGTAGATGTAAATCCTGAAAATCCTACCGAATTTTATGTAGGTTACGCATCAGGGGGTTTGTGGTATAGCAATAATAACGGAATGAGTTTTGTGCCGGTTATGGATAATGCGCCTACGCAAAATGTAGGTGATATTGCTATTGACTGGAAAAACGGAACGATTTGGGTAGGAACTGGTGAGGTGAATTCGTCGCGTTCCTCGTATGCGGGAATCGGAATTTTACGCTCTGATGATAAAGGAAAAACCTGGAAGAATTTGGGATTAACCGACAGTCACCACATTAGCCGTATCGTTATCAACCCAACGAATCCGAACGAAGTAGTAGTTGGAGTAGTAGGTCATTTGTACACAAAAAATGAGGAACGCGGTATTTATAAAACTACTGATGGTGGTAAAACTTGGAATAAAACCCTTTTTGTGAACGATCAGACGGGAATTATTGATGTGGCTGTTTCGCCAAAGAACTTTAAAATACAATACGCAGCTGCTTGGACTAAAGACAGAAAAGCATGGGATTTTGTAGGTAGCGGTGCAGCATCAGGAATTTATAAAAGTGAAGATGCCGGAGCGACTTGGAAATTATATTCTGCAGCAAACAGCGGTTTCCCTAACGGCGAAGGTGTTGGTAGAATTGGTCTCGCAGTATATGATGATGCTACTGTGTATGCTGTTCTAGATAATCAGTACAAGCGACCTTTGGATAGTAAAAAAAGTACAGCTTTGCCAGCTGCATTTGCTCTGCCTGGAGATGAATTTTTGAAATTACCCAACAAAAGTTTGAATTCGATTTTGAAAAATTATGGATTAACTGAAAAATATAGAGCTGAAAACATCAAACATTGGGTAGAGAATGGATACGTTCAGCCTAATGAAGCAGGTAAAGTAGTTCTAGCATCTATCAATAGTTTGGCTGATGCCGAAGTAATTGGTGCCGAAGTTTACAAATCAACTAATGGAGGAACAAATTGGACAAAAACAAATCAAAACTTTATTGATGATTTATTTTCTTCCTACGGTTATTATTTTGCCGCAATATCGGTAGATCCTTCCAACTCAAATAAAATTTACTTGTCTGGAGTTCCGGTAATCAAATCAGACGATGGTGGTAAAACCTTTACAAGTATTAGCGAAGAAAATGTACATTCTGATCATCACGTGGTTTGGGTAAATCCAGCTAAACCAGGTCATTTAATCAACGGAAATGATGGCGGATTGAATATTTCTTATGACGATGGTGCACATTGGTTTAAGGGAAATTCACATGGTGTGAGTCAGTTTTATGCGGTAAATGTTGACGAGCAAGAGCCGTATAATATTTATGGCGGTATGCAAGACAATGGGGTTTGGGTTGGTCCAAGCAACTATATTTTTTCCTCAGAATGGTTACAAACCGGAAAGTATCCTTATGAAAGTTTAATGGGTGGCGATGGAATGCAAGTTCAAATAGACAAACGCAATCCGAATATTGTTTTTACGGGTTTCCAATTTGGGAATTACTACCGTATCGATCGCGCTACTGGCAAAAGAGAATATGTTTCGCCTAAGCCAAAAAAAGACGAGAAACCATTCCGTTTCAACTGGCAAACACCAATTTTGCTTTCGTCTCACAACCAAGACATCTTGTATATGGGGTCGAACTTTTTGCACCGTTCTATGAATCAAGGACAAACTTGGACTGCGATTTCACCTGACTTGACGCAAGGTTTTAAAGAAGGAAATGTAGCTTACGGAACGCTGGCTAGCATTAGCGAAAGTGCATTGCAGTTTGGTTTGTTGTACACGGGTAGTGATGATGGCTTGATTCATGTTTCAAAAGATGGGGGTGTCAATTGGACAAAAATATCAACCAACTTACCTCAAAATTTATGGGTAACTCGCGTTGTGGCTTCAACTCATAAAAAAGAACGTGTTTATGCTACCTTAAACGGCTATCGTAACGATGATTTTACTGCTTATGTTTATGTGTCTGATGATTACGGTCAAAATTGGACCAGTATTGCTAGCAACATTCCTACTAGTCCAGTAAATGCTATTGCAGAAGACCCAACAAACGAAAACGTATTGTATTTAGGAACTGACAATGGATTGTATGTGTCATTAAATCGTGGCAAAAACTGGGATGATTTTTCAAACGGAATGCCAGCGGTGGCGGTACATGATTTAGTGATTCAAAAGAAAGTAAAAGATTTGGTTGTTGGTACACACGGTCGTTCTATATATAAAGTAAATGTAGATGCTGTTAGTCAACTAACTGATGAAGTATTAGCAAAAAACATCCATGTTTTGGAACCAAAAAAGATAAAAAAATCAAAGGAATGGGGTAATAGCTGGAGTGTGTGGTCAAAACCTACTGATCCTAAAGCTGAGATTTGGTTTTACTCCAACTCTGATGCAGAGGTTGTGGTACAAATAGAAAACCCAAACAAGGAAGTGCTGCTTTCGCAAAAGTTTGCTACCAAAAAAGGATTGAATAAGTACATTTATGATTTAGCAGTACCCAAAGCAATTGTTGAAAAAGCGTTGGCTAAGGACAAAAAACTAAAATGGGAACCTGCCAAAACAGGAAAATACTATTTGCAACCTTCGGTTAATAAAGTAAGCATCCAGAAAGGAAAAGACAAAGAAGTTGTAAATTTTGAGGTTTATGACTCCAAATAAATCACTTTAGCACCAATACAAAAAAGCACGATTCTATTAGAAATCGTGCTTTTTTTATGACCGATATTTATTTAAAATTGTGCTACTTCAGTAGAATCTTTCATGGCAGTAGTGCTTGATTTACCTATTGTAACGGTGTTTTGCACGGCATCAAAATAAGAAGTTCCTACAAATCCTTGGTGTTTCACTGCTTTGAAACCGTGTTTTTGTAAAGCAAATTCTCTTTCTTGTAACTCAGAATAGCCCGCCATTCCTCTTTCTTTGTAGGCTTTTGAAAGTTCAAACATACTTGTATTTAAGGCATGAAACCCAGCTAATGTAATGAATTGAAATTTGTATCCCATAGCAGCAAGGTCTTCTCTAAAGGTTTCCATTTCGGCTACAGATAATTTTGCAGCCCAGTTAAAAGATGGAGAGCAATTGTATGCTAGCATTTTTCCTGGGAACTGCGCGTGAATGGCCTCTGCAAATTGTTTAGCGTATGCTAAATCAGGGTTACTAGTTTCCATCCAAATTAAATCAGCATACGGTGCATAGCTTAAGCCACGATCAATTCCTTGTTCAATTCCACAATTCACATAAAAGAAGCCTTCGGCAGTTTTTTCTCCGGTAATGAATTTGGCGTCTCTCGGATCAATATCGCTGGTTAATAAATTAGCGGCATCAGCGTCAGTTCGAGCAACAACAATTGTAGGTGTTCCCATAACATCAGCTGCAAGTCGGGCTGCAATTAATTTATTGATCGCTTCTTGCGTAGGAACTAATACTTTTCCGCCAAGGTGACCGCATTTTTTAGCTGAACTCAATTGGTCTTCAAAGTGAACACCTGCTGCACCTGCTTCGATCATGGATTTCATTAATTCAAAAGCATTTAGATTTCCTCCAAAACCAGCTTCGGCATCAGCCACAATAGGAACTAGGTAATCTTTTTTATCAGTAGTTCCATTTACAACCTGTATTTGATCTGCTCTCAAGAGTGCATTGTTGATTCGTTTTACTACAAGCGGAACACTATTGGCAGGGTATAATGATTGGTCAGGGTACATTTCGCCAGCTACATTTGCATCGGCTGCAACCTGCCATCCGCTCAAGTATATAGCGTCTAGTCCAGCTTCTACCTCTTGTATAGCTTGGTTTCCTGTTAGTGCTCCTAGTCCGGCTACAAAATCTTGTGCGTTTAGTTTATTCCATAAAGTAGTTGCTCCTAGTCTTGCAACGCTGTGTTCTATTTGGTAAGAACCTTGTAGTTTAACAACTTCCTCAGCAGTGTAAGGGCGCTCAACGCCTTTCCATCTTGGGTTTGTAATCCAGTCTGTAACTAATTCTTGAATTCTTGTTTCGGTAGTTTTCATAGTGTTTGTAAAGGTTAAATGGTGTTTACTATTGTTTTGATATTTATTTTATTGCAATTGTTTTTTAAATGTATTTGTATCCTGGTAGGGTTAAAAAGTCTATAAAATTCTTGTTTACCACCAGTTGATCTAATAATTGTTCCGCTAGAATGTATTTTTGTTTCTCATGATTTTCATCCCCAACTAGTTTTTTTATTTTTTCAAATTCTTCCATGGCTAGTTTATGGTAGTAATTGGTGTTTAGTTGTTTTCCGTTTTCTAGGATAACCTTGTTTTGTAGCCATTGCCACAGTTGTGATCTAGAAATTTCCGCAGTTGCAGCATCTTCCATCAAGTGGTGCAATGCTGCTGCTCCTTGGCCATTGAGCCACGATGCAATGTATAAAACAGAAATACTGATATTTTTTCGAACGCCTTCCTCTGTGATGGTTCCTTTTGGAGTTTCCAGTAAATCGCTTTCGGTTACGTGAACGTCCTCTCGTTTTACATCAATTTGGTTTTTGGAAGGCATATATTTGTCAAATACAGCCATGGCAAGCGGAACCAAATCAGGATGTGCTACCCATGTACCGTCATGTCCATTTTTAACTTCACGTTCTTTGTCGGCAATTACTTTGTTAAAAGCTATCGTGTTGGCTTCTTCGTTGTTTTTAATCGGAATTTGTGCTGCCATTCCGCCTATAGCGTGTATGTTACGTTTGTGACAACGTTGAATTACCAGTTGTGAATAAGCACTCATAAACGGAGCTGTCATGGTGACTTGATCTCTGTTTGGGACAATGAAATTAGGATTGTTTCGTAGTTTTTTGATATATGAAAAAATGTAATCCCATCGGCCGCAATTCAAACCAACAATATGATCTTTCAGTTCATAAATAATTTCGTCCAATTGAAAACTGGCGGTTATAGTTTCGATTAAAACGGTTGCTTTGAATGTTCCTTTTTTTACTCCTAAATACTCCTGTGTAAATAGGAAAACTTCGTTCCACCATCTTGCTTCAAGATAATGCTCTAGTTTTGGGATGTAAAAATAAGGTGCTGTACCATCTTCAATAAGTTTTTTATAGTTGTGAAAAGCATATAGCCCAAAGTCAATTAGTGATCCTGAAGTTTGTACACCGCCAATTAAAATGTTCTTCTCTGGTAGGTGTAACCCTCTAGGGCGGACTAACAACACGGCAGTTTTTTCGTTTAAACTGTATTTTTTGTTTTTAATAGGATCCTCAAGAGTTATTGTTTTGTTCACGGCATCTTTCAGGTTTTGCTGTCCTGTCATAAGATTGCTCCATGTTGGGGAAGTGCTATCTTCAAAATCAGCCATGAAAGTTTTGGCACCAGAATTCAGTGCATTGATTACCATTTTACGATCTACAGGCCCTGTTATTTCAACTCTTCGGTCAGTTAGATCATCTGGCGTTTTTGCTGCTTCCCAATTATCTTCTCTAATTTCTTTTGTTTCCAATGGAAAAGTAGGTAGTGCGCCTGCATCAAATAAATCTTGCTGTTTTATTCTGTTTTGTAATAACAACAAACGTTCATTGTTGAAATTTTCATGAAGTAATGAAAGGAATGTTATTGCTTCATCGGTTAAAATTTCAGGATAACACTCGGTAGTCTCTATTGAAAAATTTAACATATTGGTTAGATATATTTCTTTAATTTCTGTTTTTTGGCTCGTTTCCATAACTAAATATCTTTTTTTATTGTAAATACTGTTTTTTAACACTGCAATGATACAAAAAGTTTTTAATAAAAATAGCGAACGTACGCTAAAATGTAAAAATTTTTTTTTTGGCGAAAATATTTTTTGTCTTATATTTGAATTATGAACATAGAGAAAGAGTATATCAAGCTTATTTTTGGACTAAAATTAAAGCAAGCACGTACGGCTAAAAATTTGTCTTTATTTGGTTTGGCCAAAATCACAGCGCTCTCAAAATCGTATTTGAACGAAATTGAGAAAGGAAAGAAATACCCCAAAACGGATAAGATTATTTTATTAGCGGAGAAATTAGAGGTGACTTATGATCACATGGTTTCATTGAAACTAGATAATAATCTAGCACCTATTGGTGAAATATTAAAATCTGGGATTTTAAAAGAGATTCCGCTGGAGCTGTTTGGAATTCAAGAAGCAGATTTAATTGATATTATTGCTAATGCACCCGCTAAGGTCAATGCTTTTATCAGTACCATTATCGAAATTGCACAACACTATAACCTCACCAGAGAAAGTTTTTTCTTGGCGGCGCTTCGTTCTTATCAAGAGGCCCACAATAATTATTTTGAAGATTTAGAGGAGAAAGTTATTCTGTTTTGCAAAGCGTTTCATGTAGACTTAACCGCTAATATTTCTATCACAGAACTCAAGGCAATTCTTGTGGAAGAATATGGATATACCATTCAAGAGTTGGTTTTTACAGAGCACGAAGCTTTGGGTGATTTACGTTCCATTTTTGTACCCTCTAGTAAAACCTTATTGCTATCAAATGATATTGATGAAGGACAAAAAGCGTTTATTTTAGCCAAAGAAATTGCATACAATTACATGGAGATCAAGGAGCGATTGTATACGTTTAGCTGGATAAAATTTGATAATTTTGACCAAGTGTTGAATAATTTTTACGCCTCTTATTTTGCTGGCGCTTTGCTGTTACCGCGTCAACATCTTATAGACGAGCTAAATGTATTCTTAGCTCTAGAAAATCCTAAACCGCAACAAATGGTTCAGTTGATGAACCAGTTTAATGTGTCTCCTGAGTCTTTTTACCAGCGCTTGACTAATATTTTACCAAAAGATTTTAATCTCAAAAATTTGTTTTTCTTACGACTTTCGCACCAAAAAGGAACAGATACTTATCAAATAAAAAAAGAGTTGCACATCACCAATCAGCAGGAGCCGCATGCCAATGAAATGAACGAGCATTACTGCCGCAGATGGGTTTCTATACGTACGATTGAAGAATCTATTAAACAGGGAAAAAATCACTTTTTTGACGCCCAAATCTCTAGTTACGAAAACAGTAAAAATGAGTATCTCGTTTTTTCATCGGCTACGCCAGATCCTTTTAAAACAGATTGTATCCGAAGTATTTCTGTTGGAATATTGATGACAGCAGGAATGAAGAAAAAGTTTAAGTTCATCGAAAATGAGTCGCTCAAAAAACAAATAGTAGGTGTTACTTGTGAAACTTGTGCCGTAAAAGATTGTCTGGAGCGTGCTTCGCCTCCTATTCAATTGGAACAAAAAATTAGGAATGAAAACACCGAAGCGATCGTCCAGAAATACATGACGAAGTTTAGTTGAAATTAGAACTTAAAACTAAGTGTTTTATAGTGGACACAGATTTCAGCAATCGAAAATTAAATTGATGAAATCTGTGTTATTTAATTTTTTATTGTTTCCAATAGGATGTTAATCTACCCATTTGTAATAACGAGCCCCTAATAAGTTGGGATTTTCGCTCTCAATACGATCTAAAATCCATTCGTTTTTTGGGCTACAAACGCTTTGGTGTTGTTCTTTTTTATGGAGTTTTTCGTAAGTTTCAAAGTCAATTTCAAAACTCTTTTCGAGGGTTTCAAAAAGACTTACGTCTTTCAGGGCTAATTGCCAGTCTTGTTGAATGGTTCCTTCAAATACTTTTGACTTCGAGCCGCTTCCATAGGCTAGAAAACCAAATACACTTCCGGAAATTTCTTTTTTAGTGTCATAAAAATGAGCTATTGTTGACAATAAGCCCATAAAAATAGAGCCTGTATAAAGATTTCCTATCAATGACGAAGCTAGTTCGGCAGGCTTTAATTTTTTAGACACAAATTCTATGTAGGCTTCACTTTTGCTGATTTCTTTTAGTTTGTTTTGGTAAACAGTAGTTTCTTCTGCTCCTGACAAAGTACTATTGGAGGCATCCAAAGCATAAATTTCACTAAGCATTCTGCGGCCTTGATACGCGTAGGGTAGGTGCATGACAATGCTGGTCCATGATTCATAAACTGTTTGAGAAGTATTTTTTAATTTCTTGAACGAAAAATAAGCATCTCGGGTTCTATCCATATAACATTGATTGGAGTATTGCCCGTCAAACACCGGTTGGTCTTTATGAATTTCTATTTCGCTTTCTAAATTATCAAACCAAGCTTCGTTTGCGTCGTTTCCAGTTATATCAGTTTTTGCTAACGTTCTGTAGGGTTTAAAAAAATCAAAAACCCCTTTGGTACTTGTTGCCCAAGTGTTTCCAAAAGCAATAATTCTAGGATTTGAAGCTATCAATAAGGCAACAGCTCCAGCACCTTGTGTGTATTCTCCGCTGGAATTCAAGTCGTACTTGGCATAATCAGTCGTTACAACAATGGCTTTTTTTGTTGGGTTTAGCGTAACAAAATCAATACAATTTTGCATTGCATCTACGCCTCCAATACAAGCAAAAGTAAAATCGACTACATCGCAATTTGATAAGGTATTTTCTCCAAATTTTTGTTCCATCAATGAAATTAAGAACGAACTAATAGGTTTGGAGCTGTCAATACTGCTTTCGGTACCCACGTAAATGCGAGCTATTTTACTAAGGTCAATGTTGTAATTTTGGATAAGCTTGGTCAAGGCATTGGCCCCAAAAACCACAACATCTTGGTGTACATCTGGAAGGGTCATTTTTTCTAATCCAAGTCCTTTTTGTAGTTTTTCAGGATCAATATTTCTGGCTTTTGCCAATGTGGGTATTGGAAGGTGTATTTTTGCAACATCAAATGCTACTGCGTCGATTCCGATTTTCATTTTGAATTTTTTGTTTATAAAATTAGAAATATGCGCGGAAATTGTTATTCTATTTGTGTTTTTTAAATTGTAATTTGTTAACTTTTAAAGAATTATAATTTTTAAATTACCTAAATTATAGATATCATAAAAAAGAAGATTTATTTTAAGAAATCTGTTTTTGTAGGATTCATAAATAATTTTAATTTCTTTAATCTTTGTCTAATAAAAATCTAGGTTTTTAGACTCTCAAGTATTGATTTTTGTGGCATTGCAGGTATTTTTGATTTAACACTTTAAAATCATTATAAATTATAGCGAAAAGGTTGTAGTTCATTTCTAATTGCCCTATTTTTGTATGATTTTTTAAATTAATACAACTAAATTCTTATGGCAAAATCTTCATTATTAAAGTCATCGATTGCAAAAAAAGTAGCTATGGCGCTTTCTGGACTTTTCTTAATTTTATTTTTAGCACAACATTTTTTTATAAACAGTACTTCGGTTTTTAGTCCAGACACATTCAATGAGATTTCTCATTTTATGGGTAACAATCCGCTTGTTCAGTTTGTGATTCAGCCTGTTCTTATTATAGGTGTAATTTTTCACTTTATCATGGGTATTGTTTTAGATTTTCAAAACAAAAGTGCAAGACCTATAAAATATGTAAAAAATAATGGTGCAGCTAGCTCATCATGGGCATCACGTAACATGATTATTACTGGTTTAGTAGTATTAGCATTTATGTTTTTACACTTTTATGATTTTTGGGTACCAGAAATGGTATACAAGTATGTTGATGTAAAGCCACTTGACGAGACTCGTTATTTTGGTGAGTTGCAACATAAATTTGTAGATCCTATTCGTACAGCTATTTATTGTGTTTCATTTGTGTTATTGTCATTGCACTTATGGCACGGTTTCAACTCTTCGTTTCAATCTGTTGGGTTCAACAATAAATACTCTAGATCATTACACAAATTGGGATATGCTTTTGCAATTGTAGTTCCTGTAGGCTTTATTTTCATTGCATTATTTCATCATTTTAATCATTAATATTAAATTATAAATGGCTTTAGATTCAAAAATACCAAATGGTCCAATAGCGGACAAATGGACAAATTATAAAAATCACATCAATTTAGTAAACCCAGCGAACAAACGTAATATTGATATTATTGTTGTTGGAACTGGACTTGCAGGAGGATCTGCTGCTGCAACTTTAGCTGAATTAGGTTATAACGTAAAAACTTTTTGCTTTCAAGATTCACCTCGTCGTGCGCACTCTATTGCTGCACAAGGGGGTATCAACGCAGCAAAAAACTATCAAGGTGATGGTGACTCTACTTTCCGTTTGTTTTACGATACGGTAAAAGGAGGAGATTACCGCTCTAGAGAAGCTAACGTACATAGACTTGCAGAAGTTTCTGTAAATATTATTGACCAGTGTGTAATGCAAGGTGTGCCTTTGGCTCGTGAGTACGGTGGTTTGCTAGACAACCGTTCTTTTGGTGGAACATTGGTAGCTAGAACTTTTTATGCAAAAGGTCAAACAGGACAGCAATTGTTATTAGGAGCTTATTCTGCAATGAACCGTCAAATTGGTCGTGGAAAGATAAAATCATATACACGTCACGAAATGCAAGATTTAGTTCTTGTTGACGGAAAAGCAAGAGGAATTATTGCTCGTAACTTGGTAACTGGTGAGTTAGAGCGTCACTCTGCACACGCAGTTGTTATTGCTTCTGGAGGATACGGAAACGTATTTTTCTTGTCAACTTACGCTATGGGAAGCAACGCTACTGCAGCTTGGAAAGTACACAAAAAAGGAGCTTTCTTTGCTAACCCATGCTACACACAAATTCACCCAACTTGTATCCCAGTTTCTGGAGATCATCAGTCTAAATTGACTTTGATGTCTGAGTCATTACGTAATGACGGACGTATTTGGGTACCTGCAAAATTAGAGGATGCGCAAGCTATTCGTGAAGGAAAATTAAAACCAACACAAATCGCTGAAGCTGACAGAGATTATTATTTAGAACGTCGTTACCCTGCATTTGGTAACTTAGTACCAAGAGATATTGCTTCTCGTGCTGCTAAAGAAAGATGTGATGCTGGTTTTGGTGTGAACAAAACAGGTGAAGCAGTTTACTTAGATTTTGCTGCAGCAATTGAGCGTTACGGAAAAGAACAAGCGTATGTTAAAGGTCTTGATGCTAATGACAAAGCGTTAATAACAAAATTAGGAGCTGCTATTGTAGCTAATAAATACGGAAACTTATTCCAAATGTATGAGAAAATCGTTGATGAGGATCCATACACAACCCCAATGATGATTTACCCAGCAGTACACTATACTATGGGTGGTATTTGGGTTGATTATAACTTACAAACTACAATTCCGGGTTGTTTCAGTATTGGTGAAGCTAACTTCTCTGATCACGGAGCGAACCGTCTTGGAGCTTCTGCTTTGATGCAAGGTTTGGCCGATGGGTATTTTGTATTGCCATACACAATTGGTGATTACCTAGCGCCGGATATCAAAACAGGAACAATTTCTACTGATTTACCTGAGTTTGAAGAAGCGGAGAAAAACGTAAAAGCACGTATTGATAAATTTATCAATAATAACGGTACACATTCTGTAGATTATTTCCACAAGAAACTTGGAAAAATCATGTGGAACAAAGTAGGTATGGCTCGTAACGCTAAAGGATTAACAGAAGCTATTGAAGAAATTGCAGCACTAAGAGAAGAGTTTTACAGAGATGTGAAAGTTCCTGGAGATGCTTTCAGTTTCAACCAAGAATTAGACAAGGCAGGTCGTGTTGCTGATTTCTTAGAGTTAGGTGAGTTGTTTGCTAAAGATGCTTTACACCGTAATGAATCTTGTGGAGGTCACTTCCGTGAAGAATATCAATCTGAGGATGGTGAAGCACAACGAGATGATGAGAACTATGCTTATGTAGCAGCATGGGAGTACATGGGTAAACCAAGTGAGGCTATACTTCATAAGGAGCCATTAGTCTATGACAATGTTAAACTAGTAACGCGTAGTTATAAATAGGAATCAGTCCGAGATAAAAATGATGGTAATGCCACTTTTGAGTCTAAGACTTTCAAACGAAAGAAAATATGAAACTTACATTAAAAATATGGCGTCAAGCCAACGCCAAAGCAGAAGGTAAAATCGTAGAGTATCCATTAGATGGTATTGAGGAAGATATGTCTTTCCTTGAAATGCTTGATGTGCTTAACGAAGGCTTAATTGAGAAAGGAGATTTACCAGTTTCTTTTGATCATGACTGTCGCGAAGGTATTTGCGGATCATGTTCTTTATACATTAATGGTGAAGCACACGGACCAGACAGACGTGTTCCTACTTGTCAGTTACACATGAGAATGTTTAAAGATGGTGATACTATTTTTATAGAGCCGTTTAGAGCAAAAGCTTTCCCAGTAATTAAAGATTTAGTTGTTGACAGAAGTGCTTTTGATAGAATTCAACATGCAGGAGGATTTGTATCAGTAAATACTTCAGGAAAACCAACCGATGCTAATGCTATTTTGATTCCTAAACATGATGCCGATAGAGCATTTGATGCTGCAACTTGTATTGGTTGTGGAGCTTGTGTTGCAAGTTGTAAAAACTCATCAGCTATGTTGTTCGTGTCTGCTAAAGTTTCTCAATATGCTTTGTTGCCACAAGGTAAAGTTGAGGCTGCTGATCGTGTAATGAACATGGTTGCTCAAATGGATGCTGAAGGGTTTGGTAACTGTACTAATACTGGAGCATGCGAAGTTGAATGTCCAAAAGGTATTTCACTTGAAAACATTGCCAGAATGAATAGAGAATATTTATCTGCTAGTTTAAAAGGATAATTAGTTAGTCTTTAGGACAAAATTCTCAAGACGAAATATTCATAATTATAAAAAACGCATTCAATGATAAAATTGAATGCGTTTTTTTATGTTTACAATTTATGTTTAATATTAATTTAGTCTTTCCAACCCCATGGCGCAGCTGGTGTTGCTACTGTTTTTGTTAGATCAAATTTTACCGTAAACAATCTATCAGAACCTATGCGTCTTAGGTTATAGGTAAATGAAGTCTCATCAATTGTTATCCACCAAACATTAGTAGCGGCGTTTGGAATTAAATTTAATGTTTCTTGATCCGCTGGAAAAAATTGAATACCAGCACTCCCTGAATTTGGACTCGTACCGCCGTATTGTGTTACTTTATCTTCGGTTCCATCTTCGTGTCTGTGATCATGTTTCAATTTAATTCTATCGTTTTCAAATGTCAAAACCCATGTTCTTGATTTGTCTTCACCAACAAAAAACGGAATTTTAATGGTGTTTTTATCACAGCTTCTTATATGCATTACTAGTTTTTTATCCCGAAAAGTATCATTCGAAGCACCTTCTTTGATTTCTCCTTCAAATGATTTTCCGCATTGTTTTTGAAGGTTTTCCCAAAATTGTTGCGCTCCTGTTTTTTCTTGTGCTTGAAGTACGAACTGAGTTAATAGAACAATGGCTACTACTATTTTTTTCATGTGTTAGTTTTTTTTTGCTAATATAAGCAAGTTATGGTATGTATAGAATTCTTATTTTTATAGAAAATTAGAAAAAATGAAAATAGCCTTCATTCAAGCTCCGTTAGCATGGGAAAATCCTAAAGAAAATCGTGCGTATTTTGAATCCAAAATCAATGAAATACAACTGGATGTACAAATAATAGTCTTGCCAGAGATGTTTACTAGTGGTTTTACCATGAATCCTGAACGTGTTGCTGAGGGTATGGAGGGCGAAACCTTAAGTTGGTTAAAACAACTTGCTGTCAGTAGAAATTGTGCTTTTATGGGTAGTCTAGTGATTACAGAGGGTGATCAGTTTTTTAATAGGTTTGTTTTTGTTGCACCTTCGGGAAATGTAGAGTACTATGATAAGAAACATTTGTTTACGTTGTCTGGTGAAAACGTTGCTTATGTAGCAGGTAAAGAAAAGTACATTATTGAATATTTAGGTTGGAAAATTTGTCCTTTAATCTGTTATGATTTGCGTTTTCCAGTTTTTTCCAGAAATACAGAGGATTATGACTTATTAGTTTATGTTGCCAGTTGGCCAAAAACAAGAGTAAATGCTTGGGATATTCTACTGCAGGCGAGAGCTGTTGAGAACATGTGTTATGCAGTAGGAGTTAATAGATTAGGAACTGATGGTAATGGGTATGAATATGTAGGACATTCGCAAGCTGTTGATTTTTTAGGTTATTATTTACAAGAGCCTACCCAAATGGAAGGTAGTTTTGTCGTAATATTAAACAAAGAAAAATTACTAGAAACGAGACAAAAGCTTGGTTTTCTAAATGACCGAGATGCATTTGAACTAAAAGATAATTAGGGTAGTTTTTTGTTTGCTTCTTTCTTTTTAATTTCGGGGGTATAGGGAATGCTTAAATCAAAGATTTGATTAACATCCCAATTGGCACGCACAGGTATTTCTTTCGAAAAATAAATAACTTCTTCGGCTTGTCGTTTTTCTAAATAATTACCAGAATCCCATTCCTTGTTTTTATTGGAATCATAAATGGCGCGTAATGTGTAAAGTTCGGGTTCGATTAAATTAAACTCTATTGGAATGTTCTTTTCAGAGTATTCAGAAGCCAAAACATCACCTTTGATATTCGTTAATTCGATAATAACTGGAAATTGTTTTACATTTTCTAAAGCCACTGTCAGATTCCCATAGTCTGAGGTATTTTTTGTGTTTATTTTGTAAGTCAATGTATCATTCGATTTTTCAAAAAAATCAGTTAAGGCTCCTGGCAAAATTTCAAAAATATAATTTTCTGAGGGTTCCTTTTTAAAGTCAAAATATAATTTCTGATTAAATTCGTCGTATTCAGTCGTAAAAGGAACTACAGTTTTTGTACTGTTGACTAAATTAATTTTAGAATTTTCAATGCGTATTAATGGAGTTGAGCTTTCTAATGTAAAGCGCTCTCGAAACTTTAAGTTTCCTGTTTGTAATGCAGAGATGCTTAAAGTATCCTTTTTCTGGTCTTTTATTTTAAAGGTAAAATTTGCTTCATATTTATCTTTGGCTACAGCCAAATTAAGCGAGTCTACTTTGATGGGTTTGTACCAGACCTGCAGGGAATCCTTTTTAGGAAATTTAGTAATGATATTAGAAAGTACTTCTGTATTGTTTTTTAAGATTAACTTAGGGAGGGCAGCAAATGAATTGACAACGCCTTCGTATCCCAATAATAATCTGTTTCCAGATGCTTGAATTGGTTTGAAAGTTTTAAAAGGAAGTGCTTCTTTAAATAATTCCAACTCGTAAATGGTATCGTTAGGAATTGTAATATAATCTTTGCTAAAACCTATTTTGTCCGTTTTTGGATTGTATTTATTATTATTGTTGTAGTCTTTCATAGCTACAAGAAGGTATTTTCCGGCTTTTAAATTTTCAAAACGAAAAGTCTTCAGACTATCAAGGGTGTTAGTTACATATCTAGGGTTTTCATTATAAACTACAGAATCCTTAAAAGCGTCATTCACGTCATAAAGCATAACCGAAACAAATGATTCTACTTCTTTATCATAAGCACTTTTTATCGTTCCGCCTAGGTCTAAAGAATCAATATAATCACCAGTTGAAAAGACATATTTAAATTGATTGAATGGATTTCCTTCGTTATTATCAGCGATGCTTTGTCCAAAATTAAAGCTGTAAGTAGTGTTAGGTTGTAATGTATCTTTGATTTTTATGGTAATAGTTTTAGTGGGAGTAGTAGGCAGAATTGATGGTTCGTATTTCATGGGAGGTGAAATAATCAATTGCTTATTGAGGTTCTTGAGTTTAATGTTCTCGTCAAAAACTAATTTGATTTCGTTTCCTTTGAAATTTTTGCTGAAATTATTCGGGAAACTTACTTTTAGAACAGGAGCAATGGTATCTTTCAAACCGCCAGTGATAGATCCTCTTTTTGCACATCCAACAGTAATTAAAAGCAATAGAAAGAAGAAGTATTTTAAATTGTTTTTCAACATATCAAATCATAATTAGAATCTACAAAATAACAATTATAATTCATGCAATCGAAATTTTTTATAGAATTATTATGAGTGATTTAATCCCGATTACTTTTCAATAATACTTCCCTTTTTTTGTTTTTAATGTTTAAATTTACCACACATAAATTTTGTTGCGATTTAATTGCTACTTGAATTTAAATACCACGTTGAATTGATAGTATAAATAATGAGAAAAATAGAACATATTGGGATTGCAGTAAAAGACTTGGAAGTATCTAATTTGGTTTTTGAAAAACTCTTTGGTGCCCCGGCTTATAAATTTGAAGATGTAGAAACGGAAGGTGTTACTACTTCTTTTTTTATGAATGGACCAAATAAAATTGAGCTTTTGGCGGCAACTCATCCAGACAGTCCCATTGCTAAGTTTTTAGAAAAAAAAGGGGAAGGAATACATCATATTGCTTTTGATGTTGAAAATATTGTTTCAGAAATAGCACGTTTGAAAAAAGAAGGATTTATGGTCTTGAATGAAATACCCAAAAAAGGTGCTGATAATAAGTTAGTTGCGTTTTTGCATCCAAAGAGTACGAATGGTGTTTTGATTGAATTGTGTCAGGAAATAAAATAATTCAAATATATCTCAAAGGGTAGTATTCTAATAGTCAGTTGGTTTCTAAGCAAATTAAGTTAATAATTGAACTATATTAAAATCTAAGTCAAAAATATTTGGAGCAAATGAAAAATAGTGGTAATATTGCACACTCTAAACCGGTCCTATAGCTCAGCTGGTTAGAGCACCTGACTCATAATCAGGTGGTCCCTGGTTCGAGCCCAGGTGGGACCACATAACCCTCTAAGACAAATGTTTTAGAGGGTTTTATTTTTTTACGAAAAACTAAATGGCACTAAATCACGTATCTTTATTTTATTGAGGTAAAATGCTTTTTTTTATTTAGATTTTTTTATTACTTTAAATTTACTACTTTTGAATCCAATGGAAATTAAGTCAAATAAATTTTATTTTTTAATAGTCTTTCTATTTTGGATTATTGACGTTTTTGCTGGTCCTGGTGGGTCTGGTCCTCCTGTACCTTTGAAAAAAAAACCGCCGCCACCCCCTGGATTATCTATTGATGAAAATAGTATTATTTTGGTATCAATAGCTTTGTTGTTTGGGATTTATATCGTTTATGTAAATATGTTAAAAACAAAAAAACCAATTTAAATTGGTTTTTTTGTTTTAATAGGGTTAAATTTTATTTGTTTGAGTATAATCGGGAAACGTATTTGCCAATAACATCAAATTCAAGATTTATTTTTGTGCCCACTACAATACTTTTGAAATTTGTGTGCTCATGTGTATAAGGGATTATTGCCACACTAAACTGATTTTTATTTGAATTTACCACAGTTAAGCTTACTCCATTTACTGTAATTGAACCTTTTTCGATAGTGATGTTATTTAGTTTTTCATCGTATTCAAAAGTATAAAGCCAGCTTCCGTCGGTTTGTTCTGCGGTGATGCAAGTTCCTATTTGATCGACATGTCCTTGTACTATGTGTCCATCAAGTCTGTCTCCAAGCTTCATGGCTCTTTCTAGGTTGACGATGTCTCCAACTTTCCAATCAGCTAAATTTGTTTTTTTTATTGTTTCGTCAATAGCTGTCACTGTATATAAAGTGTCATTAATTGCAACAACGGTTAGGCAGATTCCATTATGAGCAACGCTTTGATCAATTTGCAATTCGCTGGTAATCGATGAATTCATCGTTATGTGAACATTGCTGTTCTCTTTTTTTATTTCTTGGATGGTGCCAAGGGTTTCTATGATTCCTGTAAACATTTCTTGTTTTATTTTACTAAATTTGCACTTCAAAATTAGCAATAAATAACTTTAGGTCATGATAAAAAAAGCAGAAAATATAATTGTTGGGATTTCTATTGGAGATTTAAACGGTATTGGAAGCGAGGTTGTTTTAAAAACATTCGAGGATTCTCGTATGTTAGAGTTTTGTACTCCAGTTATCTTTGCTAATGTTAAGTTGTTATCTTTTGTAAAGAAAAGTTTTCAATCTGCTTCTTTGTTGCACGGAATTGATAAACTAGATCAGATTGTGCCAGGAAAGATAAATGTTTTAAACGTTTGGAGAGAGGGAGTTGATTTAAATTTAGGGGTTAATGATTCTAAGGCAGGTGAATATGCTATTAAATCTTTTGTTGCGGCTACTAAAGCTTTAAAAGAAGGGTTTGTAGATGTATTGGTGACTGCGCCTATCAATAAGTATAATATTCAGTCAGAAGATTTTAAATTCCCAGGACATACGGATTATTTAGATCAAGAACTTGAAGGCAATGCACTTATGTTGATGGTTCAAGACAATTTACGTGTAGGACTGCTGACGGATCATATTCCGTTAAGTGATGTCGCTTCTCATCTCACGGAAGAATTGATTAAAAGAAAAATTGAAACGGTTAAGCAATCATTGATACAGGATTTTAGTATTAATAAGCCAAAAATAGCTGTTTTGGGATTGAATCCGCATTGTGGAGATGGAGGAGTTATTGGTACTGAGGATGATTTAATTATAAAGCCAACATTGAAAAAAATATTTGACAAGGGAACTTTAGTGTTTGGTCCTTTTGCTGCTGATGGTTTTTTTGGGAGTAATCAATATGAGAAGTATGATGCTATTATAGCAGTCTATCATGATCAGGGATTAATTCCTTTCAAAACTTTGTCTTTTGGTAATGGCGTGAACTATACTGCAGGCTTAAGCAAAATAAGAACTTCTCCAGATCATGGTACTGCTTACGACATTGCAGGAAAAGGAGTGGCGGATTTTAACTCATTCAAAGAAGCTGTTTATTTAGCAATTGATATTTATCATTCTAGAAATCATTATGCCGAAATAAGTCTGAGACCATTGAAAACAAAAGAAAAGCAGTTGTGAACAAAAAAAAGTGAATAACATTATTAGATTTGCAATAATTTTATATCTTTGCACTCCCGAAGTTTAGGGTCAAATTGTTGTTGAAATGAAGAAGACAAAAGAATTTTTAATACCTTTTATAGGATTAAAGCTAGGGAAACATCATTTTGAGTATCAAATAAACAATTCGTTCTTTGAAATCTTTGATTATAATGAATATCAAGATTCAGATATCAAAGTAAATGTAGTTTTAGAGAAAAAAAGTACACTGTTGGAGTTAAGTTTTAAGCACAAGGGAGTCGTAAATGTACCTTGTGATATGACAAGTGAAGATTTTGACTTGCCAGTTAAAGGCAAAATGAAATTAATAGTTCGTTTTGGCGAGGAATATAACAATGACAATGAAGAATTATTGATTTTACCTCATGGAGAGTTTGAAGTAGATATTGCACAATATATCTATGAAATGATAGTGTTATCTGTGCCTCTAAGACGAGTTCATCCCGGAGTTAAAGATGGAAGCTTGAAAACAGAAGCTTTGACTAAACTGAATGAACTGATAGTAAAAGAAGAAAAAAAAGAGAATAAACAAGAAGAAAATATTGACCCGCGTTGGGACAAATTAAAGAAACTATTAACGGATAAATAATATAGTAAAATGGCGCATCCTAAGAGAAAAATCTCCAAAACAAGAAGAGATAAAAGAAGAACACATTACAAAGCTACTGTAGCACAAATTGCTACTTGTCCTATTACAGGAGAAGCACATTTATACCATAGAGCTTACTGGCACGAAGGAAAAATGTATTACAGAGGGCAAGTTGTTATAGATAAATCTGTAGCTGTTGCTTAATACATTTTTGTAAATGATATTCGAACTCTCACATCGTGAGAGTTTTTTTGTTGTTTATAATTTTCGTTAAATAAGAAGTTCCAAAGCAATGAAAATGGAATTTTTTTTGTAATTTTCAAGTCTTTTAAAAATTTTTCAAATGGCAACATTTGACAAAAAATAATCGCATATAATGAATACAATTACAGCCGCAATAACCGCTGTTGGAGCCTATGTTCCAGACTTTGTTTTGACAAACAAAGCTCTTGAGTCCATGGTTGATACCAATGACGAGTGGATTACCTCTCGTACAGGCATAAAGGAAAGAAGAATCCTCAAAGAAGAGGGTAAAGGAACTTCTTTTTTAGCCATAAAAGCTGCGCAGGATTTATTAGCAAAAGCTAATATTGATCCTCTAGAAATAGACTTATTAATAATGGCAACTGCAACGCCAGATATGCCGGTGGCTTCAACAGGTGTATATGTAGCAACAGAAATAGGTGCTTTAAATGCTTTTGCTTATGATTTGCAAGCAGCATGTTCCAGTTTTCTATTTGGTATGTCAACTGCAGCTGCTTACATACAGTCTGGAAGATACAAGAAGGTACTCTTAATAGGTGCGGATAAAATGTCTTCTATTGTAGATTATACAGATAGATCAACGTGTATTATTTTTGGAGACGGAGCTGGAGCAGTATTGTTTGAGCCTAATTATGAAGGATTAGGATTGCAGGATGAATATTTGCGCAGTGATGGAATCGGAAGAGATTTTTTAAAAATTGATGCTGGCGGTTCTTTGCTTCCTGCTTCTCTCGAAACAGTTACAGATAATAAACACAATATCATTCAAGACGGAAAAACAGTTTTTAAATATGCTGTTACCAATATGGCTGACTCAAGTGAATTAATTCTGAAAAGAAATAATTTAACTAACGAAAATGTTGATTGGTTAGTTCCTCATCAAGCCAACAAACGTATTATTGATGCAACAGCAAATAGAATGAATTTAGAAGATTCTAAAGTGTTGATGAATATCGAAAAATACGGAAATACAACTTCTGCAACTTTACCATTAGTTCTTAATGATTTTGAACATTTATTCAAAAAAGGAGACACAATAATTTTAGCTGCTTTTGGAGGTGGATTCACTTGGGGGTCTATATATTTAAAATGGGCATACGATAAAAAATAAATTTAAACTAAAAACAAATAATTATGGATTTAAAAGAAATTCAAAATCTAATCAAGTTTGTAGCAAATTCAGGAGTTGCAGAAGTTAAATTGGAAATGGATGATGTAAAAATCACCATCAGAACAACTTTAGAAGGGAATGTAACTGAAACCACGTATGTTCAGCAAATGCCAGCTCAAGCGACACTTCCACAAGCAGCAGCACCACAACAAATTGCTCCGGTAGCAGCAGCTCCAGCAGCTCCAGTGGATGAAAATGCACACTATATCACCATAAAATCTCCAATCATTGGAACTTTTTATAGAAAACCATCTCCAGATAAACCAATGTTTGTTGAAGTAGGTAAAACAATTTCTAAAGGTGACGTACTATGTGTAATTGAAGCCATGAAATTATTTAATGAAATTGAATCTGAAGTTTCTGGTAAAATTGTAAAAATATTGGTTGATGATATGTCACCAGTTGAATTTGACCAACCATTATTCTTAGTAGATCCATCATAATATTTTTGAAATTCCAATAGTCAATTCCAAATTCCGATTTGAATTTAACTATTGGAATTTTGAATTTAAAACATAAAATAAGATGTTTAAAAAAATATTGATTGCCAATAGAGGGGAAATTGCGTTACGCGTAATTAGAACATGCAAGGAAATGGGTATAAAAACAGTAGCCGTTTATTCTACTGCTGATGCCGAAAGTCTACATGTAAAGTTTGCTGATGAAGCAGTTTGTATTGGGCCACCTCCAAGCAACTTGTCCTACTTAAAAATGTCAAATATTATTGCAGCAGCAGAAATTACAAATGCAGATGCAATACATCCGGGATACGGATTTCTTTCTGAGAATTCTAAATTTTCTAAAATTTGTCAAGAACACGGTATTAAATTCATTGGAGCATCTCCAGAGATGATTGATAGAATGGGAGACAAAGCTTCTGCTAAAGCTACGATGATTGAAGCAGGCGTTCCTTGTGTTCCAGGTTCAGTAGGGATCTTAGAATCTTACGAGCAAGCCTTACAATTATCAAGAGATTTTGGCTACCCAGTAATGCTTAAAGCAACTGCTGGTGGTGGTGGAAAAGGAATGAGAGCTGTTTGGAAAGAAGACGAATTGTTAAAAGCTTGGGAAGGTGCACGTCAAGAATCTGCAGCAGCTTTTGGTAATGACGGGATGTATCTTGAGAAATTAATCGAAGAACCACGTCATATTGAAATCCAAGTTGTAGGGGATGCTTACGGTAAAGCATGTCACTTGTCTGAGAGAGATTGTTCTGTACAAAGACGTCATCAAAAATTAACTGAAGAAACTCCATCTCCATTTATGACAGATGAGTTGCGTCAAAAAATGGGTGAAGCTGCTGTAAAAGCTGCTGAGTTTATAAAGTATGAAGGCGCTGGGACAGTAGAATTCTTAGTAGATAAACACAGAAATTTTTACTTCATGGAAATGAATACGCGTATTCAGGTAGAACATCCTATTACGGAGCAAGTAATTGATTACGACTTAATACGTGAACAAATCCTTGTTGCTGCAGGAGTTCCTATTTCTGGTAAAAATTATATGCCACAATTACATGCGATCGAATGCAGAATTAATGCCGAAGATCCTTATAATGATTTCCGTCCGTCTCCAGGAAAAATCACAACATTACATATGCCAGGTGGGCATGGAGTTCGTTTAGATACTCATGTATATTCAGGATATACTATTCCGCCTAATTACGATTCAATGATTGCAAAACTGATAACTACAGCTCAATCTCGTGAGGAAGCTATTAGTAAAATGAGAAGAGCCTTAGATGAATTCGTAATCGAAGGTATAAAAACTACGATTCCGTTCCATAGACAATTAATGGATGATCCTCGTTATATTTCAGGAGAGTACACGACTGCATTTATGGATACATTCAAAATGAATGACCCAGAATAGTAGATTTCTAAATATAAAAAGAACCTCACTGAAAAGTGAGGTTTTTTGTTTTCCATCGAAATCTAAATTTATAAGGTTTCTTTCAGCCATTTGAAAAATTCACCCTGCCATACTTGTGCATTTTGTGGTTTCAGGACCCAGTGGTTTTCTTCCGGAAAGTATAAGAATCTACTTTTTATCCCTCGCAATTGTGCCGCTTGGAATGCCTCTTGACCTTGTCCTATTGGTACTCGAAAATCTTTTCCACCTTGAATAATTAAAATTGGTTTGTTCCATTTCTCTACCAAAGCCATTGGGTTGAATGTCGTGTATGTTTTTTGAGCTATAAGATTGTCTTTCTCCCAATAAGCACCACCAAAATCCCAGTTGCTAAAGAAAACTTCCTCAGTAGTTCCAAACATACTTTGTGTATTGTAAACACCATCATGGGAAATAAAAGTTTTGAATCGGTTGTTGTGTATCCCTGCTAAATAGAAGACAGAATACCCGCCATAACTGGCACCAACACATCCTAAACGGCTTGCATCAACATATTTTTCCTTAGCAACATCATCAATTGCGGAAAGATAGTCATTCATCACTTGTCCACCCCAATCTTTACTGATTTGCTCATTCCATTCCATACCGTGACCTGGCATTCCGCGACGATTTGGAGCCACAACAATATAGCCATTGGCAGCCATCAGCTGTAAATTCCATCTGTAGGAATAAAATTGTGTCAATGCAGATTGCGGTCCACCTTGACAATACAAAAGTGTAGGATATTTTTTTGAAGCATCAAAATTTGGAGGTAGAACGACCCAAACCAACATTTTTTTGCCATCCGTAGTCGTTACATATCGTCTTTCTGTTTTGCTTAACGCCAAAGAATTATAGGTTTCCGTATTGACATTTGAAAGTTGTTTCCAAATGTTTTTCTTTAAATTATATGAAAAAATTTCCGCCGCATGATTCATGTCGGTTCTCGTCACAATGATATTGTCACCGGAAAAACCAACTAAGTCATTGACGTCAAATTCTCCGGTAGTGATTTGAGTAATTTTTAAATTGTTTTTTTCTTTTGGAAAATTGATTGTAAATAATTGTTTTGTTCCATTTATTGGAGCTATAAAATAGATTTTTGTGTAATCGTTATTCCATTTGAAACTATCAACAGTTCCGTCCCAGTTTTTAGTTAAATTGTAATCAACTTCTTTAATTCTAACTATTATATCATTTTTATCTGCTTCGTAACCGTCACGTTTCATTTGTAGCCAAGTAAAACCAAAAGGAGACATTTGTGGATTTGTATCATAACCTAAGTTGTCTTTTGTAAGATTAATGGTTTCTTGGGTTTTAAGGTTGTATTCATATAGATTAGTATTTGTGCTTATGGCATATTCTGTTCCTGATTTCTTTTTAGCAACATAAATAATTCTATCAAATCCTGACCAAATATAATCTTCGTCTCCACCAAATGGTTTTTGTGGACTGTCAAAATTTTCACCTTTCATAATGTCAATACCCACTGCGCCTTCTTTGTTTTCTTTGTAAAATACATGATTGTATTTGCCTTCGTTCCAAGTGTCCCAATGGCGGTAATTCAAACCGTCATAGATTTGAACGTCTGATTTTTCCAGTTCTTGATAAAAATCTTTTCCGTGAACTTTTTCGATTTTTACTTCTTCATTATACACAATATATTTCCCGTCTGGAGAAGTGTTTTTGTCTTTCAATAGGGCTGCGGTATCTTTTACTTCAGTTGGATTTCCTCCATTTATGGGTAACGTATAGAATTTTGAGTCCGATTTGTTCTCTTGAACCGAAGGAGTGGTCACTTTATAAACTACATTTTTTCCATCTTTGGAAATACCTAAAGGAGTTACTCGTCCTAGTTTCCAGAGTAGTTCCGGGGTCATTACATTTTGTGATATAGCATTTAAACTCATCATTAATAAGGGGATTAGAAGTATTTTTTTCATTATTATAATTATTTTTTCAGAAGGTTAAAATTAGCCAATTTATATTGATGTTTTTTCGTTTTTAACACTTGCTTTTTTAGCCCCGATAAAAGTGGAAATCCTTTCTAGACCTGAACTTAATTCAGGATTCTTAAACTAGTTTAGGTCTAGAAAGATTGTAACGGATAGCGGGATTAGCTCCTGAAATAAATTCAGAATAAATCTAAAAAAATATTATTTTTATAAAAATATTTAGACATGGATTTGAGCTATTGGGAATTAAAAAACTGGTTTACGGATGTCGATTATACCATCGTAGGGAGCGGTATTGTGGGGTTGCACGCTGCTTTACGCTTACGCGAAAGATTCCCAGAAAGTAAAATTCTGGCATTGGAAAAAGGAATGTTGCCGCAAGGCGCAAGTACTAAAAATGCTGGTTTTGCGTGTTTCGGAAGCCTTTCAGAAATTATAGACGATTTAAAATCCCACACGGAAGAAGAAGTGATTCAACTAGTTCAAAAACGATGGAAAGGTTTGCAATTGTTGCGAAAAAGGCTAGGTGATGATGCTATAGATTTTAAACCTTACGGCGGTTATGAGTTGTTTTTAAAAGACGACCAAAGTAGTTATAATGAGTGTGTCGGGAAATTATCATTTATCAATGAAATTTTAAGACCACTTTTTAAAGCTGATGTTTTTACCAAAGAAGTTGACCGTTTTGGGTTTAATGAAATCCAGGAATATTTAGTTTTCAATCCGTATGAAGCCCAAATTGATACCGGAAATATGATGCAGGCATTGTTGAAAGAGGCAGTTTCTAAAAATATTTTAATTCTAAACCAACAAACCGTTACCTCTTATTTTGACAAAGGAAATGGAGTGGAAGTGGCATTAATCGACTTTAGTTTTAGTACAAAAAAAATACTTTTTGCTACTAACGGTTTTGCCAATACATTAACAAACGGGGCTGTAAAACCAGCTAGAGCGCAGGTTTTAATCACAGAGCCTATTAAAAATTTAGACATAAAAGGTACTTTTCACCTGGATAGAGGGTATTATTATTTTAGGAATATTGGCGACAGAATATTATTAGGTGGAGGGAGAAATCTTGATTTTGAGACGGAAAACACAACCGAATTTGGACAAACAGAAATTGTACAAAAAAAATTGGAACGGTTGTTAAAAGAAGTAATTTTGCCACAGCAGGATTTCCAAATTGCACATCGTTGGAGCGGAATTATGGGTATGGGTAATAGCAAAAGCCCAATCGTTTCGCAACTGTCTGATAATGTCTATTGTGGCGTACGATTAGGCGGAATGGGTGTGGCAATAGGAAGTTTAATAGGAACAGAATTAGCAGATTTAGTATAATGGCAACTAGAATAACACCAAGAAAATCAAGACAACCCATTAAAAAAGAACCGACCTCTTTTATCAGCAAACTAACCCGTTTTTTATTCAAAGCAATGCTATGGTTCTTTGGACTTTCTTTGTTTTTTGTGGTACTTTTTAAATTTGTTCCTGTTCCGTTTACTCCGCTAATGGTGATTCGGGCGATTGAAAACAAAGTAGCTGGAAAAGAAGTGTTTTTCAGCCACGACTGGGAACCTATTGAAAATATCTCGATGAATCTTCAAAAAGCCGTTATTGCCAGTGAAGATGGAACATTTCTCAAGCATAATGGTTTTGATTTTGTTGCAATGCAAAAAGCGTATAAAAGCAATGAAAGAGGGCGAAGAATTAAAGGAGGAAGCACCATATCACAACAAACGGCTAAAAATATTTTTTTATGGCAAGGACGAAGTTATCTTAGAAAAGGACTTGAAGCCTATTTTACCGTTTTGATTGAAATTGTTTGGGGTAAAGAACGCATTATGGAAGTGTACTTGAACAGTATCGAAATGGGAAATGGTGTTTATGGAGCGCAAGCAGCTACACAACATTGGTACCGAAAAGAGGCATCGAATCTCACACCAATGCAGGCAGCTGGTATTGCTGCGATATTACCTAATCCTAGAAAATATTCGGCAACTAGTTCTTCTTCATATATCAACAGACGAAAAGCTAAAATTGTCCGTGTGATGCGAACTGTAGGAAAAATAGATTATTCGAAATAGTTTTTTTTGGATTTAAAATCTTTAAATAAAAAAACCGTAAACTCTCAATAAAAAGATTTTACGGTTTTTGTTTGTGGAGAATACCGGATTCGAACCGGTCACCCCTTGCCTGCCAGGCAAGTACTCTAGCCAAATGAGCTAATCCCCCAAATGTGTTCGCAAATATAACATATAATTTTTCCAAAAAGCAAATTTCAAAAAGCAAATCCATTCTATTTCAAAAATAGTTAAATCCTCCTTTACTTTTTTTAACTTTGTATCAAAATCCCCATTATGGTATCAGAAAATCCAACAGGTTCACTTTTTACAACAATCGAAAATAAAATTGCAACCCTCTCATTTGGTCATCCTTCTAGTAATTCCTTTCCGAGAGAATTATTAGACCGACTCACTTTTGAAATCAATAATTTAAGCACTAATCCAACTGTTTCTGTAATTGTTATTCAAAGCGAGGGTTCTGGAGCTTTTTGTGCCGGCGCTTCATTTGATGAACTTTTGGCCGTTTCTGATGAATCAAAAGGAACCGAATTCTTTTCTGGATTTGCACATTTAATCAACGCCATGCGTTCGTGTTCCAAGCTTATTGTGGGGCGCGTTCACGGAAAAGCAGTAGGCGGCGGCGTAGGAATTGCTTCTGCATGTGATTATACTTTGGCTACAAAAAATGCATCTATAAAACTATCAGAATTAGCAATAGGTATTGGTCCTTTTGTGATCGAACCCGCAGTTTCAAAGAAGATTGGAAAGACAGCAATGGCCGAGATGACCCTCGCAGCCCACGAATGGAAAACTGCTGATTGGGCCGTAGCCAAAGGATTGTACGCCAATATTTTTGAAACTGTCGAAGAATTAGATGCCGCAATAGTTGATTTCAGCACTAAATTGTCAAGCTATAATCCTGAAGCTTTACTGGAAATGAAAAGAGTGTTGTGGGAAGGAACGCAACATTGGGACACATTGTTGCTAGAACGCGCCGCGATTTCGGGAAAATTGGTACTGTCTGATTTCACAAGAAAAGCGTTGTCTCAATTCAAAAAGTAAATTTTTAGGATTTATTCTGTCCTGCGCTTCGGGATATTTCAGGAGCTATTTAATATTGTTCACTATATCTTTTTATAAGGTGAATACTAATCACCTTATAAAAAGGATTTCTTTCGAAGCTTCGGGATCATCAAGGCTAAACCTCACTAAAATCGAGATTTTTTTTTACATATAGAAATCAAGTTTTATTCAGACTTCAACTTAATTTTTCTTAATTTCTTAATGGTTCAATCATTACAATTTTTATGCTCCGTTGGGTATTAAATCCTTAAAATTGTTTGCCCCATATTTACATCTCATTTCTCATATCAATTTGCTAAATTTGCATCAAAATTAAACTCCGATGAGCAATATCAGAATTACAAAACAATTTAGTTTCGAAACCGGACACGCCCTATATGGCTATGACGGGAAATGTAAAAATGTTCATGGACATAGTTATAAATTGTCAGTAACGGTCATTGGAACTCCAATTACGGATCGTTCTAATGTTAAATTTGGAATGGTAATTGACTTCACGGATTTAAAGAAAATTGTAAAAGAAGAAATTGTTGATCAATTTGACCATGCGACAGTTTTCAACGGAACAACACCGCACATCGAATTAGCGAACGAATTAATGAGCCGTGGACACCACGTTATTTTGGTGGATTACCAACCAACAAGCGAAAACATGGTCGTTGATTTTTCTCAAAGAATCATTAGCCGATTGCCTCAAGGAATCATGCTTTTTTCTTTAAAATTACAGGAAACTGATTCTTCTTTTGCCGAATGGTATGCTAGTGATAATATGAATTCCATACTGTAACTTCATGCAATTACCCAAAAACAAAAAAATATATTTCGCCTCTGACCAACATTTTGGCGCGCCAACTCCTGAATTGAGTTTTCCGAGAGAACAGAAATTCGTGGCTTGGCTCGATGAAGTAAAAGGCGATGCTGAAGCTATTTTTTTGTTGGGCGATTTATTTGATTTTTGGTTCGAATATAAAACCGTAGTGCCAAAAGGGTTTATTCGTGTTTTAGGCAAACTCGCAGAAATCCGAGACAGCGGAATCCCTATTTATTTCTTCGTGGGAAACCATGATCTATGGATGGTCGATTATTTTCAGAAAGAACTGAATATTCCCGTATTTCATGACAATCAAGAATATACTTTTGGAGATAAAACATTCCTTATTGGCCACGGTGACGGTAAAGGTCCAGGCGATTTAGGATACAAACGCATGAAAAAGATATTTACAAATCCATTTTTCAAATGGCTTTTTAGATGGCTTCATCCGGATATTGGTGTGAAACTGGCGCAATATCTTTCCGTAAAAAACAAACTTATTTCTGGTGATGAAGATGTAACTTTTCTTGGAGAAGACAATGAATGGCTTATTCTTTATTCCAAAAGAAAACTGGAAACCAAACACTACAATTATCTTATCTTTGGACACCGTCATTTGCCTATGAAAGTAACCGTAGGCGAAAATGCTGAATATGTGAATCTAGGTGACTGGATTACGTATTTTACATACGGAGTTTTTGATGGCGAGAATTTTGAGATTAAAAAGTATTAATTACTCGCTCTTTTCGTGTTCCTCTATATCTTTTTGCAAGTCCAGTTTTCTAAAAGTTGGGGATACGGCTCCGGTAATAAACACGGTAATCAATGTCATGCTTCCGCCAAAGACCACTGCGCTAACGGTTCCCATCAGTTTTGCAGTTAATCCACTTTCAAAAGCCCCCAATTCATTAGAGGAACCCACAAAAATAGAATTCACTGCTGCTACTCGCCCTCGCATGTGATCGGGAGTTTTTAATTGCAAAATAGTTTGACGTATCACCACCGAAATCCCATCGAAAACACCGCTTAAAAACAAAGCCACTACAGACAACCAAAAAATAGAAGAAAGTCCAAAAACGATAATGCAAATCCCAAACGCAAAAATTGCTGAGAGCAGTTTCATCCCCGCATTTTTAGTAAAAGGAATGTATGCAGAAATAATAAGCATCAAAAAAGCGCCAACAGCCGGAGCAGCTCTCAAAATACCAAATCCCTGTGGCCCCACTTTTAAAATATCTTGTGCAAAAATAGGCAACAGCGCAACGGCTCCACCAAAAAGAACTGCAATCATATCCAACGATAAAGCGCCTAAAATTGTTTTGTTATTGAAAACAAATTTTACACCTTCTTTCAAACTTTCCATAATAGGTTCGCCAATTTTTGGATTTAAAATAGGCTTTGTTGCAATTTGGGTTAAAGCAATCAATGCAAGAAGCGAACATCCCAAAACGATTGACATGGACCAGTGTACGCCAATCCAATTAATAGAAAAACCGGCTACTGCAGGCCCTAAAACCGAACTTATTTGCCAAACGGAACTGCTCCAAGAGGCAGCATTTGGGTATTCTTTTTTAGGAACAATTAATGCCAAAAGAGAAAATATTGTTGGACCAAGAAAAGCACGGACTAATCCTCCTAAGAACACGAAAAAGTAAATGGAATATAAAATAGTTTGGGTAGAAAAATCTTTTATAAAAGGTGGCCACGTCAATAAAAACAAGCCCAAACTGATGATTGAAAACCCTAAAATACATTTCAAGAGCAATCCTTTTTTCTCTTTTTGATCAACGATGTGGCCAGCAAATAATGCCATCGAAATGGCTGGAATAACCTCCATTAATCCAATGATTCCTAACGACAACGGATTTTTGGTCAAACTGTATACTTCCCATTCAATGACGATAAACTGCATCGACCATCCAAAAACCATAGCGAAACGTAAGAACAAAAAAATATTAAATTCTTTATAACGCAGCGCCGAGTAGGGGTCTTTTTTTTTCATAACAAAAGAATCATTCTTTAATATCTCGCAATCGCAATTGCAAACTTAATTTGCCTTTCCATTCGTTTTCATCAATGCAATACACGGCTTGAAAAGGTTTTTGATGGGTAGTCAGTTCGATTTTGTTTCCCAAATTAAACCCAATAGCAGCGATACCTTCGGTCCCGGGACTTTGGGATTGTTTGACAAAAAGTTTTAGGTGTTCGTCTTCTTGTCCCATAGGTTTTCCATAACCGGTGTCTTTGATGTTTTTAGTTAAGAAAATTGGGGTCATATTTTGCGGTCCGTACGGTTCAAATTGTTTCAGAATTCGGACTAATTTTGGAGTAATATCTGCAAAATTAATTTCAGCATCAACTGTAATTTCTGGAGTTAACATATCGGGATGGATGGTTCTTTCGACTTCTTTTTCGAAAGCCTCTTTGAAAATTTGATAGTTTTCTTCCTTCAACGTCATTCCTGCTGCATACATGTGACCACCAAATTGTTCCAAATGTTCTGTACACGCTTCAAGCGCATTATACACATCAAATCCTTTTACGGAACGTGCTGAAGCTGCATATTTATCGCCGCTTTTGGTAAAAACAAGTGTCGGACGATAATAGGTTTCAATCAATCGGGAAGCGACAATTCCAATCACTCCTTTATGCCAATCTTCTTGAAAAACTACTGAAGTAAAACGTTCTTTTTCGTTGTTTTTCTCAATTTGTTGTAATGCTTCTTTGGTGATTAATTTGTCTAAATCTTTTCGCTCCGAATTATACGCCTCGATTTCAGAAGCAAATTGTTGGGCTTGCTCAAAATCAAATTCGGTTAATAATTCCACCGCATGATTCCCATGTTTGATGCGTCCGGCGGCGTTTATTCTGGGTGCGATGATGAAAACAACATCGGTAATATCTAAAGTTTGTTTTTTTATTTGGTGAATAATGGCTTTAATTCCTGGTCTTGGGTTAGAATTGATGACTTGCAATCCAAAATAAGCCAGCACCCGATTTTCTCCGGTCATTGGGACGATATCAGCAGCAATCGCAGCTGAAACTAAATCCAGATACGGAATCAAATCATCGATTGTTTCATTTCGGTTTTGGCCTAAAGCCTGAATCAATTTGAAACCTATTCCGCAACCGCACAATTCATCGTAGGGATAGGAGCAATCGTCTCTTTTTGGATCGAGAATGGCAATAGCTTCGGGTAAAAATTCTCCCGGTCTGTGGTGGTCACAAATGATAAAATCGATGTTTTTTGCTTTGGCGTAGGCCACATGATCGATGGATTTTATACCACAATCTAAAGCTATGATAAGTGAAAATCCATTGTCATCAGCAAAGTCAATTCCCTTAAAAGATACTCCATAGCCTTCGTCATAACGATCCGGAATATAGGTCGTCACGTTCGGATAATAGGTTTTTAAATAGGAAGAAACGAGTGAAACTGCCGTGGTTCCATCGACATCATAATCACCAAAAACAAGAATATTTTCTTGATTTTCAATCGCTTTTTCAATTCGGTTCACTGCTTTTTCCATATCTTTCATCAAGTATGGATCGTGCAAATCCGCTAAACTCGGGCGAAAAAACCGTCTGGCATCTTCAAATGTTTCAATACCGCGTTGCACTAATAAAGTGGCCACAAAATCTTCTACATTCAACGTTTTCGCCAAATGTTGTACAGTTTCTTCTGAAGGTTTTGGTTTTAAGGTCCAACGCATATTGATTTTGTGTTATAGAATTGTGTTAGGAATTTTGTCGGATCGAGCGCAGTAGAGAGTAACTGATGTGTCTCGACTGCGCTCGACCTGACAGCGAATTTTTATTTTTATTTCAACACTAAAGCACTTCCGTAAAAGGCAATTCCATCCCAACCGGTTTTCATGAAATTGCGGATGTTTTGGTGATCAGTTCCGTTTGGATTTTGTAAAACATCTTCGTAATAATAGGCTCCAAAACAGGCTAGTGTTTCTGCTTCTGATAAGTTTTGAATTTCGGCGAACGAAAATAATTTACAAGATCCTGAATTTTCTCCTGCGGCATTGTGTTGCAAACCATTCTCGAATGCTGTAGGTGTAAAGTCGTAGTTTTCTTCGACAGTAGCAATGGTTTCTGAAAACACTATCGCTTCAGGTGTTTGTTTTAATTTCTCTAAAAAAGCGGCTATAGTCATATTGATTTTTAATTGTTTAGAATTGTGAGGCAATTGTTTTCGCGGCATAAATAGCGCCATCCATATAACCAGGGTTTTGAGTGGCGGTTTCAGCACCCGAAACATATAATTTTTCGTTTAGTAACGGTGTTCTGAAAAGGGAATGTCCGTTGTTTTGGTGCGCTAAAACGAGTTGTTCATACGGCTGAAAGGTAAGCGGTTCTTCCCTCCAAACGGTCTCATAATAGGCTACATAATCCGTAGCTTCTGACCCAAAGAATGTCGTTAGTTGCGCTATTACTTTTTCTTTGCGTTCTTCAAAAGATAGGACTACGGTTCCCCCATTTAGGAAACCTTTCAGTGCAAAACCGGAGTTATCGGCGGTGCTGTGGTCGTACATTTCCTGAATAATACTAGCTTGACTGAACAATGTTCCGGAATAGTTGTTCTGTTTCCAAAAAGGAGTTTTATATTCCATAGCAAATTTTATGGATTCGCCCATCCAAGTATGCGTTTTCTTCGCTAGTTGTGTAAAATTGTCGGGTAATTTGGGTTCAAAAAGCACCGAGTTTACAAGCAAATTAGGTGGAATAGTGCTAATCACTTTATCAGCTGAATAAATGTTTCCGCTTGAATCCGTTACTATTAATTGATTATTTTGCTCTTTTATCCCCGTTATTCTAGTTTGTGTTTTAATATGTTGCTGACCAATCTCAGAGACTAATCTATTAATCAATGATGTCGTTCCACCCACGATACGAAAAGAAGGTTCTTCGGAATCTGAGATTTCAAATTTTTGTGGTGGCACAAAAGACATCGTTTCAAATAATGAAATGCCCTTTGTATGTTGTCTAAAATAAGGGAGTTCTAAAGTGTTGAGTACTTCTAAAAGATGCCGGTGTTGATTTCCAAACCAAGTCGCACCCATTTCCATCGTGACAGCTGTTGCCCCTGTAATGGTTTTTATTCGGCCTCCAATTCTGGTATTAGCCTCCAATATCAGAACTTCAATCCCTTTTTTTTGAAGTAAAAAAGCAGTGTAGAGTCCACAAAGTCCTGCACCGATTACAATAACTTTTTCCTTTTTCATGATTACTCTTCAGCTGAGAATTTAGATTTTTTAGGTTCTTTTGTTGTTGGTTTTCCACCTACAACCACAACAATTTCTCCTCTAGGAGCTATTTTTTCAAAATGGGTCAAAACTTCTCGTACTGTTCCTCGAACATTTTCTTCGTGTAATTTTGATAATTCTCTACAAACACAAATCGGTCTGTCTTCACCAAAATAAGTAATGAATTCCGATAAAGTCTTCACTAATTTATGCGGTGAAACATATAAAATCATTGTACGCGTTTCTTCGGCTAAGGCCAAATAACGTGTTTGTTTCCCCTTTTTATCAGGCAAAAAACCTTCGAAAACGAATTTATCATTCGGTAAGCCACTATTTACTAATGCCGGAACAAATGCTGTTGCACCGGGCAAACATTCAACTTCAACTCCATTTTCAACACAAGCGCGGGTTAATAAAAATCCGGGATCAGAAATGGCAGGCGTTCCCGCATCTGAAATTAAAGCGATATTTTCTCCCGCCTTTAAACGAGAAATTAAATTCTCAACGGTTTTGTGTTCGTTGTGCATGTGATGGCTGTACATGTGCGTGCCAATTTCGAAATGCTTTAACAATTTTCCACTCGTACGCGTGTCTTCTGCGAGAATCAAATCGACTTCCTTAAGAATCCGGATGGCTCGAAAAGTCATGTCTTCAAGATTGCCTATAGGTGTAGGTACGATATATAATTTTGACATAAATAAAATAATTGAATACAAATTTTATAGAAAATCTGTATTTGTTCAAATGTATATTCAGAAAAATTCAAGGAAATTTACAAGAATTTTTTCTCTATTATATCCATAAAACGTTCTTCATAATCCTGTTTTCCCTCCCAATTGTTGTAGTCTGGTTTTACCATTTCCTGAATAAAATCTCTGGTTTCATAAAACGTATCAAACGTGATAAGTTGGCTTAAAACACGATTGTAGTCTTCGCTACTATTGCCAAAAAGGTGTTTTATAAAAGCGATGCGATCATTCAAATCGATATTGATTCCTTTAGCTAATTTTTCGTTCAGCGAAACTGTTTTTGGCTCAACAGCTTCCTCTTTGATAGGTACTACTTTTTCTTCCTCTGTAACGATTTCTTTTGGAGTTTCGATTACTACTGCAGTAGGAATATTTTCAATTTGTTGTACTTTTACAAACTGTGTGTCATGGTAATTTCCGCCCAATAAATCTTCGAAAGAAATTTGTACCGGTTCCATTTTCTTTGGTACTTCCAGTTCCGCTTGTACTTCCTCTTCTTGTGACAGTTCAAAAGCCGGAGTGAATCGATCCGTTTCTTTTTCCGCTTGAACTATTTCTTCTTCAAAAACAGATTCATCTTCTATTTCTTGTTCTGTAGTTATTTCTTCATTAGAAATTGTTTCTTCCAAAGTAGCTCCAACGGTTTCTTCTTCCACAATACTCGTTTCAGATTCATCATTAGCTGCTGTGGTTTCTTCCAAAGGAGCTTCAACAGTCTCTTCTTCCACACTACTTGTTTCAGATTCAGATGAATCAACAGTTGTTGGTTCTTCCAAAGGCGTTTCAACAATTTCTTCGGCAATAGTTTCTTCGACTACAGCTTTAATTTCCTGTTGAACTGATTCTGTTTTATCAAAAATAGATTCAATTTTTTGTTCCACTTCAGCTGTGCCAATAGTCGGTTTTGCTTCACTAAAGTGTTCGTCTACAAATCGTAAGACAGAAAGTTTTTCATATAACTTCTGCGTTTCCAGATATAATTGATTGATGTCAGATTTATTTTTTAGTTGTAATATTCTGTGTGCAATGCTGATTAAATCGGCTTCCAATTTTTTTTTCATAACTTTTGAAATTATAGTGTGTTAGGCGGGTCTTTTTTATAAATGTCTTCCTAGTTTTTATTTAGCATAAGGAAGAAGAAACCTTTGCTCGCGTTATTTATTTTTTAAATAAGAGCTCGCGAATCTCCGATTTAATAAAAATGTTATACTTTTGAAACGACGTAAAAGTATAAAATTTTTAAGTCGGTTTTATCCATTACAAAGTAATAAAAACTATTCATTTTTTAAGTCAGAAAAATACAAAATGTTTCTCGAAAATACAGTAAATCATAAAGAACAATTTGGTTGGATCGAAGTCATTTGTGGCTCCATGTTTTCGGGTAAAACCGAAGAATTGATTCGTCGTTTGAAAAGAGCGCAGTTTGCCAAGCAAAAAGTAGAAATTTTTAAACCGGCAATCGATACGCGTTATGATGACGAGATGGTGGTGTCACATGACGCTAACGAAATCCGTTCCACACCTGTTCCTGCTGCTGCAAATATTGCCATTTTAGCGCAAGGTTGTGATGTAGTTGGTATTGACGAAGCACAGTTTTTTGATGATGAAATTGTAAAGATTTGTAATGATTTGGCAAATCAAGGAATCCGAGTGATTGTTGCAGGATTAGACATGGATTTCAAAGGAAATCCTTTTGGCCCAATGCCCGCATTAATGGCAACTGCTGAGTATGTAACGAAAGTGCATGCTGTATGTACCCGCACCGGAAATCTGGCGAATTATAGTTTCCGAAAAACTGACAATGACAAACTAGTAATGTTAGGAGAAACCGAAGAATACGAACCCTTGAGTCGTGCCGCCTATTATCATGCGATGCGGAAAGATCAGGAGAAGTAAAATTTTCTCCCCTCCCGACGCTTCGGGACCCGAGACAGGATTAAAATATAAAACCCTTTCAGTGTTCGAAACTCTGAAAGGGTTTTTCATTTATAAATATAGTATGTTATTTCTTTGGATTGATTTAAAAAGAACTCCACAGTAAGAACATATAATTCTGAGTCGTAATTCGTAATTCCAAATTCGTAATTATTTACATCTTTTTTCTCATTCTCGCTACAGGAATATCGAGTTGTTCTCTGTATTTGGCAATCGTTCTTCTCGCTATTGGATAGCCTTTTTCTTTAAGAATTTCAGCCAGTTGATCATCCGGAAGTGGTTTTTTCTTGTCTTCTTCCTCAATGGTGTTTTGTAGAATTTTTTTGATTTCTAAAGTAGAGACGTCTTCGCCTTGATCATTTTTCATTGATTCCGAGAAGAATTCCTTTATCAATTTTGTTCCATAAGGCGTTTCCACATACTTGCTGTTGGCCACACGTGAAATTGTAGATATATCAAGACCTACCATATCTGCAATGTCTTTTAAGATCATTGGCTTTAGCTTGGTTTCATCACCATCCAGAAAAAATTCTTCTTGGTAATGCATAATGGCGTTCATGGTTACAAAAAGGGTTTCTTGACGCTGACGTATCGCATCGATAAACCATTTAGCTGAATCCAGTTTTTGTTTGATAAACTGCACTGCATCTTTTTGCTGCGCCGATTTATCTCTGGAATCCTTATAGGTTTGCATCATTTCCTGATAATCCTTAGAAACATGCAGCGATGGAGCATTTCGTCCGTTTAAGGTCAATTCTAGTTCACCGTCTACAATTCTAATGGCAAAATCAGGAACCACATTTTCAGTTACTTTATTGTTTCCCGTAAACGATCCGCCTGGTTTTGGGTTCAGTTTTTCTATTTCGTGAATGGCTTTTTTAAGTTGCTCATTCGAAACATTGTATTTTTGAATTAACTTGTCGTAATGTTTTTTTGTAAATGCATCAAACTGATTTTCGATAATATCAGTGGCCAGTTCTACAGATTCTGTTGGTGTTTTGTGTTTTAGTTGCAACAACAAACATTCCTGTAAATCTTGTGCGCCTACACCTGATGGTTCCAGTTCATGAATTACCTGCAGCATTTTTTCCACCATCTTTTCATCGGTGTATATACCTTGGGTAAACGCCATATCGTCTACCATATCAGGAACGCTTCTGCGGATATAACCCATGTCATCAATACTTCCAACAAGGAATTCGGCAATTTCACGCTCCTCATCATTCAAGATAAAAGTATTCAGTTGATTGATTAAATCTTGGTGAAAACTAACCGGCGCCGCAAATGGCGTTTCGCGATCATCATCGTCATCACTGTAATTGTTAGCCTGTGTTTTATAATCCGGTGTTTCGTCGTTGCTTAAATATTCGTCAATGTTGATGTCCTCGGCTTCAATTCTGTCTGATTCGGAATCGTCATAATCATCATAATCTTCGTTTTCGAACTCGTCCTTTTCATATTCATCTTCTTCTTTTCCGGCTTCCAAAGCTGGATTTTCGTTCATTTCTTCCAATAAACGTTGTTCGAAAGCTTGCGTAGGCAATTGAATTAACTTCATCAGCTGAATTTGCTGTGGAGATAATTTCTGTGATAATTTTAAATTTAGAAATTGCTTTAGCATTTTTATTTTTTAAAAGTTTAAGGCTTTAAGTTTAAGGTTGCTGTACTTTCAACAACCTTAAACTTTAAACTTGAAACGAATTTTTAGAATTCCGCATTCATTGGTGTTCTCGGGAAAGGAATTACGTCACGAATGTTGGTCATTCCTGTTACAAATAATACCAATCTTTCGAATCCAAGTCCAAAACCAGAGTGAACCGCTGATCCGAATCTACGGGTATCAAGATACCACCACAATTCTTCTTCATCAATTCCTAAGGCTTTCATTTTTTCTACCAAAACATCAAAACGTTCTTCTCTTTGAGAACCTCCCACAATTTCTCCAATTCCAGGGAAAAGGATATCCATCGCGCGAACTGTTTTTCCGTCTTCGTTCAAACGCATGTAAAATGCTTTGATATTTGCCGGGTAATCAAACAAGATTACAGGACATTTAAAGTGTTTCTCCACCAAGTAACGTTCGTGTTCTGACTGTAAATCAGCACCCCATTCGTTAATGATATAGTTGAATTTTTTCTTTTTATTTGGTGTGCATTCTCTTAAAATATCAATTGCTTCAGTGTAAGAAACGCGTTTGAAATTGTTTTCTAAAACAAAATTCAATTTGTCAAGCAAAGCCATTTCGCTACGTTCTGCCTGTGGTTTTGATTTTTCTTCTTCTAGCAAACGACCTTCTAAGAATTTCAAATCTTCTGGACATTTGTCCATCGTGTATTTTATTACGTATTGAATAAAATCCTCGGCCAAGTCCATATTGTCATTTAAATCATTAAACGCTACTTCTGGCTCAATCATCCAAAATTCTGCAAGGTGACGCGAAGTATTCGAGTTTTCGGCTCTAAATGTTGGTCCAAAAGTATAAATCTGACCCAAAGCCATCGCAAAAGTTTCTCCTTCTAATTGTCCTGATACCGTAAGATTTGTTTCTTTCCCGAAGAAATCTTCTCTGTAATTCACTTTTCCGTCTTCAGTTCTTGGCGTTCCGTCAAATGGCAAAGCAGTAACTTTAAACATTTCGCCAGCACCTTCAGCATCTGAACCTGTGATGATTGGCGTATTCACATATACAAAACCTTTCTCTTGAAAATAACTGTGAACCGCATACGACAATACTGAACGTACTCTCATAATTGCTCCAAACATATTAGTACGAACTCTTAAATGCGCATTTTCACGCAAGAAATCCAAGCTCGGTTTATTTTTTGGTTGTATCGGGAATTTCTCTGCATCAGAGTCTCCAAGGATTTCCAGTTTAGCCACCTGAATTTCAAATTTCTGTCCGGCACCTTTACTTTCTACTAAAGTTCCTGTTACAGATATTGCTGCTCCAGTTGTAATTCTCTTTAAAGTTTCGTCTGGTGTGTTCTCAAAATCGACAACACATTGTATATTATCAATGGTCGAACCATCGTTTAAGGCAATAAATTGATTGTTTCTAAAAGTTCTCACCCATCCTTTTGCATTTACTTCATGAAGCGTTTTTGCGCTGTTTAGTAAGTCTTTAACTTTTGTATGTCTCATTTTATGTATATAATTGATATTAAAAATTGTCTCGTGACTGAACTGCAAATATAAATGATTTGTTTGAAAAGTCATTGTAAGAAATAGGGTAATCAGGAGCTATTTCCCGCTATCCGCTATATCTTTGTGTTTTTAAAGAAAAAACACAAAGGATGCCGCTAGTATCGGGGCTAGGTTGCGGTGGAATTTCTTCTTTTCAAGCAAAATTAGAAGCTGTCCCAATAAAAAACAACACGATAAACGATACATTGCACGTATTAATATTTTAAAAATTTGACAATCCTTGTAACAGTTTGTATTTTTGCCCTATGAACGACAATTTTGTAACAGAGTATTTTGGTATTGGGATTCAAAACGGTAAAACTCCTGAGAACTTGGGTGTATTATGGCGCACAGCACAAAATCTTGGTGCAAGCTATATTTTTACAATTGGTAATCGATACGCCAAGCAAGCTTGTGATACGCACAATGCTGTAAAATCTTTACCGTATTTTCATTATGAAAATTTTGAAGAATTTTACAATAACTTACCCAAAGGCGCTCGTTTAGTAGGTGTAGAACTCGATGAAAGAGCTGCCGATTTAGAAACATTTGAACATCCAAGACGCTGCGTATACTTATTAGGCGCGGAAGATAACGGACTCTCTAAGGCAGCCATTGCAAAATGTCATCATTTGGTGAAATTCAAATCCGAAAAAAGTTTGAATGTTTCAGTTGCTGGAAGCATTGTTCTTTATGACCGAGGTCTTAATAAACCCAGATCATAAAAATATTCCCGCTCTTAAAAACGGGAATATTAGTAGATGATTAAGTAATCTATTGATTATTGTCCATTTCTAGAATTAAATTAGCAATAAGAGCAGTCCATCCAGTTTGATGTGAAGCGCCTAACCCTTTACCCGTGTCTCCATCAAAAAACTCATAGAAAAAATGCTGGTCCTTAAAATGCTTTTCTTTAGAGAAAACATGATTTGAATCATCAGAATGGTACTGGTATTTTCCATTCTTATCTCTTTCAAAAAGTTTGACTAGCCTTTTAGTTAACTCGTTTGCAATTTCGTTTAGGTTTAGTTTATTTGAGGAACCAGTTGGGAATTCATACAAATAAGTAGGGCCATAAAAAGTGTAATATTTGCGTAGAGATTGTATGATCATATAATTCAGTGGCATCCAGATAGGTCCACGCCAATTAGAATTTCCGCCAAACATGCCAGACCTGCTTTCGCCAGGTTCGTACTGAATTTTATGATGTCCTTCTCTTCCAAAAACAAAAGGGTTGTCTTTATGATATTTAGAAAGGGATCGAATTCCATAATCCGATAGGAATTCCTTTTCGTCTAATAAGCGAATTAAAAGATGCTCTAGTCTAAAACCACGCATAATCGAAAATAGAAAATTACCATCTTTGTTGGCAGTTTCTAAGTTGGATATTAATGAGGCTAAATCCGGACGAGTTCTTATAATTTCGTTTGCTCTTTTTTGAAAATCTTTCAATTGTTCGAATAGCTCTTTGTGCATAATTTCTACAGCAAACATTGGAATTACGCCTACTAGGGAACGAACTTTCAAGCGTTCTGTGCTGCCATCAGACATTTCAACAACATCGTAATAAAAATTGTCTTGGTCGTCCCACAAGGAAAGATCTTTTTTTCCTATGTGATGCATTGCCCATGCAATATTGAGGAAATGTCTGAAAAACTTTGCTGATATTTCTTCGTAAATTTTATTGGTTTTGGCTAATTCAAGTGACATACGCAACATGTTTAAGGAAAACATGGCCATCCAGCTTGTAGCATCTGCTTGTTGCATTTTTTTGATTCCTTCCGGCATGTGGTTGCGATCAAAAACACCAATGTTGTCTAATCCTAAAAAGCCACCTTCAAACAAATCTGTTCCACTGGTGTCTTTTTGATTGACCCACCATGTAAAATTCACGAGGAGTTTCTGGAAAGCAGTTTCTAAAAATTCAGTGTCGGTTTTACCGGTACGTTTTAAGTCTTTTTCATAAACAGTCCATACTGCCCAAGAATGAACCGGCGGATTCACATCACTAAAGTTCCATTCATAAGCGGGAATTTGGCCATTAGGATGCATGTAGCTTTCTTGTAATACAAGTAGGAGTTGCTGCTTAGCAAAATAAGGGTCAATTTCTACAAACGAAGCCATGTGAAAAGCAAGGTCCCAAGCGGCATACCATGGGTATTCCCATTTGTCAGGCATCGAAATTACGTGTCGGTTTGTCAAATGTTTCCAGCTGGCATTTCGTTTGTCTGAGCGATTTGGTGGTGTCTCTCCTGGCCCTCCATAAAGCCATTTGAATACATCATAATAGTAAAATTGTTTGGTCCACAACAATCCTGAAAAGGCATCTTTTACAATTTTTTGTTGCTCTTTAGGAATTTCGGCGCTTATTTTTCCGCTGTAAAATGTTTCACACTCCTCTTTTCTTGCTTCAATAACGGTATCAAAATCAGTAAAAGGATTTTCCAGCGGTACATTACTCAACCGTATTTTTACGATTTTTTCTTCTCCCGGTTTTAAAACAAACTTGTGCCAAATGGCAGCTTTGGTTCCAAATTTTTCTGGGTTTACAGTAGGTTCATCACTAATTACGTGGTTATTGATTCCATCTTTTACAAATTCATACTCATTAGGAGCATTGTATATGCGCTTGTTGTTGGTTTCATTTTCACAAAAGAGTTGTTCTCCTTCAAGGTGATATAAGTAATAGGATCCGTTACGGCTGCTAGTGGATTGGATTGTGTTATTTGCTACAGACTCCATATTTGGTCGTGGATGTCTATCGTTGTGTTTCCAGAAATTACGAAACCATAAATGTGGAAGTACATGAATTGTAGCAGTTGTTGCCCCTCTATTGATTACTGTAATTTGCATCAAGATATCATCAACATCTGCTTTTGCATATTCGATAAAACAATCAAAATATGCATTATCAGTAAAGCTAGCTGTATCTAATAATTCAAATTCTGTTTCTTCCCGACTGCGTCGATTTTTTACTATTAGCTCTTCGTAAGGAAACTCGTTTTGAGGATATTTATAAAGGTATTTGTTATAGGAATGAGATGGTGTTGAAACTTGATGAAAGTATAGTTCTTTTACATCTTCACCATGATTACCTTGATTATTGGTTAAACCAAATAAACGTTCTTTGAGTATAGGATCTTTTCCGTTCCAAAATGCAGGAGCCAAGCATAGTATTTCACGAGAATCACAAAAACCGCCAATTCCTTCTTCGCCCCATCTGTAGGCGTTGCTTCTAGCTCTATCGTGGTTTATGAATTCCCAAGCATTACCATTTTGGCTGTAGTCTTCGCGAACAGTTCCCCATTGTCTTTCGGCTAAGTACGGCCCCCATTTTTTCCAATTTCTGTAATTATCAGAAACGGCTAATTTTTGTTCCTCAGAAATGTGGTGCGTCATATTTTGCAGTCTTAGTATTATTTGTGAACTTAAAAACAGAACTGTTGCTCTTAAACAAATAGCACAGGAGTTTTTTTATTCTATTATAAGTTTTCTGTTCTTCTATGCTTGTAAAAATAAGTTATATTTTTCAGCAGAACGAAATCAGCGGTTTACTATTGTTTAATTACCTACCAATGGTAACTTTCTTTAAATATCTCGTAAATTTTGAGGTCTTAATTTATCAATTTTTGTTAAAAATAAAATAAAATAAAATTACCCCAATAAGATGGGCAAGAAACACAATGCGTGTAAATAGAAAACGTTTTTGTTTTTTGTGAAAAACAGAAAAAACGTCATGTCTCCAAGATTCGGGTGGAGAAATAGTTCTTAATTATCCAATTTTTTCTTTTCTAGATCGTCAATTTCGGCATCACTTGGTTCGATGATATCAATTTTTGGTTCGATAAAATCTTGTTCGTTGGCTAAGGTTTTGTTCAAGGTTAATACCAAAGCTGGCAACAACATCAAATTTGAAAGCATCCCGAATAATAATGTCAACGAAATTAATCCTCCAAGTGCAATAGTCCCTCCAAAACTGGACAACATAAACACCGAAAATCCAAAGAACAATACGATAGAAGTATAGAACATGCTCAAACCGGCGTCCGTAAATGTGGCGTAAACCGATTTGCGGATTTTCCAGTTATTTTTCTTTAGTTCTTCACGGTATTGGGAAAGGAATCTCACAGTATCATCTACCGAAAGTCCAAACGCAATTCCGAAAACCAATATCGTCGATGGTTTCAGTGGAATGTCTAAAAAGCCCATCAATCCAGCGGTAAGCATCAATGGCAGTAAATTTGGAATAATAGAAACCAAAACCATTTTGAACGAACGGAACATAAAACCAATCAAAAGCGCAGTTAAGAAAAAAGCAAATGCCAGTGACGAAAGTAGGTTATCCAGCAAGTATCCAGTTCCTTTTTGGAAAACCAAAGCTTTTCCGGTGATAGTGACTTTGTATTGATCTGGCGGGAAAATTTTATCAGCTTTCTTGCGAATCTCAGCTTCAATTTTAGCAATCTTATCGCCGTTTTCATCGCGCATATAAGTGGTGATTCGAGCAAATTGACCTGTCGAATCTACATAGCTTTTCATTAAATTGTCTTTTGAGTTTTTCGTGGCATTTTTAGCATAAGACAAAATAAACGATTGTTCCTGTGAACTGGGTAAATCGTAATAATCAGGGTTTCCGTTGTAATAGGCTTGTTTGGAATATTTTACCAGATTCACAATAGAAATGGGTTTTGATAATTCCGGAATTTCGTCAATGGTTTCCTCCAGCTCGTCCATTCGCCTTAGCGTAGACAATTTCATCACTCCTTTTTTGCGTTTGGTGTCAATCATAATTTCCAGCGGCATAACACCATCAAATTCTTTTTCGAAGAAAACAATATCTTCAAAAAAGGCTTCTTTTTTAGGCATATCTTCAATCAAACTACCGGAAATACGCATTTCGTAGATTCCTATAATACTAATTACTAGTAAAACAATGGCAACGACATAAATTGAAAAGCGATTGTATTTTACGTTTCTTAGAATCCAATCCATGAAAACCTTCACGTAATTGCGATCCAAGTGCTCAATATGACGCTCTTTTGGTGCTGGAATGTAACTGTGAAAAATAGGGATGACAATAATACACAAAAAGAAAAGTGCCATAATATTGATGGAAGTCACCACACCAAATTCTAATAATAACTGATTGTTTGAAGCCACAAACGTAGCAAAACCAATAGCTGTAGTTAGATTCGTCATTAAGGTTGCCATTCCCACCTTTGTGGTGACACGCTGTAATGCTTTGACCTTATTGTGATGAATTTTATATTCCTGATGGTATTTATTAGTCAGGAAGATACAATTCGGAATTCCGATTACGATGATTAAAGAGGGAACTAAAGCCGTTAGAACCGTAATTTCGTAATTTAATAATCCTAAAAATCCAAAAGACCACATTACGCCAATAATTACGATAATCATTGATATTAAAGTTGCCCTAAAACTTCTAAAAAAGAAAAAGAAAAGTAGTGAAGTGACTAATAATGAGGCTCCAATGAAGATGCTGATTTCGTCCGTAATAGTTTTTGCGTTCAGCGTTCGGATGTAAGGCATTCCCGAAACACGCAGGTCGATTCCGGTTTCTTTTTCGAATGTTTCGACAGCTGGAACCAATTTATCAAGAACAAAATCTTTTCGAGCAGCCGTATTTACAATTTTTTTATCCATGTAAACCGCAGAGCGAATACTTCCCGATCTTTTGTTGAAAAGCAATCCTTCGTAAAAAGGCAAATCATTGAAAAGTTCTTTTTTGATTTTTTGAAGATACGCTGGGTCAACAGTTTTGCTCTGGTCTACAAAAGGAACCAATTCGAAGGTTTCCAGCGAATCATTTTTTTGTAATTTCTTCAAGTCATTCAACGAAACAACTAAATCAACGGCTTTGTCTCCTTTTAGCGAATTCATCATTTTACTCCAGGAAGCATAGGCTTTTGGAGTAAATATGGCTTCGTCTTTTACACCGATGATGACTAGATTTCCTTCTTCACCAAATTTATTCAAAAAAGCGTTGTACTCAATATTTACAATATTGTCATCTGGCAATAAATTAGCTTCGGTAAAAGTGAAGTGAATATTTTTCCATTGTAGCGCTAAAAGCGCAGTTATCACAACAATAATGGATAACATTAAAATTCTATTTCTAAGGACAATTCTGGCTATTAATTCCCAAAACCCCAAACTAAACCACTTAATCATATTTCCTATTTAAAGGCTGTAAAGGTAGTTAAAACCGCTATAAATCATTGGTTTTAACGGAAACTTTTTAGAAGTAGATCCCAATATTAAAGCAACTTTATTTTATTTGTTATTAAATATTTTTTTGAGATATAATTGATACATTTGGATTCTCATCGTGATGGTTCACAGTTGAAAATGCTGACATAAAATAGTATATGAAGAATTATAAAAACACAGTTTTTTATTTGGTGATAACGGGCGGATTTACTGCTTTGATGTATTGGATTATAACCAAAGGAAAGCATTTAGAAGTTGCCAAAACGATAGTGACACCAGAAAGTGGAAAAGGTTCGTGGGGCGATTTTTTAGCTTCTATGCAGCATAATTTTCAAGATCCTTTAGCTATACTTTTAGCACAAATCATTACCATCATTCTTGTCGCCCGTGTTTTTGGTTGGATTTTCAAAAAAATAGGGCAGCCCTCCGTAATTGGGGAAATAATTGCGGGAATTGTCCTTGGACCGTCATTATTAGGGTTGTATTTTCCTGAATTCTCAGGAGCTTTGTTTCCCGTTGAATCCTTAGGGAATTTAAAATTTTTGAGTCAAATAGGATTAATCCTTTTTATGTTTGTGATAGGAATGGAACTCGATTTAAAAGTGCTGAAAAATAAAGCCAATGAAGCAGTAGTAATTAGTCATGCAAGTATCGTGATTCCTTTTGCTCTAGGAATTGGTTTAGCTTATTTTGTGTACAATCGATTTGCTCCTGAAGGTGTTAAATTCCTTTCCTTCAGTTTGTTTATGGGAATTGCGTTGAGTATCACTGCTTTTCCGGTTTTGGCCAGAATCGTGCAGGAACGAGGAATTCACAAAACTAAATTAGGTGCGATTGTCATTACTTGTGCTGCTGCCGATGATATTACGGCTTGGTGTATTTTGGCTGTCGTAATTGCCATAGTCAAAGCAGGAACTTTCGTTAGTTCGTTGTACATCATTATGTTGGCAGTGCTTTATGTTATCGCGATGATATATATTGTGAAGCCATTTCTAAAACGAATTGGAGATTTATATGGTTCTAAGGATACAATCATTAAACCCGTTGTAGCTATCTTCTTTCTGGTGCTTATTATTTCTTCTTATGCTACTGAGGTGATTGGGATTCATGCCTTATTTGGAGCATTTATGGCGGGAGCAATTATGCCTGATATTCCAAAATTCAGAACCATTTTCATAGAGAAAGTAGAGGATGTGGCGTTGATTCTTTTACTCCCTTTATTCTTCGTTTTCACAGGTTTGAAAACTGAAATTGGTCTTCTTAATGATCCGTATTTATGGAAAGTTACCGGTTTTATAATTCTGGTAGCTGTAGTAGGGAAATTTTTAGGAAGCGCATTGGCAGCCAAATTTGTAGGACAGAGTTGGCGTGACAGTTTAACAATTGGTGCCTTGATGAATACTAGAGGTTTAATGGAATTGATTGTTTTAAATATCGGATTAGAGCTCAAAGTGTTGACTCCCGAAGTATTTACTATGATGGTCATTATGGCTTTAGTAACTACTTTTATGACAGGACCAGCTCTGGATTTAATCAACTATATTTTTAAAACTAAAGATGGCGTCGAAATTATTGAAGATACTAATTACAATAAATATCGAATTCTGATTTCGTTTGGAAACAATGAAAAAGGGAAATCGTTATTGCGAATCGCTAATAGTTTAATAAAAAAACAGAAAAGTACTTCTAGTATTACCGTAATGCATTTGTCTTTGAGTGATGAGGTGCATACCTTTAATTTGGAAGACATAGAAAAAAATAGTTTTTATCCTATAGTTGAGGAGTCTCAATTGCTCAAACAGGATATCACCACCATTTTTAAAGCTACAATGGATATTGAAACTGAAATTGCTGATGTCGCTAATCAAGGTGATTATGATTTGTTGCTGGTAGGTTTAGGAAAATCTATTTTTGAAGGAACCATTCTTGGGAAGGTAATCGGTTTTACAACCAGAATAATTAATCCGGATCGTTTGATCGATAAGTTTACAGGAAAAGAAGGCTTGTTTGAAAACTCTCCATTTGATGAAAGAACGAGACAGATTATTTCTAAGACCAAAATGCCAATTGGGATTTTGATTGACAAAGATTTGCAACATGTAAAGCATGTTTTTTTTCCTATTTTTAGCCCCGAAGATTCGTTTGTTATTGATTATGTCCAAAAATTAATATTCAATAATAACTCTAAAATTGTTATTTTAGATGTTAATGGACATCTTACAACTAATTTTGTAATGAACAGCGCTATTGATTCTTTAGAACAAAAGTATCCAAACAATATCAGTATCATATCTGATAAAATAATTAAAGAAGAATTTTTGGCGCAGCAGGATTTAATGCTGATTAGTCTCGAAAGTTGGAAAGCACTCGTGGATTCCAGAAGTGATTGGTTGAGCGGAGTTCCTTCCGTACTAATTTTAAAACAATAAGATGAACTGGATATTATTGATTATTGGTGGTCTTTTTGAAGTGGGTTTTGCCACTTGTTTGGGCAAAGCCAAAGAAAGTTCTGGAATGGCAACTACATTATGGTTGGGTGGATTTTTGATTTGTTTGACAATTAGTATGATCTTGCTTTACAAAGCTTCACAAACATTGCCTATTGGAACGGCCTATGCAGTTTGGACCGGAATTGGAGCAGTGGGTACGGTTCTCGTTGGGATTTTTGTGTTTAAAGAACCAGCAGATTTTTGGCGTATATTTTTTATCACCACTTTAATTAGTTCTATTATTGGTTTGAAATTTGTTTCGAGCCATTAGAGCCCCAAATTAAGTACGAAACTTATTTTTACGGCAATGTTATCTTGAAATTTACTCAGTTGGTTTGGGCCATATCGGTAAAATCCGCCTAATCCCAAGCCATTGTAAATTTGGTTCAGCTCTATTCCAGATTCGAAATAACCTTTGTCCAAGGTTTTGTAATCCAATCCCACATGTTGTTCTGGTTTTCGTAAATTTCCCCAAGCCATTCTTGAAACAAGAACTAAGGAAGGCTTTACTTTTTTGAATAATGTTACGCGGCTAAAGCCATGTTTGAATTGAAAATAAGCATATTGACTGGAGAAAAATTCATTAAAAAACATTGTTTCAAAGCTGTTTTTTCCTGCAAAAGTGATTCTTTGCATAATGGTTTCCTTGGTAATATTATTAGGGGAGGTATTGTACAAATGTGTCAGTGGTACATCGCCAAAAGTATAGCTAGCTTCAAAAAGTAAACTTGTTTTTTGACCGTTTAAATATTTCTTTTCGTACTCTGTTTTAAAATCGAATTTGCTGAATTCAAAATCATTTTGCAAGACATTAGGCAGTGATTGTGTGTATTGAAAAGTGAATTTTGGGAAACGTTTTTCTACTTCAATTCGTCCTGTAGGCGTTTGCATGTAATCGCTGAAAGGATTCCAACGCAAAGAAACCATTGCGGTAGTCATGATGTAACTCGTATATGATTTCTCGTTTAAGTTGAATATATAATTGAATTTTGGTTCTATTGCAGCACGGGAAAGTTCCCATAAGCTCTCTGTTTTTGGTATAATTTTGGTTTCTATAAATGTTTTCCAACTCACATGATTGTAAAAAGTACTTATGTTTATGGGTCTTGGGTCATAGATTTTGAATGCTTTTTTTTCTATTGTAAATACGCTGCTTGCAATTTCACGAATGTCATCAGTATAGGAAAAGCCAATCCAAGAATTAGAAAATTTGCCCAAGCGAGTTGCCATTCCCAAATGATATTTAAAATTGCCATCTTTTGTTCCATAAGCGGTGTATCCTTCAATTCTGAATTTTTTTGAAAATTGTTCATTGGTGATTCCGCCCATTCCCAATCTAAATCCTTCGTAATTATTATAGCTGAATAATTTGCGTAAGTCTAAGTCAATTTTTCCAATTGGTAAATATCCGTTGATGATTTTTCGTCCAAAACGGATGCGGCTTTCAATTCGTTTTTTGACTGAAATGCTATCTAATGCTAAATACGTTTTTTGGCTTCGGCTGTCTAAACTGTCTTTTCTGTAAGTGTCCCAAAAACGTTCCGGTTTGTTAATTGCATCGTCTTTGATTTCGATATAAATTGCCGATTTTTTAATTTGTATTGGAGTGTTATACTGAATTTCAAAATTGTTTGTATGCGAAATTAAATAGGTAAAATCCGAGGCGACTTTCTTCCTTTTTTTAAAATTTTGTTCTACATCGCCATCAAATTGTATGGTTCCGCCAAGGATTTTTATATCGTCATCATTCTTGCCTTTTACAATTTTAAACGTTTTGTCTGTTGGAAACCATAAATTTTCATTAGCAATGTATTTAAAATCATGAATTCCGCTAATGTCAAGAACGCCTTTTATTCGCATTACAGCTTTGGCAATTGCAAAATTATTTTGGTCAATATAAAGCACTCCTTCCAGTCCTGATGCTTTTCTACTTTTCTTATTTTTGAAGTAAATCATTAAGGTATTTCTGCCATCAATAATAAGTGAATCTAAGAGTGTGTAGTTGTAATCGTTTAGCGCATCATTCGCAATTGGACTATTGTATTTAGTTTCAAAAAGCTCGTAACTGGAATCATAAATAGAGAAGGACTGCAAATTAAAAGCAATGATTTCATAAATAGGTTGCTTGAAACCTGCCATTTTGGTTCCTAAAATGGTTTCTTTTAATCGGGCATTTGCAAATTGATATTGAGATACTTTTTCAGTTTGAAAAAGATGCTGCTTACTAATGGCTTCTTTGAATTTATAATCGGATGAATCAATTTTTGAGAATTGTTTTCTTAAATATTTTTTGACAAAAACAGAGTCGATTCTTCCGTCAATGGAGTCAGGATTTGCACTTACAATGAGTTTATTATAAGATTTAAACTCAAAACTGCGGAGCTTTTTTTGAGGATTATTATTGTCTTTATTTTTGATTGCCTTCTGTATAATTGCTAAGGCTGGGTTTTCATTTGAAATTTTTACTTCATTCAAATTATCTGTTTTTTGAGAAAGAACAACCACATAATAATTTTTGTTTTTTTCGATGGTAATCCTAGCTTTGGTAAAACCAATATACGAAATATCAAAAGCTGTAAAGGGAATTGCTGTTGTTATACTAAACTTCCCATCAACATCTGAGATGGAGCTTAGACCATTATTTGTGGTAATCGTGGCAAATGGTAATGGATTATTAGTTGTGGATTCTTTTACAACACCATTTATCTGGAATTGTGCCTGCAGCGAAAGCGTTAAAAAAAAGAATAACAAACACAATTGCTTCATAAATAGGGTTTACTGCAAAACGGGTATAATCTCATTTTGGTATCGCAAAAATAACAATAAAAAAATCCGTCTCGTAAGACTGCCCCTTAAAAAGTTAGATACTATTTGGGGGTAAATCTACAAGACGGGTTTAAAATAATTTAAATGGTATTTACATTTTCATAATTTCTGCTTCTTTCATTACTAGAAGTTGCCCAGCTCGAGCTAACATCCCGCTCATGGACACAAACTATATTGTAACAGACTTTAATTTTTAAATGCCACTACAAACCAAAATTATATTAATCAATAACGAGCATTACGAGTGGGACGCTCGCGCGGAATGTCATTAAGTTTAGGAATTATCCCCATGATTTTGTGATTCCGACGAAGGAGGAATGGCAACAAACGTGAGCAACAAACAGAGATTCCTCCTTCGTCGGAATGACAAATAAACTCTTAACCTTATGACATTCCGCGCGAACGTCCCGCTCTTGGACACAATCGATATTGTAAGATACTTAAATTTTTAAACACTACCAGAAACCAAAGTTATATTAATCAATAACGAGCATCACAAGTGGGTCCCTTGCGCTACCGGCGGAGATATTAAAAAAACTAAAAACCCGTCCAATTATAATAATAGGACGGGTTTTAATATAAGTTGAAGTAGTTTTACACCTTCATGATTTCAGCTTCTTTCACCACTAAAAGTTCATCAATTTTACGGATAAACGTATTGGTTAAGTTTTGCACTTCTTCTTCGGCACTTTTGCAGATGTCTTCGGAGGTTCCTTCTTTTTCTAATTTTTTAATATCTGTATTTGCATCTTTTCTTGCATTTCGAATTCCAACTTTAGCATCTTCTGCTTCCACTTTGGCTTGCTTAGCAAGATCGCGTCTTCTTTCCTCAGTTAATGCGGGAACGCTAATGATAATTACATCACCGTTATTCATTGGATTAAAACCAATATTAGCTACCATAATTGCTTTTTCAATTACTTGCAACATATTTTTTTCAAAAGGCTGCAACGTGATTGTTCTGGCATCGGGAACACTAATTTTTGATACTTGTGAAAGTGGTGTAGCAGATCCGTAATAATCTACAAAAACACTTCCAAGCATAGCTGGAGATGCTTTTCCTGCACGAATATTCAAAAATTCTTTTTCTAAATGCGCAATAGAACCTGTCATAGATTCTTTAGTACTATCTAATATAAATTCAATTTCTTCAGTCATAATTTAGATCTTTGGATTTTTAGATTTTTAGATCTTTAGACTGTCTGACAATCTAAAAGTCTAACAATCTAATTTGTCTATTTATATATTTACTACGGTTCCTATATTTTCGCCTTCGCAGATTTTCAATAAGTTTCCTACTTTATTCATGTCGAAAACAACGATAGGTAATTTATTTTCTTGACTTAGCGTAAATGCAGTCGTATCCATTACATTCAATCCTTTTTTAAGTACATCTTCAAAGGAAATAAAATCGAATTTCACAGCAGATGCATTTTTTTCTGGATCACAATCATAAACACCATCCACGCGAGTTCCTTTTAAAATCACATTGGCATTTATCTCAATACCGCGTAAAACCGCTGCTGTATCGGTTGTAAAATATGGATTTCCGGTTCCGGCTCCAAAGATTACGATTCTTCCTTTCTCAAGATGACGATCAGCTCTTCTTTTAATATAAGGTTCTGCTATGGATTCCATTTTCAGTGCCGTTTGCAAACGGGTTTTCATTCCTTTTTCTTCCAGTGCGCCTTGTAGTGCCATTCCATTTATTACCGTGGCCAACATTCCCATGTAATCTCCTTGAACTCTGTCCATTCCTGCACTCGCCCCTGCAACTCCTCTAAAAATATTTCCACCACCTATTACAATGGCTATTTCTACTCCTTTATCATGAATTTGCTTGATCTCGTCAGCATAATCAGCAAGTCTTTTTGGGTCAATTCCGTATTGTAAGTCGCCCATTAAAGCTTCGCCACTTAGTTTTAGAAGAATTCTTTTATATTTCATGTGTGTGTTGAGTTGATTGGTGCAAATATAGACATATTCTGATTTTTAAAAAAAGTGTTGCTTAAATTTTATAAATTAAGTTTTTCAAATGATTTTTTTGCAGCTTCATATCCAATATTGAAAACGGCATCCATCTTAACTTTACTAGTTTCAAAAGTACTGTACAGGCATAAATCCTTGGGTTCTATCACCCAATCACAAATATTAAATTTATGCATATTTGAATTTGCCGAAAGAATATCAAAAGCTCGTGTGGTTACCGCTTTTATAGAACGTAAATCTTTAGCGTCTATTTTCTGAATAGGACTCACATAGACTCCTATTACAGTATCACATTGTCCTTGTAAAATATCAGTGGGAAAGTGGTTTAATATTCCGCCGTCACTGTATATGTTTCCATCTATTTCATACGGCGACAAAATTCCTGGGAAAGCAGAAGAGGCTAAAATGGCATCAACGATTTTTGTTTTGGGACCAAATACTTTTAATTTACCCCGAATCATGTCGGTTGCTGTAATTTGAATCGGAATTTTTAAATCGCTTAAAACAGCATCGCCAAAAATACTGTGAAAATAAATGCGGAAGGATTCGGAATCAATTAGTCCAGCTTTTTTAAACGTGAAGTGTTTCCAATGAAAAAGATAAATGGATTTGAAAAATTCCAAAATCTCCTCGGGTGTTTTTCCCCAAGCATATAATGCACCTACGATTGATCCGGCGCTAGTTCCCGCAATTTGACATGGTTTGATGTCTTGTTCTTCTAGGAATTTTATAACGCCAGCATGTGCTAAACCTTTAGAGCCTCCTCCAGAAAGTACTAATCCTATCGATTTTGTTTTTAAATCCATCTCTATTATTTGTTATAAAATTACTCTTTTTGTGGAATTGAAAGTGATATATGTCATGTTTAAAATTCAGTTTTATGGTAACTTTGTCAAAACAAATTACTTATTATGAAAATTCCAGTAGCCAAAGCATTGTTTAACAGTCATTCCTATTCTGAATATAGAAAGCTTGTTTCTGATTTATTATTGGAAGGAAAATCAACCGGTAATGAACAATCCGAAGATTTGACTCACTACAGTACATTAAATGAAACTCGTATGAATCGTTTGGATAAAACAATCAAAATTACGGATGAAAACAATGGTAAATTAAAAGCATTAAATAACGAATATATTTGGTTAGTGATTTCTGAAGGTTGGTGTGGGGATGCTGCACAATTATTACCAATTATAAATAAGATGGCAGTAGAATCAGGCAAAATTGATTTGAAGATAGTGTTGCGAGATGAAAACGAAGAGTTGATGAATTTGTTTTTGACTAATAAAAATAAAGCTATTCCAATATTGATAGTAGTAGATAAAGAAACAGGAAGTATTTATGGAAAATGGGGCCCAAGGCCAAAATCAGCAGCCGATTTGATTATTGAATATAAGAAAGAATTTGGAGTTATTGATGAAACAGCAAAAACCAACTTGCAATTGTGGTATTTGCATGATAAAGGAATCAGTACCCAAAATGAGTTGATTAATATGATGCTTGATTTAGAACAAAAGAATATTCAAAATGGATAACTTTTATGATTTTTAGTGTTTTATAAGTGTTAAAAAAATCCATTTTAGCATAATAAATTAGTCATTTGGTATAAAATTTTTAATGTAAAACACACCTGAAGTTCTATTTTTATTGAGGTTAAACATTTAAATGTATTTATTTTATTATTTATGTTGTATATCAGAAAAAAGTCGTATATTGGTGACTGCCAACCAAGTCTATTATTAATTTACTTTTTTTATAGGTGTTTAAATATTGTTTCACAATTTAAAAAACATCATTATGAAAAATCGATTTGAAAAATTTTATGATTATTTATCGCGATTGCTATTCGGGGGAAAAAGCATTGCAAATTATTAATTTTTTTTACCAGTATTCAAATGTGTATGAATTAAAACTACTTTAACACTAGAAAAAAAAGACACATTGCAGATTCATTTTGAATTTGTAATGTGTTTTTAATTTTAATTATATTCCTTCAGTTAGACTCTCCTCAAATAAAGTAACATCCATTGCATCAGTGACTTTGTAATCTCCAATTTTTGTACGGCGCAAAGCTGTTAAATGCGAACCCGAATTCATAGCTTTTCCAAAATCAAAAGCTAGGGAACGAATGTATGTTCCTTTGCTGCAAACAACTCTAAAATCAATTTCAGGAAGTGCGATTCTAGTAATTTCAAATTCATGAATGGTTGTTTTTCTGGTCGCAATTTCAATGGTTTCTCCCGCTCTGGCGTGTTCGTATAAGCGAACACCATCTTTTTTTATAGCCGAATAAATAGGTGGTTTTTGATTGATTTCTCCCAGAAATTGTTTGACAGTTTCATGAATTAAAGTTTCGTCAATATGTTCCGTTGGGAAAGTTTGGTCTATTTCCGTTTCTAAATCATACGAAGGCGTTGTTGCTCCAATGTAGAAAGTTCCCGTATATTCTTTAGCTTGTCCTTGAAGCTCAGTAATTCTTTTGGTGAATTTCCCAGTACAAACTAACAATAATCCACTTGCTAAAGGATCTAAAGTTCCAGCGTGACCAATCTTGAATTTTTTAGGCAAATTCAGTTTGGTAATTAATGCCCATTTCAATTTATTTACCGCCTGAAACGAAGTCCAATTCAAGGGTTTGTCGATGAGTAGAATTTGTCCTGATTGGTAATCTTCAGCTGTCTTCAAAGGAATTTATTTAATGTATGAAAAGTAGATCAATAAAAAGATTCCTACTATTATTCGGTACCAACCCCAAGGTTTAAAACCGTATTTTTTGATGATTTCAATAAAAAATTTAATAGCTATTATGGCAACTATAAAAGCAACTACGTTTCCTATCAAGAATAATTGTATGTTTTCGTTTGATTTCAAAATCAATTCGTAGCCTTTCATTTGTGATGTTTCGTAGGTTTTCAAGAATACGGAATAGCAGGTTACTGCCATCATAGTAGGAACCGCCAAGAAGAAAGAGAATTCCGCTGCCGCGTGACGTGTTAATCCTTGTTGCATTCCTCCAATAATCGAAGCAGCAGAACGACTTGTGCCAGGCATCATTGCTAAACATTGCCAAAAACCAATCGTTACAGCTTTCTTTACCGTGATATCCTCTTCTTTAAGAACCGTCGGACTTTGAAAACGACTGTCTATAAAAAGTAAAATTACACCACCTAAAATCAATACAATCGCTATGGGAATTGGATCGCCAAGAACTGCTTCAATTTTATCATCGAATAATTTTCCTAAAACCAAAGCTGGAAATACGGCATAAACAAGTTTTAGATAAAAACTGATGGCAACACTTTTTGAAGAAAAATCAAAAAACTTCTTCCAATACAAAACAACAACCGCCAAAATAGCCCCAAATTGTATAGAAACTTGAAATAGCTTTACAAAATCATCCTCTTGAATTCCAAAATAGGAACTCATAAAAATCATGTGAGCGGTTGAGGAAACAGGAAGATATTCTGTTAATCCTTCGATAACAGCAATCAAAAACGCTTGTAAAGTATTCATTTATGCTTTTTTGGGATTCTTAAGAATGGCATAAATGGTAATTCCAAAACCGATTAAAACGGTTGTTGGTGCCAATCGGATTCTTCTAAAATTGAAAATCTCTTCATTGAAAACATTTGGATCATCACTTCCTCCGCCGGCCATTAAAATAAATCCCAAGGCAATTACTACTATCCCAATTAATAGGATTTGATAGTTTATTTTATCAAAAAGAAATTCTGGTTTTTGATTGTTATTTTCCATTTATGCTGAATTTAATTCAGTATCACTACTAACTGTTATTTTATCAATTTTTTTTCTGAACACTGCAACTGAACAATAATACTAATAAAGATCGTCCGTTCTTAAATTCAAGAAGCGTTGAGTTGCAAAATAGGTGCTCAACCAGGTAATCAATATTCCAACTCCTAATACACCTAATAATACTAGAGCTATCAAAGCTTTATCGTCAAGTATACCTAGACTTGGGAAATTTGTTTGAACGTAAATCAAAACACCAATTAATGCAATAATTGCAAGTCCTGCGCCTATCATTCCTAGTTTTATACTGCGCATTACAAATGGTTTTCTGATAAAAGCTTTTGTTGCTCCTACCATTTGCATGGTTTTGATGATAAAACGGTTGGAGTGTATCGATAAACGTAATGAACTATTAATTAGCAAAACTGCAATAACAGCAAGAAATCCGCTGATTATTAAAATCCACATACTCACTTTTTTGATGTTATCGTTCACTAAATTCACTAATTGTTTGTCATATACAATGTCTGAAATCATTGCGTTTTTGCGTAAGCCAGCTTCAATTTTTGTGATGCTGTCTTTAATTACATAATCTCCTTTTAAGTGTATATCGTAGGAGTTTTGTAATGGATTTTCACCCAGAAATTCCATAAAATCTTCACCAATAATATCGGTATGTTCTTTAGCAGCAGCTTCTTTGGTTACATAAGCGTAGGATTTCACGAATGGACTCGCTTTTATTTGGGTTCCAAAAGCTTTCACAATACTGTCATTGGCTTCATTCTTAAAAAAAACCGTCATGGCAATATTTTCTTTGAAATCGTTGGCTAATTTTTTAGAATTTATAATGAAAAGTCCCAATATTCCTAATAGAAATAAAACTAAGAATACACTTAGCACTACTGAAAAATAAGAGGAAATTAACCTGCGTTTTTGAAAATTATCAAAGGAAGAACTCATAGTTTATTGAAATTATTGGGTAAAAATAATAAAGAATTTCTTTATTTAAAGTTAATAACGTTCAAAGTTTCAACTTTCGTACAATAAACGTAAATTTGGCATCTAAAAATAGTCATCGTGAGAAAGCTTTCGCAGCTTTGTCCCTTTGCAACTTTGCAACTTTTATAGAAATGAAATACAATCCGAACGAAATAGAGGCCAAATGGCAGAAATATTGGTTAGAAAACCAAACTTTTAAAGCTGAAAATAACTCAGACAAACCTAAATATTACGTACTTGATATGTTTCCTTATCCATCCGGAGCGGGATTGCACGTAGGGCATCCACTGGGATATATTGCTTCTGATGTGTATTCAAGATACAAAAGACACCAAGGTTTTAATGTGTTACACCCTATGGGCTATGACAGTTTTGGATTGCCTGCGGAACAATACGCCATTCAAACGGGTCAGCGTCCGGAAGATACGACTCGTGTAAATATTGACGGAGGAACGGATAAAGAAGGAAATAAAATTGCAGGTTACAGAAAGCAACTGGACAAAATAGGATTCTCTTTTGATTGGAGTCGCGAAGTGCGTACTTCAAATCCAGATTATTACAAGCATACACAATGGATTTTTATCCAACTATTCAATTCTTGGTACAATAAAAGCAGCGATAAAGCGGAGGATATTTCGACTTTGGTTTCTATTTTTTCAACAGAAGGAAATGCAAATGTCAATGCGGTTTGCGATGAAAATATTGAGGGTTTTTCAGCCGAAGAGTGGAACGCTTACACAAAAGAACAGCAGGAAAAAATCCTTTTGCAATACAGATTGACCTATTTAGCGGAGACAGAAGTTAACTGGTGTCCAGGATTAGGAACGGTTTTGGCAAATGACGAAATCGTAAATGGTGTTTCAGAACGTGGTGGTTTTACCGTTGTGCGCAAGAAAATGACCCAATGGAGTATGCGAATTTCGGCTTATGCGGAACGTTTATTACAAGGTTTAAATGATATTGATTGGAGTGAAAGCATCAAGGAAAGCCAAAGAAACTGGATTGGGAAATCCGTTGGAGCGACTGTTTCTTTTAAAGTCAAAAGTCGAAAGTCGGAAGTAGAAAGTGAGCAACAATATATAGATGTTTTCACAACACGTCCAGATACTATTTTTGGTGTTACGTTTATGACATTGGCGCCAGAGCATGAATTAGTTTCGCAAATAACTACTGCAGAACAAAAAGAGGAGGTAGATGCCTATATAGAAAAAACCTCAAAACGTTCCGAAAGAGAACGTATGGCCGATGTAAAAACCATTTCTGGAGTATTTACAGGTGCGTTTGCGGAACATCCGTTTACTAAAGAACCAATTCCGGTTTGGATTGGTGATTATGTCCTTGCAGGTTACGGAACAGGCGCGGTTATGGCGGTTCCTTGTGGTGACGAAAGAGATTATGCTTTTGCGAATTTCTTCAAAGGACAACAAGGTATGTCAGCCATTAAAAACATTTTTGATAAAGATATATCTGAAGCTGCTTTTGGAGCCAAAGAGGGTTTTCAATTAGTAGATTCTGATTTTCTAAATGGATTAGATTACAAAAAAGGAACTCAAAAAGTAATTGAAGAATTAGAAAAATTAAACCAAGGAAAAGGAAAAACAAATTACCGTTTGCGTGATGCTGTTTTCTCTCGCCAGCGTTATTGGGGAGAACCGTTTCCTGTATATTATGTAAATGGTTTGCCACAAATGATTGATGCGCAACATTTGCCAATCATCTTACCAGAAGTAGAAAAATATTTACCAACCGAAGACGGTCTACCACCTTTAGGAAACGCTACGGTTTGGGCTTGGGATAGTGTAAATAACAAAGTGGTTTCTACGGATCTAGTCAACCCGAGCGCAGTCGAGGGTCAAACAATATTCCCATTAGAATTGAACACAATGCCAGGTTGGGCGGGAAGTTCATGGTATTGGATGCGATATATGGATGCGCACAATGAGAATGAATTTGCGAGCAAAGACGCTTTGGCATATTGGGAAAGCGTGGATTTATACATTGGCGGAAGCGAACACGCAACAGGTCACTTGTTATACTCTCGTTTTTGGAACAAATTCCTAAAAGACAAAGGTTTTGCACCAACCGAAGAACCATTCAAAAAATTGATTAATCAGGGAATGATTTTGGGAACGAGTGCTTTTGTTTATAGGGTTATGCCTTCGGTAACGGTAAAGAAATTAACTGACGAAGGAGACCTAGACAAAGTGGTGCATAATAAATATTTTATTTCTAAAAATATATTCTCTGAAGTTCAATCAGGGAATTATAAAAATATAGAATCAATAATTATTAATGTAAAAAAGAACTATGCTGAACAAGGCTTTGTTGTTGATTGGAACTTTGTAAAGACAAACTTTAATCCTATTCACGCCGATGTTTCAATGGTTAATTCTTCTGATGAGTTAGACATTGAACGCTTCAAAGCGTGGAGAGAAGATTACGTTGATGCTGAATTTATTTTAGATGAAAATGGAAAATACATTGTAGGTCGCGAGGTTGAAAAAATGTCAAAATCCAAATACAATGTAGTTACTCCGGATGATATTTGTAATGAATACGGAGCGGATACGTTGCGTTTGTATGAAATGTTCTTAGGACCATTAGAACAAGCTAAACCTTGGAACACGGCAGGAATTTCGGGAGTTTTTGGTTTCTTAAAAAAACTGTGTCGTTTGTATTTTGATGAAAATGGTTTGATTATTACTAATGACGAACCAACGAAAGACAACTTAAAATCATTGCATAAAACCATCAAAAAAGTGGCGGAAGATATTGAAGGTTTCTCTTTTAATACGTCGGTTTCACAGTTTATGATTTGTGTAAACGAATTGTCTGCTCAAAACTGTCATTCACGAGCTATCTTAGAACCTTTAGCAATTGTGATTTCGCCTTATGCGCCGCACATCGCCGAAGAATTATGGTCGTTATTAGGAAATACAGGTTCAGTTGCAACGGTTGCTTTTCCTGTTTTTGAAGCTAAATATTTAGTAGAGAGCGAAAAGGAATACCCAGTTTCTTTCAACGGAAAAATGCGTTTCACGATGGTTTTACCTTTGGATTTAACCAAGGAACAAATCGAGGAAATCGTAATGAAAGATGAAAGAACTATCAAACAATTAGAAGGTAGAACGCCAAATAAGGTAATCATTGTTCCCGGGAAAATCATCAATTTGGTGGGATAGGTATTCAATATTGCTATAATCATATTAATCCAAATTCTATTTTTAGAATTTGGATTTTTTGATTCTAATAAATAAAAATCTGCGTAAATCCGTTTCATCTGCGTTATCTGTGTTCCATTTTACCAATGCCAAATTGACATTTTTGCAAATTGGTTCAAAATTTGCTATTTCTTTACTAACTTTAATAAAAATCTAAAAAAAACAAAAATATGGGAATGGGTTATTTGATACTTGCAGGAGCAATCATGCTTTTCAGCTGGTTAGTTAGTTCAAGACTAAAAAGCAAATTTGAACATTATTCTAAATTACAATTACAAAACGGGATGTCTGGCGCAGAAATAGCCGAAAAAATGCTTGCCGATAACGGAATTCGTGATGTAAGAGTAATCTCGACACCGGGACGTTTGACGGATCATTACAATCCAACAGATAAAACCGTGAATCTAAGTGAGGCAGTGTACAACCAGCGTAATGCCGCTGCAGCTGCCGTAGCTGCGCACGAATGTGGGCATGCGGTGCAACATGCTGTGGGGTATGAGTGGCTTACTATGAGGTCTAAATTAGTTCCTGTTGTAAACGTAGCCTCTAGTTATATGCAGTGGATTCTACTTGCAGGAATCTTAATGATTAAGACTTTTCCAGGATTATTATTAGTTGGGATTATCATTTTTGCTGCAACAACTTTGTTTTCAATTGTCACTTTGCCAGTCGAGTATGACGCAAGTAATCGTGCTTTGGCTTGGTTAGAAAACAAAAGAATGCTTACGCCTCAAGAGCAGGCTGGAGCCAAAGATTCTCTTAAATGGGCAGCCAGAACCTATGTAGTAGCCGCATTAGGCTCGATAGCAACTTTGTTGTATTATATTTCGATTTACATGGGCGGAAGCAGAAGAGATTAGACTGTTAGATATTTAGACTGCTTAGATAATTAGAAAAGCCGTTTGTTTGTAAGCAAACGGCTTTTTTATTTGTGCTTATGATCTAACAATCTAAAAATCCAATTATCTAAAAATCTAAAGCTGAATCTGTCTGTCGATTTGTTGGTCTAAGGAAATGAAGGTTTCTGTTCTGGAAACGCCTTCTATCGCTTGGATTTTAGTATTGAGCAAGTGCATTAAATGTTCGTTATCACGACAAATAATTTTTATCAGAATCGACCAGTTTCCTGTGGTATAATGGCATTCTAGTACTTCCGGGATTTTCTTTAAATCACGTACTGCTTCCGGATTTCGGGCGGCTTTGTCCAGATAAATCCCAACAAAAGCCATCGTATTATAGCCCAGAATTTTATTGTTTACCGTAAATTTTGATCCCGAAATAACACCTGATTGCTCTAGTTTTCGCAATCTTTGATGAATTGCCGCTCCAGAAATTCCTATTTTATTGGCGATTTGAAGAATTGGTTTTCGGGCATCTTCCATCAGGTCGCGTAATATTTCTTTATCGATACCGTCAATTTCTACTATTAGGGAATTGATTTTCATGAGTTATAATTTTAAACTAAAATTAGTATTTTAGTTTGAATTGATAACAAAATTTAAGTAAAAACGATTAGTGTAAAGAGTAAGTTACATTTTTTATATTTTACGTCATAAAAAAAGCCATTCGGATTGCGAATGGCTTTGATTGTATCTGAAAAGTAATTTTTTTATTTTCCTTTATTGGTTTCAATAATGTATTTTTCTAAAGCCATTGTCATCGAAGGTGTTGCTGGTGTTGGTGCAAGAATATCAACTCTTAGACCATGATCCAATGCTTCTTTTTGTGTCGTACTACCAAAAACGGCAATTCGAGTGTCGTTTTGTTTAAAATCCGGGAAATTCATAAACAATGATTTTATTCCAGTTGGGCTAAAGAAGGCCAAAACATCATAATATACATCGGCTAAATCGGATAAATCACTCATTACAGTTCTGTAAAAAACTGCTGGTGTCCAGTCTACTTTTAATGCGTTCAGTGTTATTGGTGCATCGGCATTCAATTGGTCTGAAGCAGGTAATAAGAATTTTTCGTCTTTGTATTTTTTTATTAGTGGAGATAAATCAGCAAAATCTTTTGGGCCAACGTAAATTTTACGTTTTCTATACACAACATATTTTTGCAGATAAAAAGCAATAGCTTCTGATTGACAGAAATATTTTAATCCTTCTGGGACTTTATAGCGCATTTCGTCAGCCACTCTAAAAAAGTGATCTACAGCATTTTTACTGGTTAAAATAATAGCCGTGTAATGGTTAAGATCGATTTTTTGAAGTCTAATCTCTTTTGCATTAACACCTTCTACGTGAATAAAAGGTCTGAAATCAATTTTTACTTTATGCTTTTGTTGAAGTTCAAAGTAAGGTGAATTCTCCACCTTAGGCTCAGGTTGTGACACCAAAATTGTTTTCACTTTCATATTTAACGGTTTCTAAGCACTCCCTTTTGTAAACCAATAATACATAAAATAATAGGGTGCTATTTCAAGAGCGCAAAGATATAAAATAAAATAAAACAACTTGCCGAATATTATATTTTGATAGTTTTTTATTGAAATCAAATATGTTAATACATTCATTATTAATATTATAGTTATAATTACCAATGGAATATTTCTTGAAAATGAGTCGTAATAGAACAAAATAATATTCAATGGAAGGATGATTAATCCAATATAGGTTCTGTAAGTCACCTTTTGGAGGTTAAACTGCTCCATAAATTCTTCGATATTGAAGGAGGTGGCTATTATTTTTTCAATCAAATATTTAGATAAGACAAAGAAAGTTAGAAAAGTGAAAATTTGAATGTAAAGTATCCAATCTGTCTTTGAAGCATGTCCAAAATAACTTAGGGAAATTTGGATAAAAAAAGCTAGTGAAATTATTTGGACTAGAAATAAGGAGATCGTAAAACTGCTTTTTAAGTGGCTGCTGTCTCTATAAACTTTATTGTATTTGTTGGAAAAAATCAAATTGGAAAAATCACCAAATCTATTTTCGAAAACAGATTTCGTAATAGCAATAATAGCAAATGAAAGAACAAAAAGCACGGTTGCCCAGTCTTTGCTCTCAGTTATTCTAGGATGAAGTATATTTTCGATCATAACGCTACAAAATTACTAATTTTTATATCATTCTTTTTATTATAATTTTATTAAGGATGAAATGGCATAAAAAGTTTACTTTTGCGGTGAAATTAGTCAAAAATATGAATGATTGTATTGTTATAATTCCTACCTATAACGAAATTGAAAATATAGAAAGCATTATTCGATCGGTGTTTTCGCAGCATAAATCTTTTCATATTCTTATTATTGATGATAATTCACCGGATCACACTGCTGATAAGGTGGTTTTGCTTCAATCAGAATTTGAAGGTAGATTGTTTTTAGAAAAAAGAGAAAAGAAATCGGGTCTTGGAACAGCTTATGTTCATGGGTTTAGATGGGCATTAGCACACAAATATGATTTTATTTTTGAAATGGACGCTGATTTTTCTCATAATCCAAAAGATTTAGAGAAATTATACAATGCTTGTCATTTTGGTGACGCAGATTTAGCGATTGGCTCCCGATACGTTACTGGAGTAAATGTTGTAAATTGGCCTTTGAGCCGTGTATTGATGTCATATTTTGCATCTGTATATGTACGAATCATTACCGGAATGAAAATTCATGATGCTACAGCTGGTTTTGTTTGTTACAAAAGAAGAGTTTTAGAAGAGATTAATTTAGATAAAATAAAATTTGTTGGATATGCTTTTCAAATTGAAATGAAATACAGAACGTATTGTAAAAAATTTCAAATTGCTGAGGTTCCTATCATTTTTACAGATAGAACAAAAGGGCAATCCAAAATGAGTAATTCGATAATTATTGAAGCTGTTTTTGGTGTAATTGCGCTTAGATTAAAAAGATTAGTAAACACATTATAAGAAAAAGACAGGATGAATAGGGTTTTAATTAAGAATGCCAAAATAGTAAATGAAGGGGTGATTTTTGAGGGCGATGTATTAATTGAAAATGACTTAATTGTTGAAATTTCAGATAGCATTAGTGCTAAATCCTCTCAGTGTAAAATTATTGATGCCGAAGGGAATTATTTAATTCCGGGTGCAATTGACGACCAAGTGCATTTTAGAGAACCAGGACTAACGCACAAAGGGGATATAGAATCAGAATCCAGAGCTGCAGTTGCAGGAGGAATCACCTCCTTTATCGAGCAGCCTAATACAGTACCTAATGCGGTTACCCAAGAAATATTAGAACAAAAATACGAGTTAGCTGCTCAAAAATCCTATGCTAATTATTCGTTTATGATGGGTGCAACTAACGATAATTTGGAAGAAGTTTTAAAAACAAATCCAAAGAATGTTGCCGGAATCAAAATATTTTTAGGTTCTTCAACCGGAAATATGTTAGTGGATAATGAAGCAACATTAGAGAAGATTTTCTCTAGTACGCCCATGCTTATTGCGGTGCATTGTGAGGACGAAACGACAATCAAAAATAATTTAGAAAAATACAAAGAAGAGTACGGAGATGATATACCCGTAACAGCGCATCACCTTATCCGTAGCGAGGAAGCGTGTTACATTTCGTCTTCTAAAGCGGTTGCGTTAGCTAAGAAAACGGGTGCTCGATTGCATATTTTCCATCTTTCGACCGCTAAAGAAATGGATTTGTTTACGAACAAGATTCCTTTAGAAGAAAAGAAAATTACTGCTGAAGTTTGTGTACATCATTTGTGGTTTACTAATGATGATTATGCTACAAAAGGCAATTTGATTAAATGGAATCCAGCTGTAAAAACAGCTAATGATAGAAAAGTGCTTTGGGAAGCCTTACTAGATGACCGTATTGATGTCATTGCTACAGATCATGCGCCACACACTTTAGAAGAGAAAAAACAACCGTATTTGAATGCGCCTTCCGGTGGACCATTAGTGCAACATGCTGTAGTTGCTATGTTTGAAGCGTACCATCAAGGGAAAATAAGTATTGAAAAAATCGTGGAGAAAATGTGCCACAACCCTGCTAAAATTTTCAAGATAGAAAAACGTGGTTTTATCAAAGAAGGTTATTATGCAGATTTGGTTATCGTAAATTCAGGTTTGCCTTGGAGCGTTAAAAAAGAAAATATTTTGGCTAAATGTGGTTGGTCTCCATTTGAAGGTTTTACTTTTAAATCTAGAATTACCCATACTTTAGTCAACGGACAATTAGTCTACACCGCTTTTAAAGTGAAAGATATTCGTGCAGGAAAAAGGCTGTTATTTGAAAGATAAAATTTCATCAATGAGAAAAATCGTAACATTTTTAGCAATTATATCACTATTTATCAGCTGTGAAAAAGAAGTGGTAAAGAAGCCTGAACGGATTATCGAGAAAAAAGTTATGGTTGATATTATGTATGATTTATCTGTTTTGGAAGCCATAAGAAATCAAAATCCGGCTTCCTTGGATACCTTTAAAATAAACTCCAGAGATTATATTTTTAAAAAATATAAAATTGACAGTGTTCAATTTGCTAAAAGCAATGTCTACTATGCTTCTGATTATAATGAATATAAGAGCATGTTCGAGCAAATAAGCAAGCGATTGGAAGCAGATACAAAAAGTGTAGATTCTTTGATAAAATTGAAAAAAAAGAAAAAGATTAAAAAGAATGTAAATCAAATAGAATTAAAAAGCAGAGATACTACTAAATTAAATTAAGAAAAGAACTTACAGATTAGAGATATCTTTGATGTATTGGTTAATATTTATAAAATCGGTTTTCAAAGTATCTTTAATCTTTTGGTTTGAATACATAGATATGGCATACGAAGATTTAGCAGTTGTTTGTGTCAGTTTTCTTCTTTGTTGAAACACATTAGACACAAACCAATCCAGCCTCCAGATTATTTCCATCAAAAACGGTTTTGCATGAATTTTAGGTCGTTGCACACCCATTGAATCACTCATAGCATTCAGAATGTCACGAAAAACACTATTTTCTGCTATCAACGTAAAGCGTTCATTTTTAATTTCGCTTTGCATTAATTGATGAGCTATTCGCACAACGTCAGTAACGGCAACAAATCCAGTGGAACCCAGTGTATAAAATTTCAATCCGTTTTTTACTTTCGTAAAAAGTTGTCCACTTCCTTGCTCTCTAAAGCCGGGACCAAGAATCACACCTGGATTTACAATTATTACCTCTAATCCTTCTTGTTGTCCGCGCCATATTTCCATTTCCGCGCCATATTTAGAAATGGCATAATCATTATGATACTTCTCTGGATTCCATTCGGTTTCTTCAGTAATGAATTTTTCATGTGGTAGTAAGTCGCCCAAAGTGGCAATGGAACTTACAAAACACAGTTTTTTTATTTGATAGGCTATACAAAAATTTACAATATTCGCGGTGCCTTCAATGTTTGTTTTTCGCAATAGATCTTCATCTTTTGGATCAAAAGAAATCAATGCGGCACAATGGTACACGTTGTCAATATTTTGAAAGGCGATTTCTAATGAAGGAACTTCAGTAATGTCTGCTTGAATCCATTCGATTTGATCGAACAACGATTCCTTTTTATAAATAGCAAATAGGGATTTGGTTTTCTCTATTGAAGTTACACTTCGATAAATGGCGCGTATTTTTTCGATTCCAATATTTCGGGATTCAATTAAATGAAGCAATAAATGTGCACCTACTAAACCTGTTCCTCCTGTGACTAAAATCATAGTTACAAATGTAATGAAATCAATTTCAATGGCAAAAACAATAGCAATTTCAATCGAATAACATTTTCAATCACCACTTCAATTTTACTCATTGAAATTTAGTTTTGCCATTGATATTATTATCTTTGTGAAAATTGATTAAAAAGATGAAGAATTTTATTGAAGAAGTAACTTGGAGAGGAATGCTCCACGATGTAATGCCCGGCACAGAAGAACATTTGATGGAACAAATGCGTGTGGCGTATGTGGGAATTGACCCAACTGCCGATTCATTGCATATAGGACACTTAGTTGGCGTGATGTTGTTGAAACATTTTCAACTATCAGGACACAAACCATTAGCGTTAGTAGGTGGTGCAACAGGAATGATTGGTGATCCATCAGGAAAATCGAATGAAAGAAATTTATTGGACGAAGCGACTTTGCGTCACAATCAAGAAGCGATAAAAGGACAATTATCCCGTTTTCTGGATTTTACTTCTGATGCGGCTAATGCGGCTGAATTAGTGAATAATTACGACTGGATGAAGAACTTTTCCTTTCTGGATTTCATTCGGGACGTAGGTAAACATATTACGGTAAATTATATGATGGCAAAAGATTCCGTGAAGAAACGTTTGTCATCAGAAGCTGCCGAAGGAATGTCTTTCACGGAGTTTACGTATCAATTGGTTCAAGGATATGACTTTTTGCATTTGTACCGAGAGAAAAACTGTACGTTGCAAATGGGAGGAAGTGACCAATGGGGAAATATCACCACGGGAACCGAATTAGTTCGCAGAATTGCCAGTGGAAAAGCGTATGCATTGACTTGTCCGTTGATTACAAAAGCGGATGGAACCAAATTTGGAAAGTCAGAAGGCGGAAATATCTGGTTGGATGCAGCTAGAACATCACCTTATAAATTTTACCAATATTGGTTGAACACTTCGGATGTGGATGCAGAAAAATACATTAAGATTTTTACTTTTTTATCAAAAGAGGAGATCGAAGATTTAACTGAAAAGCATAGAGAAGCACCACATTTACGTTTGTTACAAAAACGTTTGGCCGAAGAAACTACGGTGATGGTACATTCAGCAGAAGATTTAGAAAATGCTATAAAAGCATCGAATATTTTGTTTGGGAATTCTACTTCAGATGATTTGAAGCAATTGGACGAAGCCACTTTCTTAGATGTTTTTGACGGTGTTCCTCAGGCGGAAATCAGCAGAAATGAAATCGAAACAGGAATTAATATTGTTGATGTTCTAAACGAAAAAACAGGATTTCTAAAATCGAATGGTGAAGCAAGACGTGCTCTAACAGCTAATTCTATTTCAGTAAATAGAGAAAAAGTTACCGAAGATTTTATGCTTTCGACCAAAGATTTAATCAACAATCAGTTTGTTTTGTTACAAAGTGGAAAGAAAAACTATTTTGTGATTCGGGTTAAATAATTTTATAACTTTACTTGAAATAACAAAAGCTATGGAAACTCAATTTTTGACCGACGAAAAAGGAAATAGAACGGCTGTTGTGTTACCTATAAAGAAATACAATAAATTGATTGAAAAATTGGAAGATTTAGAAGACATACGTCTTTATGATGAAGCCAAAAGAGAGGATGACGGTTATCGAATTTCTATAGACGAAGCTTTTAAAATTATTGAAGAAAAGCGAAAATTAGTGTAGTAATGGCTTATACTATCGAATTTAGAAATAAAGTTTTGAAAGCTTTAATCAAAATTAATGAGCCTCACTATTCTGCAATCAAAAAGCAAATCTATGATTTAGCTGAAAACCCTCGGCCGCAAGGTTATAGAAAATTGAAAGGAAGAAAAGGATATAGAATTCGTGTTGGAGATTACAGAATTATTTATGAAATTTTTGATGATATTTTGCTAATTGATCTAATCGACTTAGGTCACAGAAAAGATATTTATGAATAAGTTTACTCGTTGATTTGGTTAACCGAATAGATAAATAACCAAATAAACTTTAAATCACCATCAAATTACAACCACGAATATCTGAATTATCAAAACGTCCCAATACCTCGAAAGAGTTGTTGGGATTTTTTTTGCCCAAATCCTGCGTAGCTATAAACGAACACGAATTAATGTTGGCTAAATCAATCACATTGATTCCGCCTGTTTTTCCGTCTGGAATATAAGTCAAAGCATCTTCGGTATCGCGCACCAGGATTTGCATCCAAGCAGGGCACTCAAATACGCCATTTCCCAAGGAGTAGGCTTGTGATAGTAATTCGGTCATGCCGTATTCTGAATGTATGGCTGCTACGCCAAAACCTTCACAGAGTTGATCGTGTAATTCCTCCCGAATCATTTCTTTGCGTTTGCCTTTCATACCACCTGTTTCCATAATAATGGTATGTTGCAATTGAAACTGATGCTGCTCTATTAAATCTAATAAAGCAAAAGTAACACCAATCAGAATTACATTTTGACCTGCTTTATCTAAAGCGATAAGTTTAGTAATCAATTCGTCGTGATTGTTGAGGTAAAAACCGCTTTCAGGATGATTGGAAAGTTCAATTAAATCCTTGACCATGTAAATTAAGGATGAGCCTTCTCTTTCCAGATAGGAGGGAAGTAAAGCTAAAACTACATAATCTTCAATGTTGCCATAAAATTCTGAAAATCCTTTGCGGTAGCTTTCTTCATATAACGAAACATCAGTAACGAGATGTTTGCTAGTGATCATTCCGGTTGTTCCACTGCTGGTAAAGGTTTCTTGAATTTCATCGGTATTAGAAAGGACCTCATGACTCTTAAAAAACTGTATGGGCAAAAACGGGATTTGTTGTATTGATTTTACTTTATGAGGATCTGTTTTTAGGAAATTACAAAAATCCTGATATACTTTGTTGTTTTCATATTGGTAACGAAAAACTTTTAAAGCAATTTTTTCAAATTGTTTTTGACTTGAAATAGTAAATATATCAGTGGTTGTGATCAAGATTTTTTTTTGTAAAAGTATGAAAAATTTAAAAAGGGAGTTTGTTTATCTGTCATTAGAAAACGGATGCTGTTTGGTATTAAAAAAAAAGCTCCAATAAAATGGAGCTGTAATTTTATATTTAGAATGAATTACCGAATTATTAATTTTCGAGTAGCTGAACTTTCTTTTTCATTTATTTTAATAATGTATACTCCCGGAGATAAATTAGAAACATTTAGTTCTCGTGAACTAAGCATTGTTTGTAGCACTTTTTTACCAAGCACATCAAATATTATGATTTCTTTATCAAGATCATTCTTAGTGGTAATGTAAACTTTGCCATTGCTCACAGGATTAGGGTACAAGCTTAAACCCTCAATAGTAGAGGCAGTTTCTTGTAGTTTTGGTTGCGGTTTACTGTCTTGAGCATAGGTGCTTGCAGAGAATAAAAAGACCAATATAAGTAGGGTATTAAAGTAGTTTTTCGCCATTCTTACTAATTTGATTTGTAAATATACAAAATATATTTCAAATAGTGTACCAAAAAAAATGCCTTTCACAATGAAAGGCATTTTGAGCACTAGTATTTTTTTTCTTTACAATCAATCGAAAACAAGGTAAAGCTGGGGTTCTTTTTTATCAAAACGAAATTTAGTTTTGTTGTATTGTAACCCATTTCCTTTGAGTTAGATCATACTTTGTTACATCATCAGGAAATTCAATAATGAATTGACCATTTGAATTTTTAGTATAAAAAGGGCTTAAATCTTCTCCGTTAATATATTTTTCAAAGAGCATGGTTGTTTTTTCCTTGAGCTCAGGAACAAGCATTTTCCATGTTCTGCATTTTTCCTCATATGTTTTTATGGTTCCATCCTCATTGTATGAAACTGATCCTAATGTGGCTACTTTTTTTAATTTTAAACTCGGTGCAATCTTTGTGATAGCGAAATAGGCCTTTTTATTTATAGTGTCAAAATAATAAAATAATAAATCACTAGCTTCACTTTTTTTCTTGTAATAGGAATTAAAAACAGTGTCAAATTTGGTTTCATGAGTAGCTTTTGGTGCTACATCATCATAATAACGTACAATAGAATACTTAAAATTGTTTTGCTCTGTTTTTGTTAAAAAATCATTAGGATTTGTTTTTTTAGTATTAGAAACACATCCGTAAAGAAGAAAAAAGATACCTAGAAATAAAATATTTTTCATTTTGAAATAGTTTTTATAATCAAAGAGCTTAATCTCATAACAAGATTAAGCCCTTTGTAAATGTAATTAAAAAAATTATTAGTAAACTTTAGCAATTGGGTTAAATTCAGCCCAACCGTCAGTCCAGTCAGTAGTACCAAAAGCACCTCTGTATGCAACTCTAGTAAAAAACGCATCAGCAAGTTTAGCGTTAGTGAAGGCCGCACCAGCTGTAAGCGCACCAGCAGTAACTCTAAAATCAGGGTTTGAAGCATAACCTGTACTTGTATTGTTACCAAAGAAAATATTAGTATTCAAACCTAAATCAAGGTAAACCGCTGCTAAATCAGTACTAGTATTTGTCTCATTTGTAGCGTTCCAAAGCGTTTGAATTGCAGCTGCATTAGCAGTCATTCCAGTTCCTGCTGAGAATGTAACTAATGGAGCACTCATGTAGTTGTTTAATAACACTCCTGTTCCAGTTGTGTAATTATCTACTACTGATTGCTGGTTCATACGCAAACCTCTTGGCATACCTACAAAAGCAGAGTTAGCAATTGTTAATGCAGTTCTTCTTCTTAAATCTAAAGCGTGTTGAAAATTACCGTTTATAGATTGTGTATTAGTAATTTTTGGTCCAATACCTGTAATGTTTGAGAAAACACCAGTAGTAATTAATGTAGTCAAGTTATCATTAGGTCCATTGTCAGTTTCAAAAATGTTAGATCCAGATTGATCTGCATAACTTCCGTAACGTACAGCCACTCCAAATTGAACTTTACCAGTAAAACCGAAATCAACATCAAAACAGTCATCCCACATAGCAAATGCTACTAAGTGTTTTGAATTTACAGATCCACCAAACCACTCAAAACCATCATCACCACCAAAAGATACTTGTGTATAATCCATTTGTGTTCCACTTCCTACACCACCTAATGTGATTGAGTTTGTTTCGTTATTAGGAGTTAATTCAATTCCTGCAAATTCAACTCTTACATACTTGAGAATACCTGAATTATCAGCATTGTTTGTTCCTCCAAAAATTACAGCAGGTGTAATTCCTTCAATAGCTGGATCTGGTTGGTTAACAGGTGCGTTACCTAATATTACTAATCCGCCCCAATCTCCTCTATCACGAGTTCCTGCAGGTTGTCCCGATGTAAAAACAATTGGCGCAGCTGCTGTTCCGTCAGCTATTATTTTACCTCCTCTGTCAATTACTAAAGTTCCTTTTGAAGCCTTGTCACCAAATATAACCGTTCCAGGCTCAATAGTTAAAACAGCTCCAGATCTTACAAATACTTGACCTTTGATAAGGTATTTTTTGTCTTTTGTAAGTGTTCTAGTAGCAAGATCTCCAGTCAATTCTACTGGTCCAGCAGGAGTTGCAGTAGGTGGTGTAACATCAACAACGATAGGGTTGTCATCATTGCTACAAGAGTTTAATGTAATGACAGCTGATAGTAAACTAGCCATTAAAATTAGATTTTTTTTCATTGTTTTTGTTTTTAATAATTTAGTTATAGTTGTTTAAAAATTATGCGTCACGTTAAGAGAGATTAGAGTTCCTCTTCTAAATACAGATGTTGCGTTGTCTATATTCTTTCTGATTTTCTCATCTCTGTTTGAATCTTCAAAGAATTGATATTTTGCATTTAATAAATCTTTAATTCCAAGTTTAAAAGTGGTTTTTTTAACTGTTTTTGAAAAAGTTAGATCTAAATTGTCTCTTGAAAGTTCATAAATTGTAGGGAAGTTTCTGTCACCAACAGAGAAGATACGGTCTCCAAAGCGGTTGTACGTTACGTTTGCAGAAAATCCAGTTTCATCAGCATAGCCTAAGGCTACGTTTACAATGTAAGGTGATTGTCCTTGAAGTGCACGCTCTTGATCTTGTGAGGTTACACCTGCTCCTAAATCAACTTTTGAAACGATGTATGATGCATTTACGTTAGCTGAAAGTCTACCTAAGTATAAATTGTCTGTCATTTCTTTGAAAGATTTTCTCAATTCTAGTTCAAGACCATAGTTGAATGCATTATCTGCATTAGCATAATTAAATTGAGGTTGCTCAGTAGTAATTTGCGTCACGTTTTCTATTGGTTGGTCAAATCTCTTGTAAAACGCACCTAAACTTACCGTTTCTCCCTTTGTTGGGTAAAATTCATAACGGAAATCTAAATTGTCAATTTTGGCTGTTTTTAATTGTGAGTTACCTACTCTAGCTGCTTCGTTCTTGTAATCATAAAACAAGAATGGTGCAATTTCTCTAAATTCTGGACGGTTAACTGTTTTGCTGTAGGCTAATCTTAATATCGATTTTTCACTAATGTTATAAGCAATATTCAAAGATGGCAATACAGATGTTACTGGATTTTTAATATTTTGTGGTCCAGCATCAGTGGTACTTTGTAATGATAAAATGTTATGTTCGACACGTACACCTCCAGTTAGATCAAATTTCTTTAATGGCAATTCTCCGTAGACATATCCTGCAGTTAAGAAATTATCTGCGCTGTATGAGTCAATAGATCGAGTACCTTCTCTCATAATCCATCCATTTGTAGCGTTTACATTTTCAGAATTAAAGATGGTAGTTAACGGTAGTTGCTTTAACTCATTGATACGATCTATTCCTAGGTCTGGTAAGTAGTAAGACACATATCTTGAGTCAAATGTTCTTTTTCTGTAGTCAACGTAGTAACCCGTTTTTAATTTAATGGTCCCTAATTCTTCATCGTTCTTAACTCTGTCTATAGTGTGCGTATAATTAGCGCCGTTATTAACAGAATATTCACTAAGTGTACCAAAATATCTTCCTGTATCAAATAAATTAGTAGATGAGGGATCGATCATTTCATAAGGTGCATCTGGATTAGAAGCATCTTTGATGGTTCTAAATCTTCTTAAATCTGGCTCAGATTCATACATATAATTCACACCAGTAACCCAGTCAATTGCATTATTGTCATTTAATTTATGATTACCTTCAAGTTGACCTATGTAGATTGATCTTGATTTATATCCTAACAAATAGTTTCTAAATAAATCATCTCCTCTTTGTAAAAAGTTGTTTCCATTACGAATGATGGTTTCATTCTCACCAATTTGATTTAAAAGGTTTTTAAACTTAATCGTGTTATTGCTATTAAGTTTCAAAATCCAGTTAGAAAGGAATGTTATTCTAGATTCATTTTGGTAGGTATCATCTAAGAAGTTTAACCAAAGTGGTGGTCTACTTTCACCTTCGTTTAAGGTAGTGTAGCGTGTAAATTGTCTTTGAAAAGTTTGAAAACTATTAGCGTAACTTAATGAGTTTATAGATTGTAAACTCATTCCGTTTGCAAATTTTTTATTTCTACCAAAAGCAAACCCTACACTATTATCTAAAAAAGCAGTGCTTTGTGTTGGATTAAAATTGTTTTGAAGCTTTGTGTTAGAAGCTACAACACCTACTTGAGGGTATGTATTAATCAAAGCTGCAGATGGGAATGTGCTAGGAAGCGTTCTAAATTCGTAATCAAACCCTAAAAAGTCAGTTTTAGAACCTTCTGTTTGAAATTGATCTTGAAAAGAGGTATCCATTCTATATCCAAAACCGACAGATGCTCTGTTGAATTCTGTTATGTTTTCTGATGTTGTAATGTTGATGATACCTCCAGAAAAATCTCCTGGTTTATCTGCAGATCCTGTTTTATAAATTACCATCTTGTCAATTGCACTTGATGGAATTAAATCAAAAGCAAAAGTTCTACGATCAACCTCAGTACTAGGAGCAACTGAATTGTTTATAAGTACATTGTTGTAACGCTCACTAAGTCCGCGTATCATGATAAACTTCCCATCAACAATGGTAACTCCTGGAACTCTCTGTATAGCCTGTGCAGCATTACTATCTGTTCCTTTAGAGATTTGTTCTGAAGAGATAGCACTCACAACTTGTTTTGCTTCTTTTATTTCGACCATTACAGCCGTCTCAGTATTCTTTTTTCTGGTGTTTTTTATTACAACATCTTGCAAAGTAAATCCGGCGGAGCCTAATGCTTGATCTACAGTTATAGTTTCATCTGCTGTAACAGTTACTGGAACCTCTATAGATTCATAACCTACAAAGCTGAATTGTACAATGTAATTACCTGCTGCTACAGAAATCGAGTATTTTCCATCAAGATCAGTGTTTGTTCCAATTGTTGTTCCTTTAACTAGGACATTTGCAAATGGCAATGATTGGTTGTTAACATTTTTATCTGTTACGGTACCGGCTATCGTTCCTTTATTCTGAGAATGAGTTATAGCTGTTAGTAATAAAGTTAAAAATAGTAATTTGAATTTCATTTGATTTATTTTTTTTGCAAAGTAACACCTGAATTGTAAAATGTAAGTTACTGGCTTGTTATGGTTATGTTTTGTTTTTGGTTATAAAATCATTCCAATATTAAATTATGGTTAACACCTTTTGAATACCTCATTTATTATTACATTTACAATTCAAAAACAATTTTTGGCGCTTTATGAAGAAAAAAAACACAAAGATTCTATTAGTAGATGATGAACCGGATATTCTGGAAATTGTGGGGTATAACCTCTCTCAAGAGGGGTATCAAATCGTTACAGCCGCAAATGGGAAAGAGGCAGTGGCAAAAGCTAAAAAAGAAATGCCGGACCTTATTATAATGGATGTTATGATGCCGGAAATGGATGGTATGGAAGCTTGCGAAAACATCAGAAAGATTCCAGAACTTAGCAATGTGCTCATCGCCTTTTTGACAGCCAGAAGCGAAGATTATTCCCAAGTTGCAGGCTTTGACGCTGGTGCAGATGATTACATCACAAAGCCAATTAAGCCTAAATTATTAGTCAGTAAAGTAAAAGCCTTACTGCGCCGATTAAAAGAAAAGGAACAAAACAGCGAAACACTTAATGTAGGTGGTATCGAAATAAATCGCGAAGAATATAAAATTGTAAAAGATAATATCGAAATAGCATTACCTAGAAAAGAATTTGAATTGTTCTACCTACTGGCATCAAAACCAGGAAAAGTCTTCAAACGAGATGAAATTTTGGACAAAGTCTGGGGTAATGAAGTAGTGGTTGGCGGAAGAACTATTGACGTTCACATCAGAAAATTGAGAGAAAAAATTGGAGAAGAATTATTTAAAACAATAAAAGGGGTTGGTTATAAGTTTGAAGTATAAATGACAATAAATTTTAAAAAAACATATCGTTTTGCTGTAAAGTCAGCACTTTACATTACTCTTTTTTCTACAGGATTAGTTGGTTTTCTCACCTATTTATTTTTTACTTTTTCTTATCGTTTTTGTTTGATTTTTGCCATAGCAATTGGAGCATTTTCATTTCTGGTTATACAGTATAGAGTGGAACGCTTTATTTATAAAAAAGTAAAAAAGATATACGATGACGTTTCTTTATTAGAGTCAAGTACTTTTAGAAACCAACCCATTACCACAGATATGGCAACACTAACACGTGAAGTCAAAAAGTTTGCCACTGATAAAAAGTTAGAAATCGAAACTTTAAAAGTTCGTGAAGAATACCGACGAGAGTTTTTGGGCAATGTTTCTCACGAACTCAAAACACCACTTTTTATGGTACAAGGTTATTTGTCAACCTTGCTTGACGGTGCCATGAGCGATAAAACAATCCGAAAAAAATATTTAGAACGTGCCGAAAAAGGAGTAGAGAGACTTATTTATATCGTACAGGACTTAGATATGATTTCTAAACTCGAAATTGGCGATTTAAACTTGGAAATTGCAGAATTTGACATTGTTAAGTTAGTTCAAAATGTCTTTGATTTGCTCGAAATGAAAGCTTCCAAGAAAGACATTTTGTTGATGTTTGACATGAAATACAACAAACCAATTATGGTTGTTGGGGATCAGGAAAAAATCCAGCAAGTAGTGATGAATTTGATTGTAAACTCCATTAAATACGGTAAGTTTAAAGGTTCAACTGAAGTTAGTATTGAAGATTTAACAGATAAAAAAGTTATCGTTAGAGTAACGGATAATGGAGAAGGAATTGAGAAAAAAAATATCCCTAGACTTTTTGAACGTTTTTATCGAGTTGATAAAAGTGGTGCAAGAACTGAAGGGGGTTCTGGTTTGGGATTATCCATTGTAAAACATATTATTGAAGCTCATGAGGAGAAAATTTTTGTTGATAGCACGTTTGGCGTAGGATCTGAATTTTCTTTTACGCTTGAAAAAACAAATAAAAGTTAAAAAAAACGAATAAAATAAATATTAAAATAGTTTAAAAACCGATTGTTACAAATCGGTTTTTTTTATTTCTGGGATTTAAAGTTTGATTATTTTTGAAAAACTTCAAATAAATTTGCCCATTCAATTTTAGAATCTAATCGAGGCAAACCTTTATAATCGTGAATTTGCTCAATGTTTTCCATTTTAAAGTCATCTTGCGTAGCATAAGGAATCAAGCCTTCTTTTTTTAGCTTTTTAGCTAAATATTCTTGTTCATATTGACCAGGAGTAGGTATAAAAAAAGCTTTTTTTCTCAATTGTGCTAAATCCATGATTGTAGTGTAACCGGAACGGCAAAGGACCATTTCACTTTCGTTAAAAGCTTGTTCCAGCTCAGTTGAGTTCATAAAGTTGTAATACGTCACATTTTGCATTGTAGTTATTTTTTGTACCTTTTCGATATTTCCCTCAATGAAAATCGCATTGCCCTTGTAGGAAGCAATTTCTTTTTTTAAATGTTTTTCTAACATACCGCGTTGTGGTTCAGGACCGGAGAGAATTACCAATAAGTCATATTTTTTTGGCAATAGTTTCTTATGTAGTCTGCTCAAAGGACCAATATATTTTATCTTAAGATTTGGATTGTCAACATGACCGAGCTTACCGGTTAGGTTTAGTGTTCCCGCAAGATCTGGAACCCAACATTCTGTATACTTTTTTATAATGTATTGATGCATTTTACTGGTTATCCAAGTTGTATTTCCAGTCATCACATTCAATTGATGGGTGATAAACACTGATGGGATTTTCTTGCTGAAAACCCCTAGTCTATTATCTGAAATAATACCTTCAATTGCATATTTTTCGATCCAAGATTTAATTATTTTTTTTTCTTCCAAAATAGCTCGGATCATTTTTGGACCATTCTGTATTAATTTCCATTTAAAATTGGCGCCATTTTTAGCATATTCAATTTCATAGGATGGTAGTTCTAGTGTTTGTAGATTTTGAAACTCTTTTCGTAGTAATTCTAGTGCTATGCCATCAGAGGCAATTATCGGGATGTAGTTGTTTTCTTGTAAAGCCTTGATGATTGGTATGCATCGGGTGGCATGGCCTAAACCCCAGTTTAAAGGTGCAATCAAAATAGTTTTAGGAGCGGTTTTTATATCCATTTCTAATTGTATCAAATGTTTTTTATAGTTTAAAGGTACATAAATTAAGGCCTTTTTAATATTTGTAAAATATTACTAAACTATTAAGTTATTAAATAGTATTTTAGAATGAGCCAATGTCTAAAACAAAGAAAGGCTATCTTTTTAGATAGCCCTTACCATATTTTTTTCAGTTAAAATTATTCTTGTATGTAGGTTTTATTTCCGTTTGCGTTAATGTAATATTTTCCTCCTCGAGGACCAGTATATACTTTTTTACCATTGTATTCTCCTGTAATCTTGTCAGCTACTTTAGGTGCTTTTTCGTTAGTTTCCTTGATTTTTTTTATTGATTTTGTACTAGAAGCTTTTTCTTTTACAGTTGTTTTTGCAGATGATGCTTTGCTTTTTGCAGTTTCTGCTTTTTCTGTACCAGTTTTTTTAGACGCCGTTGCTTTTTCTTTAGTTATTGCTGCTTTATCTTTTGAAGTTTCAGCTTTATTTTGAACTACTTTATCTTTTGCAGTTTTCGCTTTTTCTTTGGCTGTAGCCGCTTTTTCTTTTGCCGTCTCGGCTTTCTCTTTAGCTGTTTTTTTAGCTGTAGCCGCCTTATCTTTAGTCGCTTCAGCATTATTTTTCGTTGCTTTTTCTTTTGCAGTTTCGGCTTTCTCTTTGGCTGCTTTTTTAGAGGCAGCTGCTTTTTCTTTGGCTGTAGCGGCCTTATCTTTTGCTGCTTCGGCTTTTTCTTTTTTGGCTTTCGCTAATTTTTCAGTTTTAGCTTTTGCTGCTTTCTTTTCAGCTGCAGTTTCTTGTGCTTGTAAGTTTCCTGACAAAATAATTACAAAACATAACAACAGTAATTTTTTCATAATGATTTGATTTTGAATTTTATACTTTAAAAATAATGAAAAATAATCACATTTAGAATGTCGTTTAATAAAATTATTCTAAATCAAACAATTAAAAATATGCTCTTAATTGAACATTTCCGGTATGAATGGCTTGGCTAATTTCACTTTTTCGTCCTTGATAATTAAAATTAATATCTAAAAACTGTGTGATGTTTTTTTGTAAAAGCAATCTCCAAGTCAAGTTCTGTCCAGTTTGTAATCCCTCAAGCATTTGAAAACCTATCGAAGAAAATTCATTTCCATCAAATTTATTTTGGTAAAAAGAGACTTCTCCATTCAGCGTTATTTTTTTATCACTGGCATAGGAAAAAGAAGTTCCAAAGCGGTTTTGTAATAATGTTTCGAAAACCCCAATTTGGTTTCTTTTGCTTTGTAATTCATAAAAAAGATCCCAGCTGGTACTTTTTGAGAATATATAACTGATTTTTGGTGCGAGTTGATACCCATCTATAGCATAGTTTTTTTCTGGAAAATTTTCAGATAGAACAGTTGTCTGGATTGTTTTGGCAAAAAAACCGAACAGCCAGCTTTTTTGGTATAAATGTCCATATTGCAATTGATGGGAGCTGTTTGTTGCTTCCTGCGAACCTATCGACAACAAGTTTTTCGTTTTATTTTGGAGATACGAATAAGTTACGGAATGGCTTTGTTTTCCGCGATTGTAAAACAAGCTATTTCTTAAACTGGAATTTAATCCAAGCACATTCTCATTAGAACGGCTAAACGGGTTTAATTCAAAATTATCTCCATTACTTAACGTTTTCCGGTCGATTATAAAAGCGGTTTGGTTGTAGAAATAGGAAAGCAATTTCTTGATTCCTGTTTCATTTTGCCATTGATTTGGGTTTAAAGTAACGGATTGTGAGAACTTATTTTGATGTGTTTTAATGTAAATCCGATTGGGCAAAAATACCCGGATAAATTTTGCCTGATCGATAAAAGGAGCAACTTCAAATTCCTGTAATTCTTGAACTCCATTCTCGTTATAATCATTCCAAGTATATACTCCCTGGCCTGCGGGAACCTCTAGATACGTAAATTCCTGTTGTGGAATACTTCCTGAATTTGTTTCGTAAACCGTTGTGCTTTGGATTAATTGATTAAGAAAACGGTCCGTGTACACGATTCTGGAATTTAATGTAGGTTCTTTTTTTCTTGTGGCGTCTTCAAATTCTAAGACTCTGTAATTAGCAAAAAGTGACAAATCACTTTTATTGTTTTGAATTAATTTTGATTTTAGTATAAAAGTCTGGGAGGAATTTACACGCTGAATCAGCCTCTCGACACCTCTGGATTGTATGCTGTCATTGGTTCTTCTAAGATAACCCAATTCTACAAAAACCTTAGTACTGTCGCCTCTTCCAGTATACAAACCATACTCTGTAAATTTTTGGCTCAAAGCCGTAAACTGATTGTTCGTTTTGTCTTTTTCCTTATTGTCTTCTAATCGCAAGCTGGAACCAACCCAGTTTTTATCAAAATGAAAACGCATTTGGGATTGGTTTCTTACAAATTTAGATGATAAAATAGTACCGTCACTGTTTAATAAACTGCCTTGGTTTTGAAAAGTCCAATTTTTTATTCGGAACAAACCATTTAAAACATGCCTGCTTCCTGAAAAATTTTCGGAGAAATCTAGTTTTTCAAACTGATACAACAGCAATCCTTTATTGGTTGATTTTGGTTTTGGATTTAAATCTAATTGCAATCCGGAAACTAGAAGACTTTGATTTCCAATTCCTGCGGTTCCTAAATTCCAATCTCTGTCAAATTCTATATTGTACAGTCGTTCCACGGATCTGAAATCTTTCTGAATAAATTGATAATTGGTGAAAGCATCCATCTGCCATCTTTTTGAAAAAACACGTTGTTTGGCATTTATTTTTCCGGCTAAGCCTTTATTGTTGGTATCATCAATGGATGAAAATAAATTTTGATCATTGTTGCTAAGACCAATTTCAAAATCGACAGCCGTTTTTTCTGTGGGTTTATATTTTCCTAAAAAGGTGGCTACTTGAACTTTTGTTGGCGCAATAAGCTGAATTATGGGTTCGTAATTTCCTTGAGGTATACCGTTTATTGGCTCTACATATTCATAAACTCGTGAAATGGTAGCCGAATTGGTTACAATATAATTCCCATTATTGGTTCCGACCAAAGTGAATCTCACGTTAAATAATTCCTGTTGCGGATCATTCGAATATTCAAAAATTTCTATGGCATTAACGAGTGTTTTTCGATACAGTACTTTGTTTTCAGAGTAGGTGTCTGAATAGGCGGATGGTGCGGTCATCAAACTTGGATTGTCTCCGGCATTGACTAATGTTTGGGCTTGTTCCTGTGACAAATTTTGTTGCAACGGTTGGTTTTTCAGGTCGTTTTCCGAATATAAATAACCTCCAAAACTCCATTTTTCATTTTCATGTGTAGCCCCGGCATACGTTACAAAACGAGTATAATTCCTGTCGGAGTATTGATATTCTATGGCTATACGCATTTCGGAAGTGATAGTAAAAAGCGGCGTAAAAACAATTTCACCCGCATTGTAATCTATCGTATAATCGTTATTTTCTCCACGTTTCAGTAAAATCCCATTGACATAAACGCGCTCTGAACCTGAGACAACTAGAACATATAATTCTCCATTTTTTCCTATTAATTTATAAGGACCTTGATTTCCTTCTTGACCCACAAAATTACTTTTAGCATATTGTCCTCTAACGAGTGCTACAGATGCAAATACATTTGTTTTATTTTGTTCGGTTCCAAAGTTGAAATTAGTTGCGAGTCCTTGTACTTTTTTATTGAAATTTAAGAACTGGGTTTTACTGTTTTCCAGAAAAATATCTCCTGCACGAATAGTCCATTCGTCGCTGAATAATTCCATAAAAACATTGTCAAACTGATCTAGTTTTTGAGAATAGCCGCCGTCTTGCAATGGAATATTACTATCTTGTATGGAAGCTCTCAAACTTACTTTTTCGGAAATTTTTCCAGTGATTTGTAAATCTAAATTAGAGTTCAATACCGCATTTTGATTGTTTCCTATCGTCAAGCCTCGCGTAATGCTTCCAGAAGTATTCAATCCGTCAAAAGGAACATTTTTGTTTATTTTTTTCTCTTCAATTTTATATAAATTCCCGGTTCCGGCTTCATTGCTAACGACTCTGCTGGAATCATAAATGCGGTATTCTTTTGTTAATATTTCAGGAAATTTTAGGTATTGTACGGTAAGTGAGTCGGAGCCAAAAACGTTATTTTCTTTTAAAACTAATGTGCCTTTTTCGAAATTTATTTTAAATAAAGAACTGTCAATTTGTTTGCCATTTGTATCTAACAATTTGAAAAAGCTTGAATTAATACTTTCTTTTTCGATGTAAATCGTGTCTCTGGAAGGAAGGATTTTTTTGGTTTTGTACAGCAAATTTATTTCCTGAGCATGGAGCCCAGAAAAACAGCTTATTACAATCCAAAAAAGTAATTTTTTCAACATAAATATATAACTCGAAAGTACCAAAAGTAGTATTTATAATTTGATATTTTGAGAATGTTCCTCTCAGAAAATAGGAGACTCGATAAATCGATATTTCTGTTTTAGAGTTCTTGATTGTATGTTTTTGTATAATAAAAAATGGGAATCAAAATTTAATTTTGATTCCCATTACAATATTGTTGATAGAGTTTTTAAACTTCTTTAGTGATCACTTGCATGGTTTCACGGCTTACTTGTTTCAATAAAACAACTTTATTTTCTTCAACAGTCTGGGCTGCCTTATCATTAAAATGTCGGATCGTATATAAGGTTACATTTTCGTCAAATTCAACTTTAAATTTTTTAGATAAAATAGCATTCAACGCTTTAAAATTGTCAAATTTATCCTCTACACATACAGAAAAACTAATGGCAGAATTCTGAATTAAGTTTACCTTTATTTTGAATTGGTGAAATAACGCAAAAATTTCGCTGATGTTTTCTTCCATGATAAAAGAGAAATCTATTGATGAAAGCGAAATCAAAAGCTGGTTTCTTTTGACAATAAAGCAAGGTAAATACGGCTCTAAATCGACACCTTTAGAAACACTTGTGCCTTTTAACAATGGATTTATAAATGATTTTACAAACAAAGGAATTTCCTTTTTTTGTAATGGTTGTAATGTTTTAGGATGAATAACCGTAGCGCCGTAAAAAGCTAATTCAATGGCTTCGCGATACGATATTTGATTTAATAAACTGGCATTTTCAAAATATCTTGGATCGGCATTCATTACTCCAGGAACATCTTTCCAGATGGTTACGCTTTCGGCATTTAAGCAATATGCGAAAATTGCAGCTGTATAATCAGAACCTTCACGTCCTAAAGTGGTGGTGAAATTATTCTCATCAGAACCCAAGAAACCTTGTGTAATATTTAAGATTTTTCGTTTTACGTTTTTGGCAATATTTTTCTGTGTCAATTCCCAGTCTACTTCTGCATCTCTATAATTTGCATCTGTTTTTATGAAATTGCGAACATCCAGCCATTGTGTTTTTATTCCCATGAAATTCATGAAATGACTAAGAATAGTTGTCGAAATTAATTCACCGTAACTTACAATTTGGTCGTAAACAAAATTATAATTTGGAGATTTATTATGTGCTAAGAAATATTCTAAATCAGCAAATTGAGTATTTACAGCTGCAAAAACTTCGTTTTTGTCATCTTCAAATAAATCCATCAAAATTTGATTGTGGTATTTTTTTACTTCTTGGACAGATGAATTTAACTCGGCTGATTTGTCGAAATAGTTTTTTATGACAAGTTCCAATGCATTGGTCGTTTTCCCCATTGCAGAAACCACTAACAAAACATCTTCGTAACCCACTTTTTGTAAAACGTCATATACGTTTTTAATTCCTGCGGCATCTTTTACAGAAGCTCCTCCAAATTTGAATACTCTCATATTTTTAAACAAAAATTATTCTTTAATTTATTTCAATTTATTCTCCACAAAATGGTTGATTCCTATTTCATCCATTTGTACGACATACCAATCTCTAAGTATTTTTGCGCCTGATTTTTCATAAAAATCTATTGCTGGAGTATTCCAGTCCAATACATTCCATTCCACTCTTCGAACTTGATCTTTTTTACCCTGTTTTATAATTTCAGAATATAAAGCATATCCAAGTCCGGTTCCACGCATTTTATCTTTTACCACTAAATCTTCTAAATGAATTGTTTTTCCTTTCCAAGTTGAAAAACGGTAATACCACAATGCGATACCCACGATTTGCTTCGCCTGTTCGCTATCGCTCGAGTCATCTTCCACTTCGGCAACAAAAACATGAAATAGAGGAACAGGGCCAAAACCATCGCGAATTAAATCGTCTACAGTTACAAGAACTGCATCTGGCTCCTTTTCAAATTCAGCCAACTCTTGGATAAGACCTAAAACAGCTTGCATATCTTGCGGGTTTCCTCTTCTTATATTCATAAATTTTTATTTTAATGATTCAAAAACGCAATAAAACAGCACTTTTACGTATTTATTTTGTGTTTTATTCAGCAAATATACAATACTGTCAAACTAAATAAATAGTATTCAAATTGTTTTCACAAAAAAAACGATATTTGTGACTTCAAATTAACTACATCGATTTCGTAATGGAAGAACGCAACAAAACACTAGGAGAATTTATCATTGAAAATCAAAATGCTTTTCAATATTCGTCAGGCGAATTATCCCGAATTATTAACTCCATCCGTTTGGCCGCTAAAGTGGTCAATTATAAAGTAAACAAAGCAGGATTAGTTGATATTGTAGGTGCTGCCGGAGAACAAAATATACAAGGTGAAGATCAACAAAAACTGGACGTGTATGCTAATGAGGTTTTTATTCAAACTTTAATCAATCGCGAAATAGTATGTGGTATAGCCTCTGAAGAAAATGATGATTTTATCACCGTAGAAGGTAGTGATAACAGTCATAATAACAAGTACGTAGTTTTGATGGATCCTCTTGATGGCTCATCAAATATCGATGTAAATGTTTCGGTTGGAACTATATTTTCGGTTTATAGAAGAGTTACTCCTATAGGCACTCCAGTAACCATTGAAGATTTTTTGCAGCCGGGAATCAATCAAGTTGCGGCCGGATATGTTATTTATGGTACCTCGACAATGTTAGTGTATACTACAGGACATGGAGTAAATGGATTTACGCTTAATCCGGCTATTGGAACCTTTTATTTATCACATCCAAAAATGCAATTCCCAACAGACGGTCATATTTATTCGATCAATGAAGGGAATTATGTTCATTTTCCGCAAGGAGTAAAAGATTACATAAAATATTGTCAGTTAGAAGAAGGTGACAGACCATATACTTCAAGATATATTGGAAGTTTAGTCTCAGATATTCATAGAAATATGATTAAAGGCGGAATTTATTTATACCCTACGAGTTCTAAAGCACCAAAAGGGAAATTACGATTGTTGTACGAATGCAATCCGTTAGCTTTTATTGCTGAACAAGCCGGAGGAAAAGCTTCGGATGGATTTAACAGAATCATGGAAATTGAACCGACAGAATTGCATGAAAGAGTGTCGTTCTTTTGCGGAAGCTATAATATGGTCGAAAAAGCAGAAGAATTTATGTATAAAGCAAAATTAAGCAAATACTAAAATTCAGATTTATAAAAAAAGCTCCCAGATTTTGGGAGCTTTTTTAGTATGCTTTGTAATTACTTATTCATATTTTGCATTTCGAAAAGGAAAGTATCTAAATCTACTTCTTTATCTGCTAATTTAAGAGATTTGTGTACAATGTAGTTCACGTTTTCAGCATTAAAGCCTAGTGCTACTCCAATTTTTCTTAGTAATGATTCTTGGCTGTCACCTAACTGATGATCTACATGAACCATTCTTGCTAAATCAAACAAACGCTCCAGTCTTTGCTCATGTAAATAAGGAGGGTTAATTGGATATTTTAAAGGATTTTCTAAAATTTCTTCATATTCTGCTGGAGAAATTTCTAATCGAACGGCCAGTTTGTCTAGAAACAGTTTCTCTTCCGGAGCAAACTTATCGTCAGAAAGTGCTACACGAACAATAGCTGAAAAATGACCTTTATTTCTTTGTTTGAATTCGCTATCAAATAAATCTGAAAATGACATAATTATTGTTTTTTTATCCTACAAAGATAAATCTATTTTTAAATTAATGATTTTAATTTTTTTAAATTTTTTTTTGAATTTGATTGCTTTTGAACTGTATTAATTTAAGTAATCAAATCAATCATTTTCAAAATTAATCGTAAGTTTACAACCCCTTTATCAACATAATACATTGGCCATGTCAGAATTTTGGATTTACTTTCAAATAGGATTAAAACACGTTTTAGATATTCATGCGTACGATCATGTTTTATTTTTAATAGCACTTGCGATTCCTTTCTCTTTCAAGGATTGGAAACGGGTTGTACTTCTGGTTACTCTTTTTACTATTGGTCACACAATGGCTTTAATGCTTTCGGTTTTTGAAATAATTGTCATTAAAGTAAATGTGGTCGAGTTTCTAATTCCAATTACGATACTCATCACGGCTTTGTTTAATCTTTTTACGGCGGGAAAATCAAGCAAAAAAGAAAGTATAAACTTGGTATTTTTTATCACGCTTTTCTTTGGAATCATACATGGATTGGGTTTTTCAAATTATTTTAAATCGATTCTTGGGGGCGATGCTGTGTCTAAAATAATACCACTATCAGAATTTGCATTAGGAATCGAAGCGGCACAAATAGTTGTGGTTTTTGTGGTGTTGATATTATCGTATGTTTTTCAAACCGTTTTTAGATTTTCGAAACGTGATTGGACTTTAGTAATGTCGGCCTTTATAATAGGGGTAGTTATTCCTATGATTGTTGAAAGTGAAATTTGGATAAGATAAAATGAACGAAAAAAAATTAAATAAATACGATAAAGCGTATCTCAGAATTGCGAAAGAATGGGGTTTATTATCATATTGTAAACGTAAACAGGTTGGTGCGATTATTGTACGCGATCGTATGATAATCTCTGATGGATACAATGGAACACCATCTGGTTTTGAAAATTGCTGTGAAGACGAAGAAGGATTAACGCGATGGGATGTTTTACATGCTGAAGCAAATGCGATTCTTAAAGTGGCGCGTTCGACTCAATCCTGCGAAGGGGCGACTTTGTATATCACACTTTCGCCTTGTAAGGAATGCAGCAAATTGATTCATCAATCTGGAATAAAAAGAGTAGTATATCAAAATGGTTATCGTGATGATTCAGGAATTCAGTTCCTTATAAAAGCAGGCGTAGAGGTAGAACATATCCCAGTATTAGAAGAATAATTGTTGTCCTCTTATGAAAAACAATGTAAAATATTTGCCCATTATTATTTTCTCAACACTTGCACTAGGTGTTGTTCTGGGAGGAATGTTGAATTTTCCTAATGCTGCAGATTTTTCAAATAGAAATAATTCTAGGAGTAAACTCAATAAACTAATTGATTTTATTGACAATGAATACGTGGATGATGTTAGTACAGATTCCATTGTAAACCTTACTGTGGATAATATTCTGGCGCAACTTGACCCACATTCCGTATATATCCCACCTAGCGAACAAATGGAAGTGGTAGAAAGTATGAAAGGAAACTTCGTAGGAATAGGTGTCAATTTTTACATGTACAACGATTCAGTAGCGGTTATAAAACCAGTTGAGAATGGCCCTTCGGCAAAAGCTGGAATAAAGGCTGGCGATAGAATTTTGTATGCCGATAAAACGAAATTGTATGGGCGCAAATTACCAAGTGACAGTTTGTTTTCTAAATTAAAAGGAACAGTAGGTTCTGATATTGAATTGACTATCTACAGAAAGTCAGAAAGAAAAAAGCTTAAAATAAAAATTAAACGCGATGTTATTCCCTTAAAGAGCGTCGATGTGGCATTGCTTTTAGGCAATAAAACGGGTTACATAAAAATAAATAGATTTGCAGAAACGACCTATAGAGAGTTTATGCTGGGTATAACTAAACTCAAACAACAAGGTGCAAAATCACTAGTAATTGATGTACGTGATAATGGCGGTGGTTATATGGAAGAAGCAGTTGCTATTGCCGATGAATTATTGACAGACAAGCAGTTGATTGTTTTTACTAAGAATAAAAATGGAAATGTAGACAAGACATTTGCAACCAAAAAAGGTAGTTTTGAAACCGGAAACGTATTTGTTTTAATCAATGAAAATAGCGCTTCTGCTAGTGAAATTCTTGCAGGCGCCATTCAAGATAATGACAGAGGAACTATTGTGGGACGTCGTTCTTTTGGAAAAGGATTAGTGCAACGAGAAATGGATTTTGCTGATGGTTCCTCCGTGCGATTGACTATTGCAAGATATTATACACCAACTGGTCGCTCTATTCAAAAACCGTATTCTAAAGGAAATGAAGCTTATTTTAAAGAATCAGAAGCACGTTTTGGGAACGGGGAATTGTTTGAAAAAGACAGTATCAAGGTTTTAGATACCTTACAATTCAAAACAAAAAAAGGCAAAATTGTATACGGCGGTGGCGGGATTGTTCCCGATGTCTTTGTTCCTATAGAAGTAGAGCACGGAAATGAAAGCACGGCTTATTTATTGCAATCTGGTATCGTGGGCAATTTTGTTTTCGAACAATTAGATAAAGACAGGAGCGCTTTTAAAGGGCTAAACTTTGAAGAATTCAAAACTAAAATGAATCAAACAGATTTGTATTTTAATTTGTTTCAAAAATTTATTTTCAAAAATGGGTTGGATTTAAATTTTGGGAAAAGTAAGTCTTTGGTAAAAAGATATTTGAATGCAGAATTTGCCCGACAATTGTATGGAGAAAGCTATTATTATGAGATTGTATTGAAAGAAGATGCGATGATTAAAAAAGTTTTAAATCAGAAATAATGAATTTTTGTTCAATATGCTAAGTAAGTTTTTTGGGATGACAGTTAATGAACGTTTGTACGTTGCAGGACTTACCAATGATTTTGAATATTGTTTGAAACAAAAAGATTTTGAAGAAATTAAATCGATTTTAAAGAAAGTCGAATTGAATGAGGATTCTATTATTGAAGTAATCAATAGTCTAAAGTGATGGACAATTGTAAGTTTAATTCAACTTTTTTATCTAATGCTATCGTGTGCATGAGTTTGAATACCGTTATTCCATAAAGTGAGAATGTCTGTTGCAACAGCTGCACCGCTTCCGGCAGCAATAGCCAGTTGACTTCTCCAGCCAGCTAAAGTTCCTATGACATAAATACCTTCGGCAACTTTGTGGTCAATATTCTTAAGTTGTATTCTTTGTTTTTCGGGAAGTGATTTTTGATGCGGTTCTACATACTGCAGTAAACCTTCTATTGCAAAAGTATTTGCTGAGCCAATTCCTACCACAATTATACGAGCCTTGTAGCTAGTTTTGTTAGTAATTACTGTAAATTCAGGGAAACTGCCCTCTATTTTCAGTACTTTTTCACTGGGTATTTGTATAATGTGCGGATAGGTTTCTGAAAGATGCGTGTTGCTTTCCTTCAATAAATTAGCGCCTAATGTTTCTGGAGGAATTCCGTAAGCATTGTTGAATACGGCTTCTTGAAGAGAAGATGTTTTTTGATGGGTGAAAATTCCGATTTTCTTATCAAAAACAAAAGCTTTGTTTTTTGCAGAACCTAAAATGAGTGCGCATGACATTCCGGAAGCACCACCACCAACTATGAGTACATCAAACACTATTACAGCTGGTCATTTGATTTTTCTTCAATTTTTTTTGACATTTTAAAAATCAGAAGAATCAAAACAGCACAAAAAGAAGCGGCAATTCCAATAAAAGCAACTACGCTATCTCCTTTTAATGGATTTCTAAAATCCAACAAAGTAACATTAAATACGATTAGCGCTATTGCTAAAAACACCAAGATGTTAGTAAAAATTTTCATAATACGTTTTTGTTTTTGATGTAAAAGAAACAGATTTTTTGTCTTAGAAACACAAACCAAATGATCTTTTAAAATTATCTTAGGGGTAAATTTATGAAAATTTATTTTAGATAAACAAACCTTTAACATTCGCAGCGAATAATTTAACAGCGATTGCAAGGAGTACTACCCCAAATGTCTTTCTAATGACGCCAAGTCCATTTTCACCTAGTATTTTTTCGATTTTAGAAGACGATTTTAAAACGATATATACCAGAATAATATTCAAAATTATTGCAACAACAATATTTATTGTTGAGAATTGAGAACGTAAAGATAATAAAGTGGTCATAGTACCAGCTCCGGCTATCAGTGGAAATGCCAAAGGTACAATAGAGGCGGAACTCGCTTCTTCGTCTCGATAAATTCGAATGCCTAAAATCATTTCTAGTGCTAGAAAGAATAATACAAACGATCCGGCAACTGCAAAAGAGTTTACATCAATCCCTATTAAATTCAATAATTCCTCTCCTACAAAAAGGAAAACTATCATAATAATTCCAGCTACTATTGAAGCTTTTTCGGATTCGATGTGTCCGTGTTTTGATCTTAAGTCAACAATGATAGGAATTGTTCCTACAATATCAATTACAGCAAAAAGAACCATACCAACCGTAATTATTTCTCTAAAATCGATTTCAAACATAGTTTTTTGTTTGCAAAGTTAAACTTTTAGGTAGATTTTTGACTAAAATTATATTTTATTACAATAATTCTGATGCATTTTTTTAGAGATATAGTTTTAAATGATTTCTTCTTTGTGTAAATGTATGTTGTTTATTATTAGTGTATTAAGATGGTTAAAATATCCATTGATTCGTTGGGTTTTCAAAAAGTTAAAGTTGTTTTTTATCTAAAATATTACAATTTACTTTAACTACCTTTGCGCTTTATAATTTCAGTACCCCAAAATAATGTTTCAATTAGGAAAAACCATCGTCTCAGAAGACATACTCGAAAAAGATTTTGTTTGCAATTTGTCAGCCTGTAAGGGAGCTTGTTGTGTTGATGGCGATGCGGGAGCACCATTGAGCCTTGAGGAAACTAAGATTTTAGAAGAAATTTATCCTAAAGTAAAACCATTTTTGCGCAAACAAGGAATTGCTGCAATCGAAGCGCAAGGAACTTGGACAATAGGAACTGATGGAGATCTTGAAACACCGTTGATTGATAATAAAGATTGTGCTTATGTAATTTTTGATGGTAAAACAGCTTTATGTGGAATCGAGCAAGCTTACAATCAAGGCATAATTGACTGGAAAAAACCTGTTTCTTGTCATTTGTATCCCATTCGCGTGAAAGATTTCACAGAGTTTGCAGCTGTTAATTATGATAAATGGGATATTTGTGATCCAGCCTGTTCCTTAGGTCAAGAACTTGAAGTTCCAGTGTATAAATTTGTCAAAGAAGCTTTAGTTAGAAAGTTTGGGGAAGACTGGTATGCGGAGCTTGAAATAGTCGCACAAGAACTCAAAAAATAAATCTAAAATAAAGGCAAATTTTCTTGTTTGCTGTTTTTAAAATCCTATATTTTACGGTGCTTCATCTCTTTTTTTAAATTTTAAAACATTGATTTTCAATTATTTGAAATCCTAGTGAAAAACACCTCGTTTTTTTTTAGTTTGTTAAAAACTATGGCTGATTGTGAATAAGTTTGACTTTTAATTCCGGCAATATTTCACAATCTTTGTAATCCGCAGAAAGCATAAAATTTCGTTAAAATCTCAAAAAAAACAAACTATTATAATGGCACAACTTGAACCAATTTTACAAGAAAATAAAAATCGTTTCGTGATTTTTCCTATCAAACACCATGACATTTGGGAATTTTATAAAAGTATGGAAGCCAGTTTCTGGACTGCTGAAGAAATCGATTTGTCACAAGATTTAAATGACTGGAATAATAAACTTTCTGATGATGAACGTTATTTTGTAAAACACATACTTGCTTTTTTTGCTGCTTCGGATGGGATTGTAAATGAGAATTTAGCCGAAAATTTTGTAAACGAAGTGCAATATGCAGAAGCAAAATTCTTTTACGGGTTCCAAATCATGATGGAAAATATTCATAGCGAAACCTATTCGTTGTTAATCGATACTTATGTAAAAGATGAAGCTGAGAAAGATGAATTATTCAATGCTCTAGAAGTTTTTCCTGCAATTAAGAAAAAAGCGGACTGGGCACTTAAATGGATAGAATCTGATTCGTTTGCAGAACGTTTGATTGCTTTTGCGGCGGTGGAAGGAATTTTCTTTTCGGGAGCATTCTGTTCTATTTATTGGTTGAAAAAACGTGGCTTAATGCCAGGATTAACGTTTTCTAACGAATTGATTTCTCGTGACGAAGGTGTTCACTGTGATTTTGCAGTGCATTTACACAACCACCACTTGGTGAATAAAGTGCCAAAAGAAAGAATTAGAAGCATTATTGTAGATGCTTTGAATATTGAAAGAGAATTCATTACCGAGTCGCTTCCAGTAAGTTTGATAGGAATGAATGCGGTATTGATGACACAATATCTAGAATTTGTTGCTGATAGATTATTGGTTGAGTTAGGTTGCGAACGAGAATACAATACTTCTAACCCTTTTGATTTTATGGATATGATTTCGCTTCAAGGAAAAACAAACTTCTTTGAAAAGAAAGTGGCGGAATACCAAAAAGCAGGTGTTATGAATACTGATGAGCATGCGCAAAAAATATCTTTTGACGCTGATTTTTGATTTTTTTAAACCATTAAGGAATTAAGGTTTATTAAGTTTTTATTTATCTAAATGTCTTGATGTTAAAGAAATATTTTGATTTTTTAAATCTTAATGATTTATGTTTCAGATGCTGATTAGCCCAGATAGTAATGAAAATCCTTTTTATTTTTTTCTTTAAAAAATAAAAAGATTGCAATGGATAGCTGGAATAGCTCCAAAAAAAATGCTGAAATAAATTCAGTATAATTTACAAATAACGAAAAACAGTGAAGGGATTTTCTGTTTTAAAAAAACAAGCAAAAGTATGTATGTAATTAAGAGAGATGGCCACAAAGAGCCGGTAATGTTCGACAAAATCACGGATAGAATAAAAAAACTATGCTATGGTTTGAATGATTTAGTTGATGCCGTGAAGGTGGCAATGCGCGTAATTGAGGGGCTTTATGATGGTGTGTCGACTTCTGAGTTGGATAATCTTGCTGCCGAAACTGCTGCGTCAATGACCATTGCGCATCCGGATTATGCACAATTAGCCGCTCGTATTGCAATCTCAAATTTACATTCAAATACTAAAAAATCATTCTCTGAAACGATGAATGATATGTTCAATTATGTAAATCCAAGAAACGGCCAGTACGCACCATTACTTTCTGATGAAGTGCATAAAGTGATTATGGATAATGCGGAATTTTTAGATTCCCATATTATATACAACAGAGATTTCAACTACGATTATTTTGGTTTTAAAACCTTAGAAAGATCGTATTTGCTAAAAATAAATGGTAAAATCGTGGAGCGTCCGCAACACATGTTGATGCGTGTTTCTGTTGGAATTCACTTAGATGATTTGAAATCGGTGATTGAAACCTACGACTTAATGTCGAAAAAGTTCTTTACGCATGCAACTCCTACATTGTTCAATGCCGGAACTCCAAAACCTCAAATGTCAAGCTGTTTCCTTTTGGCAATGCAAGACGATAGTATTGATGGGATTTATGACACGTTGAAACAAACGGCTAAAATCTCGCAATCAGCGGGTGGAATTGGGCTTTCTATTCACAATGTAAGAGCGACTGGTTCTTATATTCGTGGAACAAACGGAACCTCAAACGGGATTGTTCCGATGTTACGCGTATTCAATGATACTGCACGTTATGTAGATCAAGGAGGAGGAAAACGTAAAGGAAGTTTTGCTATTTATATCGAAACTTGGCATGCTGATATCTTTGAATTCCTAGACTTGAAAAAGAATACCGGAAAAGAAGAGATGCGTGCTAGAGATTTGTTTTTTGCCATGTGGACTTCGGATTTATTCATGAAAAGGGTGCAAGAAGACAGTTATTGGACGTTGATGTGTCCTAATGAATGTCCAGGTTTGTATGATGTATATGGCGAGGATTTCGAGAAAATGTATACGGATTACGAAAAAGCAGGTAAAGGTAGAAAAACCATCAAAGCGCATGAATTGTGGGAGAAAATCCTAGAATCGCAAATTGAAACCGGAACGCCTTACATGTTGTACAAAGATGCAGCCAACAGAAAATCAAACCAAAAAAATCTAGGTACAATACGTTCTTCGAACTTGTGCACGGAAATAATGGAATATACATCCAAAGATGAAATCGCGGTTTGTAACCTAGCATCTCTTTCGTTGCCTATGTTCGTGGAAAACAAAAAATTCAATCATGACTTGTTGTTTACTGTTACCAAACGTGTAACTAGAAACTTAAATAAAGTGATTGACAGAAATTATTATCCAGTAAAAGAAGCTGAAAATTCAAACATCCGACACAGACCAGTAGGTCTTGGAGTGCAAGGATTAGCTGATGCTTTTATCATGTTGCGTTTGCCGTTTACGAGTGACGAAGCAAAAAAACTGAATCAGGAAATTTTTGAAACTTTATATTTTGCTGCCGTAACCGCATCTATGGAAATGGCAAAGGAAGAAGGACCGTATTCTAGTTTTGAAGGTTCGCCAATGTCACAAGGTGAATTTCAGTTCAATTTATGGGGAATGAAAGATGAAGAGTTATCCGGTCGTTGGGACTGGGCTTCATTACGAAAAGAAGTGATGGAACATGGAGTGAGAAACTCATTGTTAGTAGCACCAATGCCAACAGCTTCGACTTCACAAATTTTGGGTAACAACGAAGCATTCGAACCATATACTTCTAATATTTATACCAGAAGAGTTCTTTCGGGCGAATTTATTGTGGTAAACAAGCACTTGTTACACGATTTAGTAGAACGTGGTTTGTGGAACGAAACCCTGAAACAAGAGTTAATGCGTAATAACGGTTCGGTACAAGGACTTGATATTCCGCAAGACTTGAAAGAATTGTACAAAACGGTTTGGGAAATGTCTATGAAAGACATTATCGATATGTCACGTCAACGTGGATATTTTGTGGATCAATCGCAATCATTGAACTTGTTCATGCAAAATGCCAATTATTCTAAATTGACATCGATGCACTTCTACGCATGGCAATCCGGATTAAAAACGGGAATGTACTATTTAAGAACAAAAGCTGCGGTGGATGCAATTAAATTTACATTAAACAACGATAAAAAAGCAGAGCCTATCGAAATCAAAGAGCAATCAATCGCTGTTCCTGCAGTTGCAGAAGCAGTAGAAATGACTGCCGATGAATATAGAGCGATGCTAGAATTGTCTAAAAATGCTGGTCCAGACGAATGTGAAATGTGTGGGAGCTAGTAAATAAAATATGTTATAAACAGAAACAGCTATCATTTTTGATAGCTGTTTTTTTTGCAGTTTATTTTTTTGAGTTCAATTGGTATCTTTATTTCTTAATGGCTGTGTCAAGTTGCAGTCAGGAATATTTTAAACATAAAATTTTTAAAATTGTGGTAATTGATATATGATGCAGTAATTTCAAAGTTACATACTACCAAAGGTGTGTCAGCTTTTTTCATTGCTGAAATCTTTTTCTTTATATTCGCTGTCTAAAACAAAAAAAGCAAATCATACCATGATGAACTGGGAACAACTTTTATCACTAAGACGACAAGGAGACAAAGGCAAAAGATTGCGTGTGGAGCAAGACGATACCCGTTTGGGTTTTGAGGTGGATTATGACCGTATTATTTTCTCAGCCGCTTTTAGAAGTTTACAGGATAAAACACAAGTTATTCCGTTATCAAAAACTGATTTTGTACATACCCGATTAACGCATAGTTTAGAAGTTTCGGTTGTGGGTCGTTCTTTAGGTCGATTGGTGGGGAAAAAAATCATCGAAAAATATCCACATCTTAAAGAAGTTCATGGTTATCACATGAATGATTTTGGGGCTATAGTGGCTGCGGCATCTTTGGCTCATGATATTGGGAATCCACCTTTTGGACATTCTGGTGAAAAAGCGATTGGAGAATATTTTTCCATTGGAAAAGGGCAACAATACAAAGACCAGCTTACGCCAAAAGAATGGCAGGATTTAATTGATTTTGAAGGTAATGCCAATGGTTTTTCGGTACTTACTGCAAGCCGTCCCGGAATAGAGGGAGGACTCAGGATTTCCTATGCAACTCTTGGTGCTTTTATGAAGTATCCTAAAGAAAGTTTACCTAAAAAACCAACCAAAGATATTGCCGACAAAAAATATGGTTTCTTTCAAACGGACAAAGCTTTTTTTCATGATGTAGCTTCTGACATGGGTTTGATTCCAAATAAATCAGGAAGCGATATTGGTTTCGAAAGACATCCTTTGGCATATTTAGTAGAAGCAGCCGATGATATTTGTTACACCATTATTGATTTTGAAGACGGAATCAATTTAGGATTAGTTTCCGAAGATTTTGCTTTAGAATATTTGATTAAGTTGGTAAAAGATAGCATTGATACTGCTAAATATAAAACTTTAGAAACTAAAGAAGATCGCATTAGTTATTTACGCGCTTTAGCAATTGGTAGTTTAATCAACGATGCCGTAAAAGTATTTGTCGAAAATGAAACCTTGATTCTGAGCGGAAAATTTCCGTATGCCATAATGGATAAAAGTAAATACAAAGCCCAGATGGATGATATTATCAAGATTAGCGTAGATAATATTTACCAAAGCCGTGAAGTCATCGAGAAAGAGATTGTAGGTTATCAGATTATTCAAACGTTGTTGGATAAATTTATAACGGCTTTCAATAATAAATACAACGGGAATGCTTCTAATTACGACACTTTGATTCTGAAAATGTTGCCTGAGAAACACCATTTAGAAAAAGATAATCTATACGGACGACTGTTACATATTTGTCATTTTATTTCCTTGTTAACTGATGGAAATGCATTATTGTACTACAAAACCATCACAGCCTCAAAAAATTAAATTTTTGAAGTTTTTAAAAGTGCGTTTATTTTATGATAAATATTGGTTATTTTTGTTTTGCCAAACTATCAATATTTATGAAAAAAATTTTACTATTCGTTATTTTAGTACTTCCTTGTTTTATTTTTTGTCAGAGTAATAGTGAAATCATTAAGAGTTACTTAAAAAGCCCATCTGCTAGGGCAATGGTCTCTAGTCAATCATTACAAGATTGGGTAATTCAAAGTGAAGCTCCTTCAGGGACTACAGGCATTACCAACTGTTTTGTAGTGCAGCGTTACCAAGGTATAGAGATTTTTAGATCTATTTCTAATTTTTATATTAAAGACGGAAAGGTTATTGGTCATCAAGAGCGTGTTGTATCTGATCTTAATAAAAAAATCTATGCTACAAAACCATCTTTGGCGGCGCCCGAAGCTGCAGCCAAAGTTTATTTTCAATTAGGCTTACCATTAGCTGGTAATTTTCAAATTAAATCGCATCCACAACCTAATTCATACACTATTATTACTGGGGTTAGTAACGAAGAACCTATTGTAGCTAATTTGGTTTACCATCAGAGTAAAAGTGGTGATCTAAAATTAGCTTGGGATATGACAATACCAACCGCTGATCATGATAAAATCTGGAGTGTTAGAGTGGATGCATTAACGGGTAAAATTTTAGAAAAAATCAATACCGTTATCAATTGTAGTTTCGATCATAAAGGTTTTTTTTCTAGTCATAATCATTTGAGTACTCCAGAATCAATATCCTACAATCAGATTTTCACTCCTGTAAAAGCTCAAGTTCAAGCCGGGACTTATCGAGTGCTACCATTTCAAGTAGAAAGTCCTATCCACGGTAATTTCCAACTAGTAAGTAATCCAGCTAATTCTATCGCATCACCTTTTGGATGGCATGATATTGATGGTAATAATGGGGCTGAATTTACCACAACTAGAGGGAATAATGTATGGGCCAAGGAGGATTTTGAATCAAATAATTCCTTAGATGGATACAGTCCAGAGGGAGGAAATTCATTACTATTTGATTTTCCCTATGGAGGTACAAGTGTGAACGCTTCTAGTTATATTGATGCAGCTTGTACAAATTTGTTTTACATGAACAATATCATGCATGATGTATGGTATCAGTACGGTTTTAATGAGGCTAGTGGGAATTTTCAACAAAATAATTACGGAAGAGGCGGTACTGCTGCTGACTATGTTTTTGCGGATGCACAAGACGGATCTGTAGCTTCGCCACCACGCATAAATAACGCCAACTTCTCTACTCCTGTTGATGGAAGTAGCCCACGTATGCAAATGTTTCTATGGAATACAACACCTTCAATTAGCCCTGTCATAATAACTGCTCCAAGTATTTTAGCAGGGACTTATGGCGCTAGGCAAAACGCATTTAATCCCGGAAAAGTAGATTTACCAGTTGCCCCTGAATTTTTACAATCAAATTTAGCACTATACATAGATAATTCTGGTGCAGGATCACTAGGTTGTTCAGCACCAAGTAATGCTGCTGCTTTGAATGGTAAAATTGTGGTATTGTACCGTGGCTCTTGTAATTTTGTGGCTAAGGCTAAATTTGCGCAAGATGCTGGAGCTATTGCGGTTATAATTGTTAATAATGTTCAAGGTGAAGTAAATATGTCTGGTGCCGATGAAAGTATTGCAATTCCAGTAATCAGTATTACTAAGGCTCTTGGAGATAGTATAATAGAGCAAATGCAAAGCGGTGCGGTTAACGTTAAATTACAATTAGAATCGTCTTCTTTTGTTAACTCCGATGGTGATTTTGATAATGGAATTATAGCACATGAATACGGTCACGGAATCTCTACACGTTTGGCAGGAGGAAGAAACAACTCCCGATGTTTAGATAATACGGATCAAATGGGTGAAGGTTGGTCAGATTGGTTTGCCTTGATGATGCAATTAAAACCAGGAGATGTTGGTACTGCTAAAAGAGGAATTGGAACTTTCGTGTCTTCTCAAAAAACCGATGGAGTAGGAATTCGTAGTTTCCCATACTCGACTGACACTTCAGTAAATCCAATGACTTATGGTGTTACGAACTCTTTTCAGTTTATAAATGCCGAAAATGTAGAGGAGACTTCAGTGCACGGCGTTGGTTCTGTATGGGCTACGATGTTATGGGATTTAACATGGGCCTATATCAATAAATACGGATATGATGATAATAAATATACAGGAAAAGGAGGTAATAATAAAGTAATGCAGTTAGTGTTAGACGGATTGAAGTTGCAGCCGTGTAGCCCAACTTTTATAGACGGTAGAAATGCAATCATAGCTGCTGATCAAGCTATTACTGGGGGTAAAGATTTCTGTTTGATTTGGGAGGTTTTTGCTGCAAGAGGACTAGGAGTAAACGCATCTGCTGGAGACAACAATGTTGGAAACGATCAAGCGGAAGATTTTACTACACCAGCTGCTGGAGCAAATTGTACATTAGGAACAGTAGATATTAATCAAGAAAATGTGATGCGTGTGTATCCAAATCCATCAACTGGGAATATAACGGTTCGAATTAACAACTATAATGGATTAGTAACTGTAAATGTGGTTGGTCTTAATGGTAGAATAGTTTATAGCGAGGATAAAGTAGCATTTAGTAATGAAAAATCATTTGATTTAAGCCAACTTAGCGCTGGTATATATATGATTGATATTACGGGAGAAGCTTTGAAATATGTAGAAAAAATAATTATAAATTAAAATAATTAGTTAAATAAAAAGCCCTGAGATATAACAAATATTTCAGGTCTTTTTATTTAGAATATGTACTCAATGCCAACTCCAATTGCTTGTCTTATTTGAGTTTTTGGGCCTTCGGTTACTTGTATTCCAGCAATTTCTCTTTTTGATTTAATATCATCGTCATAGATTACATGTGCCCCAATATTAGCTTTTACATATTGATTTACAACAAGCTTAACTTGCAAATCGCAATCAACATCTATATTCCCAAAACGATTTATATAATCAGAATATAAGCTCAGACGATTTTCTAAGCTGATATTTTTGAAGATTTCTTTTTTGTATTTGTTGGTAATCAGAAAGCCAAGTTCCATTTTGACTTGTTCCCCAGCATTTATTAGGTTTCCATCGAGATCATAGGTGGCTTTTACAACTCCAAAAGCACCTTGATTTGCTAATCTTTGGTCTAAAACTAAGGTTGTTTTAAATGTAAATGGAGAGATGTAAAACGTTCTACTTTTTTCTTTATTAATATTTTCAGCACCTATTCCCATAAAAATATAAGCGGGAGCAAAAGGTTTTGAAATTGCCTTTTCAGTATTTGGATACGCGTAACCGTTAGTAAACTGCGTGTTAAAATTAAATTTAGCTGAATGAAACCAGTTGGAAAGCGTATCTTTTCTATATCCAAAAGTAGAGTTTAATTGAATCGCATCTTCGGTTTTTCTTAGATCTATTCCGTCTTGTTTGTTCAATCCGTATCTAACGATTAATTCATTTGACCAGTTATAATTACTTCGGTTATATACTCTGTGAAAATTACCTTTAAATAATCCCGAAATTGAACTTGTTCCCCCGGCAGACCAGTTGATGAAAGCAACTTCAGAAATATCAAAGCCTAAGCTGTTTTTTTTAGTCCAATAGGATAATGGAAGATAATGTGTTTTTGTTTGTATTTTTAGCGGAACATATAAAGTTTTACCAGCAGTTGTTAGTGTGGTTATAGGTTTGAGTCCGTCTGAAAGAATAGTGTTTGTCGCTTCTTGAGAAAAACTATTAAAAGGAAATGTGAAAACAAGCAGAAATAATGTGTAGGTTAATAATTTCATTTGAGAGTGCATGTGTTTGGGATTGCAAAATAATTATTTTAATAACTTGAAAAAAGTATTTCAAGACTTTTAACGTCAATTTTGCAGTATTGTTGTAATTCAGCTACAGTTCCTTGTTCAATAAATTCATCTGGTATACCCAAAACAGTAATTTTTGACACGTAATTGTGTTCTGATGCAAATTCTAGAATTGCACTTCCAAAACCGCCTTTTACAGTACCGTCTTCTATGGTAATTATAGCAGTAAATTTACTAAAAATAGTATGTAATGCTTTTTCGTCTAGTGGTTTGACAAATGAAAAGTCATAATGCGCAATCGTTTCTGGATGTTTCATTTTGGCTATAGCCAAAGAGACAGTATTGCCAATAGTTCCATTGGATAAAACGGCTACCTTAGAACCTTGTTTGATGCAAATACTTTTTCCAATTGCTGTTTTTTTATACTTCCCAAGATGTTGTGTTTGCCAATTTTGAATGACTCCCCGACCCCGTGGATAACGAATGGCTACTGGATGATTTAATCCTAATTGTGCAGTATAAAGAATGTTTTGCAGTGCTATTTCATTCATTGGTGCATAAACAATCATGTTAGGAATGCAACGCAAATAAGCCAAATCGAAAACACCGTGATGTGTTGCTCCGTCTTCTCCTACTAAACCTGCTCTGTCCAAACAAAAAATTACGGGAAGATTTTGTAAAGCCACATCATGAATAATTTGGTCATAAGCTCTTTGTAGAAAAGTCGAGTAAATATTGCAATAAACAATCATTCCTTGAGTTGCCATTCCGGCGGCTAAAGTCACTGCATGTTGTTCTGCAATTCCCACATCAAAAGCACGTTGAGGAAAGGCATCCATCATGAATTTTAAGGAACTTCCTGATGGCATCGCTGGTGTAATTCCTATTATTTTTTCATTTTTTTTTGCCAAATCCAATACGGTCAAGCCAAAAACATCCTGATATTTTGGAGGTAGATTCTCTTCGAATTTAATGTGAATTTCTCCTGTTAAAGCATCAAATTTGCCTGGAGCATGGTATTTTACTTGGTCTTCTTCGGCTTGTTGTAGGCCTTTTCCTTTTGTGGTAATGATATGAAGGAATTTTGGTCCTTTTATTTTATGTAAACGTTTCAGTTCTTTAATCACAGCAAAAATATCGTGACCATCTATTGGACCCGAATAATCAAAATTCAAAGATTTAATCATGTTATTTTGCCTCGGATTTTTTCCTTCTTTTACGGCTGTGAGGTATTGTTTTAAAGCGCCTACACTTGGATCAATCCCGATAGCGTTATCATTGAGAATTACTAATAAATTAGCATCAGTAACTCCGGCGTGATTTAATCCTTCAAAAGCCATTCCTGAGGCAATAGAAGCGTCGCCAATAACAGCAACGTGTTGTTTACTGTAATCACCTTTCAAATTAGAAGCAATCGCCATTCCTAACGCTGCCGAAATAGAAGTGGAGGAGTGGCCTACGCCAAAAGCATCGTAAATACTCTCGCTTCTTTTTGGGAAACCGGAAATACCGCCTAATTGACGATTAGTATGAAAACTTTCTCTGCGACCGGTGAGTATTTTATGTCCATAGGCTTGATGACCTACATCCCAAATCAATAAATCGTTTGGTGTGTCAAAAACATAATGCAAGGCAATTGTCAATTCGATGACTCCTAAGCTTGCGCCAAGATGACCTTCTTTTACCGCCACAATGTCGATAATAAAATCGCGTAATTCTTGGGCAACTTGAGGAAGCTGCGCTTCGTCAAGCAAGCGTAAATCGGTTGGGTTATTGATGTTTGAAAGTAAATTGTTTTTCATTATTTTATAAAAAGCAAATTTACGGTTTTAAATTGGAATCTTTTTTTCAATTTTAGACGATTCTAGTACCTGTCTTATTTTTACAAGTAGGTAATTAAATAGGTCAACTAAGTTCAGATTGGTTGCTTTTTGAAACAATTGTAATTAGTTATGCTAAATACGTTTTGTCAAAATTATTTTGTTTAGATCAAAGAAATAGATTCAGTGTATAATGTTCGTGTTTTTTTACCATTTTGTTCACCTGGTTTCCATTTAGGACATAATTTCAAAACTCTAATAATTTCACTTTCTAAAGCTTCGTCAATTTCGGATTGGGGTTTGACATAGGTCAATGAGCCGTCTTTATCCACAACGAATGAGATTGAGATTTTGGTAATTTTATTTTTTAAATTTTCTGGATGTTTGAACTCTTCTTTAAAAAAAGTATAAAATTTTTCAATCCCGCCTTTATATTCTGGAGGGAATTCGAAACCGATACCTCCGTTGTAAATGACATCTTCAACAACAGTCTCGTTCTTTGTTGTTTCTTCGCAAGCAATTGTTTGGGGATTTATAAATTTTACATGATTTACCTTGGTTGCTGGCGCAGGAGGTTGAACATGGTTTTGGGTATTGTTTTTTTCTGGCAACATCATGCCAACAGTTATTCGAGATGCTTTTGTACTGTCTTTAACCACTTCAACAGCATCAATTTTTTGTTTGTTTCCATTTTTATCGGCACAACTAAACAAAGTGGTTCCCATTGTGATAAACAATGCTAACAAAAACATTTTGTGATACTGAGTTTGAATATAAAGTGCACGATCTGGGATTTGAATGGTAATCGAATCTAATTGCGATTTTCTCATTCTACCACAGATATTCTGGTTTTGATTTTGTATGAAAAAATGCTGCACTTGTTCAGGTAACATTACAGTGAAATCTACAACAGTTTTAGCGCAACTCATACAAAAACGACCTTGGTCATTTGGAGTCATTTTGTTCCAATCTTCTTGACAAGGTTCCGAAATTGTGATTTTATATTTCCTTACCATACTTTACGTTTCTGATTATAAAACTAACGAAAATTATTTCAAATCCTTACTTTTGCTGTATGATAAACCCATTTGCCGACGAATATTTTATGAAAAAGGCTTTGCAGGAGGCCGAAATGGCTTTTGAAAAAGGCGAAATTCCTGTTGGCGCTCTAATTGTCATTGATAACAAAGTCATTGCTCGAAGTCATAATTTGACCGAATTACTTCATGATGTGACAGCTCATGCCGAAATGCAATCCATTACTGCTGCTGCGAATTATCTTGGTGGGAAATATTTAATAGGTTGTACACTCTATGTCACACTGGAACCTTGCCAGATGTGTGCCGGCGCTTTGTACTGGAGTCAAATTTCGAAAATTGTGTATGGTGCCAGCGATGAAAATCGCGGTTTTGTAAAAATGGGAACACAATTGCATCCTAAAACTACGGTTGTTTCTGGAATTATGGCTAATGAAGCCTCGGAGTTGATGAAGCGATTTTTTGTCGATAGAAGGAAATAATATTCTTATCCTAAATACTTTAGCCCAGATAGAAGCGGCATCCTTTTGCAAAGCTGCCAGCCTTCAAAAGGCTGGCAGCTTTGCAAAAGATATAGCGGATAGCTGTAAATAGCTCCTAAAAACATATAAATTATAAATTACAGATTGCTTCGAAAAATCTCGCAATGACGCACAAAAAAACCGCCAATCTCACGAAAGGCGGTTTGTAATTTATTCTATGACAGCATTTTCTTTTTTGTCGTAGAAATGATATTCTAAATACGTGTAAGCATCACGAGGTATAATTTTCACCCATTTTTTATGTTCAAGAAACCATTTTGAACGTAATGATGGAAAACCTTTGGTAAGGTATGCGGCCACAAAAGGGTGTACATTTAGGACAACATCTTTGTGGTTTTTTAATACTCTTTCTAAATCAAAAGCGATTTTATCAATGATTTGAATTGGCGCTTCAATTTCGCCGCTTTCATTGTTTGGATCTTCTTCTCTAGTTTTAATATTAACTTCTGGTCTTACTCTTTGTCTTGTAATTTGGACTAATCCAAATTTACTTGGAGGTAAGATTTTGTGTTTTGCTTTATCATCGCTCATTTCTTCTTTTAAGAAATCGAACAACACTTTACGATTTTCAGGATTTGACATATCGATAAAATCAATTACTATGATTCCGCCCATATCACGTAGACGTAATTGTCTTGCGATTTCGGCAGCAGCAATCATATTGACTTCCATGGCTGTATCTTCCTGATTGGTAGCTTTATTAGAACGGTTTCCACTATTCACGTCAATAACGTGTAGAGCTTCAGTGTGTTCGATAATAAGATAAGCCCCTTTACTCATGGATACTGTTTTTCCAAAAGAAGTTTTGATTTGTCTCTCTATGTTGTATTTCTCGAAGATAGGTGTGTCTTTTGATTGATAAAACTTAACGATTGATTGTTTGGATGGAGCAATTTCTTGCAAATAATCCTTTGTTTGGTTGTACAACTCTTCGTCATCTATCTGAATACCACTGAAGGTATCGTTGAATACATCTCGTAATATCGAAGAGGCTCTGTTGAGTTCTCCTAATACTTTAGAGGGATGATGAGCAGTTGGTAATTTTTTACACATTGCAGTCCATCTGCTGAGCAGGTTCTGCAAATCTTTTTCTAATTCGGCTGTATTTTTGCCTTCGGCTACTGTGCGAACAATAACACCAAATCCTTTTGGTTTGATGGATTGTACTAATCGTTTCAAGCGTTCTTTTTCTTTTTTGTCTTCTATTTTTTGTGAAATAGAAACACGGTCAGAAAACGGAACCAAAACTATAAATCTTCCGGCAAGAGAAAGCTCAGCGCTTATTCGAGGTCCTTTAGTAGATATAGGTTCTTTTACGACTTGTACTAAAACAGATTGATTGGAACTCAACACATCAGTGATGGTGCCATCTTTGTCTATTTCTTTTTCAAACTGAAAGGTTTTTAGGGAGAAATCTTTTAATTTACCTGCGCTTACAAGTTTTATGAATTTCAGTTGGGAAGATAAGTTAGGTCCTAAGTCGTGATAATGTAAAAAGGCATCTTTTTCGAAGCCAACATTTACAAAAGCAGCGTTAAGTCCAGCAACTGGTTTCCTGATTTTAGCAATAAAAATATCGCCTACTTGGAAGTTGCTTTTTTCTTCTTCTTTGTGTAATTCAATTAGTTTTCCATCTTTTAATAAGGCAAAATCTACAGCTTCAGAACTAGATCTAATGATTAATTCTTTATTCATTTGTAAATTTTTATCCTGACTTTAAGTCGAAAGTCAAAAGTCGAAAGTCAAAAGTATTGCAACTCATAACTCATAACTTATAACTCATAACTGGCTGTAAGGATGGATTAAACAATATTTTAACAGGTATTGTACCCGGGGAAAATTAGCTGGCAGTTTGCAGTGTTAAGTTTGCAGTTGACTGAATACTATAAACTGAATACTGATTACTAACTTTCAATTTCAATGAACGTTTAAAAAGAAAAAAGTAGTTTAAAACTACTTTTTCTTTTTGTGACGGTTAGCTCTCGCTCTTTTTTTACGTTTGTGCGTTGCTACCTTATGTCTCTTTCTTTTTTTACCACTTGGCATGTCTTGTAGATTTTATGATTAATATTATTATTTTGCTTCGTTATTTGTTTTCACTCCTTCTACAAAAACTTTTGCAGGTTTAAATGCTGGAATGTTGTGTGCAGGAATTTTTATTGTAGTATTTTTTGAGATATTTCTACCAGTTTTCTCCGCTCTAGTCTTCACTATAAAACTTCCAAAACCTCTTAAATATACATTGTCTCCAGTTTCTAATGAATTTTTAACTTCATTCATAAAGGTCTCTACAGTTGCTTGAACATCTCCTTTTTCAAGACCTAATTTTTCTGAAATTTTTGCTACGATATCTGCTTTCGTCATTTTCTTTCCTATTTATAATGTTGTACTATTTTTTTGAGTTTGCAAATATAGGAATTTAAAAAACAATTATTCAAGCTAATTCATTAAATTTTAATTACATAAACTTTTACATTTGCTAACAAATAATTAAAACATGATTTTTTCTAACTTGTTAATACAATGGTATTTACAAAACAAACGCGATTTGCCTTGGAGAAATACCACCGATCCGTACGCTATTTGGCTCTCTGAAATCATGTTGCAGCAAACGCGTGTAGCACAAGGAATGCCGTATTTTTTGTCTTTTACAATCGCTTTTCCTACTGTTTTTGATTTGGCTAAAGCCAATGAAGAACAGGTTTTGAAACTCTGGCAGGGATTAGGATATTATTCTAGAGCTCGAAACTTGCATAAAACCGCTCAACACGTAGCACAGGAATTGTTGGGAGTTTTTCCAGGGAATTATAATGACTTAATGAAACTGAAAGGTGTAGGAGACTATACCGCAGCGGCAATTGCCTCTTTCTCCTATAACGAACCTGTTCCTGTGGTTGATGGTAACGTGTTTCGGGTTTTGTCCCGTTATTTTGACATCGATACGGATATTGCTCAGGCTTCCGCCAAAAAAGAATTCGCTGCACTAGCTTTCGAACTGATGCCAAAAGACAATCCTGCAACTTTCAATCAAGCCATTATGGAGTTTGGTGCGTTGCAGTGCGTTCCTAAAAGTCCGAATTGCGGTATTTGTATTTTTAACGAAAGTTGCGCTGCTTTGCAAAAAAACAAAGTTGATCAGTTGCCTGTTAAATCCAAAAAACTAAAAGTTAGGAACCGATATTTTAATTATATGGTTGTTGCAGATGAAAATGATAACACTATAATTCAAAAAAGAACGGACAAAGGAATTTGGCACAACTTATATGAATTCCCTTTGATGGAAACCGAAAAAGAGGAAGATTTTGATTGTGTTAGTGAAGCTGTTCAAGCGGAGTATTTTAAAGATAATACTATCGTAAGTATGTTAGAATACAACGAGAAAAGTATCATTCATAAATTGTCACACCAGCATTTGCATATTAAGTTTTGGAAAGTGAAAATTGGAGGTACAATTGAAAACGGGATTGATGTGGAAACATTGAGAACTTTTCCGTTTCCAATTGTAATTCATAATTTTATTGAAAAGGATTTATAGAGTTTCTAAAAAAATGTATCTTTGATTAAATACCACATTCTAAAATGAACGGAACATTAAATAAGGTCATGCTAATTGGTTTTCTTGGCGATGATATCAAAATGCATTATTTTGACGGAGGCAACTGTATCGGTAGATTTCAGTTGGCTACAAACGAAGTGTACATCAATAAAACTACCAATGAAAAAATAACTTCTACAGAGTGGCATAATCTTGTAGTGCGCAATAAAGCGGCTGAACTTTGTGAAAAATACCTCTCGAAAGGAGATAAAATATATGTGGAAGGGCGCATTAAGTCCCGCCAATGGCAATCAGATGACGGAAGTACAAAGCACACCACTGAAATTCAGGTAACCGAATTCACTTTTCTTTCCACAAAAAAAGACAGTGAAAACAACAAACAAATTCCTGCAACTGATGTCCCGAAAAACACTAATTTTGACCCTGAAAATAATGTCTTGCCTATTAATGACTTGCCATTTTGATTGTTTAATTAATCTTAACTAATTTGGACCCAGAGCCCAGTTTATTTTTTGCGTACGCCATTGATACTAATCTAGTTTTTGGTTTTGTAGGAATAGTTGTTTTGCTGTTTTGTTCCGCATTAATATCAGGAGCGGAAGTAGCCTTGTTTTCGTTGTCACAAAAGGACATTGATGAGACGCTACAAGAAAATAATTCTAAAGGGAAATTTATAGCTGCACTTTTAGAAAAACCAAAAAAGCTAGTGGCGACTCTTCTTGTTGCTAATAATATTATTACCATTTCTATAGTATTATTATTTTCGTTAGTTGGAAAAACTATTTTTTCTGCAGTAACAACACCACTTCTAAAATTTATTTTGGAAATATTGACCGCTGCCTTCTTAATTTTGTTATTTGGTCAGGTCTTGCCAAAAGTATATGCCAGCAGAAACAATATAAAGTTTGCCAAACTGATTGTATATCCAATTGCTTTTCTGGATAAATTGCTTTCGCCTATAAGTCTACCCATGCGCGCTGTCACGATTTATTTGCACAATAAATTAGCAAAGCAAAAAACAAATTTCTCCGTTGACCAATTATCACAAGCCTTAGAGTTAACTGCTTCGGATGAAACTTCTACCGAAGAGCAAAAAATATTAGAAGGAATTGTGAGCTTTGGAAATACGGATACTAGGCAAGTGATGAGTCCCAGAATAGATATTTTTGCTTTAGAAATAGACGAATCTTTTTCTGTTATTTGCCCTAAAATTATAGAAAAAGGATATTCTAGAATTCCGGTGTATAGAGACAATATAGACCAAATAGAAGGCGTTTTGTATGTTAAGGATTTGCTTCCGCACATTAATACGAATGAATTTGACTGGAAATCGTTGTTGCGTGAACCTTTTTTTGTTCCTGAGAATAAAAAACTGGATAATTTGTTGAAAGATTTTCAGAGCATGAAAAGTCATCTCGCGATTGTGGTCGATGAATATGGTGGAACTTCAGGATTGGTTTCCCTTGAAGACGTAATAGAAGAAATCGTTGGTGATATCAGCGATGAATTTGACGATGAGAATATTAATTACTCCCAAATTGACGATAAAAATTACCTTTTTGAAGGAAAAATAAACCTCAAGGATTTTTACAGAATAATTGATGTAGATGAAGAATTATTCGAAATCAAAAAAGGAGAAGCCGAAACACTGGCTGGTTTTATTCTTGAAATTTTGGGAAATTTTCCGAAAAAGAACCAGAAAATTTCATTCGAAAATTGCCTGTTTACGGTTGAAGCTGTGGATCAAAAAAGGGTAAAGCAAATAAAAGTAACGATTGAATAAGTAAAAATGTTAAAAAAAATAATCACTTTTTCGGCAATAATTGCAGTCTCATTCTTGAGTTTTAGTTGTAAAGATGATGTCTTGCCAAAACCTTCTGGCTATTTGCGATTGGATTATCCGGAAGCTAAATATGTAAATTTCGAAAATGAATGTTCTTACGCTTTCGAAATGAATTCAGATGCGATTATCAAAAAAGAGAATGATTGTGGTTTTACAATTACCTATCCTAAAATGAAAGCAACTATTTATTTGACGTATAAACCAGTCACAAAAAACATTAATGAACTGTTGCGTGATGCACAAAAACTGACTTTTGAACACGTGATAAAAGCAGATGATATTCTGGAACAGCCTTATTTGAATCCCGAAAAAAAAGTGTACGGTATGTTTTATCAGGTTGAAGGAAATGCGGCTACCAACTCACAGTTTTATGCTACGGACAGCACGAAGCATTTTGTGACGGGTTCCGTTTACTTTTACGCAAAACCCAATTATGATTCTATTATGCCGGCGGCAAGTTATATCAAAAATGACATGCAGCGACTGATGGAAACCTTGAAGTGGAAATAATATTTCACAAAAAAAGCATTCGCCAGTAACGAATGCTTTTTTTTACAATTTGAAAGTCTGAATTAAGACTTCATATTCGAAACTTTGTATGTTTTACCATCAGCAGCGGCTTCTACAACTTTAGTCAATTTTTCTGGAGTTTGAACCGTTTTGTCAAAAGTTACGGTGGCTAATTTTGTCTCAAAATCGACAGTTGCTTTTTGAACGCCGTCCAGTCCGGTCAAATCTTCTTGAATCGTTTTGGCACAACCTACAGCACATGTCATTCCTTCTACAGAAAAACTTGCTGTTTGAAGATTAGCTGCTGCGATTTCCTTTTTAACTTTTGGAGCTTCTGTAGTTTCAGTTTCTTTTGAACCTATTTCTGTTGGTTTCTCTTTACATCCTACAAATACAACACTTGTAAGTAATAGCGTTACAATTGATTTTTTGAAATTCATTATATTGAAATTTAAAAGATTAAAATCACATTTGTGTTTTGCAAAATTAATTAAAAAAAGAAGGACTAATTCATAAAATAATTACAATTTTGGGGCAAAATTATCTTTATGGAATCGAAGCAGTTAAAATGGGTGTATTTGATGGTACTTGCCTTAGTTTGGGGAAGTTCATTTATATTAATAAAAAAAGGATTAATCGGTTTGACAGCTTTGCAATTGGGATCGTTGCGAATCATATTTGCTGCTGTTTTTTTAGTATTGATAGGATTTAAAAGTTTGTCAAAAATTCCAACATACAAATGGAAATATATTGCCTTAACTTCGCTATTCGGGACATTTATTCCGGCTTACTTATTTGCTATTGCCCAAACCGAAATAGATAGTTCTGTGAGTTCAATTTTGAATTCGCTAACTCCTTTGAATACATTAATTCTGGGCGCTTTGGTTTTTGGTTTGCAATTCAAAAGGAATCAGATTATTGGGATTCTAATTGGGTTATTAGGAAGTGCCTTGTTGATCTTGAATGGTGCTATTCATCATCCTGAACAGAATTATTACTATGCTATTTTGGTTTTAATAGCGTCTATTTGTTATGCAACTAATGTCAATTTAATCAAGAAATATTTGCATGATTTGAGTCCGTTGAGTATTACTACAGGGAATTTTATGGTGTTGTTTTTTCCGGCATTCATCATCTTGTTTTTCTCCGGTTTCTTTGAAGTGGTGCAAGATGTAAAAGTGCAAGAATCGGTTTTATTTATTATGATTCTTGGCGTTGTAGGAACTGGAATTGCCAATATTTTGTTTTTTAAATTGATCCAAATGTCTTCACCCGTTTTTGCTACGTCAGTAACATATTTGATTCCTGTAGTTGCTTTTTGTTGGGGATTATTAGATAATGAAATGCTTACGCCTGTACAGTTTTTTGGTGCTTTTATTATATTAATTGGGGTGTATTTATCAGCTAAGAAGTAGTGTTTAGTATTCAGTTTAATTAGTATAAAACAACAAAGGCTACCTAAATAGATAGCCTTTGTTTATTAATTCAAATTTTGATTATTGAAAATCAGCATCTGAAACTCCTTCATTGATTTTTACGTCAGACATTTTTATATCCAATTCAAAACCTACATTTTGGATGATGTTAAAAGGAACCTTAACTCCTTTTACTTCTTTGTAATCTCCATAATTAGTAGTTTGCGTAACACTTTTACCACCTTGTTCCATAACTTTAGAATCAGCTAATTTCAAGCCAGAAACTACATCATAATACAAAGTAGTTTTTCCGTTCTTAACAGCGTATGCGTCTTTTCCGTTAATGGACTCGATAGTTTCTAAAGTTAATCCTTGTTTTGTAGAAAGAGATAGTTCTTCAAATGGTGTTGCAGCAGCTCTCATGTCAGTTAACATTGTTCCTTCGATGTTTTGACGTTGCCCTTGTTGCATAACATAAGCTCCTTTTTCATTTACAACTCGTTTCATCAAGCTCATTGTTCCCATGGCTAATTCAACCATAAGTTTTCCTTTTGCATCAATCTTAGAAGTAAAATTTAAAGGAGAAGGCGCTTGTGGAATTGTTGTAGTTCCAGTCATTGCAATTGTTTTTACATCCATTGCAGCTTTTTCGCCACCAATAACTTTGATGTAATTGTCAATAACGCTTTTTGCAGTAACTCCAGCTGGAACCGGTTTTTTGAATTCAGGTTTAGCCGTTGGGTTTCCGTATTTATCAAAATATGATACTGGGTATTTTAATTTTTCTAAACTAGGAGCTACGTCAGCCGCTTTTCCTACAATTACAATTCTGCTGTTGTCAGCCAAGAAGTATTTATTGGCTACTCTTAAAATGTCATCTGCTGTTACAGCGCTGATGTTTTTAATGTAGTTTTCGTAAAAATCAGCTGGTAAGTTTTGTGTTTGAATTCTCAAAGCGTATCCTGCTACCGTTTGTGGTTTTTCAATTTGCATTACAAATCGTCCAATGTATCCTGCTTTTACGCTAGCTAACATTTCGTCAGTTACTTTTTCAGTTCTGATTTTTTTAAATTCTTTGAAAATCTCAACAACGGTACTATCTGTTACAGCATTACGAACTTGAGTAGAAGCATTAAAAGTAGAAACGCGTTTGTCTCCGTAAATGCTAGTTCTAGCACCATACGTCCATCCGTGAGCTTCTCTTAAATTCATATTAATGTAACTGTTGAAATCACCTCCTAGGATTTGGTTTGCGACTAAAACAGCAAAATAATCAGGATCAGTCATTTTAAGATTTGAAATGTTTACTACCGCAACTTCTGATTGAACTGCATTTGGCATATCAATAAAGTTGATTTGTGTTTGAGGAACATCTTTAGGGTCACTATATGTAATAGAAGGAGCAGTTGCTTTTTTCCATGAACCAAAGAATTTCTCTACCATTTTTTTTGTTTCCTTGAATTTCACATCACCCACAATAATTAGGTAAGCGTTACTTGGAACAAAATAATTGTTGTAGTTTTCTTTTACATCAGCAAGTGTTACATTTTTCAAAGTAGCTTCGCTTACATATTCTCCTGCAGGATGGTTTTTTCCATAAGTCAAAACATCTACAACTCTTGCTGCTACTGCTGAAACGCTTTTTTCATTCGCTTTTAAGCTTTCAATAAGTTTTGTTTTTTCTTTGTCAAATTCCTCTTGGGTAAAGTTAGGGTTTAATGCGCCATCTGCCATTAACTCTAAAACTCTTCCAGAATATTTAGATAATGCGCTTGCCGAAGCACCGTTTGAGCTAAAATTGATGTTGGCGCCTAGAAAATCTACTTCTTCATTGAAAGCTTCTTTAGAGATTTTAGTTGTTCCGCTTCCAATTAAAGTACTAGTCATATCAGCAACACCTTTTTTGTCGCCTTCAGCGTACGGATCATTGTCTAAAGTAAGACTAAATGATACTCTAGGTAATTTATGGTTTTCGACCACCATAACTTTTAACCCATTTTTTAATTCAAAGGTTACCGGTTTTCCAATTTTTATCGTTGGAGCGACGCCAGGTTTTGGCTGAGGGATGATTTGTCCTTGCATGATTACTGTTAAGAACAAGCTTGATAAAATTAATATTGATTTTTTCATAATGATATATCTTAGTTTTGAGCTTTGTCTTTAGATGGAACGTAATCCAAAACTAATCTTTGGTTTGGATTTAAATATTTCTTGGCAACATCTCTGATTTCCTCACGAGTGATAGAATGGTAGATTTCGATTTCGGTATTGATTAAGTTTACATCACCGTATAACAAATGATAAGTAGCCAAGTTGTCAGCGATACCGTCAATAGTTGAGTTGCTGTTTACGTATTGGTTTTCGAATTTGTTTTGTAATTTTTGTAAATCTTTTTCAGAAAGTAATTCTGTTTGTAGTTTTGCAATTTCCAAGTCGATTTCCGCAAGGATACTCTCAGCAGTATTTGGAGCTTGTGGCAAACCGTAAATGATATAGCTTCCATAGTCTTCTTGGTTGTTGCTAAAAGCACCAATTTGTAAAGCCATTTTCTTGTCGTCTACAATTTTCTTGTATAATCTTGAACTTTTTCCATCACTTAAGATAGAGGAAATCATATCAAGTACTCTCGCATCTCTAGTTTTCATAGAAGGCGTTCTATACGCTGCTACAATTGCAGGAATTTGGATATTAGCATCTTCAAATTTTGCTTTTATAGTTTGAGTAATTGGTTCTTCAACAAATTTTTCTCTTTGTATAGCAGCTCCTTTTTTAATAGGTCCAAAATATTTCTGAATCCATTCTTTAGCTTGTTCCTTTTTGAAATCACCGGCAACAATCAAAACAGCATTGTTTGGAATATAAAATTTCTTGTTGAAAGCTTGGAATTCTTCTAATGTTGCAGCGTCTAAATGGCTCATAGAACCAATAGTTGCCCAACGGTACGGGTGTTTTGTGAAGATATTCTTTTTTACTTCCGCTAAAAAGTTTCCATAAGGCTGATTGTCAACTCGAAGTCTTTTTTCTTCTTTCACTACTTCGTTTTGAGTATCAACACCTATTTGATTGATTACAGGGTGTAGCATTCTTTCTGCTTCCATCCACAAACCTAATTCTAAGTTGTTAGAAGGGAAAACTTCATAATAATAGGTTCTGTCATCCGTAGTGTTCGCATTGTTTACACCGCCGTTTCCAGTTACAATCTTGAACCACTCACCACGTTTGATGTTTTCAGTTCCTTCAAATAATAAATGTTCAAAAAAGTGAGCAAATCCCGTTCTTTCTGGATTTTCGTCTTTGGCACCTACATGGTACATTACTGATGTAATAACAGTTGGAGCAGATGGATCGTTGTGCAAAATCACGTGCAAACCATTGTCTAATTTGTATTCCTCAAAAGCTACTTTCTGCGCTGAAGCGACTCCTCCTAGCATAAACAAAGCACCTAAAGCCATTAATGAATTTTTCATAAGGTTAATAATTTTGTTGATTATGTGTGGTTAGTAGCGATTTCAAATTTTTTGTTACACAATAATGTTCAGTAGTGTTAGAAATTTAACACTAGTTCAGCGGACTATTTCATGAAATAGTTATAAAAGCTTGATATTATGGATGTTTTTTCATAAAAAGTATTTTTTTTATTCAACAGATTGCTAGGTAAATATTTAATTGTATATTTGCAACCTTAAAAATTATTAAAACAATTCAGTATGTATGCAATCGTAGAGATAGCAGGGCAACAATTCAAAGTAAGCAAAGACTTAAAGGTTTATGTTAACCGTTTGACTAATGAAGAAGGTTCAAAAGTTTCTTTTGACAAAGTTCTTTTATTAGATGACAACGGAACAATCACTTTAGGCGCCCCAGCTATAGAAGGTGCTTCAGTAGAAGCTAAAGTGTTACAACACTTAAAAGGAGATAAAGTTATCGTTTTCAAAAAGAAAAGAAGAAAAGGATACAAAAAGAGAAACGGTCACAGACAGTATCTTACTCAAATTGTAATTGAAGGTATTTCTGCATCAGGTACAAAAAAAGCAGCTCCAAAAGCTGAAAAAGTTGCTGAAGCAAAAGCTCCAAAAGCAGCAAAAAAAGCTGATGATTTGAAATTAATTGAAGGAGTTGGTCCTAAAGCAGCAGAAGCATTAGTTGAAGCTGGAATTACTACATTCTCTAAATTAGCAAAAACAAGCGCTGATGCGGTAAAAGCAATTTTAGAAGCATCTGAATCTAAATTATCTCATTTAGATCCAACTACTTGGGCTCAACAAGCACAATTAGCTGCAGATGGTAAAATGGATGAATTAAAAAAATTACAAGATGAATTAAATGGTGGTAAAGCTATTTAATTAATTACTAACAAATATAAAACTAATACGTCATGGCTCACAAGAAAGGTGTCGGTAGTTCTAAGAATGGTAGAGAATCAGAATCAAAACGTTTAGGTGTTAAGATTTTTGGTGGTCAAGCTGCTATTGCTGGGAACATCATCGTAAGACAAAGAGGTTCAAAACATAATCCAGGTGCTAATGTTTACATCAGTAAAGATCACACACTACACGCAAGAGTAGATGGAGTTGTTTTCTTCCAAAAGAAAAGAGATAACAAATCTTATGTTTCTATCCTTCCATTTGAAGTTGAAGCATAATTGATTTTCTCAATTATTAAGAAACCCGTCTCGTTTGATAACGAGACGGGTTTTTTGTTTACTATAATTTTTCAGTTTTCTTACTTAGAAAGGGTGTCAATAGTCAAAATTGATATTTTTCAAAATATAAAATGCTCTTTGACTATGACTTTGATATAATTGGTTATAATTCTGATTGATTTATTCTAAGGTTTTATATAAAATATAGGCATTCAATATAAAGTAGAAAAAGGCGGGTAAGGAAACTAATAAAGAATCTTTCATCTTTATTCTCACGCCCACGCCAAGTAACATTAACAAAGTTAAGCCTCCAGAGGCAAAAACTAAAATAGTGTAATTCTGTAAACCTATAAATAAACCAAAAGCGCCAGTCAATTCCAGGATGGCAGTCAACGTTCCAAACTTTTCAAGGCCAAAACGTTTGAATTCATTTTTCATGTTGGTGGAGACAAAATAAGCGATTCCGTAGATGAGAAAGGAGATTGCTGAAAAGCAAATAAGTACATTTAAGAAATTCATATTTTATTTATTTGGAAGCGAATAGCGCAACAAAAAGGGATAGCGCCAAAAGGAATAAAGATGGAAAATGTTTATGCCAAGGGTTTTTTGCTTTAAAATGAAAAAATTGTGCGCAAACCATCAAAAACGCCATTAAAAGCGCTGGTATAAACACTAATTCAGGAAACCATATTCCTGTCGTTAGTAGGGTTGCTAAAATTATTTTTGAAGCACCTACAAGATTTCTTGTCAAATCAGACAAGCCGTATTGTTTAAATTCGGCATTAATGTTGTCAAGCCTAAAAATCCATACATAACTTACAGATAACGCGATTACAAGTTGAGCAATAGTAGTATAAATATTCATAGTTTTATGGTTATGTTGTTTTCCTCTTTGATTTTATAAATATATTTTTTGACTAAGTTTTGTTTCTATAAATTATATAATGTACTCAAATATACCATAAACTTAGAATATATTGATCCCATTGTAGATTTAATAGTAAGGGCTCTTACTTTTATTATGATGAGAATTAAATTTTTGTTGGTCAAGCTGCTATTGCGGGTAGCATCATCGTAAGACAAAGAGGTTCAAAACATAATCCAGGTGCTAATGTTTACATCAGTAAAAATCACACACTACACGCAAGAGTAGATGGAGTTTTTCTCCAAAAGGAAAGAGATAACATATCTGATGTTTCTATCCTTCCATTTGAAATTGAAGCATAATTGGGTTTGTTCATTATTTTAAAAACCCGTTTCGAAAGAAATGAATTTTTTTGTTTTAATTACTTTTTTGCCGAATTAGTAAGTTGTCTGAGATGATTTTTAAAGTAAATGTACTTGCAATTATTATTATTATATTGGTTTCAATATTTCTCAAATCCATATTCTTTCTAGTGGCAGTAGTACTCTATTTCTCTTCTAAATAATTGTGTGATAACATTTTTTGAAACATATGTTTTCTTGATCCAGTTATTAAATTTATCGAATTCTATTAGTATTGTTGTGGTGTGTTCACTGTTTTTATCATTGTCGCTTATGTAAACTATTTTATTAGGAGTGGTAATCAAATTGTAAAACGTACCTATTTCCTTTTTGCTTGTAAAGAAATATTTGGATGAAGAAATGGAATCTTTTGTCGAATAAGTGTATGTATATTTGTCTAAGTGATTATTTTTATATTCTTCTGTAATTTCTATATCGTAATTGTAGGATTTTAGTTCTTTTCTGATGTTCTTTAACTCTAGAAATTGAGTAAATTTTGTTTTTGTAAATACTAATGTGTCTAAAATCTTCGTGTATTCGTATATCGTGTAGTTATCAGGGCTTAGACTTTTCTCCTCTTTGTCACCAGTTATGGATTTGCCAAGCGTAATTCCCCATCCGTTTTCAGTGTTAATAAATGACTCCTTTGTTATTCTATTTTTTTTATCATATTGGTAAGTATTATAATGTCTCAATGTATCTTGAGTAAAATATTCTTGTTTAACTAAAAGTTTTTTAACGAAGTGGTTTATGTACTGATTTGTTTTTCTTTTTTCACTATTATAAAAGTTCAATGAATCAGGATGTTCAGAAAAATTATTAAAAAATTGTCTGGCAAACAAAGAAATACTGTTTTTGTCTTTTCTTGAAATAGTTAGTACCCTTCCCTGGTTGTCGTATTCAATTATTTGCCATGGGTCATTGACTGAATTATTGCAATTCAATTGTTTTGTTATTATTCCCTTTTTATTGAAAAGTGTTTTATTAACAGACTTGATAGTATCTTTTGTCTCTTTATTTTTGATGAATGTAAAATTGTGATTGGTTATACTTTTTACGCATCCATTATGATCGATGTCTCTTAGAGAGTGGGTGAATTGACTAATCGCATTATTTTGAGCAAAAATAAACAGTTGTGTCATCAGTAGTACAAATAATAATGGTAGTCGCTTCATTTTTGCTGCTATTGGTTTTTAACTATGTTTTAGTATCATTTATCAAATATATTGTAAAATTCTTTCAATTTTATTTTTTTTGGGCGACTTAAAATTTAGTGGTCTTTCTTCCCTTATGAAAAGCTGATATGTCGCAATGTAAAGTTCTCAAATTGCAGTAGGGTTGGGGTTTGGATTTTTCCTATCGTCAGAATGACAAATAAGACTAGTATCTATAGTACTCTGGTTTGATTGGTCCATTTGCTTTAGTAGAAATACATTTAGCTTTTTCGATACGCTGTGATTCAAGTGTAGTGTGTAGTTTTGCGAGGTGTACTATTGTAAAGCTTCTAGCCTTTAAAAGGCTAGAAGCTTTATTGTAAATACTTCCGCATGAGGGATTACTCAACTTCGCTTTTATTTTTATCGGAGTTCATTGAACTTCGTTTGTAGCGGCATCCTTTTATGAAGCGCAGCGCAATAAAAGATACAGCGTATAGCATGACCCGTAGTCTCGTCTTTTTGGACGAGACTACGGGTCATGCCCAAAAACAAAAAAACCCTTGCTCCCGAAACTTCGGGACTGCAAGGGTTTGGATTCTTCCTATCGTCAGAATGACAAATAAGACTAGTATCTGTAGTACTCTGGTTTGAATGGACCTTCAACAGGAACTCCAATATAATCCGCTTGTTCAGTACGTAAAGTCTCTAATTCAACACCTAATTTAGCTAAGTGTAACATTGCTACTTTTTCATCAAGGTGTTTTGGTAACATGTATACTTCATTGTTGTAAGCAGCACTGTTTTTCCACAATTCGATTTGAGCAAGAGTTTGGTTAGTAAATGAGTTACTCATTACAAAACTTGGGTGACCTGTAGCACAACCAAGGTTTACCAAACGACCTTCTGCCAAAACGATAATGTCGTTTCCAGCAATGGTGTATTTGTCAACTTGTGGTTTGATTTCAATTTTTGATGCACCGTGGTTTGTATTCAACCAAGCCATATCAATTTCGTTATCAAAATGTCCAATGTTACAAACGATAGTTTTGTCTTTCATTTTTTCGAAATGAGAACCTAAAACGATATCTTTATTTCCAGTCGTAGTGATGATAATATCAGCAGTTGCGATAACTGTGTCTAATTTTTTTACTTCAAAACCGTCCATTGCAGCTTGTAAAGCACAAATAGGGTCAATTTCAGTAACTGTAACAATAGAGCCAGCACCTCTAAAAGAAGCCGCAGTTCCTTTACCTACATCACCGTAACCACAAACGATTACTCTTTTTGCAGCAAGCATAACATCCGTTGCACGACGAACAGCATCAACTGCTGACTCTTTACAACCGTATTTGTTGTCAAATTTCGATTTAGTAACTGAGTCATTTACGTTAATAGCAGGCATAGGTAGTGTTCCCGCTTTTACTCTTTCGTACAATCTATGAACTCCTGTTGTAGTTTCTTCAGATAAACCTTTGATACCAGCAACTAAATGTGGGTAACGATCAATAACCATATTAGTCAAATCTCCGCCATCATCAAGGATCATGTTCAATGGTTTTCTGTCTTCACCAAAGAATAATGTTTGCTCGATACACCAGTCAAAATCCTCTTCATTCAAACCTTTCCAAGCATAAACTTGAATTCCTGCAGCAGCAATAGCAGCGGCAGCTTGATCTTGAGTAGAGAAAATGTTACAAGAAGACCAAGTAACTTCAGCACCAAGAGCGATTAAAGTTTCAATCAAAACCGCAGTCTGGATTGTCATGTGCAAACATCCTGCAATACGAGCACCAGCAAGTGGTTGTTCGTTTTTGTATTCCGCACGAAGCGCCATTAAACCTGGCATTTCAGCTTCTGCTAGTTCAATTTCTTTTCTTCCCCAAGCCGCTAGAGAAATGTCTTTTACTTTGAAAGCCACAAAAGGCATAGTTGTAGTACTCATTTATAGTATATTTGTAATTTTAATTTTTTGCAAATTTACGTAATAACTTTAGAATTTAACTGTTTTCTATAAGATTTGTGAATTGTTTAATTCGCTAATCTTTTGAACATTAACTAAATAATTTCATGAAGCTGATCTTGTTTCAGTTTCTGGAGCTATTTCCCGTTATTCGCTATATCTTTTATCACGCAAAAAAGCGTGAAAAAAGGATGCCGCTGCTACCGGGGCTAAAAAATGATACCAGAACACGATGCCGCTTTTCAAAACGATTAATTTATCTCAAACCGTCGCCACCACTCAAATTCTTGTTTGGAAAGTAACCGAATCCTATGCGGAATTATTCGAACAAGTAATCTTAAACGAGAACAATCGTATTAGGCTAAACGGAATGAGATCCGAAATACACCAACGCGCCTTTCTTAGTGTTCGTAAATTATTACAAGAAGCCGGCTACACCGATTTAGATTTGTATTATGATGAATTCGGCAAACCACATTTACAAGGAAAAAAGCATATTTCAATAACACATTCGCATAATTTTTCGGCAATTATTATTAGTGACGAAATAGTAGGAATCGACATCGAAATGCAAAGAGAAAAAATCACACGAATCGCTGATAAATTTTGTGATTCAGAATTTCAATTTTTGGATATAAGTTGCGAAGATTACATTAGGAAATTAACGGTGATTTGGGGTGCCAAAGAAGCAATATTTAAAATTAGAAATGAAAAAGGAATCAGTTTCAAGGATCACATAAGCGTTGATAATTTTCGTATCAGCGCTAAACAAACTATTGCCACGCTTCATTCTGATAATCTGGTTAAGGATTTTAAGATTCATTTTGAAGAAATTGAAGATTTTACTTTAGTTTATGCTTTCGAAAAATAATGGCTGGGCACAGGCCTATTGAATGATTTGGAAGAAGTAGAAATTGTAGTCCTAGTAATCTGTTGAATAATTTGTATTAATCTGTAAAATCCGCTTCACCTGCGTACTAAAAATGACAAATATTTATAATGACATTTTAAAATCAAAAAGCGAAAAAAAAAAATTGCTCGCTATTCTTTTAGATCCAGACAAAGTAGTTTTGGAGAGCTCATCTATTTTGATTTCAAAAATTAATGACTCTCCTGCAACTCATATATTCATTGGCGGAAGCATTGTCACAACTACTATTATTGATGAATTAATTGTGAAAATCAAACAAAATTGTAGTCTGCCAATCGTTCTTTTTCCGGGGAATCCATCACAAATTTCAGATAAAGCCGATGCTATTTTGTTTTTATCATTACTATCTGGTCGCAATCCGGATTATTTAATAGAACATCAGGTAAAGGCAGCCCCAATTTTAAAAAAAACTCAGCTCGAAATTATTTCAACGGGATACATCCTAATTGAAAGCGGAACTGAAACCGCCGTAGAAAGAGTGAGCAAAACCATTCCTTTAGATAGAACTAATCATGAATTTGCATTAGCTACGGCTCAGGCTGGCGAAATGTTAGGCAGTAAGTTAATATATCTGGAAGCGGGAAGTGGTGCTAAACAAGCTGTCCCATTAGAAATGATTGCATTAGTTGCTCAAAATATTGAAATTCCGTTACTTGTTGGAGGTGGAATTGTAGATTTGCAAGGTATTCAAAACGCTTATCATGCCGGAGCCGATTTAGTTGTTATAGGAACGGCTTTTGAAAAAGATATTAATTTTTTTAACCCTTAATTCATGATAGAATACTTTTTTTCACAATACAGCGAATACCCAACATTAGATATTATCTTAGAAATTGTTGCTGTTGTTTTTGGATTATTGAGCGTTTGGTATGCAAAAAAAGACAACATTTTAGTTTTTCCAACTGGATTAGTAAGTACCTCTATATTTGTGTATTTGCTTTGGAAATGGACTTTGTGGGGCGATATGATGATTAATGGCTATTATTTTGTGATGAGTATTTATGGCTGGTACCATTGGACTCGTAAAAAAGATGATACAGTTGAATTCCCAATTTCAAAAATTTCGAGTTCAGAAAAACGAATTGCGATAATTCTTTTTATATTTACTGTCGCTTTTGTGGTTTCGGTGTATCATTATTTCGGAAAATTCACCACTTGGTATGCTTATGTAGATACATTTATCACAGGAATTTTCTTTGTAGGAATGTGGCTCATGGCTAAAAGGAAAGTAGAAAATTGGGTGTTTTGGATTGTTGGAGATGTAATTTCTATTCCATTATATTTTTCAAAAGGATTTACTTTTACCAGTTTTCAATACTTAGTATTTACAATAGTTGCCATTTTTGGCTATTTAGAATGGAAGAAAATCTCAGACAGCTCTCAAACGGAGTTACAAAAATAATTAAAATTGCTCTTTTTGGTCCCGAAAGTACGGGAAAAACCACATTGGCAAAGCAACTCGCGGAATATTATAAAACAGAATGGGTTCCTGAATTTGCAAGAGACTATCTTCAAAAAAAATGGGATCTAGATGAAAAAGTTTGTAGTATTGATGACCTGCTTCCTATTGCTTTAGGGCAAACCAAATTAGAAAATGAAACTGCTTTAATTGCTAATAAATATCTTTTTTGTGACACTAATTTATTAGTTACTAAGGTTTTTTCTGAAGTATATTATAATTATTGTGACCCATTATTAGATCAAGCTGCTCGCGAGCATGAATATGACTTGTTTTTTCTTACGGACATTGACATTCCATGGGAAAAAGATGATTTAAGAGATTGTCCAGATAAAAGGGAGTCTGTGTTTGCAATTTTCAAAAAATCGTTAATCGATAATAAAAAACCATTTGTAATTCTTTCAGGAGATAAAAAATTACGGCTAAATAAAGCAGTAGCGATTATCAATGATTTAACAAAGGCTAAAGAAATGGGATTTTCTTCACTTGATTTTCTTCAGATATATCAAAAAGGAGTTTCATTAAAAAACATTCAACAACAACTTGATTTTTTTAGAAATGGAATAACAAAGAGTAATCTGGTAGGACCGGCAACTTTATTCAATGGTATTTTAAAATTATCTGAAAATAATTTCCATGAAAAGGCAGTTCTTTTTGATGAGAATAAGTCAAATTTTAAACTTGAGAAATTTGTTCCAGCATCTGGCGCAGCTACAAGAATGTTTAAGTTTTTGCTTAGCTTTTTGAAGGATTTTGATCTCGAAAACGAAACGATTAATGCGTACATAAATAGAAAAAAAGAAACAGAACTCCCTGTCTTTATTATTGGTTTAGAAAAATTTCCGTTTTTCGAGGCAGTTGATAAAAAACTAAGAGAGGAATTTATTGATTTTGAATCCCTAGATCGTGATTATAAAAATTATTATTTCATAAAATTACTGTTAGCCACGGATTATTTCAATTTTGCGGGTAAGCCCAAAGGTGTACTTCCTTTTCATAGATATGAAAATCATATTTACACACCGGTGGAGGAACATCTTAATGAATGTGTCTATTATGCTAACTCAAATTCAAATTCAAGTTTACATTTTACGGTGTCAGAATCTCATTTGACACAGTTTCAAACTTCAATAAATGACGTTAAAGAAATAGTAGAAAAAAAGGCTGGAATAGCAATAGACGTTAGCTACTCTTTTCAAAATGAGAGTACGGATACTTTAGCTGTAGATTTTGAAAACAACCCTTTCAGAGATGAAAACGGCAAATTATTTTTTAGACCGGGGGGACACGGAGCTTTGATAGAAAACTTAAATAATCTTGATGCGGATATTGTTTTTATAAAAAACATTGATAATGTAATCCAAAATAATATTGAAAAAAACGCTTTGTATAAAAAAGCACTAGCAGGAATTTTAATTGAATTGCAACAGCAGGTATTTAAGTATTTGCATGCAATTGATGTTGATGAAATTCAACAGGAGGAAAGCGAAGAAGTTTTACTTTTTTTACAAGAAAAACTAAATATTAGTATCCCCAATAGTTTTTACCAACTTAGTTTTGAAGATAAAATCACTGAAATAAAAGCTGCTTTAAATAAGCCTATCAGAGTTTGTGGTATGGTAAAAAATGAAGGTGAAGCGGGAGGTGGTCCTTATTGGGTAAAAGATGAGAAAGGATCTATTACTTTGCAAATTGTTGAAAGCTCACAAGTAGATTTATCTAATGAAAGTCAGATGGGAATGCTGAATGCATCTACACACTTTAATCCTGTAGATTTAGTGTGTGGAATTAAAAATTATAAAAATGAAAAATTTGATTTAACTCAATTTGTAGATCATAATAGTGGTTTTATTGTAGAGAAAACTACTTTTGGAAGGGATATTAAATCCTATGAACTACCCGGATTATGGAATGGAGCTATGGCAAAATGGATAACTGTATTTGTACAAGTGCCTTTGATTACTTTTAATCCCGTAAAAACAGTTAATGATTTATTAAAACCTGCACATCAGCCGTAATAATTTTGGAAAACGAAAAAATCATATCAGAGTTAAGTTTTAAAGCCGTCCGCAGTAGTGGAGCAGGCGGTCAAAACGTAAATAAAGTTTCCTCGAAAGTAGTATTAACTTTTGATTTGAAGAATTCTCAGGCTCTAACGGTTGAGGAGAAACTTTTAGTTGAAACCAAATTATCTTCCAGATTAACAACCGATGCTGTTTTGATTTTGAATTGTGATGAAGATAGAAGTCAGTTAAGAAACAAAGATATTGTTACCAAACGATTTTTGGAAATGATAAAAAATGCATTATTTGTTCCAAAGGAAAGAAAGCCCACCAGAATCCCTAAATCTGTTATTAGAAAGCGAATAAAGGATAAAAAAAATGTTTCTGAGGTAAAAAAGACACGTAGAAAACCTGATTTTTAAAAATTATTCCAATTCATAATTTATAATTCATAATTTATAATTAGTTTTGCGCTGTCTCAAAGGGGTGCTCTAAATAACGAGCTGAGATCATACCCAACGAACCTGGGCGAGTAATGTCGCTAAGGGAAAAAATGACAAAAAAATAGCGTGCACACTATCTATTTGTCATAGGAAACAAACATTTATTAATTTAACAAAAGGAATAATTCCCCCTTTTATTCGTAATCTTATTTACGGATGAATACTTTATTTTATTTTACAAGCCGCAAAAGCGCAAAGGCGAAACCTTCAAACATACTTTTGAGTCGTCTATTCTCTATTTTATTTTCTCTATTTTCGTTTCTCTCTTTTGCACAAGTAAAAGACACTACGAAATTAAACCAACTGGATGAAGTTTTGGTATCAGCGGTGCGGGTTACCACAAAAACACCGGTTAGTTTTAGTAATTTAGGAAAAAAGGAAATCAAATTTAGAAACTTAGGGCAGGACATCCCTATTCTGATGAATTATTTGCCGTCAGTTGTTACCACTTCTGATGCGGGAAATGGTGTTGGTTACACCGGAATTCGAGTTCGAGGTAGCGATGCGACAAGAGTAAATGTTACCATCAACGGAATTCCATACAATGATTCTGAAAGTCATGGAACTTTTTGGGTTAATATGCCTGATTTTGCTTCTTCAGTAGAGAGTTTACAATTGCAACGAGGTGTAGGGACTTCTACTAACGGTGCGGGAGCTTTTGGTGCCAGCTTAAATATGTTGACGGATAATTTTGCCAAAGATAGTTCGGGTGAAATCTCAAATTCGATGGGCAGTTTCAATACCAGAAAACACACGGTAAAATTTAGTACAGGTTTGATGAATAACCACTTCGAAATCGCAGGGCGTTTGTCGGCTATTAAGTCGGACGGATTTGTAGATCGCGGAGCTTCTGATTTAAAATCCTATTTTCTTCAGGGGACCTACGTGGGTAAAACGACTTTGATAAAAGCATTGGTTTTTGGTGGAACCGAAAAAACGTACCAGTCTTGGAACGGGATAGATGGTGAAACATTACAAAATGACCGAACGTTTAATTCAGCAGGTGCCTTCACGGACGAACAAGGGAATGCACGTTTTTATGACAATGAAACCGACAATTACCAGCAAGATCACTTACAATTGCTCTGGAACGAAAAAATATCCGAAAATTGGAGTACTAATTTTGCGTTGCATTACACTAAAGGAAAAGGTTATTACGAAAATTACAAAGAAGATGCTGATTTTTCCGATTACGGATTACAGCCAGTTGGCGCTATTACAACAACGGATTTAGTGCGTCAAAAATGGTTAGATAATGATTTTTATGGAACTACGTTTTCTGCTAATTATAAAGATGAAAAATGGGATGTGATTTTTGGTGGTGGTTGGAACAAATATGAAGGTGACCATTTTGGAACAGTTGTTTGGGCACGAAATGCTTCACAGACTGAGTTAGGAGACCGGTATTATGATGATTATGCTAATAAAACCGATGGAAATCTTTTTGCCAAAGCCAATTTCCAAATCACAGAGCAACTAAGTTTATTTGGAGATTTGCAATATAGATCCGTCAATTACAAAGCTAATGGTGTTCAGCCCACACTTGTAGATGATACTTTTAATTTCTTTAACCCTAAAACGGGATTAACTTACACAATCAATTCTGGAAATTCTGTCTATTTATCCTATGCCAGAGCCAATCGCGAACCAAATAGGAGTGATTACGAAGGCGGAAATGTAAAGCCAGAAAAGCTGAATGATTTTGAATTGGGTTGGCGATATGTTGCTGAAAAAGTACAATTCAATACCAATGTGTATTATATGGCTTACAAAGACCAATTGATTTTGACGGGAAATTTAGATGATGTAGGCGCTCCAATACGTTCTAACAGTGAAAAAAGTTATCGTTTAGGACTTGAAGTTGATGCTACAATAGCGTTGACAGATCAATTGATTATTCGTCCTAATTTTACATTGAGTGCTAATAAAAATATTGATTTAGCGGTAGAAGGTCAGGATTATGGAACAACTGAAATCGCATATTCTCCATCGATTATTGCAGGAAATATTTTGGTCTATACCCCAGTGGAAAATCTCCATATTTCATGGTTGCAAAAATTTGTGGGCGAACAATACATGAATAACATTGAATTACCGGCTGCTAAGTTGGCGGATTATTTTGTCAATGATTTAAATGTTGCCTACACTTTTAAACCTAAAACCATCTTCAAAGAAATAGTGTTGACGGGTTTAGTAAACAATTTTTTAGATAAAAAATACGTTTCAAATGGGTACATGTACGATATCTATCCGTATTACTATCCGCAAGCAGGAACTAATTTCTTGCTAGGTTTTACCCTGAAGTTTTAAAAGAAGAGTTTGTAATTGGAGTAAATCCTGATGGTTCGCTGAGGGCACTGAAAAACTTCGCTTATTTTGATTAGAGTCGTTTTTTAGACAATAAAGAAACGCTTATAACAGGATTTTAAACATCCGTTATAAGCG